>NZ_QUJK01000014.1:0-74986 GCF_003480905.1 Blautia sp. AM28-27
GGTCGAGGGCTTGACCTAATTGGTTGTGTTCACAGAAATGGAATGATAGATGTAAAGTATGTGCGGTTTTGAAGGTATATCAGAAAGGCCATCGGAGAGATCCGGTGGCTTTTTGTAATTATTTTCCGCAAAATACTTGTTTTTCGAAAAAGATTGTGTTATAGTAACGATTGTCAGGAAAAGATTCCTGAGGTATTCCTCGATAGCTCAATGGTAGAGCATTCGGCTGTTAACCGAAGGGTTGTTGGTTCGAGCCCAACTCGGGGAGCTAAGATGAAGAAGCGATACAGAAATGAGAAATCATAACTGTATCGCTTTTTTGATGTCTGTAGCCATTAAGAAACGCCATCTAACATTTTGACGGTTTTCCATAACATTTCTTCCTGTTCATGGAAGAAAGATTTCGTTATAATAAAATCAGACAGATCACGGAACATGTGCAGAGTCAGGAGTCGTGTCAAGGCGGAACTTTTTCCGATAGGCGCTTGGCGTCATGCCCTGCTTCTGGCGGAAGGCTTTGGTAAAAACTTCGGCATTCCGGTAACCACAGGAAAAAGCGACCGTTTCGATGGGGAGATCCGTATATGATAAAAGCTCAAGCGCACGCGTGATCCGGCAGGAAGAAAGATAGTCCTGCGGTGAGGTATGGAGATATTTCTGAAACAGGGTATAAAGGTAACTCCGGTTGATGCATACATATCTGGCAATATCCGAGACAAGAATTTCATTGGAATAATTATTTCGGATAAACTCAACGGCTTTTTCCACGTAAAGATTGCCGATCTCCCGTGCAGAAGGATCGGCAAGCGTGATTTCGCGGGAAAGAATTGAGAAAAACTGGTACAGACAGCCTTCCAGAAGATACTGGTCAGAGGTGTCATAGGTATTGTGCTTCTGCATCTGAAACAGGAGGGACTGCAGTTCACCGGAAAAACTGCACTGGTAGACAGGGTGCTCCTCGGAAAGACCGAGTTCCTGTACATAAGAGGCAGCTTTTTCGCCGTCAAAACCGATCCAGAGATAGGTCCAGGGATCATCCGCATCGGCTTCATAGTAGGTGCGGACATTTGGCATCAGGAAAAAGCCCTGTCCGGCGGTTAGGCGGTAAGTGCGGTTTCCGATGGTAAAAGTGCCTTTCCCGGAAATAATATAGTGGATCACGTAATTGGGGCGTACAGCAGGGCCGTAGCTGTGGAACGGCTGGCAGGCTTCGTAGCCGCAGAAGCAGAGATAAAGATCCGAAAATTTATGCTTTGGGACAGGAAGTGTCCAGGAAGTTTCCATAAGTATACCTCACAAAATGAATCATCAGAAAAGCCGGAATGTCACAAAAGGATGAGATTCCGAAATATCAGTAAAATTATATCGTGTTTTGCAGGATACTGCAAGCAGCTGTAGGAGATCAAAAGCCCGGAGTAGCAGCCGTTACGGTTCACGCAGCACCGGAACACTTGTTGTTCGGGTATGTAAGAAAGTGATTTTGGTGTGAGCAGCCCGAAAAAATGCGATAAGATAAAGGAGAAAAAACCATGGCAATCAAAGTAAGTGAAAATGGACGGTTATTTACCCTCCAGACAAAAGACAGCAGTTACCAGATGTTCGCAGATGACAAAAATGTGCTTCTGCATCTCTACTATGGAGAAAAAATCGGTGAGGAAAATCTTTCCGGTCTGATTTTCTGTACGGATATGGGATTTGCAGGAAATCCGGAGGAAGCCGGAAGCGATCGCACGTATTCTCTGGATACACTGCCGCAGGAAGTACCTTCGAGCGGAGTCGGCGATTACCGTGATGATATGGTTCGGATTCGTCAGGTGGATGGAAGCTGTGCGGCAGATTTCCGTTTCGATTCTTATGAAATCCTCGATCATTCCTATGCGGTTCCGGGTATGCCGGCACTGTACGATACAGAGGAAGAAAAAGGAGAAACGCTTGTCATCACGATGAAAGAGAAAGCTTCCGGTGTTGTACTGAAATTGTTCTACGGAGTATTTGAAAACGAAAACGTGATTACGAGAGCGGCAAGACTGGAAAACCACGGAGAGACGGCAATCGAGCTGGAAAAAATGCTGTCTTTCAGCATGGATCTGATGTATGAAAATTATGAGATGATCTATTTCTCCGGCCGTCATGCGATGGAGCGTACGGCAGAGCGGATTCCGGTGCAGCGCGCAAAAGTCGAGATCGGCAGCATCCGCGGCACGTCGAGCCATCATTACAATTCGGCCGTAATCCTCTGCGAGGAGGGGGCTGACGAGACACACGGTTCCTGCATCGGCGCATGCCTTGTTTACAGCGGAAACTTTGTTGCAGCGGCACAGAAGGATCAGAAAAACCAGACCCGTTTCCAGATGGGTATTCACCCGGCAAACTTCTGTTTCCACCTGGAAAAAGGAAAAGTGTTCGATACCCCGCAGGTGATCCTGAGCTACTCCGGAAGCGGCCTTACCAAACTGTCACAGCAGTATCATGAGATCATCCGCGAGCATATCTGCCGCGGTGCGTATAAACATGCCGAACGTCCGATCCTGATCAACAACTGGGAGGCAACGTATTTTGATTTCAATGAAGAGAAAATTCTGAAAATCGCAGAGCAGGCGCAGAAACTCGGCATCGAAATGCTGGTGCTTGATGATGGCTGGTTCGGAAAACGAGATGATGACAACAGCGGCCTTGGCGACTGGTTTGTCAACGAGAAGAAGATGAACGGTTCCATGGCACAGCTTGCAGAAAAAATCCACAAGATGGGCATGAAATTCGGTCTCTGGTTCGAGCCGGAGATGATTTCCGAGGACAGTGATCTCTACCGTGCACATCCGGACTGGGCATTTGCAGTTCCGGGACGTGTGCCAAACCATGGAAGAAATCAGCTTGTACTGGATATGACGCGTGACGATGTGCGGGAGTATCTGCTGGAGCGTTTGACGACCATCGTCCACGATGCAGAAATTGATTATGTCAAATGGGATATGAACCGCAGTGTCTGCGATGTTTACAGCCATGTGGCAGCACAGAGCCGAAACGGAGAGCTGTATCACCGCTATGTGCTCGGTGTTTATGATCTGCTCGAGCGTTTCCTTGCCGCGTGCCCGGATCTGCTGCTTGAGGGATGCAGCGGAGGCGGCGGAAGATTTGATGCCGGTATGATGTATTATTCCCCGCAGATCTGGTGCAGTGATAACACGGACGCGATCAACCGTCTGTCGATTCAGTATGGAAGTTCCTTCTTCTATCCTATCAGCACGGTTGGATCCCACGTTTCGGTATGCCCGAACCATCAGACCGGCCGCGTAACTCCATTCAAGACAAGAGGTGATGTAGCTCTTGCAGGAAGCTTCGGCTATGAGATGGACCTGAACAAGATTTCGGATGAAGAGAAAGAGATGGTAAAAGAGCAGGTTGCTGCAATGCATACATATTACGATCTGACGCACGAAGGCCTGTATTACCGTCTGACCGGGCTGAAAAAGCAGGATTTCATGGCATGGGAGTTCGTGGCAAAAGATCAGAGCCGCGCACTGCTTACACTGGTAAAGACGGATGCAGAAGGAAATCCGCTTCCGGTTCACACGAAAGTGTGCGGTCTTGCAGAGGATAAGCTGTACCGCTGCAGTCTGGATGGAGAAATCCGCTCCGGCCGTACTTGGAACCGTGCGGGACTGACGCTGCAGCAGGTGCTGGGAGAGTATGAGAGTATCCGGGTCGAATTTACAGAAGTAAAATAAAAAAGATAAGAAAAATCTTCAACTGGATTTGAGAGGAAGGGAACCTCAATCTGGTTGGAGATTTTTTTGCATAAAGAAAATCAAAGCAGGAGGGAAGGAACGTACTCTTTACAGTGCAAAAATAGTTATGATACAATAAGCAAAAGAAATTTTCTGACAGAAAATAAAGAGGGAACTGTCAAGAAAGGAAATTGTACATGAGAAACAAAAAAAACTGTTTAGCTGTTCTTCTGATGACAACTATTGTGGTAATGGGATGTGGAAATCAGCAGGTGGAAAAGGAGAATCCATCGGTTGTCTCCGAAAGAGCATCCAGTGTCCAGGATGAGTCAGAAGATGGTGAAAAAGAGTTTCTTTCTACATACCAGAATATTATAATCACACTTCCAGAAGGCTGGAATGTAATGAGAGATGAAAAAATTCAATGCAGTTTCATATCGGAAGATGGGGAAAGTCTTGAGATATCGTATCGGGAAGGAATGGCAAAAGTGATACTTATGGATTTCCCGGAGGACGAAGAGAGTGCTGAAAAATTAATCGATCAAAATGAAATAACCGGGGAAAACAGCATCAGTGATTTTGTAGCGAAAACAGTTAACGAAGGAAAAAGTAAAGAGAGTTCCTTTTATCGTTTCCAGGTAAAAAATTCCCTGCAGATTCCGACCGCATTTTTCTGCGGAGTGAAAACGGAGAATGAAGGGTATCAGATTATATGGAAAAAAGGAAACGGCAGCAACGATACACAGCAAATCGTGCCGGAAATACTGGAGTCTCTGCAGTTCCCGGACAATGAGCTGCTGACAGAAACATTTCAGACGGCCTGCCAGGAGCAGAAAAGAGCGCTGGAAGCAGAAAATAATTCGGATGGCGTGAAAAAGCAGAAGGGTAAGAAAACCGTCACCTGTATCTCACCGGTCAATGTACGTACAGAACCCAACGTCAGCACAAGCCAGGTTATCGGAGCTCTGACGACAGGGGAAGAAGTGGAAATGCTCGGAAAAGAGAACGGATGGTACAAGATTTCGTATGAGGGAAAAACGGCGTATGTGTACGAAGACTATGTGAAAGAAAAAGAAAATTAAAAAAGAATGATATTTTCAAAAAAGCTGCCGAAGCAAACAGAACCGGTAGCTTTTTTGAAATAATTTTGAAAAAGAAAAATCCCAGAAACTATCTGTTTCCGGGAAAGAAGAGGCGTCGACCGGATTTGAACCGGTGGATACTGGTGTTGCAGACCATTGCCTTACCACTTGGCTACGACGCCATATGACTCCGACGGGAATCGAACCCGTGTTACCGCCGTGAAAGGGCGATGTCTTAACCGCTTGACCACGGAGCCGAAGTTTTTGATTTGTCTGCCGTGATTTTTGCTCAGCGACAAGTAGTATATTATCATAAGAAAACGAGTTTGGCAAGTGTTTTTTGAAAAAAAATCAAAAATTTTTGAGATTTGTGTTGTCGTGCATTCAGAAGGAAAAAATTTGCCGGGTCAGGGCATGGCTTTTCGATATTCTTCCGGTGACATACCAAAAGTCCGGCGGAAAATGCTGGCAAAATAGCTGGGGCTTTCAAATCCGGTATGCAGAGCAATTTCCAAGATAGAAAGCGAGCTGCCGGTAAGAAGATCTGCGGCTTGGGTTACGCGGTACTGGTTGATATAGGAAATAGGCGTTGTGTGAAAGTGCGTTTTGAAGAAACGACAAAAATATTGTGGATTCATATTGAGTATAGCAGCAAGATCTGAAAGACGGATTTTGGAATCATAGTTATCCTGAATATAACGTAAGAGTTTTTTACACTGATCAGATCTTTCTTTTTTACGAGTGCAGAGGGGTTCCGGATGAAGAAAAAGCTGGTATTGCGCCAGAAGTGCAAGAATCCGATACATGTCACTTTTGATCAGAAGAAACCAGCCGATGGGTTTGGTATCGTATGCATACAGGATTTCCTGGAAAAGCTCAGATAATGTCAGTACAAATGTTTTCTGTGTCTGAGAGGAGGCTTCAGCAGCAGAAAGCTCTTCCAATGGAAAAGCCGGAAGAAGCAGTTGATGAGAGAGCAGCGGACGAATCCAGTCTGCTTCACAGGAATCCAGATAGGCACATGAGAGAATTTCTGGAAGAAATACAAGGGCATGGTGAATCGAAGGGGTAGTTCCAATGCTGCAGAGCTGATGCAGTTCGTGACTGTTGATGAAAAGAAAAGTACCTTCGGAAATTGTCCGGGTTTCAGTTTTCAGTGTCAGAGTGAGAGTACCTTTTTCAACCCAGATCCATTCTAATTCTTTATGCCAGTGAAAAGGAACAGAGAGCCCGCCATGCGCATAATCCTGATGATAGATATGGAGCGGAACAGGTTCGGTTCCATGCACGGTAAAATCCCGGATTCCGCCAGAAAGAACAGGGGAACAAGATTCAGGAGAAAAGAGCTCTTTTGAACGTTCTTTTTTCATAAAAGTCAAAATCCTTTCATTAAATACGAAAATCAGGTTAGAAAATATAAGATAATATCATTATACTGCTCTTATAGGAAAAAAGAAAGAGAGGACAGAAAATGAAAAGAGAGTGGTGGCATAGCTTAACCGTATATCAGATTTACACCAGAAGCTTCTGTGACAGCAACGGAGACGGCATCGGCGATTTTGGAGGGATTCTGCAGAAGCTGGACTATCTGCAGGAGCTTGGTGTTGGAGCCATCTGGCTTTCGCCTTTTAACGATTCTCCTAATTACGACAATGGATATGATGTCAGTGACTATTATAAAGTAATGGAAGAAGCGGGCACAATGGAAGAGCTGGAAGAACTGATCGCAGCCTGTGAAAAGCGGGAAATTGTGGTCATGATGGATCTTGTTTTAAATCATAGTTCCCATCTGCACCCATGGTTCCTGGAAGCCAGAAAGGATCGAAACAGTAAATACCATGATTTTTACATCTGGAAGGAAGGAACGAAGGAGCAGCCGCCAGAAGGCGGCGGAGCATTCTTTGGAGGAAGCACCTGGGAATGGGTGCCGGAGGTTCAGGAATATTATTATCACAGTTTCAGTGTAATGCAGCCGGATCTGAACTGGAAAAATCCGTCGCTTCGGAAAGAGCTGTACCGGATGATCCAGTTCTGGATGGATAAAGGGATCCGTGGTTTCCGGCTGGATGCAATTGACAATATTGTAAAAGATGGACATGGAGGAAATGATACTCATTCGGAGCAGATTCATACATACTTAATGGAAATGAATCAGAATACGTATGGAAAATCAGAACAGATCCTGACAGTGGGGGAAACCGGAGGTGCTACGGTAGAAATGGCACAGCAGTATTCTGATCCGGAAAGCCAGGAGCTCAGTATGATTTTTCAGTTTGAACTGATGGGAATCGACGGCATCCGAAGTGGAAACTGGGATCCGAAACCGTATACGCTGCCGCAACTGAAGCAGCTCTTTGAAAAATGGCAGACGGGACTGGAAGAAAAAGGATGGAACAGCCTGTTCTGGGGAAACCATGATTTTCCGCGTGTCGTATCGCGCTTTGGAAATGACAGGGAACCGTATCGGGAAAAATCAGCAAAAATGTTGGCTGTCCTTCTCCATGGGATGAAAGGAACTCCTTATATTTACCAGGGGGAAGAAATCGGTATGACAAATGTGTCAGGGCTTCGGATCGAGGACTATCAGGATATCGAGTCTGTAAATTTTGCCGAAGACCGTAAAAAAGAAGGCTGGGAGGAAGAAAAAATTCGTACCTATCTTGCACGGAACAGCCGGGACCATGCGCGGACGCCAATGCAGTGGAATGCGGAAAAACACGCCGGATTTACAGCGGGAACACCGTGGATGGCGGAAAATCAGAATTACGAGGAGATCAATGTGGAAAACAGCAGAAAAAATCCGGATTCCCTCTTCTATTTCTATCAAAAACTAATTGCGCTGCGTAGGAAAAATGACACTCTTGTTTATGGGGATTTCCGTCTGATTGAGGAAGAAAATCCGGATATTTTTGCTTATGAGAGAAATCTGGGAGAGAAAAAGCTGATTGTGCTCTGCAATTTCCGGGATACCGCGGCAGAGATGAAAGCCCGATATGATTTGACAAAAGGAACGGTTCTGATTCATAATGATACAGAAAGCCTCACAAAAGAAGTGTGGAAGTTACAGCCGTATGAGGCGTATATGATTGAACTTCTGCAGTAAAAAGACAGAAATGAAAAGCAGCAGGAGAAGAAAACTGCAGGAGCAACTGGAAACAGGAGGGAGAAAATGTATCGCGTTCTTCTTGTAGAAGATGAAGAAATTGAACTGGAGACATTGCGGGATTATATTGACTGGAAAAAGAACGGGATTTCCAGAGTATTTACCGCGCGCAATGGCAGAAGGGCACTGGAGTGCCTGGAAGAAAATATGGCAGATATTGTGATTACGGATATTCAGATGCCAGGAATGAGTGGAATTGAACTGGCAGAGACGATCGTACGCCGGGGATATCCATGCAAAATTGTTTTTCTGACAGGATATGATGATTTTTCCTATATCCATTCCGCTTTTCAGGTGAATGCCGTGGATTACCTTTTAAAGCCATTTACGATTGAAGAAGTAGAAGCATGTCTGAAAAAAGTGAGAAGTGAACTGGAGAAAAGAGAGATAGCAGACTGGTCGCGGAAAACGGCGGCGAAGCAGTTGCTGGAAATGGCTTTGCGGGAAAAACAGGAAACAGAGCTTTTACGGAAAAATTTCCGTGGTGTATTTGGAGAAGAACTGGAAGAGTGCAGGTTTGGAATCATAGCGGTTTATGGAAAAACGGAAGAAAACATCTGTAGCCAAATTCAGGAAAAATACAAGGGCATCCGTTACATCAGCAAAACGGAACGGATCAGTATGCTGCTGCTGGCGGGGTATCTGTCGGTGAAAGATACGGCATTTCAGATCTGGAATGATTTGAAAGAAGACGCACCGAGAGCCGTTGGATGGTGCAGTGGAGCATGGACAGCTGACTGCCTGTACGAAAAGGCGGAAAAACTTCGGAACTGTTGTGTTCTGGCATTTCATATGGATCCACCGGAACTTTTCTGTGCAGATGAAAAAGAAACGGAAGAGGAAAAAGCATATCATTTCCGGGAACAGAAGGAGCGGAGAGAAGAAATCTGTCGTCTGGTCAGCAACGGGAAAAAGCAGGAAACGCTGCAGACCATGAAAGATTATTTTCAACAGCTAAAGGGGCTTGCGCCGAAAACATTTGCGGGAGAAGTTTACAATCTCTATATGTATCTATGGAACCGTCTTGTTTTGAGCGATGAACTGCTGGAAAACTGGATGGAAGCAGAAAAAATTTTGAGAGAAAATGAAATTTTTGAAGCAAACAACAGTTATCAGATGCGGGAAAAGATGAAGCAGTATCTGGAACGGATGTTGGCATTTTTTGAAGAACAGAATCAAAATCCAAATTACTATGCCGTTTATCAGGTAAAAACATATCTTCAGGAGCACTGCTCGGAAAGCGCAGATATCGAGAAGCTGGCCGCGGAGGTTGGTTTGTCTCCGAATTATCTGAGGAGCCTGTTTAAAGAGGCAACAGGAAAAACGATTTTGGAATACAATACGGAAATGCGTCTGCAGAGGGCGGCGGAACTGTTAAAGAATAAGAAAAATAAAGTACGGGAAGTGAGTCTGGCGGTTGGATATGAAAATGTTTCTTACTTTGGCGTTGTTTTTCAGAAAAGATTTGGAGTGACACCAAATGAATATCGTAAAATGGTATAAAAATCGGAGTTTTCAGTTTAAACTGGTGATCGGCTATCTGGTACTGGCACTGATTCCAATGCTGTGTGTTACCTGGTACAGTTATGGAAAAACAAGGAATGTGCTTCTTACTGAAGCATATCAGAGTGCAGAACAGGAAGCAGAACGAATTGAAAAAAATTTTTCTACGATGGTCGAGCCTTACGAAACAATTCTGGATGTGCTGTATGTGGATCAGATGCTGAGCGGATATTTGTTTCAGGATTACAGCAACGATTCTTATGAAGATATGTTTTACTATATTGATAAGAAGCTCAGCGAAATCTGTCTGATGAATGCAGGAATTTACAAAATCTGTTTTTACAGCAACAATGAAACGCTTCCGCAGGATAATTATTATTTTTATTCCATGCAGGATCTAGATCGGAGGGAATGTGTGCTGACATTTGATGCGATAGGGGAAACGGTATTCTGTGGGACATCTGGAGACGGAAAAGCATTTCATATGAATCGTCTGATGAATTTTTATCCACAGGGCGGGATGAAGGGCGTACTGTCGTTACAGATTGAAAATCAGCAGATACAGCCCCTCCTCGAAACAATAAATTCCACCGATGAAATTTATCTGGTGGATCAAAAAGGATATATTCTGGCTGCTTCCGAACCGGAAATGGCAGGCCTTCCGATCCGGACCAGAATGCCGGAAGAGGATCTGGAGCAGAAAGCGCAGATTGAGTTTGAGCGTGACGGCATTTCAAAAATCGGAAATATCCAGAGCGGAGTTTTCGGAACAAAAATTCTTGTGATTTCGGATAAGGAGACGGTTTTAAAAGACGCAAAAGCTGTTTCAAGAAGGATGCTGTTCCTGATCCTCTGCAGCGCGGCTATGGTATTTCTCTGCATTATCTGTTACACAAGATGGATTTCCATGCGGGTGCAGAAAGTGGTGTATGCAGCAAAACGGATGGGACAGGGAGAATTTGATTACCGTCTGGAAAATATGGGAGAAGATGAGATCGGACAGATCGGGCTGGCGTTTAATCAGCTCAGTGATCAGATTCAGGAGCTAATTCGGGAAAATTACGAAAAGAAAATCCGGATTCAGACGAGCGAACTGAATCTGCTGCAGGAACAGATCAATCCGCACTTTCTTTACAATGCACTTGCGGTTATTTCAGCACTGGCGATGCGGGAAGGTGGAAAACAGACGATGCAGGCGGTCAAAAATTTGTCCAGCTTCTACCGGATTTCCCTGAATAAGGGAAAACAGGTGCTTTCCATCCAGGAAGAAGTGGAACTGCTGCAGAGCTATCTGAAAATCCAGCAGATGCGTTTTCGGGACAGCGTACAGGTGGAGTATGAGATTGCAAGAGAAGTACTGACATATCGAACCATTAAACTTCTTCTGCAGCCGCTGGTTGAAAATGCCATTCACCATGCGAGAAAAGAGGAAGAAGTTCTCCACATTGCGGTCAGAATTCAAAAAGAAGAAAGGGATGTGGTATTCCAGGTGACAGATGATGGATGTGGAATCGAGGCGGAAAAACTGATTAAACTGCGAAGTTCTCTGCGGCGCTTAGAGGAAGGATATGGACTGAGAAATGTTGCAAACAGGGTTCGTCTGGCTTATGGAGAGGATTATGGTGTCCGAATAGAAAGCCAGGAAGGATATGGAACGACAGTTTCTGTCAGAATTCCAGTAAACGAATAAAAAATCAAACAAAGCAGAAATAACTTCGTATTGTTTGCATAGAAGAGGAAACAGAAACCGGCTGATAAAGGTGATTTTGCCCGTCAGCCGGTTTCTGTTTCGTTAGATATTGACAGAAATCGTAAGAAAACAACAGAATAAAAAAGAGAATTATAAAACTCCGTTAAATCGAGATAGAAATCATAAAAAAGTGAGATTGTTGCAGGACAGACTATCCATTAGAATGGAAACATAGACAGCAAGAGTGTACAAGATGAACAAAAAGAAGAAAGAAGGAGAAGGCATGAAAAAAGAAAACGTGCATGCAAAGCACAAAAAAAGCCTCGCGGAACGGTTCTGGAAACAGAAATATCTGTTTTTACTGCTGCTTCCATCGTTGGTATGGGTCATTCTGATCTGCTATGCACCAATGACAGGACTGTATATGTCCTTCATCAACTACACGCCGCAGGGTAGCGGCTATTTTGCGGATATGGTGAATTCGCAGTTTGTCGGTCTTGACTGGTTCAAGTATTTCTTTTCCACAGATTTCACAAAAATCATGAGAAACACACTGGCAACCAGCTTACTGACACTGTTATTCTCATTCCCGCTGCCAATCATTCTGGCGCTTTGCCTGAATGAAGTTCGAAACCAGAAGGCAAAGAAATTTGTACAGACCGCATCTTATATTCCCTATTTTATTTCCTGGGTTATTGCGGCAAACATTTTCCTTACATTCCTTTCTTCAGACGGCGTCATCAACAATCTGTTAAAATTCCTCGGATTAACCGATGAGTCGATTCTGTTTTTCCAGAAAGGACCATATTTCTGGTGGATCATCGCGATCGCAAATGCGTGGAAGGTACTTGGATACAATGCGATTATCTATATGGCGGCAATCTCCGGCATCAGCCAGGATATGTATGAAGCAGCGGATGTGGATGGTGCGACGAGAATGCAGAAGATTCTGCATATCACACTTCCGGCATTAAAGCCGACCATTATGATTCTTCTGATTCTGGCAATCGGAGGTGTTCTGAATACAGGATATGAGCAGCAGCTGTTGATGTCTAATGATGCTATTTTAAATTATTCTGATGTACTTGATACGTATGCATACCGCTATGGTCTGAAAAACGGAATGTATTCTTACGGTACTGCAGTAGGATTCTTTAAATCCGCAGTCTCCTTCATTCTGGTCATCAGTGCAAATGCACTTTCGAAGAAATTCAGTGATGATAATACGGCACTGTTTTAGGAGGAAGGAAAATGAGAGAAAAAGCAATTAAAATCAAAAGAAAACGTTGTGCCAGTGACTGGTTTCTTGATATTTTCAAAGTGGTTTTTCTGGTGTTAGTTACTGTGATCTGTGTGTATCCGTTCTGGAACATTTTTGTGGTATCCATTAACGATGCAACCGATGCACTGCGCGGCGGGCTCTACTTTCTGCCGAGAAAACTGAGTCTGGCAAGTTATAAAGATATTCTGGGACGTGCCACATTTTTGCATGGCATTCTGATCACTGTACTTCGTACTGCAATTGGTACACCGCTGGCGGTCCTTGTCACGACAGCACTTGCCTATGTGCTTTCCAGAAAAGAGCTGCTGTTCCGGAAACAGCTGAACCTGTTCTTTATCTTCACCATGTATTTTGGCGGCGGAATGGTTCCGTATTATATGGTATTAAAGAGCCTTGGAATGCTGAATAATTTCATTGTATTTATTTTCCCGAACCTGGTAAGTGTTTATAATATGATTCTGGTAAAGAATTATATAGAGGGAATGCCGGCAGAGATTTTTGAATCGGCGAAAATTGACGGAGCAAACGATCTGACAGTTTTCTTTAAAATGGTAATTCCATTGTCCAAGCCGATTATTATGACCATTGCACTGTTTGTTGCAATTACCCATTGGAATTCTTGGTTCGATGCATATTTGTTTACGAATGCACAGTCTTTAAAAACAATGCAGTCCATTTTGGTTGAAATTCTGAATCAGTATCAGACTTCATCAGCGAACCAGGCGGCAAATCAGGCGTCACAGACCATTACGCCGGACAGCATTCGAATGGCTGCTACGATGATTGCGACCATTCCGATTATCATGGTTTATCCGTTTATTCAGAAATATTTTGTTAAAGGAATCATGCTCGGATCTGTAAAGAGCTGATGATAGAAGGAGGAAAAGAAAATGAAGTTCAAAAAAAGTATCGCAATGGCGATGAGTGTCCTGATGGCAGCGGGAATGCTTGCAGGATGCGGATCAAATGGCAGTACATCATCAAGTACTGCATCCGGCAGTGCATCATCTGCATCGGGCGAGGTATCAACAGACGGAGTTACGATTTCTATCTTTGACAAAAACTCCGGAAGCAATACCTTTGATGATCCAGTTGCAAAAGCAATTGAGGAAAAAACAGGTGTCAAAATTCAGGTAGAAAATCCAACCGGAGATCCGCTGGAAAAATTGAACCTGATGCTGACCGGTCAGAATTACCCGGATATCGTCCTGATGGATCGTGGAAATGATATTGTAAACCGTTACATTGAGGCAGGCGCACTGCTTCCGTTGAATGATCTGATCGATGAGTACGGTCCGGATGTAAAAGAGATGTACGGGGAAACCTTAAACAAGAGTCGTTATACCGATGGAAAGAATTACTATCTGAATAACTGGTACGGAGAAGATCCGGATCCGGTAGCCGGTGTTCTGATGCGCTATGATTATCTGTGCGAAATCGTTGGAAAAGACCGCGCAGACAGCGATGAGCCATTTACACAGGAAGAGTATATTGACATTTGCAAGAAATTCAAAGAACTTCATCCGACCATTGACGGAAAAGAGAGTATTGCCATTACCTTTGATGCAGAATCCAAAAACTACGATGGAACATTAAAAGGAATGTATGGTCTGAAAACATATTATCAGGATGGGGACAATCTGGAACATGTTGCCAAAGCACCAAACTTCAAAGAGATGATGTCCTTTGCCAATGAACTGTATACCGAAGGCCTTCTGGACAAAGAGTGGGTTGTCAACAAGAAAAATCAGTGGACGCAGAAACTGTCTGCAGGTAACGTATTCAGTACCTTTGCTTCCTACTGGGATACCGATGCAGCAAATACAGCACTTGCTTCTTCTGTAGGAGAAGATGCAAAATTCTATTCCTATAAAATCCTTGGAAACGGAATCAGTGCAGATGAAACTACTTACTGCGGAAGAAGTACACTTGGCTGGGATGCAATCGCGATCACCAAGAATTGTAAAAATCCGGAAGCAGCCATGAAGATGATCAACTACCTTGCAAGCGAAGAAGGACAGTATCTTCTGATGTGGGGTATTGAGGGAACCAACTGGAATATGGAAGATGGAAAACACGTTCCGAACGATGATCTGATTGAAGGATTCCAGACGGATTTTGACAAAACAAAACTGGATACCGGCGTCCGCAAATGGACTTGGTTTGTAAAGAACGGAAATGGTACAGACGGAACTCCATACGATGTATCACAGTATAAAGTAAAAGAGACCCGGCAGGTGGCTATGAATCACTTTGGTGAGAACGACAGATGGGATACCGCAGAGTTTACAGGCCTTGCCCCGGCAGGAAGCACTCCGGATGGCTTGAAATGGCAGAAAATCCAGGATATCTACGATCAGGAATATCCGAAGATTGTGAATGCAGACAGCCACGATGCGGCAATGGAAGAGTACGACAAGATGATTTCCGAAATGAATGACGCAGGACTGGAAGATGTAGAAAAAGTTATCACACAGAATTATCAGGAGCGTATGAAACTCTGGAATGAGTAAGCTAAAGTAAAATAAAAAAATCACACACGGAAAAGAACCGGCAGAAATCGAAATACAGATTTCTATGTCGGTTCTTTTTTATCAGAAGAAGCATTGCGATTTTCAAGGAATCTGGATATAATGAGGAAAACTGGAAAAACAGGGAAATCCAACCGCATGAGACAGGAGGCATCGTACATGGCAGCGAAAGAACAGTTAACCGCAATGGAAATGATCTGGGGATTTATGAGTGGGACGACAGGACATATGGGAAAGACGGACTTTGCGCCGCAGAAGGAAGCGTTCGGGGATTTTGCATCTCCGGAAGCGTATTTTCCGCGCGTGGTGCCGGAGAGCGAGGGCATCTCATCGGAAAAGCTGACGCAGATGCTTCGTGAGCTCGCCGCTGCGCGCCATACGGACATGCATCATCTGCTGGTCCTGCGGAACGGACATGTCATCTGCGAATGCAATTTCGCCCCATACCGCAGCGGCATCTGGCACGCGACGTATTCGATGTGCAAGAGCATCACCGGCATGGCGGTCGGTTTTCTGATCAGTGAAGGAAAACTTTCCCTGGACGAGAACGTCTATGATATTTTTGAAAAACGAAACGGTCTGCTGCAGAAGATCCTGCGCCCGAATCTGACCGTGGAGCATCTTCTGGCGATGAAGAGTGGCGTACAGTTCAACGAGATGGGCGTTGTTTCCGGCAACGACTGGGTGGACAGCTTCTTAAATGCGCCGGTCAAGGGAACACCGGGCGAAGCGTTTGAGTACAACAGTATGAACACGTATCTGCTGTCTGCAATCATACAGGAGCGCACCGGCATGAAAATGGTAGATTACCTGCGGCCGCGTCTGTTTGAGCCTCTCGGCATCCGGAAAGTTTTCTGGGAGAGCTGCCCGGCAGGGATTACGAAAGGCGGCTGGGGCCTCTTCCTGTGCCCGGAGGACGCGGTCAAGCTCGGGGTGATGTACGTGAACGGCGGAAAATTCGAAGGAAAACAGATCGTCCCGGCGGAATGGGTCGCAGCGTCCACCTCCGTTCATGCGACACCGCCGGAAAAGATGGGAAAATATGGCTATGGTTACCAGGTCTGGATGGAGGAGCGGCCGGGCAGCTTTGCGTTCAATGGCATGCTGGGGCAGAACGTGCTCGGTTACCCGGATACCGGCGTGGTGATTGTGACGAATGCGGGCAGCAACGAGCTGTTCCAGACGTGTGAGATGCTCGACATTGTGCGGAAGTATTTCGGCGCGGAATTTGGTGCAGAGCTGAAATCCGGCGAGGCGGAAAGCCCGATGGCATATCAGAAGCTGGTGCAGACCTGCCGTGATCTGGAGGGCGCGAAAGAGACACCGGGAAGAATCCTGCGCGGCGGCTGGAAGCGGAGAACACCGGGGCCGCGGAACAGCGGAACACCGCGTCAGATCGATATGGCGCAGCTTCTGCACGGAAAAGAATATAAAATGGAGGACACGCATGTCGGCATGTTTCCGCTGACGCTGCAGGTCTTCCACAACAACTTTTCCGACGGCATCCGCCGCATCGGTTTCTTCTATGAAAAAGGCCGTTTCTTTGTCGAGCTGACCGAGGGAGAAAAAACACAGCGCATTGAGATCGGTCTTACGGGGTCCAAAGTTGTAGAATGGGTGGAAAACGAGGAATCGTATCTGCTCGGAACGACGGGACAGTTTGCGGAGAATGAAGACGGCGAACTGGTGCTGAAGCTTGAGTTTGCATTTCTGGAAGAGGCCGCAAGACGGAGGGTCAAAATCATTTTCCAGCGTGATTTCGAGCGGATCAGACTGGAGTGGAATGAGACGCCGGGCAAGGATCTGATTATCGAGGGCCTTGAATCCCTCGTGACGGATGTGGCGATCGCACCGCTTCTGCCGTCGCGGTTCCGCGAGCGGAGCCTTGACATGATCCATCTGCTGATGGCACAGACCATTGAGCCAATGGTAGAGGCACACCGTGTGCGGCCGGGGGAAGAAACGGGGACAGAAGAAGCGGCAGCGGAAGCTGAATCGGCCGCGGCAGTGGAAAATGCGGAAAACGCAGAAGAAACGGTGTAAAAACAGAAAAAATCAGAAGAGAAATGTGGATAAAAAAGGGAATGGAGCTGCCGGATGCGCAGTTCCATTCCCTTTTAAAAATACAGATTACAGATTCAAAGCCATATCGCCGGATTTGATCAGGTTTGCCTTGCAGAATACCTCTGAGAAGAACAAGGTGATCACAGCCGGAAGCACGAAGTGGAGCAGAATGATTTTGATGATGACGAGCTTCGGATCATCGTAAGCGATCATCGTCTGATACGTTGTGATCTGTCCGACAAGACCTGCGGAACCCATGCCGCTTCCCGTTGCATTATTCTGCATATTGGCGAGGATTGTGGAGACGGGTCCTAAAATCGCACTCGAGAAGATGACGGGCAGCCAGATCAGTGGATGACGCATGATGTTCGGCACCTGGAGCATCGAGGTTCCAAGACCCTGTGCGACAAGGCCGCCGAATTTGTTTTCCCGATAACTTGCAACCGCGAATCCGACCATGTTGCAGCAGCAGCCGATCGTTGCGGCACCAGCGGCAAGACCGGAAAGATTCAGAATGATGCCGAGTGCAGCGGAGCTGATCGGCAGTGTCAGAACCATACCCATGACGACCGAAACAACGATGCCCATGATGAACGGCCGCTGTTCCGTTGCCCAGTTGATGATGCTTCCAAGGCCTGTCATCATCTGGGAGATCGGCGGTCCGACGAGCAGTCCGACAACGGAACCGGCTCCGATGGTGATGACCGGTGTCACGATGATATCAACCTTGGTCTTGCCGGAAACCAGATGGCCGCAGGTGATGCCTGCGAAAGCTGCGATGAAAGCGCCGAGCGGTTCGCCAGGTCCTGCCAGAACGGCATTTCCGTCCACAAAGAATGTGCCGCCGGTGATCTTGCCGGCATAACCGCCGACCATGGCGGCGACGGCTGCAGAAACCGTGACAAGCGGGCTTTCCCCATATTTCACTGCCACGCCGACACCGATACCGGCACTTGTCAGGGCTGCGGCAGCTTTTCCAAGCAGATAGATCACATTTCCGGTCGAACCGCCGATCAGAAGACCGATCTGCTGAATCATCGTACCGATAATCAGGGTTGCAAAAAGACCCTGCGTCATGCCGCCGAAGCCATCAATGAAGATGTGCGAGGCGACTTTTTTGATTGTTCGCATATGGAATTCCTCCTCATGTATGTGGTGTGTTACTGTATTCACAAGTGACTTGTCAGTCGACTTTTAGTCTATCATAAGATGGGGGCGGGTGCAATCCTTTTCCGGGGGCATAAGTTGACAAAAGAAAGGGGCACGCTTATAATTGAGACAAATTCAGAGCGCTTCCAGAAAACAGCGCAGACAGTAAAAAAGTGATAAAGGAGACGCATGGGAAAACAGAAAAAGAAACAGAAAAAACGCGGCAATCCGCTTTGGACTCTGGTATTTTTAGCGGCACTTGCTGTTTTCTGCTTTTCCGGGTATAAGCTGATCGGCATTTACCTGGATTACAAGACCGGTACGGATGAATACCGGGATCTGCAGCAGTATACGACGGAAATTACAAAAACACCGGAGACACCGGCACCAAAGAAAACAGAGGAGCCGCAGGCGGAATCCAAACCGGCGGAGCCTTCCGAACCGGAGCCGGAACCACTGTCGTATCCGACAGAACCGCCGCTTGCCGTCGATTTTGAATCCCTAAAAGCGATTAACCCGGATGTGAAGGGATGGCTTTATATCGAAGCTCTTGACATCAGTTACCCGGTCGTACAGGGGCCGGACAACGATGCGTATCTTCATACGACGTATGAGGGAACGAGCAACTTTGCGGGTTCCATTTTCCTCGATTACCAGAATCAGGGTGATTTCAGTGATGGAAACACAATCGTTTACGGTCATAATATGAAGAATCTCTCCATGTTCGGAAAATTGAAACAGATGAAGGAGCAGGAAAAATATAGGGACAGCGTCTATTTCTGGATGCTGACGTCGGAATCAAACGATGTGTACCAGATTTTTTCTGCCTTTTATACGGAGGCAGACAGTGATGTCTACACGCTGTATTCCGGCGGGGGTGAAGCGTTTGTACAGTATCTGAATACCATGGCGGCGCGGTCAGAGATTCCGGTGGAGCAGCCGGAGATGGATGAACACAGCCATATTATTGTGCTGTCCACCTGTGCGGCGAGCGATACGACTGGACGGTTCGTCGTTCTGGGCGTGCGGCGGAACCGGTAATGATTGGTCAGGAGGAGGAATGACAGATGGAAGAGGAAAGAAAAATCGAAGAACTGCAGAGATTGATTGATACGCATGAAAATATCGTATTCTTCGGCGGCGCGGGCGTGTCCACGGAGAGCGGGATTCCGGATTTCCGGAGCGTGGATGGCCTTTATCATCAGAAGTATGACGTTCCGCCGGAGACAATTTTAAGCCACAGCTATTTCCTGCGGTACCCGGAAAAGTTTTATGCTTTTTACCGCGACAAAATGCTTCCGGTCGGCGCAGAACCGAACGCGGCGCATAAGAAACTTGCAGAGCTCGAAGCGGCGGGAAAATTAAAAGCGATTGTGACGCAGAACATTGACGGACTGCATCAGGCGGCGGGAAGTAAAGTAGTGTATGAACTGCATGGAAGCACACACCGCAATTACTGTATGAAATGCGGGGCATTCTGCGATACAGAGCTGGTGAGAAGGAGCAGCGGCGTTCCAAGATGTGAAAAATGCGGAGGCATGATCAAACCGGATGTCGTACTCTACGAGGAGAGTCTGAATGAGAAAGTGCTCGACGGTGCGATCCGCTCGATTGCGGCGGCAGATCTTCTGATTGTCGGCGGAACGTCACTTGCGGTTTATCCGGCGGCAGGCCTTCTCCAGTATTTTGAGGGCGATGCGCTGGTTCTCATCAACAAGGGCGCAACGCCGATGGATAAAAACGCGGATCTTCTGATCCAGCAGCCGATCGGGCAGGTGCTCGGCAGCATCAAAGTAAGATAGATTTTAATTAGAAAATATAAGGCGGAAGAAACATGGCAGAACATTACGAAGTAGGCGATATTGTAAAACTGAAAAAGCCGCATCCGTGCGGCAGCAGCGAGTGGGAAATCCTGCGTGTCGGCGCAGATTTCCGTCTCAAATGCACCGGCTGCGGCCACCAGATCATGGTAGCACGCAAGCTGGTCGAGAAAAACACCCGCGGATTACGAAAAAAAGATGCGTAATATCGTGAAAAAAACAAGAAAACACGCGAAAAAGGGCTTGCTATAAGCCCTTTTTTATGTTAAAATAACAAATTGTGACGTATAAAAATAATTCCTTGCTCCCCATAATGAAAATGGGGTGCCAAAAAGTCCAAAAGGAGGTAAAGCATGAACAAGTACGAATTAGCACTGGTTGTGAATGCAAAACTTGAAGAAGAGGAACGCGCAGCTGTAGTTGAGAAAGCCAAAGGTTATGTAACCCGTTACGGCGGAACAGTTGGCGAAGTAGAAGAGTGGGGCAAAAAACGCCTTGCATACGAAATTCAGCATATGCGTGAAGCATATTACTACTTTATTCAGTTTGAAGCAGACGCAACAGCTCCGGCAGAGATCGAGAGCCATATGCGTATTATGGATAACGTACTGAGATACTTAGTCGTTAAAAAGGAAGCTTAAGAGGTAAGCGAATGAATAAAGTTATATTGATGGGAAGATTGACCAGAGATCCCGATGTCAGATACTCTGCTGGAGAGAACTCCACAGCGGTAGCCCGTTATACACTGGCTGTTGACCGCAGATTCCGCAGAGACGGCGATTCCGCAACCGCAGACTTTATCGGATGCGTTGCTTTCGGCCGCCAGGCAGAATTTGCAGAGAAATACCTGCGTCAGGGAACGAAGATCGCCATCACCGGCCGCATTCAGACCGGAAGCTACACCAACCGTGAAGGCCAGAAGGTCTACACGACAGACGTAGTTGTAGAAGAGCAGGAGTTTGCAGAGAGCAAAAATGCAGGCGGAAACAACGGAGGATACTCCGCACCGCAGCATAACAATCCGGCTCCGTCCGCGAATACATCTGACCTGGGCAGCGCCGATGGTTTTATGAATATTCCCGATGGCATTGACGAAGAATTGCCATTTAATTGATAGAAAAGGAGAGATTGATCATGGCTTATAATAATAGTGAAAGACCAGCTTCCAGAAGACCGGCCCGCAGAAGAAGAAAAGTTTGTGTTTTCTGTGGTGGAGAAGAGATCAGCTACAAGGATGCAGCTAAACTGAAAAAATATGTATCCGAGCGTGGTAAAATCCTGCCGAGACGTGTAACTGGAACCTGCGCAAAACATCAGAGAGCAGTAACAGTAGCCGTTAAGAGAGCAAGACATATGGCTATTATGCCGTACGTAGATGATTGATTCTGACTTGCGCTAAGCACTGTCCGAACGTTCATTTTGAATCGGTAAATAAATGGAGGTATCTGCCCGAAAAGGGCGGGTACCTTTTTTGTATCCAGAAGTATCTTGTTGCCAAAGTACAGGTCAAAGTGGTATAATCGGAAGGACAGGAGTGAAATACAACACGCAACGTTGGAAAGGTGTTAGGAAATGAAAAGCAAAATGAAGTTGAGCGGCCAATTGCGGAGCTATCTTCGATGGCCGCTGATTTTGTCCATCCTGATGCTTGTGATGAATATCGGCATGTATTTTGTGGATGTGATGGCAGGAATGTGGTTCACGCTGTTTTTTGCAGTCTATGTGATCGCAGCCGCAGTTCTCTATTACAGACAGCGTCCGCAGGTGATCAACGAGCTGATTACCTTTGCGACCGAATACGGCCAGGTTCAGAAGCATCTGATCCAGGAACTGGCGCTGCCCTATGCCGTTATGGATTCGCAGGGAAAACTTCTCTGGGTCAACAAAGAGTTTACAAAAATCACAGGGAAGGATACACAGTATCATAAATGTATCGCCACCATTTTTCCGGAGCTGACGGTCGAGCGGCTGCCGAAAAATGAGGAGGAGACCGACATCAACGTGGCTTACGGCGAAAAGAATTTCCGTGCCCATGTAAAAAGCGTCTGCATCGACGAGCTGATCCAGAATTCGGAGATGATCAACACAGATATCAAAGGCTATTTTATTCAGGCACTGTATCTGTTCGATGAGACGGAGCTCCGCGAGTATATGCGGAAATTCGAGGACGAAACGATGGTCACCGGTCTTCTGTATCTGGACAACTACGACGAGGCGCTGGAGAGCGTCGAGGAGGTCCGCCGTTCCCTTCTGACCGCACTGGTCGAGCGAAAGATCAACAAATATTTCAACGATCTCGACGGACTGGTGAAGCGGTATGAGAACGACAAATACATCGTGGTCATGCGCCGGAGTTCGTTAAATGAACTGAAAGAGAAAAAGTTCGATATCCTCGAGGACGTCAAGACCATCAACATCGGAAACGAGATGGCGGTCACAATCAGTATGGGTATCGGAGCAGATGCTGGATCGTTTGCGAAAAACTCCGAGTATGCGAAAATCGCGATCGACCTGGCTCTTGGCCGGGGCGGCGATCAGGTCGTTTTAAAGGACGGTTCGAAGATTCAGTATTTCGGCGGAAAAACGCAGGCTGTGGAAAAGAATACGAGAGTCAAAGCCCGCGTCAAGGCGCACGCGCTGAAAGAGTTTATGAACACGAAAGAGAAGGTCGTTGTCATGGGACACCGCCTGCCGGATGCCGATTCGTTCGGTGCGGCCATCGGTATCTACCGTGCGGCGAAAACGCTGAATAAAAAAGCGTACATCGTCATCGACAACCCGACCAGCTCGATCATTCCGCTGATGAATACGTTCAGCGACAACCAGGATTATGAGGCGGACATGTTTGTCAACAACCATGAGGCGAAAGAGATCATGGACGACAACACGCTGCTCGTTGTGGTCGATACGAACAAGCCGAGCATCACACAGTGTGAGGATCTGCTGTACATGGCGAAAATGATCGTCGTGCTGGATCATCACCGGCAGGGAAGCGATACGATCCGCAACTCGGTGCTTTCCTATATTGAGCCGTATGCATCATCCGCGAGCGAGATGGTTGCCGAGATTCTCCAGTATTTTACCGAGGGAATCCGCATCCGGAACGTGGAGGCGGACAGCATCTATGCCGGCATCATGATCGATACCGACAACTTTATGCAGAAAACAGGTGTCCGCACGTTCGAGGCGGCAGCGTTCCTGCGCCGCTGCGGTGCGGATGTGACGCGTGTGCGCAAGCTGTTCCGTGAGGATATGAACGATTACAAGGCAAGAGGAGAGACGATCCGCAATGCGGAGCTGTTCCGCGGCCAGTTCGCGATTTCCGAATGCCCGAGCGACTATGTGGACAGCCCGACGGTGGTCGGAGCACAAGCGGCGAACGAGCTGCTGAACATTGTCGGTGTCAAGGCGTCCTTTGTACTGACCGAGTATAAAGGCGTGATCTATATCAGCGCCCGCGCGATTGATGAGGTCAATGTACAGATCATCATGGAGCGGATGGGCGGCGGCGGTCATCTGAATATGGCAGGATGCCAGCTTGAGACCGTCGATCTGGAGGGGGCGCGCAGCCTCCTAAAATCAACCTTAACAGAAATGCAGGATGGAGGAGAAATCTGATATGAAAGTTATCTTACTGGAAGACGTAAAAGCACTTGGTAAAAAAGGACAGACTGTAAACGTAAGTGACGGATATGCAAGAAACATGCTTCTGCCGAAAAAACTCGGCATCGAGGCAACCGCAAAAAACCTGAATGAGCTGAAACTCCAGAAAGCACACGAGGACAAAGTGGCAGCAGAGCAGCTCGCTGAGGCACAGGCTTTCGCGAAAGAGATTGAGGACAAACAGGTTACCGTAGCAATCAAAGTCGGCGAGGGCGGAAAAGTATTCGGAAGCGTATCGGCAAAAGAGATCGCTGAGGCAGCAAAAGAGCAGCTCGGATACGACATCGACAAAAAGAAAATGCAGCTTCCGAACCCGATCAAGGTTCTTGGAACGACAGAAGTGCCGATCCGCCTGCATACCAAAGTAACTGCAAAGCTGAAAGTTATCGTAAAAGAAGCATAATTCTATGGAAGAAGCACTGATTAAACGAATCCTTCCGCACAGCATCGAGGCGGAGCAGTCGGTCATCGGTTCCATGCTGATGGGGCGCGAAGCCATCATGGCGGCATCGGAAATCCTGACGAGCGACGATTTTTACCAGCACCAGTACGGCGTCATTTTTGATGCCATGGTGGAGCTGTTCAATGAGGGAAAACCGGTCGATCTGGTCACCCTGCAGAACCGCCTGCGTGAAAAGGATGTTCCGCCGGAGATCAGTTCGATGGAGTTTGTCCGCGATCTTTTAAATGCGGTGCCGACTTCGGCGAATGTGCGCCATTATGCGAACATCGTCAGCGAGAAAGCGGTGCTGCGCCGTCTCATTAAGCTGACAGAAGAGATTGAGAATGACTGCTATCTGAACAAAGAGCCGGTGGAAGTCATCATGGAGGAGACGGAAAAGAAGATGTTCCAGTTATTGGGCCAGCGGAATTCCGGAGACTTCATGCCGATCCGCCAGGTTGTCATCAATACGCTGGAGAACATCGAGCGTGCATCGAAGACGAAGGGAAATGTCACGGGTATTCCGACCGGATTCACGGATCTGGACTACAAGACATCGGGTCTGCAGAACTCTGACTTTATCCTGATTGCGGCACGTCCGTCTATGGGTAAAACGGCGTTTGTCCTCAATATTGCGCAGTATATGGCGTTTAAGAAAGACAAAGCCGTTGCGATTTTCAGTCTCGAGATGTCGCGGGAGCAGCTGATGAACCGTCTGCTCTCGATGGAGTCGAAAGTAGATTCCCAGCATCTGAGAACCGGAAACCTGAAAGACGACGAATGGAGCAAGCTGATCGAGAGCGCCGGCATGATCGGTGAATCCCGACTGATGATCGACGATACACCTGGTATCTCGATCGGAGAGATGCGGTCGAAATGCCGCAAATACAAGCTGGAGCACGGTCTTGATATCATCATCATTGACTACCTGCAGCTGATGTCGGGAAGCGGAAAGAGCTCCTCGGAATCGCGTCAGCAGGAGATTTCGGATATCAGCCGTTCCTTAAAAGCACTCGCGAGAGAGCTGAATGTGCCGGTTGTTGCACTGTCCCAGCTTTCCCGGGCTGTTGAGCAGCGTACCGACCACCGTCCGATGCTTTCCGACCTGCGTGAGTCGGGAGCGATCGAGCAGGATGCCGACGTTGTTATGTTTATCTATCGAGATGATTACTATAATAAGGATTCCGAGAATAAGGGAATCGCGGAAATCATCATCGCCAAACAGCGAAACGGCCCGATCGGAACCGTCAATCTGGTCTGGCTGCCGGATTATACGAAATTTGCGAATGCAGAGAGATAAAAGAAAATATTTTATGTGTCAGAACGTGTCGTGGGATAGTCCTGCGGCACGTTTTTTGTGTATAATTGTATGAATTTGTCGGAATATTACGATGAGATTTTCTTGCGGCAGGGGATAACAGATCCTATAATAAAGGGAAGAAGGGAGTGGCTGCCGTATGGAAAATAGAACGTATCTGGTCACGGAGGCGGAGAAGCTGACCGGGGAGAAAGCGCATGTGCTCCGGTACTGGGAGGACGAGCTCGGCATGGAAATCCACCGCAATTCGCTGGGACACCGCTGCTATACTGCGCAGGACATTCAGATTTTTCTGGGAATCCGGGAACTGAAGAAAAAGGGGCTTCACCTGAAAGCGATCCGCGAGCTGATGCCGAAGCTGGTGCAGGCAACGGCGGAGATCAAAGCGTTTCCGGCGGAAGCGGCAGAGACGGCAAAGGAGAAGCCGGATCCGGCAATACCGGGAAAAGCGGACGAAGTGCCGGAGGTGGTTGTCGATCTTCTGCCCGAGCGGGAAGCAGAACAGCTGGCGGACACTGTGATGCGGCAGGAAGAGGAGGAGCGTCAGACGGAGTTTTACCGCGTGCTCGGCCGTCTGCTCGATCAGATGATACAGAAGCGGCGCCAGGAAGAGCGGAGCCGCCGTGTGGATGAGGCGATCCGCCGCCACCAGCAGAGCCGGAGAGAAGCAGCGGCGACGCTGGAGCAGAAAGGAAAACGGACGAAAGCAAAACGGGGCCATCGGAACAATGGGTAAATCGGACAGAAAAAAAAGAACGCCTGCGAGAGGCGTTCTTTTTGGATCCACGCGGAAATCCGACTTATTTTGCAGCCAGATAATCGTTGATCTGGTCTTCCAGAACCTGAGCGTCCAGGCCGTGAACCATAGCTGCTTCTTCCAGGGACTCACCCTGTGCAGAAGGGCAGCCGATGCAGTGCATACCGGCTCCCATCAGGATTCCGATGATATTTGTATCCATTGCGATTAACTCGCCGATTGTCATGTCTTTCGAGATCTTTGCCATCTTAAAGTTCCTCCTTTAAATGTGTATATACCCGTCGTTCCGATTTTGACGGCTATTTTGATTATAGCGTACCCCCGGGGGGAATGCAAGAACAAATTCATAAGATTATAGAATGTTTATAATTTTGTACTTGTATTTCAGGGGGCAATCGTTTACAATGTGGATAGTACCGAAAGGGCCAAAAAATCTATAAGGAGGATAAGATCATGGCATATGTAATCACAGACGAATGTGTAAGCTGCGGAACCTGCGCTGGAGAATGTCCAGTAGAGGCTATCGCTGAGGGAGATTCCCATTACGAAATCAACCCGGATGTATGCGTTGAGTGCGGAACATGCGCAAGCGTATGTCCAACCGAGGCTATCACAGAAGAGTAATTTGTACGGAACGTACAAAAAAGGAAGTCCTTCGCGGACTTCCTTTTTTTATACATACGTTTCAAAACTTACAGAGAAGCCAGCTCCTGCAGAGCATTCTCTTTTACCATTGCATTTCCATGTTCCAGCAGAAATGCTTCAGCGGCCAGGGAGAAGGATTCCTGTCTGCCGTACTCAGAAAGAATGTTGCAGACCTTGTTGAATTCCTCCGGTTTGCAGCCGGACTGGTGCAGAACGAGCTGATAGTTGGCATCTGCCCTGTTCTTATAGAGGGAATTGCTGCCGGTAAAATACTGGTTCAGCGCTTTTGCGGAGCTGATGACATCGTCGAGGGTTGAGAAGTGGAAGGTGCGTACCAGATCCACATTCTTTTCCTCGGATGCTGCAGGCTCTTTTTCGTTTTCCTTCTGTGCCGCTTTCTTTGCGATTTCCTGTGCCTTGTTCTTCACATCGCAGAGCTTGTGGAACAGGTCGATGATGTCGTCCGCGCCGGAATACTGTACCGGTTCCGGTCCGTCCGTATCGTCGCCGGATGGAGCAAATTTGGCGAAGCGGGTGTCGAGCTCCTGTGGATCCTCGACTCTGGTGATAATGAGGACAATGCTGTCCGGAGCCACCGGAACGGCCTCGACCATGAGCGGGGCATTATCCACATTGAAGCCGAACTGCTGGTTGGCTTCAAGCATCATATCCTGAAACAGGCTGCGGGCCTTTTCCGTGCCGTAAGCCAGTTCGCTGAGCTTTAAATTTCTTTCGGCAAGATCGGCGCTGGTCAGTGTGCAGCGGATCTTGTTATCATTGATTTTTTCTATTTTCATAACTCTCACGTCCTTAATTACTCTTTACTTATATAAATAGGGCTGCTTACAATATAGTATAACACATCACGGAAAGAAGTAAAGAACTTAAGATTTTTTTTACATTTCGCATAATTTTTTCAGAAATGAAGGGACAAACTTTATTTGTAATTCCCCCGGCTTGAAGTATAATAGGAGTTGGGGAAACCTTTGCTTCTGCCCGGAGGGTGCATACTCCGGCCAGAAGCAGGCACAGAAAAAACGGATCGGATAAGAAGGCGTCCCCGTGAAACATGATCATTGAAACTAAAAACAAAAGTATTTCATACGGATCGATGGGGCTTTCTTTTTTGTACGTCACAACTGCAAATAAGCCATGAAACAAACAATCGACAAAACTTTTTAAACAGATTTTCTGAAAAATACCCAATAGCAAAAAGCAACGATACTTTCGTTACTGTTCAATCAGCAGTGAAACACCTGCTGTTTCGCTGCGTAAGAACATGATTCAGGTGTGAGCAGCCCTCCTTTTGCAAAGCAAAACTTTAAATGAGGGCTGCGAATGTTACAGTTCGCTGGGAACCAGTGAACTGTAACGATACTTTCTGACTCGCATGCGGTTCCCTTGCGCATAACGGTTGCTATTGGGTATTTTTTTTGTTATAATGGGCGCAAGTGGGGAGATCTTCAGAGAGAAGAAAAGGGGAAAAGAACACATGAAGGAGCAACAGAAGAAAAAAGCAGCGCCGGTACTGGTCGTACTGATTTTGATCGTGCTAGTCGGTGCAGCAGGCGTTGTTTCATTTTTGATAAACCGATATAAACCCGGAACCGAATACATGGCCGGGAACGAATATTTTAACCTGACAGACGAAAACAGCGTTGCGCTGATCCAGAACGGAGAACTTCTGGAAGAGCAGGCCGTCCTTATCGGAGGAGAGCCGTATGCGGCGTACACATATGTAGAATCCCAGCTGAACAGCTGCTTCTACTGGGATGAAGAAACAAAAGGAATCCTGCTTACAACGAGCGGCGGCGTGCAGACACTGCTTCCGGGCGATGCGGCCATTGCCAAAACACCGGGCGGACAGCCTGCCGTACAGCAGGAGAGCGACGGAACGGTTTACATTTCGCTGGATGTCGTAAAAGAATACACAGATCTCGACTATGCATATTACAGCGATCCCAATCGTGTTGTAATCCGGAATGAATGGGACGGCGTGGAGCAGGCGACGGTACAGTCAGACACCGCGCAGGTGCGCCAGAAAGGCGGCATCAAGAGTCTGATTCTTGCGGATGTACAGAAGGGTGACACCCTGCTGTATCTGGAAAATCTGGACAACTGGTGCAAAGTCATGACGGCGGACGGCTATACCGGATACATCCAGACAGAGGATATCTCCGAGCCGGAGGCCATCGAAGCGCGGACGGCAAAGAAAGATTCCTATGAAAGAATTACACGGGATCACAAAATCAATCTGGTCTGGCATCAGAGCACATCGACCGAGTCGAACGACGCGATGGCAGAGATGACAGCAGAAATGACCGGCGTGAACGTGATTTCACCGACCTGGTTTTCCGTGACAGACGAAACCGGTACGATTTCCAGCCTTGCGAGCGCCGATTACGTGAAACTGGCGCATGAAGCGGGACGGGAAGTCTGGGGATTGATTGATAACTTTAATGAAGCATTTGACGAAACAACCGATCTTGCCTACGCATCCGTGCGCAGCAGAATCATTGAGCAGCTGCTCGCCGAGGCAGCATCGTGCGGCATGGACGGCATCAACGTGGATTTCGAGAATCTGAAAGAGGCCGGAATCCCGCATTACCTGCAGTTTCTGCGGGAACTGACGAGCGCGGCGCATGCACAGAATCTTGTGGTGTCGGTCGATACGCCGGTACCGCAGGCTTACACGATGTATTATCAGCGCGGCGAGCAGGCAAGATTTGTGGACTATATGATTGTCATGGCCTATGACGAGCATTTCGCGGGAAGCGAGGAGGCAGGCTCTGTTTCATCCCTCCCGTTCGTACAGCAGGCCGTGGAGGAGATGACGCGGGTGATGCCTGCCGATCAGGTGATCTGCGGAATCCCGTTTTATACCCGTGTCTGGACGGAAAAGTTCGGACAGAGCGCCATTACCAGCGAGGTGCTGGGCATGGATGGCGCCAAAAACTATGCAAAAGAGAATCAGATGACAGAAACCTGGGATGCATCCCTTGGCCAGAATGTGGCAACGGTAGAAACTTCCGATGCCAGATACACGATCTGGATGGAGGATGAGCAGTCCATGGAGGAAAAACTGAAAGTGATCCAAAGCGCCGATCTCGCCGGAGTGGCAGAGTGGAAGCTCGGATTCGAGCGCGCAGACATCTGGAGTCTGATTTCAGAATATATTGAAACAAACAGTTGACGAGGAGTCCGGGAAGGATAAGGGGAATGATAAAAGCCCGGGCACGAAGGAGGAGTATACATGTCAGAAAACAATCACGAAGAATTATTTAAAACAACGCTGATGGGCGGTTTCGATAAGGACGATGTCATGACGAAAGTGCAGAACCTGAAAGATCAGGCGTATGCCGCTCAGAAGAAACTGGAAGCGAAGATCGAGGAAAACGAGCAGGAAATCGAGAAGCTGAACCGCAAGATCCGCGAGCGTGAGGATAAAATCGAGGAGCTCGAAAAAAACATTCATGAGAAATACCAGAGCTATATCGACAATTATGACAGCATCAGCGGCCTTGTGTTTGAGGCACAGGTGAAAGCGAAAAAACTGACACAGGAAACAGAGGAGAGCTGCAGAAAGCTAAAAGAAGAGACCGAGGAAGCCTGCCGCCGGAAAACCGAAGAAACGGACGAGTCCTGCCGCGAGAAAACGGAGGAAACGGATGAGGCGTGCTGCAAAAAGAGAGAGGAGACAAACGAGTCCTGCCGGAAACAGCAGGAAGAGACAAAGGAATCCTGTGCAAAGCAGCGCCGCGAGACGAAGGAACAGTGCGAATACATGGTAGAGAGCGCACGTCAGAAGGGCGAGGAACTGGCTGCTGTTTATGAAGAAAAACTGCAGGCCGAAGCAGAAGAAATCCAGAGCCATATGGACGCGGAACTGCAGAAAGCCAACACCAGATACCAGAAGATTTACGCCGAGATGGAAACCATGACAAGTGTACTCGAGAAGAACCGCAGAATTTTTGAGGAGGCTTTTGCCGGCATCGAAAAAATGCGTGAGGAGATGAAACGTTCTGCGTCGGAAGTGGAAACCTTCATGAAAGATCCGGTAAAAAGTATCTTTCCCGGAGAGGCAAAAGAAACAGCCGCAGAGCCAGGCAGTGAAGATACCGCAGAAGAAGCAGAGGAAGAAGACGAAATCGTCGAAAATTCCGCAGTCATCGATTTCGAAAATGAGCCGGATTATCTCGATGATGACAACGACGAAGAAGAGGATGAAATCCCGAATCGCGCGCATGATGAAGAAGATGAGGAAGAGTAACCGGAAGCAATAAGAGTTGTAACCTGCCCCGCTGCTGCATAAAATGACCAAGAAAGGAAATTTGCAGCAGGGGGCTTTTCATTTGGAAAAAGGGAAAAAACTGGAATGGCTGATGGCGGTGATTCTGCTTTCGGCGGCGTATGTTCTGTCCCGCGAGGGCGCACGGCTGGTGGCAGCACAGAAGGCAGCCACAAAAGTAGTGGTGCTGGACAGCGGCCACGGCGGCGACGATCCCGGCAAAATCGGGGCAAACGGTGTCAAAGAAAAGGACATCAACCTTGCGATTGCCCGTCTGCTGAAAAAGAAGCTGGAAAAGCAGGGAATCCTTGTGGTGATGACGCGGGAAGGGGAGGATGATCTCTCCGATCCGGGAGCCGTGAATGCGAAAGTGCAGGATCTGCAGCGGCGCGTGCAGCTGATTCATAAAAAAAAGCCGGACTGTGTGATCAGCATTCACCAGAACAGCTACCCGGATGCGGCGGTCAAAGGGGCGCAGGTGTTTTATTATACGGATTCAAAAGAAGGCGAAAAACTGGCGCTCTGCATGCAGGCTGCACTGGTCGCGGGGCTCGATCCGGCGAATCACAGGAAAGCCAAGGGAAACAAAACGTATTACATGCTGAAGAAGACAGACGCAGTGCTGGTGATCTGCGAGTGCGGATTCCTCTCAAATCCGGAGGAGGAAGCGCTCCTGAACACAAAGGAGTACCAGAAAAAGGTGGCGGATGCACTGTGTGACGGCGTTTTAACGTATCTGGGAGAAAAGAAGAATGGCAAAGAGAAGACACAGACGAAGACGGAAGAGACCGCTGCGGGCGCTGCTTCCGCTTATGCTTGTCCTGCTGGCGGCTTATCTGGTATTCGGAGAATTTGATGAGAGCGATCCCGCGCAGAACGGAAGCGGAGCGGACAGCAGCACTGCTTCACAGACGGCAGACGAAAACAATGGTCTGTCAGAGAATGGCGCAACACAGTTTCAGGCGGAAAATACAGATGAGGAGGAGCTGGCGAAGCGGTATTATTACAGCCAGCTCGATGAAAACAGACAGATGATTTACCGCGAACTGGTGCAGGGAATCGCGGAACACCAGGAAACCATCATCACAAAAGGCGGCGATCCCGATGTGACGGCGGAGGTTTACGGATGGGTCTATATGGATTACCCGGAGTACTGCTGGATCAACGGAGCATCACATGTCACGGGATACGGCGAGCCGAAGAACTACTGCGAGGTAGTTCCGGAATACACGATTCCTGCGGAGGAGATCACAGGACGCCAGACCCAGATCAAAGGTTCGGGAAACGATTTCTTAAGTGATATCGACCGTTCGATGGATGACTATGGGAAGATCAAGGCTGTCTTTGAAAAATGTATCCGGCAGATTGATTATGTGAAAGATGCGCCGGAGAATCAGACACTCTACAGCGGACTTGTGAACGGACAGACGGTCTGCGCAGGCTATGCCAGAACGTTCCAGTATCTGATGAACCGCCTGGACATCCCGGTCATTTATGTGACGGGAACGACAGACACCGGCGAGGCGCACGGCTGGAATATCGTAAAGTGCGGAGACAATTATTACAACGTCGATGTAACCTGGGGCGATCCGGTATTCGCAGAGGGCGAGAGCGGCGAGTACAATCTGCCGGACGACCTGATCTACTACGATTTTCTCTGCGTTTCCGATGCGGAATTTTCGGACACGCATCAGGCGGATGCGAATCTGCCGCTCCCGGCGTGCAATGCAGATGACCTCGAGTATTACCGCCAGATCGGCCGGTACATGGATACATTTGATGCGACGCAGATTCTGTGGGAAATGGAGACGGATATTGAAGAGACAAAAGAGTATTCCGAATTTAAATTTGCCACCGATGATCTGATGGCACAGGTCATGGAAGCCCGACCGGAGCTTCTCGATAAGGCTTCCGGCTATCTTTGCAGCTATTACGGGCTCGGGTCCGTAAAATATACATACAGCGAGGATACGGCGACAAGAAAGCTGATGGTATTCTGGCAATATAAAGGAGAACCGAGTGAATGACGGTTCTCCTTTAAAAATATCCGGAAACAAAATGTCGATCAGCTCGCGCTCGAGAAACTCGATGGTAATCAGGCACGAATAAGGGAGTTCGGAAACCTGGGAAACACTCACAAGATCCTGACGGACGGTGATGGAATGATCCGTGACATCGGTAACCTCTGCGACCCAGGCGGCATGCGGGATCGTCAGATGTTTCACAATCAAAGGGCCGACCTGCGCGGTATCGCCGTCGGTTGTCTGACGTCCGCAGATAATCAGATCCGCGCCGCCGATCACCTGAATACCCTGCGCCGGCGTTAAGAATATCCCCCGTGGGGGCTTGTGAAAAAGGCCGATTTTTGGTAGAGTAAAGGGATATTTGAGCGGTTGGAGAACGACCGCGCCGGGAAAGTTAAGAAAAAGAAGAAAGAAGCGGAAGATATGGAACAGGAATTATTACAGGAAATTGCCTCCTACTGGGGAACCCGTGCGGAGGGGTATTCTGAGGTCAATGAAAAAGAACTGGCGGGAAGCCAGAGAGAAGCGTGGCTGCATGTATTAGAGGAGCAGTTTCCAGAGAAAAAGAAAGAAGAGATGAAGATTCTCGATATCGGAACCGGCCCGGGATTCTTCCCGATGATTTTGTCGGAGGCAGGTTATACGGTGGCGGCTGTTGACTACACGGAGGAGATGCTGGAAAAGGCGAAAGAGAATCTGGGAAAATATACGAAATACGGTCTGGAGCGCGTGACGCTGCAGCGGATGGATGCACAGAATCTGGAGTTTGCGGATGAGACCTTTGATGTTGTCATTTCCAGAAATCTGACCTGGAATCTGGAAAAGCCGGAGCAGGCATACCAAGAGTGGATGCGTGTCCTGAAACCGGGCGGCGTGTTGCTCAATTTTGATGCGAACTGGTACGGTTATCTCTATGACGAGGAGAAAAAAGAAGCGTACGAGGCAGACCGGAAGAAAGTGGAAGAGCAGCAGCTCGACGACCATTATCTGTGCACGGACATTGACCGCATGGAAAACATTGCGCGTCAGGTGCCGCTCTCTGCGATGGAACGGCCGGCGTGGGATACGAAGGTGCTCGAATCCCTCGGCGTCTGTTCCATCCAGACCGATTCCGAAATCTGGAAGCGCGTCTGGAGCGAGGAAGAGAGACTGAACTATGCATCGACACCGATGTTTCTGGTGCGCGCGGAAAAAAGCGCAGAGCAGCCCTTCCAGCTTGGTGATGTGACCGTCCGCCGCGGCGAAAAATATCAGGGGGTTTCCGAAGACGGCCTCTGGTATCCGGCGGCAAAACCGGGCGATATGGTAACAGAAGGGGGCCCTGTCGTTGCTTACGGAAGAATTGTGCGCGAGCCGGAGTACGACGACCGCAAAGAGCAGATTGTCCATTACTGGGAGAAGCGGAGCGAGAACTTTTTAGAGCAGAGACGCTCCGAACTTGCAAACCCGATTGCGAAGCGCTGGATGAAAGAGATTGAAAAACAGATCCCGGCGGGAAGACGGTTAAAGATCCTTGATGTGGGCTGCGGAGCCGGATTTTTCTCGATCCTGCTGGCAAAAGAGGGCCACGAGGTCTTCGGCATCGACCTGACACCAGAGATGATTGAGAATGCGATCCAGCTCGCCGAAGAAGAGAATGCCGACTGCTGCTTCCAGGTCATGGACGCGGAAAATCCGATGTTTGCGGATGAAACGTTCGATGTTGTCATTTCCCGAAACCTGACGTGGACGCTGCCGAATGCGGAGCATGCTTACGGCGAGTGGATGCGTGTGCTGAAAACGGGCGGTGTGCTGCTGAACTTCGATGCCAATTACGGAAAAGAAGATGTTGCCGATACGAAGGGACTTCCGGAGGCGCATGCCCATTTCAAGGTTGGAAACGAGATGCTCGAAGAGTGCGAACGGATCAAATCACAGCTCCCGATCAGCCGCAAAAACCGGCCGGCGTACGATGTGGCGGTGCTGTGCGAAAACACAGCGGGAGAAATCCGCATTGATACGAGCCTTGGAAAACGCATTTATCTGGAAAAAGACGAGTTCTATAACCCGGCACCGATGTTTTCGATTTGTGCCGTGAAGCAGTAAAGGAGTATTTGTGAAAAAATATTTGTTAAAACGACTGCTTCGCCTGATTCCGGTATTCCTCGGCGTGACGATTCTCGCTTTTCTGCTGACGGGACTTTCCTCGGTCGATGCGGTGGATTTAAAAGAGAGCAGCAGCGGCGGCGTGATGTCGGAGGCGGAAAAAGAAGCGATGCGGGAGGAGCTGGGACTGAATGAGCCGAAAGCTGTCCAGTACCTGCAATGGCTGAAAAACGCCCTGCGCGGTGACTTCGGGGAGTCGTACGTTTCCGGCAAACCGGTGCTTGTAAGCTTCTGCGAAAAACTGCCCGCAACGATTGCACTTGCGGCGCTGGCGCTTGCCATGACGGTCTGTCTTTCGTTTCCGCTCGGTATCTTAAGTGCAAAATATCAGAATACATGGGCGGACCGCAGTATCAGCCTGTTCTGCTTTGCAGGTAATTCGTTTCCGGGGTTTTTCACTGCACTTCTTCTCTTGTATTTCTTTTCGCTGAAATGGAATCTTTTTCCGGTTCTCAGTATGGGAAAGGGATGGAAAAGCTGTGTGCTTCCGGCGGCGACGCTTGCGGTTTCGATGACGGCAAAATACACCCGTCAGGTGCGTTCTGCCGTGCTTGCAGAGCTGGAGCAGGAGTACGTGGCGGGTGCACGGGCACGTGGGTTAAGTGAAAACCGGATTCTGTTTGGAAATGTATTAAAATCCGTGCTGCTTCGGATGGTCACGCTGCTATTCTTATCCGCCGGTTCGCTGCTTGGAGGAACCGCCATCGTTGAGACGATTTTCATGTGGAATGGTGTCGGAAAAATGGCCGTGGATGCCGTTTCCATGCACGATATTCCCGTGATTCAGGCATATCTGGTGTGGATGGCGGCGATCTATCTGCTGCTGCATCTCATTGCTGATCTGCTGATGGGTGCACTGGACCCGCGGGCGAAGCTGGAGGGAATGCGATGAAAAAAGAACAGAAAAGAAAGATCCTTTTTTATGGCATCCTCGCCGGTGCGCTGCTGCTGTTTGCCGCGTGTGCGGCCCATCTGGCACCGTACGATCCGTATGAGCAGAATCTGGAACTGTCCCTTCTTCCGCCGTCCGCGGCGCACTGGATGGGGACGGACCGCTATGGAAGAGATCTGTTTTCAAGGATTCTCTCCGGCGCGCGGGTCAGCATTTTTTCAGCACTTCTTGTCGTTGCGGCAAGCGCTCTGATCGGAACACTCGCCGGAATTTTCAGCGGCTGGCTGGAAGGTAAAACGGATACGGTTCTGATGCAGATCTCCGATATTTTTCTGGCCTTTCCGGGTATGGTATTTGCAATCGCATTTTCCGGCGTTCTGCAGAGCGGCATGACGGGAGCCGTTGTGTCGCTGATCCTTGTTTCCTGGCCGAAATATGCACGGCTTGCGCGGAACCGTGTGCTGGCATTGAAACACATGCCGTTCATCGCGGCGGCGCGCCTTACAGGAAACGGAACATGGAAGATGATCAGACGCCATATTCTGCCGAATCTTGCGGGGCAGACGATTGTCACAGCGGTGCTTGATATCGGAACGATGATGCTGGAAATCGCGGGTCTGTCCTTCCTCGGCCTTGGTGCGGAAGCGCCGTCGGCGGAGTGGGGAGCGATGATGAGCAACGGAAGAAGTATGCTGCAGACCGCGCCCTGGGTCATTCTGGCGCCGGGACTGGCGATTTTTCTGACCGTTCTTGTCTGCAATCTGCTTGGTGAGGCGGTACGGAAAACGGTGGATCAGGGATAAGGGGCAAACGAAAATGGAAACAAAGGGAGCAAAAACATGAGCGAAAAACTGCTGGAAATCAGCGGCCTTTCTGTCTGTTATGAGGGGGAGCAAATTTTAAATAACATCTGTTTTTCCGTCGAAAAAGGAGAAACCGTCGGCATCGCCGGGGAGTCGGGCAGTGGAAAAAGTACCTTGCTGCGAGCGATCCTGCGGCTGATGGGAAAGAATGGTTTCATCACCGGCGGGCAGATCACATTTCGCGGAGAGGAGCTGACGGACATGTCCGAAAAGAAGCTGCGGAGTCTGTGCGGTTCAGAAATTGGTATGATTTTCCAGAATACAGGGGCATCACTCTGTCCGACCCGGAAAATCGGAGCACAGATCTGTGAAAGCGTGCGCGCCCATGAGAAACGCTGCGGATTCATCACCCCGATTTCTGGGGGAATGTCTGGCAGAAAAAGCCGCAGAGAAATCAAAGATATGACGCTCCAGCGATTTGCGGATATGGGGCTTTCGGATGGCGAGACGATCTGGAACAGCTATCCATCGTCGCTCTCCGGCGGCATGAACCAGCGCGTCGGGATTGCGCTCGCAATGCTGCTGCATCCGTCGCTTCTTCTGGCGGACGAGCCGACGAGTGCACTCGATGTGGTTTCGCAGGCGCAGGTGCTGCGGGAGCTTCAGGCGTTGCAGCAGAAAGAGCAGACGGGGATGGTGCTGGTGACGCACAATCTTGCGGTTCTCGAGCAGATGGCAGACAGGGTTGCTGTTTTGAAGGATGGAAACATCGTGGAGCAGGGGGAGACAAGGACGGTTTTCGATCACCCAAAGGACGAATATACAAAAAATCTCCTTGCGGCTGTGCCGGGAAGAGGGAAGAACGATGCATAATCATAACATGCTGGAAGTAAACAACTTAAGCAAAAACTTTGCTGGAACCGGCCGGGAAACGGAATTTGCCGCCGTGGACGGCATCAGCTTCACACTGGATGCGGGTGAATGTCTTGGCCTGATCGGGGAGAGCGGATGCGGAAAAAGCACGACGGCCCGTCTGATCACCGGATTGGTCCAGGCGGATGCAGGCAGCGTTCTGTTGGAAGGCGAGGAAATCCTCGGAAGAAAAGGCAGGCGGCAGCGCGAAGTTTACCGGAAAATACAGATGGTCTTCCAGACCCCGCAGGATTCCTTCGATCCAATGCAGACGCTCGAAACCGGGATTCTGGAAGCTTTTCGGAATCAGGGAATGAGCCGGAAAGAGGCGTGTCTTCATCTGCCGGAGCTGCTGAAAAAAGTGGAACTTAGTTCGGAAACGGCGATGCGCTATCCCCGCGAGACAAGCGGCGGAGAGTGCCAGAGAGCCGCAATTGCGCGGGCTCTTGCTGTGCAGCCGTCTCTTCTGATCTGCGACGAGGCAACGAGTGCGCTCGATGCGGCGGTACAGGCGCAGATCGTTCAACTGCTGAAAAAACTGCAGCGGGAAGAAGGACTTGCGATGCTGTGGATCGGCCACGACCTTGCGCTGGTGCGGGAACTCTGCAGCCGTGTGATTGTCATGCGGCAGGGAAAAATCGTGGAGCAGGGGGAGACGCGGGAGGTATTGGAGTACCCGAAAGAGGAATATACGAAACTGTTGATGGAGTATAGTCTGTGAGAAAACTATTGAAACAGAAAATCAGACAGCGGAAATGGTGGTGCCATTTGCGAAAACAGGAGAAGTACAGAATGCAGAGAAAGAACGGCAGAAGAAAAAAAATTGCATATGTTTTGTGCGGCATTCTGGCGGTGGTACTGTTTTCCGGTTGTCAGAGCACAGCGGCAGATGGTACAGATGAAAAAGTTTTCATATACGGCGACACGACATTCAACGCCGAAAACGACGAGTCCGATGTCAACCCGCACAACGGCTATTCCGGCTGGGCGTGTATCCGCTATGGGATCGGTGAGACGCTGTTTCATTATTCCGATTCTATGGAGATCGAGCCATGGCTGGCAGAAAGCTATGAGATTGTGGACGATACAACATGGCGGATTACACTGCATGAAGGCATCTCCTTTACGAGTGGGCGCACTCTCGACGCAGAGGCGGTCAAAGAATGTCTCGAGGATCTGATCGCAGTACATGACCGTGCACGCGGGGATCTGAAAATTGAGAGCATCAAGGCAGACGGCCTGATCGTAACGATTCACACCGAACAGCCTGTCCCGGCGCTTCTGAATTATCTGTCTGACCCATATGGATGCATCATTGATATGCAGGCAGGTGTGACGGATGACGGCAATGTCGCCGGAACCGGCCCGTACCGCGCAGTACAGGTGGAGACGGATCAGGGACTGACGCTCGTGAAAAATGACAATTACTGGAACGGAACGCCAAAGCTCGACCGGATCGAAGTAAAAACGATCCGCGACGGCGATACGATGACGATGGCGTTACAGTCAGGCGAGCTCGACGCGGCGTACGGCCTGCCGTATTCCAATCTGATCCTGTTCCGCGATGAACCATACACGATTTCTTCGGCGGATACGTCGCGTACCTTCTTCGGACAGTTCAACGGATCATCCGAGGTGCTGCAGGACGACCGCGTGCGCGAGGCAGTCATCGGAGCGATCGACCGGGAGGGCTTTGTGAATACGCTGATGGAAGGAAACGGAAGCGTGGCGGAAGGCCCGTTCCCCTCTTACTTTGCATTCGGCGACAGCAAAGTGCAGGAGGAGTCCTATGATCTTGAGTATTCCAGAGAACTGCTGGCTGAAGCAGGCTGGACCGATGAGGACGGCGACGGCTACGTGGAAAAAGACGGAAAACGCCTGACCATCTGCTGGCTCACGTATCCGAGCCGCCAGGAACTGCCGCTTCTCGCGGAGAGTGCACAGGCATCGCTGAAGAAAATCGGAATCGAAGTACAGATCCAGTGCACGGCAAATCATCTGGAACTGCTGAAAAAAGGAAACTGGGATGTTTATGTCAGCGCATTTGTCAGCGCACCGACGGGCGATCCCGAGTATTTCTTTACAACGCACTGCCTGCAGGATTCCTCCAAGAACCGCGGCGGTTATTACAGTGAGACACTCGAGATGCTGGAGCAGCAGTTAAGCGGCGAGTTTGATACCGAAAAACGAACCGAACTGGCCATCGAGATGACGCAGACGCTGCTGGATGACCACATGTTTTTCTTCGCATCACACCTCAAAATGTCGATGGTATCCGGCGAGGGCGTGACGGGGCTTACGGCGCATCCGTGTGATTATTATGAAATTACAGTCAATTTGGACAAAAACAAATGATTATTTGGAAAAAGAGCAGAAAATGTGGATTTTCTGCTCTTTCTGCGCTATGATAGAAAAAGAACGGCACTGCGACGGTGCCAGAGAAGAGAAAAGGAGAAGTTACGATGCGGAAAGAAGAATTAAGAACATATATTGAAAACCACGAATCCGAGATGATCGAGGATCTGAAAAGCCTGATCCGGATTCCAAGCGAAAAACAGGCGGCAGAGCCAGGCAAACCATTCGGCGCACCGGCGGCAGAAGCACTGGCGCAGGGAATTGAAATTCTGGAAAAATACGGCTTTGCCGTAACCAACTACGACAACTACGCGATTGCAGCTGACTTTAATCAGGAAGAAAAGGGCCTTGATATTCTCGCCCATCTCGATGTCGTACCGGCAGGCGAAGGCTGGCAGGAGACCGATCCATTCACCCCGCTCATCAAAGAAGGAAAAATGTTCGGCCGCGGAACCGCAGACGACAAAGGACCGGCCGTTGCAGCCATCTATGCAATGCGCACTGTCAAAGAACTCGGTTACCCATTAAAGAAAAACGTCCGTCTTGTCCTTGGTTCCGACGAGGAGTGCGGAAGCTCTGACCTCGAATATTATTATAAGAGAGAAGTGGAAGCACCATGCACCTTCTCACCGGATGCCGAATTCCCGGTCATCAACATTGAAAAAGGCGGCATGCGCGGCCACTTCGAAAAAACATCCGATGCCGGAACGACAGGCGTGCGCCTCGTATCCTTACAGGCCGGCACCAAACTGAACGTTGTACCAGGCAAAGCATATGCAGAGCTTGCCGGCATGGCAAAAGAAGACCTGAAAACCTGCGCTGACGAGACTGAGCAGAAGACCGGCGTTTCCTTCGTTCTGGAAGACACCGAAAACGGCAATGTAAAAATCACCGCCTGCGGTGCCTTCGCCCACGCATCCACCCCGGAAATGGGTAACAACGCACTGACCGCACTGCTGCAGCTTCTCGCATCCGTTGGAATGGAAGAGAGTGAACTGAAAAACGACATCAGTTTCCTTGCAAAAGTTTACCCGCACGGCGACGGCAAAGGCGCAGGCCTCGGTGTCGCCATGTCAGATGAAGAGTCCGGCGAGCTCACCTTAAGCCTCGACCTCATGAACTACGACGGCAAAACCTTGACCGGTTCCTACGACTGCCGCGCCCCGATCTGCGCGACAAAAGAAAACCTGTATGATACTGCCGAACAGAATATGAAAAAAGGCGGCTTTTCCATGGAAGGCAGCGCCATGTTCCCGCCACACCACGTTCCGGCAGACAGCCCGTTCGTTCAGACGCTGCTGCAATGCTATACAGACGTCACCGGCAAACCGGGAAAAGCCTTTGCAATCGGCGGCGGAACGTATGTCCATCACCTGAAAAACGGTGTTGCTTTCGGCTGTGCAGACCTTGAAGTTGACAATCGCATGCACGGGGCAGATGAGTTTGTAGAAATCGAATGCCTGAAACAGTGTGTTGTAATCTTTGCAGAGGCGATTCTGCGGATCTGCGGGGAATAAAAATCCCGTCAGTACAAGACGAAATCAGAGTCCTTATGCTGTGAACCATTTTGAGCGGTGTGGGACTCTCTTACCAAAGAAGAAGGAATAGATGAGGGCGGACAAATGAGGGAAACACTGGGAGTTTTGCTGGGATTTTTTCTGGCAGCCGTACTTGGCTATCTGATTTCAGAAATCGCGCAGAAGGAACAGGAGAAAGAAGTTCTGGAAAGCTATATGGATTCCCTTCAGGAGATTTATGAAGTGATCCGGCAGAGAATGGATGTGACGAGAAAATTTCGCCATGATCTTCTGAGCCATGTGCAGACGCTGGAGTATCTGATAGAAAAGCAGAAAAATCCGGATGGGGAGCTTCGAAAATATGCGGATCAGCTGACAGAAACATACCGGAAAATTCAGAAAGGAACCTTCTGCCGGGATGAGATCACAGATGCATTTCTGATGATGGAGAAACAGGTCTGTATAGAAAAAGAGATTCCCTTTCAGATCCAGGTATCGAAAACCTGCATGGAATGGATGATGCCCGTAGAACGAATCGGTTTTTTACATAATTTATTGGATAATGCAATCGAAGCGAACGGAAGAATTCCGGAAAAGGAAAGAAAAGAGCTTTCTTTTTGGATAGAAGAAGATTCCGATTCCTGTACGGTGAAATTGAGAAATGCGCTTGCAAGCAAAGAGGTTTTCAACTTATCAACCTGGAAAACAGATGGAGCAGAACACGGCGTGGGAACCAAAATCATTCGTGCCATTGTTGAAAAATACCACGGAACCAGCAAAACCTTCTGGGATAAAGAAAGACACAGCCTGGAACAGACCATTGTTTTTCCGATCGAACATCCGACAGAAAAGAGGGAAAAAGAATGAAAGATCCTAACCTTAGTGAACTGGTCCGGACCTGTATTCGCTGCTGGCTGTATCTGGTTCCACAGGCGTTTCTTGGCATTCACCTGTTTGACATGTTTATGCGGAGAAAAAACAGCATAAAGCCTCTGATGATCTGGCAGCTTCTGCGGGTATTCTTGATCGGTGGCATCAGCGACATCATTCTGCGGGGATACTATGGAGATGAGAGCTGGTGGGGAATTCTGATGATGTTCTGTTCGGTTGTCATCATGATAGCAAACACCGTTCTCATTTACTACACCTTTGAAGGCAGCCTTCCCAAGGTTGTGCTGGGCGCGATGCTGGCCGATATCGTAACGTCCATGATTCATTATCCGGCAATCTGTATTGTGGATCTTTTGTCAGGGCGCCCGCTCTATATCCTGAAATGCCCGGTAGAACCATGGGATTTACTGATCCCGGTTCTGGAATATCTGTTTTACAGGCTGGAGAAAAAAACAATCCTCCATGTTCTGAGAAGATATAGAGATTTTGAGGCCAGGTACCTGAAAATTATCTGGGTTTTTGTCTATTTTCTTCCGGTTCTATACTATGTGCCGAACGGACTGACGGACATACAGGTGATGTTTCTGGATGATATTCTGATTATTCTGATTATGGTATTCAGCATTTTAAGCATAGTGCAGCGTCAGCGCCGGGTAATGAAGGATTATAAATTTCTTTCCGAACAGCAGAAAATGGCAGAATACCATTACCAGGTTCTGACAGAGCAGATTCCCCGAATGGAACAATATCAGCAGACCATTTCGGAGCAGATGGAAAAAATCATGACCGGAACTGCTGAGATATCCGGGGAGACGCTGAAACAGTATGCGGACAGTCTTAAAGCAATCAGTCATCAGGTGCGGCAGGGGATTTACTGCAAAGATCGAATGACAGATGCGGTTTTGTGCGCATGGAAATCCAATCTGGAGAAGAAGAAAATCGAACTGCATTACGAGATTGAGGGATACGATCGGGGAGAAATCGAAGAACAGGATCTGGCAAAAATCCTGATCGGAATCTTAAACTGGGGAGAAAATCTTGTGAAAAGAGAAGAACACCGGGAAATCCGGCTGAAGATCACAGGGGTGAAAAATCAGCTGATTCTGGAATGCCTGACCTCTTCCGGGCGCCAGAATCCGATGAGCCGGAAGCTGTTTCGCGGACTCGTGAAAAAGTACAATGGAAAAATACAGGAGAAAAAAGAAAAGACCGGGAAATTTGGTCTGACTGTTATTTTGTCCAGGTACGTCAGCCTTTAACCGAATCAAGCAAGTCCCCTGTTTCCATTGCGAAAAGCAATAAGCAGTGGGTGGGGACTTGCTTGTATCAGGAGGAGTGCAAACTCGTTCTGATAAACTGTGGAGCAGTTATTCGGTTATGAGCAAGGAGCGAAGCGGATTGCGAATATCCATTTGACTATGAGAACAGACAAAAACAGAAAGTACGACTGGAGAAAAAAAAGATGGATTTAAGAATAGGAATTTGCGATGACGCGCCGGACTGGCGGGAAAAAACGAGAGAAACCGTGAAACACTGTACAGACCAGATGACAAATAGCGTAGAAATTTATTCCTTTCAGAATGGAAACGAACTGCTGTCAGAAGACCATCCCCCCATGCATATCCTGTTTATGGACATTGAAATGTCGGATGAAAATGGAATTGACCTGGCGATGGAAGTCAACCGGAAATGGCCCAAATGTCAGGTCGTTTACCTGACCAATTACTGGTCCTATGCAATGGAAGTTTACGAGACACGCCATGTCTACTATATAGTAAAAGAAAAATTCGAGGAAAAACTGCCGGGTGTGCTGGAAAAGGCGATAGAACAGCTGCGGAAACAGAACAGAAGAGTTGTTCTCCAGTGCCACGGAGGTGTAAAAGCAAGTCTGAAGCTGGATGACATTCTGTATTTTGAACGGGACCGGAGAGTCACCTATGTGATTACAAAGGAAAAAGAATATACGGTGGACGAGAAAATCCCGGAAATCGAAGAGCGAATCGCGAGCGATGATTTTGTAAGATGCCATACCAGCTTTCTGGTCAATTTTTCCTATGTGAAGGAATGCACGAAGAAGAAAATGCTGCTGGAGAACGGGAAAATTGTGGATATCAGCAGGAGCTACTGGAAAAAGACGGAAGAGGTGTATGTGGAATGGGTGAAGAGGTGGGCGAGGTAGAAACAGAATAGGGATAGAAAAGAGGAAAAATACTGCACGGGAATGGTGTGGTATTTTTTTTTGTTGCAGAAAAATGGGAGCGAATATGGAAAAAATGCAGAAAAATGCTGATTATTACGAAAAAAGTGCAGATTGTGCAGCGAGTATAGGAAAAAATATGAGATATGATACAATTTTTCTTATGAGAACCGAAAAAAATCTCATGTAATATACAAAAAAGATATTACATGAGAATTGAGAGAACTATCAAAATTATTTACAAATTTTTCTCCAAATCATTCATCTCCTGCTGTTTGAGAAGCAGATCCAGCATTTGATTTACAGTCAACAGCGTGGAGGTATTACAACGGCTGAGTTTTTCCGCAATTTCTTCATCAATCAGGCGATCACGCTTGGCATATTGGGTATCAAGAAGAAAATAATCAAGATCCTGATCCAGAGCAAGCGCCAGTTTGGAGAGCATGGAAAGAGAAACTTTTGTCTGTGCGGTTTCGATGTGACTAATATGGTTATTCGAACAGCCGACCAAGCCTCCAAGCTCTGCCTGACTGAGCTTCTTTTGCAGACGTGCAGTGCGGATGCGTTGTCCGACGGTTTTATAGTTGATTTCCGGCTGCATGAGTAAAACCTCCACAATTAATGTAATTTATATATTATAAAAGTATAAAAAATATACAACAACCAACTATAGATGCATATTGCATTGATAAATATAATGTGTTAAAATTTTATAAATAAAATCGAAAATAAGAATTATTTGTAGAGAGGAGAAAAAATATGAAAAAAAGAATACTGGTATTGATACTCGCTTTAACCATACCATTTTCTGTAATGGGCTGTGGAAGGAAGGAAGAAAAAGTTAGTATAAGCGATAGCGTGGAGGCTACAGACAGTGGAAGCGTGGAGAAAGAGCAGACAGAAGAAGTCGATAACAGCCTGGAAAGTACAGAAACAGTATCAGATGAAAACATAGAAGAGATGCCGGAAGCAGAGATGGAAAACAATATGGCAGGTTTTTCAATCAGCGGATATACGTATGAGAGTGGAGGGGCTGCCGCAAATGGTTATTATATTGTAGAATCAAGCAAATCGTCTTTGTATGGACTGGTAGATGCAGAAGGAAACTTTGTGATACCGGCAGAGTATGATGAGATGGAATTTGCAGGAAGGACAGAAGATCGAATAGAAGTTATTGTCAAAATGGAAGGAAAATATGGCGTATATGATAATAAGAATCAGAAAGTGATTCCTATGGAATACGATTTGATAAGAACTGGTAAGATCAATTATCTGGTAACAAAAGATAAAACGCAAAGTGTATGGGATTTTAATGGAAACTGTATAAAAGAATTGAACGATTATGGCTATGATAGTGTGATCGGAGATTTGTATCTTAAAAAAATTAGTTTGTCAGAAGGAATAAGGTATTTCGATATGAATGAAAACATAACGGATGCAGATTCTATAGAGTATAATTCGGAAACAGGAATTTACAATATCTTAAAATATTCAGAAGATCCTGAGCAGCAGGAAACATATCAGTTAATAGACGAAAACGGTGAGATCGTATATGAAGTAACGAACCGTGAAAGTGATGAGAAAGCATATATTATATCGTCGTTAAGCAAGAACATGATTAAGATCGCACGAAGTGTATTTTTTTATAATTCATTATACACAGATGGTCCTGCGTATTTCTATAATTTAAAAGAACAAAAACAAATAGATACATCGTATACATCTATTTATGGAATTGCGAATCATGAATTTTTAGGGAAAAGAGAAGATGGTATTGATATTTATGACGAAGATGGAAATAAAATACACTCTTTTGATTTAAGTGACTATGAATCTATTCAATATGAATATGATAGTTCACTTATTGTGGTTCAATATGGAGAAACCTGGCGAGTATATGATGAAGACGGAAATGATTTAATGGGAGAAAGATTTCAAGATGTCAGATTCATTGGTGAATTTTTAGAATTGAAAAATATGGATGGTGAATGCGGCGTGATCGATGAAAAAGGAAATGTAGTGATCCCTTTTGGCGACTTGTACGAAGTGGATTATGATGAGACATATCAGGGTGAAGAGATAAAGGCAATGAGCGCTGTTGCAGGAAAGTTATATGTTGTGACAGAAAAAACTCGTGATGATTTATTGAATCTGCATATTTTTTAAACAAGCAATAGAATTTTGAGTTCTGCTGAGAAAGAAAAGGCAGAAGAAACAAGGAAGAGTTTGTTTACAGGCAGAGACATTTGAGGAGGGCGCATATGGAAAGTCTAAAAATACTGTTTTTTCTGGAAAATCAATATTTGCAGACAGGAATAGAAACGGTATTGGACAAAACCAGAAATGGTTTTATCAGCAGAGAATTGTTAAATATGCGCCGGGAATTAAAATTTCCAGTATATGAACAGAATGGCACGTATTATCTGCAGAAGGCGGAAGAAATCATTGGCCCTGGAGAGGCTGAACTGAGAAAGCTGCAGGATGGAGACTTCTTTTCCGTGAAGGATACAGAATGTCCCTACCAGTTTCTGGTTTTAGCAGAGCGATATTTAAGTGCAGAGATGAAAAAGTATCATTTGCCGTTAGAAGCGGAACTACAGATAGGACGGGCAGATGATGCAAATATCATTCTGGATATCAATGAAAATATTTCAAGAAAACATGCTGTGCTTCGGATGAAAGCAGGAGAAGGATATATTCAGGACATCTCCGAAAAAGCAGGTGTGTATTTAAATGGCAAAAAGATCACCGCATCGCGGTTACAATGCGGTGATCAAATCATGATCATGGGATACACCATCGTATATTTAAAAGAATATATGATGGTGCCGAAACAGATTTCTGTACAAGGGATTGAACCATGCAAAAAGACCCAGAACATGGCCCCCAGAAAGAACCGTGCGGAAGTAGTATTTGAAAGAAATCCCAGAATTTATAAATCACTGATAACGGATGAAATTCGGATCGATGCACCGCCAGCGTGTCAGACAAGAAAACAACAGCCGTTTATTCTGGCAGCAGGTCCAACACTTACAATGTCATTGGCTATGATGGCACAATTGGGACTGGCACTGGCGAGGCTGGAAGAAACCGGAAACTTTTCATCGATCATCAGCAACGGAACCATGACAGTGAGTCTGCTGGCTGGCGCTGTATTATGGCCGTTTTTATCCAGAAAATATTATAAAAAACAGGAGAAAAAAGAAGAAACTTATCGAAAAGAGAAGTATACGGCTTATCTTGAAGAAAAAAGAAAAGAAATAGAAGGCTGCAGAGAATATAATCGCAGAATCTGGAATGTGGATTACTATCCAGGTATTGAAGAAATGCTTGGATATGTAGAGAGGAAAAACCGAAGAATCTGGGAAAAATCACCGGCAGATCAGGATTTTCTTTCTGTGCGGCTGGGAATAGGAGAAAGATCATCAGAACTTCTGGTAAAAGTACCGGAAGACCATTTTTGTTTAGAAGATGATGCATTGCTGGAACAGGCAATTCAGCTGGGAAAAGAAAATCAGCGGCTGTCAGAAGTTCCAATTGCACTTTCCCTTCGAGACAGGAAGATGGTTGGAATTGTCGGCGATAAAGAAAAAATCAATAAACTGATTTGGTGCATGATTACAGGAATTGTCGTTATGCATGCGCCGGATGAGGTGAAGATTGGGATTGTTGCAGATAAAAATCAAGCTCTGGATTTTGAATGGGTTTTGAATCTTCCACATATTTGGAATGAAATCGGAGAACAACGGTTTTTTGCTTCTGATCCAGAAGAGGTGAAAGAATTTCTGTTGTATTTGGAAGAAACAGCAAAAGAAAAAAGTGAAATAAATATACCACATTATGTAGTATTTGTTTTGAATGAAAAATTACTGGAAAGTATTTCTCTGGGAAAGAGTTCTTATATTGCGGAGAACTTTAAAGGGGTAACCATCGTGTATGCTGCAGAGTTTTTCTCCAGAATTCCCAGGGAAGCAGAAGCTATTATTTTAAATGATGCGGAACAAAGCGGTATTTATCGAAAAAATGAAGATGATAATCAGCTGATTCCATTTGTTCCTGATGAATTGAATTACCTGCAGATCCAGAAAATGATGCAGTTGTTTGAAAAAATAGAAAACCGTCATTGGAACCATAAAGTGGGAATTCCAGAGCGAATTTCTTTCCTTTCCATGTATCAGGCAGGAAATGTTCACATGCTGGAGATTGAAAGACGATGGCGAGAAAGTAAAATCAGTCGTTCTATGGCGGCTCCGATTGGAATGAAGCGGGACGGAGAACTATTTTACCTGGATATTCATGAAAAATATCATGGATGTCATGGCCTGGTTGCGGGAATGACAGGATCAGGAAAAAGCGAGTTTTTACAGGAATACATTCTGTCTTTGATGTTGAATTACAGTCCGGATGACATTGCTTTTATTTTAATTGACTTTAAGGGCGGCGACATGGCGCGTCCATTTTTGAAGGCACCGCATGTGTCAGCTACAATTTCCAATCTTTCCGGAAATATGCTGCATCGTGCGAAAGTTTCATTGGAAGCCGAAATACAGAACCGGCAAAAACTTTTTAACGCAACAGCGCAGGAGCTGGGGATTGATAAGCTGGACATTAATTCATGGCATAAGTACATGGAAGAAGGAAAAATAAAGAAAAAATTACCGCATTTGATTATCATTATTGACGAGTTTGCGCAGTTAAGAACACAACAGCCGGATTTCTTAGAATATCTGGTTAATGTTGCACAGGTGGGCAGAAGTCTTGGGATTCATCTGATTTTAGCAACACAAAAGCCAAGCGGGGTAGTAAGTCCGCAGATCTGGAGTAACTCCAGATTTCGAGTTTGTCTGAAAGTGCTGGATCAGGAAGACAGTAAGGAAATGATCCGGCGAAAAGACGCGGCGGCAATCAGACAGCCAGGAAGAGCTTATGTACAAGTTGGATATGATGAAATTTTTGAAGAAGTACAGACAGGTTTCAGCGGTGCGGACTATATTGCCTATGACAGATACATGGAAGATGGCGAAAACAGCATAGAAATGACTGGATATACAGCTGGAGTGCGCAGGACAGCCAAGAAGCGAGCGGATGGAAAAAAAAGTGGAAGAACACAGCTGGAAGAAAGCGTAAAAGAAGTAATATTGACTGCAAAGGCAATGCATCTTTGTGTGAAACCATTGTGGAAACCGGTATTGCCCAAAAAGATATTTCTTTCACAATGCGTTGCCCATTCAGAGAATTTTCTGCCGGAACAGTGGGATAAAGACAACGATGCAGCAACTGCATGCGGAATGTGTGACATACCGGAACTGCAGGAGCAGAAGCCATTTGAACTCTGCTTCCAGGAAAATGGACATGTTGCTGTTTATGGTGCATCTGGATCTGGAAAAACCACTTTTTTACAGACCATGGCATTTTCCATGGCACAAAAATATTCACCGGATCTGCTGCAGTTTTATGTACTGGATTTCGGAGGAAGAATGTTGGGCAACTTAAGAGAAGCTCCACATTGTGTTGCTGTGGCTTTTGAAGATGAAAAGCAAAAGAGTGAGCATATGATACAGCAGATAAGAAATCAGATGGAACTTCGAAAGAAAGTATTTGCAGAAAAAGAGTGCAATACATATTCCTCTTATTTGGAAACAACCGGGCAAAAACTTCCTATGCTGCTGGTAATCATTGATAATTACACAGTCATACATGAACAGATGCCGCGTCTGGAGGAAGGGATTATTCAGATTGCTGCAAATGGAAAAACATATGGCATTTATCTGGTGGTAACAGGAAACAGCCGAAATGCAATTTATTACAAAACAGCGGAACATATCAAAACGCGGATTGTATTTCAGATGAATGAATTACAGAATTACCGGGATCTTCTGAATATACGTACGGCAATAGAACCTGAAGATGTGAAGGGACGGGCGGTAATTTCCTATGGAGAGTTTGCAGTGGAAATGCAGACAGCACTTCCGTTTGATGCAGTCAATGAATCTCAAATGTACAGTAAACTAAAGCAGACTTATCGGAAAATGAGATTTTATTATGGCGAAAATCAAAAGGAAAGTACGGTAAGAGAAGACAGGAAAAACATACTGATAGAAAAGAAAACGGAAAAAGAAAGTGGCAGACTGCCAGAGCGTATTCCTGTTTTCGAAGGCGCCAGAGATAAAAAAGAATGGCTGTCACTTGGAGCTTCTTTATATGATGAGAGAAAGCAGGGATTTCTTTTAAAAGAAACAAAACGCATTTTTATCGGAAGTGAGACAAAAACTTCTCTCGAGTCTGTGATTGAAAATGGAATCATAATGGAGAACTGGGAACTTTACCGTTTCAGTTTAGACCCAGAAAGTAAGAAGTTTTGGCATGAAATCCGGACAGAAGAAGAAATAGGACGTTTCCTTCAAAGGTGTTTGGAACAAAAAAAACAAAAAAGAATCCTGTTGTATATTGATGATTTTTCTGATTTCTATGACACTATTTCAGATGAGGATTTGGTAGTATTTGGAAAATATTTGAAAACACAAAAGCAGGAACAGCTTTTGATTATTACACAGGGAATTTTTAAAAAACTGTCGGAATATAAAGACACAGGCTTGTATGTTTACTTAGTCAGATGCGAAGATGGAATGATTATGGATGGAGGAATCGACAATTCAAAAATTATGTTTTTGAATAATGCAGTCAGCAGAAGTGATCCAGAGGTAAGAAAAAAGCAGTTGGAAAGAAATCAGGCGATTCTTTATCATGGGGATACTTTGGCATATATCAAGGTTAGGTGAGAAGATGAGAAAGCAGGAATGTGTCATAAAGGTTCCGGGGTTGAATGAAAAATTTCGATTCAAAGTTCCCGATCACATGTCGATCGCAGAGGTAATAAGTCTTCTGGCGGTTTTGATCAAGGAAGAATATCCGGAAGCAGAAATTCAAGCAGAAAGTATGGAATTGTATCAGGCCAGAACAGGAAAAAAAGCAGACAGAACCCAATGTCTTGCGGAATTGGAAATATCAGAGCAAGAAGAATGGATTCTAGCATAGGAGTGCAGATGACATCAAACATAAGACTTAACTATGAAAAAGTAATGCGTGAGGCAGCGAGACTCGACGGAGAAGAAAATGTATTTGAAGAACAGGTTAAGAAAATTTGTGGAGTTGCGGAAAGATTGAGACATGAATGGGAAAGCCCGGCATCCGCAGTCTGTATTCAAAAGATAGAACAGATTGCAGAAGAAATGACAGAAACCAGAAAAAAAATGCAGCAAACTATTGAGTTAATTGAGCTGGTTGCAACACGAATTCAACATGCGGAAGAAGAAACAAAGCGTATGGCGGAGCAGTTGTAAAGAAATGTAATGGTCATGGATAAAGTATGACGGAAAGGAGCCTAAGATGGCAAGAGAGTGGTCAGTAACAACAGAAAGTGTAAAAAGATCATCCGAAAGAATTGGAGAACTAGTAAGTAAATATCAGACGGAGTATGAAAAACTTTACACAGAAGCCCAGGCGCTTCGAAGTGCAAAGTGGACAGGAATCGCAAGTGATACATTTAACAAAAAATTGGAGGAATATAAAACGGCATTTGAGGAATTGAGAGATGTCATGAACAATTATCAGGAGTTCTTAAAAAATGCGGCGGAACATTATGAGCAGGTAGAAAATAGACTGCAGGAAGAAGCAGGCAATCTTAGAGGATAACAGAAGGGAGATGTAATTATGGCAACCATTAAAGTAGATTCTACAGCAATACGGGAGAAAGCAGCAACGTTTGACAGCATTGCAACCAATATTGAAAATTATACGGAAGAAATTGAAAGAGAGATTCAAGGAATGAAAAGCGTGTGGGAGGGAGATGCGGCTGAGTCTTCCGTTGCAAAGTTTGAAAATTTTAAACGGGCATTTGCGGAAAGAAAAGAAACAATTCGCAATTATGCACAGTTTTTGAGAAACGCGGCAGAGGCATATGATAACAGCGAAAGAAATATTCAGAACGGAGCCAACGAATAAGTAGACGGGGGTTTTAAAATGCCTTATATCAGAGTCAGACCGGAAGGGCTTCAAAGAATGTCAGAAATGCTCGATAGAGTAGAAAAAGATATTGAACAAAGAGAAGAAGCTTTTTCTATTGTTTCCAGAAATCTGGATTGGCAGGTAAAACGGGAAGAAGACATTGACTGGCAGCTTCGATGTATTTGCATAGAACTTCAGGAAGAAAAACAGAAAATTGCAGAGATTGCAGAATATCTCCGTCGTGCATCTGTGATATATGAGAAGCTTGAAAAGAATCTGCAGGATGAAGACGAAAGATCTTTAAGCTATGGAACTGTATATGACCAAAACGAACAGGAAACACCATTTGGTACAGCTTATGTCGCGGTTTACAGCTGGCTTTTGGAAGTGTCCCAAAATATTATGAAGGCAGTGTCAGAAAAAAATAAAGATGAAGTAACAGGTTTAGCCGGTGACCTAGTTTCTTATTGTGACAGCCTGATTAAATTTTTTACAGGTGATTCCAAACATGCTCCGTTTGGGATTGGACAGTGGTGTAAATTGTCCAAGGCATCTGCAAGTGTATGGAAAGGATTCTACACCGTATTCAAGAAAAGCTTTTCAGATGAAAAAACGCAGAATTTGTTCGAGAAAAAATTTGGCAGCTGGGCCACTGCTGTTGGAGTAGCGGGAGGATTGATGGGAATCCTGGGTGCAGTGACAGAATATTCCAGAAATGGCAGCAGCACGGCGAATATCGGAAAAGAGACCGTGGGTTTTGGAAAGACACTTTATCTGATCGGTAAAGATCCGGTATTTAAATATCCGGCGCATGTGTATACCTCTATTCTTCAAAGTGCGATGGATGTTGCAGGACAGACATATGACAGTATTCATAAATATAAGGAAGATGGACATTGGTCGCTGGAAGATACAGCATATACAGGGATTGAAGCTTCTGTAAAAGGCTTGGATACGTTGCTGTCCAAAATTTCATTCGGAGTATTTTCGTTGAAAACGGCTGGAACCAGTGCAGGAGATACAGCAAAATGGCTGGAAGAAAAAACGACCGAAATCGGTGAAGCAGCTGGAAAGCTGATTGCATCCAATCCAGAATCAAAACAGGCTTTTCAGAATGGAAACGTAGCAAAAAGACTGCAGATGATTGTACAGGCGATGTGGCAGAAAAAATAAACAGTTTCAAAAAGGAAAACAGGAGGATCTTATGCAGCAGGTTGGAGAACTGCTTCCCGTTGGAAGTATTGTACTTTTAAAGGGCGGTACAAAAAAAACAATGATTATGGGTGTGCTTCAGACTGACGAAGAGCATCCGGAGACCGTTTATGATTATATGGGAATTCCATATCCGGAAGGGTACATGGGAGAAGAAAGTGTATATCTTTTTCAGCATGAAAATATCAATGATATCGTTTTTCGAGGATATGAAAATCCAGAGAGAGACGAAATGATACAAGTGCTGGAGATGATAATAGAAAAGACGCAGGAGCAGTTAGGATAAGATGATAGGGCGGGAAGTCTTCGGATATCGAGTAGAAGAATTGATTGGTAAGGGAAGTTTTGCTTCTGTCTACAAAGTAAAAAAAGAAAATGAATCCGGTACTTATGTCCGCGCGTTAAAACATATTGTGATTCCGGAGAAAACGCAGTATTTGAAAATCTGGAATGCAATGGGAAAGGATACAGAAAAAACGGAGCAGTATTTTGAAAATGTTTTTCAGGAGACGATGCAGGAAATTCAGTTGATGCATGCGTTTACAGAGAATGGAGTTCGAAATATTGTTCCATGTTATGAAAACGATGTGATTCGCCATGAAAATCCGAAACGTTATGAAATTTTTCTGTTAATGGAATATCTTACACCGCTGTCAGTTTATATCAGTCAAAATGAGCTGGTATTAAACGATGTCTTTGAGTTAGGAATACAGATCTTAGACGCGCTGGAGATTTGTCATGAAAATGGGATCATGCATCGGGATATCAAGGAAGAAAATATTTTCCGAAATGAGAAAGGAGTTTATAAACTGGGAGATTTCGGAGTAGCAAAAATGCTTCACGGGGAAGAGTCAGCTTCTTCTGTAAAAGGGACGGCAGATTATATGGCTCCGGAAATTTTACAGAATAAAAAAAGCTATAACGAGAGCGTTGATTTATATTCTTTGGGAATGGTTCTCTATCGAATCATGAATCATATGCGTTCTCCATTCTTTCCGTCATATCCGGAAACATTTGATTCTGAGGATGAAAAAGAAGCACAGAAAAGACGACTGCAGGGAGAAACAGTACCTTTGCCGGATGCGGCAGATCCGGCATTTGGGAAAGTTCTTCGAAAGGCGCTGGCACCCGAATCTGAGCGTTTTGCGAGAGCTGAAGATTTTCGAAGAGAATTGCTGAAAGTCATAAAAGCTACATCAGAAGAAAAAAAGAACAGTTCTGTTATGGCAATCAGAAATGGGAACGCGATTCAAAAAAAACAGTCGTTGAGCAGAAAAAAATCAAAAATCTGGAAAAGGATTGTGATTTTAAGCATAGTATGTCTGCTTTTGGGAGGCGCTGCACAGTTGTACGGGCAGCGACACGTTTGGATACAGAAATGCAATCGCTGGGAACAGGCAACAATTTTTCCGTTTGACTGTATTTCAACAGATATGACAGAAAAAGATATGCAGCGTTACTTTGGGAAACGTTTTTCGAAAGGAACAGATCAGCAATACTATCTGGAGATGGAGGGAAACGCGGTATCCGGTTACGTGAACATAAAGTTTGGAAAGAATCAATGGGATTCCATCAGTTATAGTTTTTTGACGCAGGAAGAAAATTGGAAACAGATCTGTCAGAACTTTTATCAGACCAGCGATAAAGAGATAACAGAGTGGCCTTGTCAGATCAGAAAAGATAATGTGCAGGTTGTGATGGATTATGATCCGAAGGCTGGAAAAGCCAGTTTGTTCATAAGACGTTTATCATAACAAAAAAGGAACAGGAGGAGAGAAAATGCGTTGTAATTATTGCGGGGCAGAAGTCAAAGAGGGAATGAAATACTGTCCGGGATGCGGAAAGGAAATACAGCAGGGAAAAGGTAGCTCGGACCATGGTTCTGGAACGATTTTTCAGCCTGGTGAGGAGCAGAAAAGAGAACAGGAGACACCGATAACACCAAGATCTCCGCAAAAACCGCCTAAGAATAAAAAAACGAAAAAGAAGAGAAAAAAAGCACCGATCATTCTGACCTTGGTGCTGGTAGTGATTCTGGCAGCCGGAGGAGCTGCTTTGACCTTTTATGTGAAGTCTCCGGCAAGAAAAATTGTAAGCCGGATCAGCAAAGGTGATTACAGTGATATCGAACAGCTTTATAAAAACGATGTCAAAGATCATGTTATCCAGGAAATGCTTCTGGACAAGCTGGCGGAGAAAGACTGTGCCACTGTTCTGGACGATTTTAAAGCAGAAAAAATTACATATGAGGAAGCCAGTGAAAAATTAAATGCATATCTTACGCTGGGATCTAAAAAACTGGAAACTGCATTTGGAGAACAGGAAAAAACGTTGGAGAGTCTGAACAGTTCGATGGAAGCATATAAAAAGGCGGAAGAACTGTATGAAGACGGCGACTATGAAGAGGCAATGGAGGCCTATGCGCAGGTCAGTGAGGATGACAGTAATTACGAAGAAGCACAGTCAAAAATGTCTCAGTGTGTTGACAGCTATAAAGCCGAAATTCTGAATAAGACAGAAAATCCGGAAGATGAGCAGGAATATGAAACCGCGATTCAGACGGTAGAAGTTGCCGCCGACATCCTTCCAGATGATGAAGACCTGGCAAACCGCCTGGCTGAGTTGAAGGATTCTTATGCAGCTATGTTGAAAAGCGATGCGCTGGATCATGGAACGCAGTATATGAATGAAGGAAAGTATGAGGAACTGTTTGCACTGTTGAAAAAAGCACAGGAAGTAAATGAAGGTGACTCAGAACTGGATAACCTGGAAAAGAGCGCGGAAGATGCTTATGTAAAAACGGTACAGGACACGGTAGATGATTATCTTACCAAAGATAATTATGACGATGCAATTACCTATCTGAAAAGTGCGACAAGAGTGCTGGAATCCAATTCGACGTTAACTGAGCTTCTGCAGCAGGTGCAGGAGAATGTGCCGGTGAAATTATGTGACTTGAAAATCAGTGAATCTGACCGGTTTGAGTCAGGAGAAGAACTGAAGGTCATGGAAGACAGTGTGGGAAATATCTATAGTCCTGGAAATTTATATAAATTGACACCATATCGTGGAAAAGGATATGCATCCTATTATGCGAACGGGGAATATACAAGAATGACCGGAACAATCGCGGTAGCGGATGACAGCAGTAAAGATACCGGAATTGTTACAGTTTATGACGAAAATGAAAAGATTTTGTATACGACGGGAGAAATCACCAGAACAACGGCACCGATTAAAGTGGATGTGGATCTCAGCGGTGTGAAGTGGTTTACTGTTTGCGCAGAAGATAAAGGATGGGATGGATTTAATTGCTTTATTTCAGATTTTGTATTGTATAAAAATTAAAAATACAGAATGACAGACAAAAGGAGAACATAATCATGGCAATGTTTGATGATGTAGATAAGAAACTTTCCGGATGGTTCAATGCCGGAGCAGAAAAAGCAAAGGGAATGTCAGAAACACTTCGGCTTTCCAATGCAATCCGGGAAGAAGAAACGAAGCAGGCCGAGCTGTATCGGCAGATGGGAAAATATTTTTATGATTATTTTGCAGTTGCAGCGGAAGGAAAAATGAAAGAATGGTGCGATGGCGTTAAGGCAAGCCAACAGCAGGTTCAGGTTTATAAAGAACAGATTCAGACATTAAAGGGAACAGTAAGCTGTCCGAACTGTGGGGCCGAGGTTTCTTCTGGTTCTGCATTCTGCAATGTGTGTGGAACGAAAATAGAACACAAAGTGCCCAAAGCCAGTGCGGGACGAATTTGCCCGGTATGTGGTGCTTCTGTTCCGGAAAGTGCAGCGTTTTGTACTTCCTGTGGAACTAAAATTCCGGCAGTGATGGAAGAAGCAAAGAGTGCACCTGCGGTTTCAACAGAGAAAAAGAGATGCACGAACTGCGGAAATGAGCTGGAGGACGGCCAGATGTTCTGCACGGTATGTGGTACAAAGGTTGAACTGGAAAAAGAACAGGAAGTAGTTTCCGAACAGCCAGTGCTGGAAGAAGCGGTGACAGAACAGCCGGTGGAGACAGACAATGCGGTGGCTGAAGAAACGAAAACAGAAGAAAGTTCAGCGGAAGCGGTATGCCCATACTGTGGAAGCGCATTAGAACCTGGTCAGATATTCTGCACGAACTGTGGGCAGAAGCTGGGAGAGTGAGAACCGTCAGATTCATGTTTGCCGAAGAAAATAGGGGAAAAGAAATCAAGGAGCGGATACAGAAAGATTTGAAACAGTATAAAAAAGCAGTGATTCTCACAGGAATGATCCTTGGAACAATGCAGATTCTGTTTCAGACGGTATGTCCTATGCGAATTTTATTTGGAATTCCATGTCCAGGCTGCGGTTTGACACATGCGGGATGGTATGTGATTACCTTTCAATGGAAAAAGGCGTGGCAGTGGAATCCAACAATTTTCTTATGGATTTTCTGTATGGGAAGCTGGTGTTTCTTTCGCTATGTAAAAGCGCAGCAAAGTAAATTCTTTTCTATTATTCTGGTGATTACCTGTGGAGCTACATTCCTTCGCTACGGTTGGAAATACAAGGAAGAAATTACCAGGGGATTTCTTTGGATGCAGTGGTATATGAAAAAAGCAAACAATTTATTTATTTTATAAAATGTACAAGAGATGAAGGAGGGAATGTTCTATGAGATGTGAACATTGTGGAACAGAAAATGTGGATGGCGCACGCTTTTGCAAAGGATGTGGTGCGGACCTGACACAGCAGAATGAAGCTGCGAATCAGCCGGCTTGGGGCAGTAACATGAACAATACGAAGACTGCACCAAATCAGAACTATTCGAATATAACCCCGTCACAGGTTGGAGATATGGGCGATTATCAGCCGATTTCCATGTGGGGATATTTTGGATATGAATTATTATTTGCAATTCCATGCGTTGGATTTGTCCTGTTGCTGGTATTTTCCTTTGGCGGAACAAAGAATGTAAATTTACGAAACTTTGCGCGCTCGTATTTTTGCTTTACCATTGTAGTGTTTGTCTTAATGCTGTTTCTTTTCTTCAGCAGCGGTATGGCAGGAATGATGGGCAGAATGTACTATTAAGAAACAAAGCAGATTATGCATTTAAAAATAAATAAATTGTTTGAACTTTAAATGCGTTTGAAAAGAGGAAAAAATATGCAGAAAACAAAAATTGGTATTTCAGCAGGCTGTTTTGGCGCCGTAATTTATCTGGCAGGAGTGACAGGAGGACTTTTGCTGGCAGCAATTTTAATTGGATATGTATTATTGGTAGAAGAAAATCTGTGGTTGAGAAGATGTGCAGTAAAAGCTGGAGCATTGCTGTTTATCTTTTCCATGTGCATTTTGGCGATTGGCCTGATTCCCGATGCGATTAATTGCATAGAGTCATTTTTGTCTGTGATACGGATCAATGCAAACGAAGTTTTTATCACAAATTTAACATCAGCAATTGTTCAGGCAGTACAGATCTGGCAGAAAATTTTATTCCTTGCCTTGGGACTAAAAGCGTTGAACATGAGCACGATTGTTATGCCGGGTGTGGAAAAGTTTGTGGATCAGTGTATGAATATGAACGATAAAATTTAAAAAAGCAGGTAGCCTGTTTGCTTATTGAAAAAGGTGGAAAAATCATGAAAAACAGCAAGTGGAAACGGATATCAAGTATGGGAATAGTAGCTGCAATTGTATTGGCAACAGGAATGTCAGGCTGTGCTTCTGAAAATTCTCAAAGTTCACAAACTTCTCAAACGTCAGAAGGAACAACCACGGAGTTGACTGAAATGTGGGAAAACCAGAAAAAAATGCAGGAAATTATAGATAGTACCAGTGATTCCAATAAGGAAGTTCTGAACAAAGGCTCTGTCATGGAAGTTGTGGATCTAGATGAACTGGATGTTCCGTTTACTTTAGAATTTAAAACAGATGGAACGTATGCGCTGAAATCTGATACAGAGCAGTTTGAGCAAAAATATGAAGAAGTGATAACACGTTATGAAGATGCAATAAAAGCAAAAATAAAAGATACTTTGGAAGCATCGAAAGAGGATGAGGGATATGAGAGCTTGGAAGCATGGGCGGAAGATGCGGGATACGCGAGTACAGAAGAGATGATAAATGATAATCTGGAAGTAAATAAAGCAAATAAACTTCAGCAATTTGAAACTCTGTTTACAGAGCAGGAACGAGAAGGAAAATACGAGGAAAAAGAAGGAAAACTGTATTTATCTAATTCAACGACAGAAGCTGTAAATGAGGAAACTGATTTTTATGCGGACTATGAAATTAAAGATGGACAGCTTACATTAAAAAATGAATCGGAAACAGAAAGTTGTTAAGGCGTGAAAAAGGAGAATGAAGGTATGTTTTGTGGAAAATGTGGAGCACAATTGGAGGATGATGCAAAATTTTGTCCGGCCTGTGGCGCTGTTATCGAACAAAATACAGCATCAGAAAAGCAGAAACCATCTGGTTCTGGAATTGCGAAAATTATGAAATCGCCCAGTAGAATGATTGGAGTTGCAGCAGTTGTTCTGGTTGTGATTCTGGCAGTGGTTCTGGGATTTGGAGGAAAAAGTCCGGAAAAAATAGCAGCAAAAGCGTGCGAAACAGAACTGAATCAGGATGTAAAAGGATATTACAAACTATTGGCACCGCCGTATATTGATTATATGGTTGGGCCATCCGGCTGGTATAGTACAGATGAAGAATTTCAACAGGTACTTGCAGATTCAGCAGAAGAACAGGCACGGCAGATTAGTGGCACCTGTGGGGATGATGTGAAAGTAAAGTGCAAGGCCGAAGATATGGAAACCTGTGATGGAACTGATCTTGCACAGGTCAAATATGAATTACAACATGACTATGATTACGATGCAGACAAAATAAAAGGAGCAGCCGTTGTCACAGTGCGGATTACAGCCAAGGGATCTGAACGGGAGAATGAGTGGACTATGCAGATTTCATGTGTAAAGATTGGCGGTTCCTGGTATGTACATCGTCCAGGCTTTACTTCCGTTTAAAAGAAAAAATCTCCTTTCGGTGATGGAAAGTTTCTGCTGTTACAGAAGATTCTAACACTGCGAGGAGATTTTTTTGATGAATAAAAGCTTTACAGCAGATGGGTGTCTTTGATTCGGAAAAAGCATGTAAAAAAGGAGAACAGGATATGATTTGCCCTAAGTGTAAAAGTGAGATAAAAGATGATTCCAAATTTTGTGGAAAATGTGGTCAGAAAATTCCAAGATGTCCGACGTGTGGGCGGCCAATTCTGGAGCGGGCCAGATTTTGCGTTTACGATGGAACTATGATTCCGGATGATATGTTAAATTTGTTGCCGGAAGAAACGGCAGAGGATATAACAGAAAATCAGGAACAGCAAGAGAGAAGAGAACAGGCAGTAGTGAAAAAAACAGGACGCCAGAAGAAAAAGAAAGTGTTTGTAGTTCTGGGAGTTATGCTTGGAATTGTAGCTTGTGCCGGAGTGGGTTATGCGGCAGTACATGCGTTGTCTGGCAAGAAAAATGTAGATCAGAAACAGGAACAGAAGATAGCCAGAGAAGAAAAGAAGGAAACAACAGCAGTCCCGGAAAAGATCAGTGAGTCTTCCAAATCGAAACAAAAAACGGATCAGGACGAGATTGCGTCTGTGAGCGAAAATACAACAGAAAACCAGGAAACAGATACCAAGGTCAAAACAAAATCAGAAACAGAATATGCAGAAACGGAAGAAAATAAAAAAACAGTTTCGGAATCCAAGGAAGAAACCAGTACAGTTTCAGAAAGTAAAGCACCAGAGATCATACATACGTATGAAGTGATTGCAGGAGACCTGTCCTGGGAAGACGCAAAGAATGCCTGTGAGGAAAGAGGGGGATATCTGGCAACGATCAATTCAGAAGAAGAATATGAAAAAATCAGTGAAATGGCAGACCGGTCAGGCCTCACGTATCTCTGGCTGGGCGCGAAACTTCAGTCGGATACGGAAGAATGGAAACAGGCAGGATGGATCACAGGAGAAGACTGGACCTTTGATAACTGGTATCCGGGAGAACCAAGCAGGCAGGATACGGATGGAACAAAAGAGTTATTTCTGTGCATGTGGAAAGCAAAATATAACGAAGAAGAAATTGGCTGGACCTTTAATGATCAGAGAAATGATATCGTAGGTGCTTTTCCGAAGATTGCTGGAAAGGTTGGGTATGTCTGCGAGTATGAAAGAGAAACAAACGGATGAAGAAGAAAAACAGAAAAAGGATGATTTTTGGGATCGCTGGAATTTTGTTTATGGCAGGTGTGGTGATTGGAATCATTGGTGTCCTGGGAAAAGGTGAAAAAGAGCAGAAACAGACACGGACAAAAACAGATACGATAGAAGCTGCATCGGAATTGGAACAGGAAAAGGGCATGCCAACCGGTTCAGATGATGAAAAAGTAAAAACAGAAACAACACCGAAAGGAACCGAAGAAGAAGTTACGGCAGTGACGGAAAGTCCTGAAAAAACGGAGACAGAAGATATCGCAGAACCGTTGGAACAGGCTGGAAAAAGGGGTGACGATGAAAAAAAGACCGACGAACAAACAGAACAAACAGTAGAAGAAAAAGCACAGAATATGATGGAACATATGAGTCTGGAAGAAAAAATTTACCAATTGTTTGTGGTAACGCCGGAACAACTTACTGGTGTATCAACAGTAACGATGGCTGGAGACACGACAAGGGCTGCATTGGAAGCGCAGCCGGTTGGTGGAATTGTGTTTTTTGCGCCTAACTTGCTGAATCGAGAACAAACGATAACGATGATCCAGAATATGCAGTCCTATTCGAAGACAGGGCTATTCATCGCAGTAGATGAAGAGGGCGGAAGCGTAATGAGACTGGGAAATAATTCTGAAATGGGAATTACCGCAATTCCGTCTATGGAATCGGTCGGGGATACGGAGGATATCAGTCAGGCTTACCGGGTTGGAAATACGATTGGAAGCGAAATCTCGCAGCTTGGATTTAATCTCGATTTTGCACCAGTCGCCGATGTGAATTCCAATCCGAACAATACTGTCATTGGTTCCCGTGCATTTGGTACAGATCCAGAGAAAGTGGCTGAGATGGTTGCTGCCTGTGTAAAAGGATTTCGCGACAGTGGGATGGTGTGCACGTTAAAACATTTTCCAGGCCATGGCGATACGGAAGAAGACAGTCACTATGGAGAGGCAAAAAGCTGGAAAACATTGGACGAGCTTCGAACATGTGAATTGCGCCCTTTTCAGGCGGGGATAGAAGCAGGAGCATCCATGATTATGGTGGGCCATATTACACTGCCAAATGTAACAGAAGAAATTCCAGCAACGTTGTCACATGATATTGTTACGGGAATTCTGCGTGAGGAGATGAAATATAACGGGATCATTATTACCGATTCTATGGCAATGAGCGCGATTGCAAATCTGTATTCGTCCGATGAGGCGGCCGTAAAAGCCATACAGGTGGGATGCGATATGATTTTAATGCCATATCAGCTGGAAAGCGCCATAAATGGCATAGAAACAGCAGTGAATTCTGGAGACATAACGGAAGAAAGAATAGAAGAAAGTGTGCTAAGAATTTTGAAAGTAAAACTGGAGGCTGGTATTATAGAAAATTAGATAATAAAAATATGAGAGTAACGTAAAGTGTAAAGAAAATATTTGATTAAATTTGTAAAATGGAGAGAGTTGGCAAGTGAAAAAAAGAGCAATAATTATTATATGTATGATTGCATGTGCACTTTCTGGATGCGGTAAAGAGAAAACAGGAGAAGGTGAAAGTAAGAAGGTGCAGGAAAATCAATTTCAAAGTTCAGTGCAAGAATTAAAACAAAGAAAGAACGCAACTATATTTTCAAAATATCTAGAACTTGTAGGAAATGACTACTCTGAAATTTCTGATCAATATGTAGATACTATTACATCAAATACAGAATTAGATGGTTTTGCTATTGAAACTCATAGTATAGAAAAAGAATTTACAGAATTACCTGGAAAATGGAAGATTTTTTATAATTATTATGATGGAGAGAAAGAAAGCTATGAAAATGGAAGTTTACCAGAAAAGCTGTCAATGCCTTATTTAATAGGTGAGGGAAAAAAGAAGAGCTCTGAAATTTTAGAAAAATTGGAAAGGGAATATGGAAAGTATGATGAAGAATATGAAATTCCCTTTAACACAGAGTCAAATGAGGAACAGATTCAGTGCTATCAGTGGGATAGTGTTGAAGCAAATTATGGAATGACTTTGACGGTTGAAAATGATAGATATAAAATTACATTTTCACATGAGCTAGAAGTGTTTGATAAACAGAAAATATTACAGCCAGTCTATGAAGAAAATGAGAATTTAGAGAAACAATATTGGGAGCAGATGTTAAATTCTTATAAAAGAGAGAGAGTAGAAAGCCTTTGGAATGTGAGGTATGAAGAAGCGCAGGAAAATTTGGAAACAATGTTTCAAAATGGATATCAAATAAAGGAAAATGTTTTGGAATGTTTTAGGGTTAATAATTATGCAGCATGGGTCTGGACGGAGGAGTTAGGAAAATCCGCAGGTGCTCTTTTATTGGATAAAGAGGAAGAATATTTTTTAGTTCATGTCAATTTTGAAATTTCCAATGAAAAGGAAGAGAAAGCTGTCGATGATTATATTTTAGTTGGCAAAGTCAATGATAATTGGAAAATATGTAATATGCCTGCGGTGCTGAATCTTTTAGATGATATTTCTTTTTAGAAAAATAAAGAATTAAAAAAATGGACAAAAAATTGTTGCTTTTAAGAAAAAAATTATCCAGTAAAGAGATATTAGGCAATAGAAAGTATTGTGTTTTATGTGATTTATGGCGTTTTGCAATCGTCTGTTTATAAAGGACGGTTTCAAATAAATTTGTCCAATGAGAGAGGAGAAAAGTAATGTTCTGCGAAAAGTGTGGGAAGGAAATCAAAGACAATGTAAAGTTCTGTCCATTTTGTGGAAACAAAGTTTCGGAAAAAGTGGAATCCCGCCAGGCGGTGCAAAAGCAAACTTCAAAAGAAACTAAAAAGAAAAAATGGCTCTGGATGGTCGGTGTAGCTGTGATTCTTGCGGCAGGAGGGGGAATTGCACTTGGTTTAAATCAAAATCCCAAGCCCCAGTCAGATCCGCAGGCAGCAACAGCAAAAAATGAAAAAGCCGTAGAAAATAAGGACACAAAAGAAGAAGCAAACGGAATTCAGAATGCAGAAGAAGCGCAGGCATGGCTGGTAGAGCAGAAAGAGGAGCTTGGATTGGAAAATGCACTTTCCGAATTGAAAGAGACATCCACTGCAGAAGTAAGCGGCGATCATTATTACCGCTTTGAACAGAATTATGAGGGAATCCCTGTATATGGAAGAGCAATCGTGGTTGCAGTGGATCAGGATGGAAATGTGGCATCGGTGACCGGAAATGCAACGGATGTTGCAGAGGATCTTAATTTAACTCCATCGATTACCAAAGAACAGGCAGTGGAAAACATCCGGCAGTATGCTTCGGAAACACTTGGAATGGATGAAGTGGCTAGTTTGGATGAAATTACTCTAAATCAGGAGAATCTTTGTGTTTATAACATGAATGATACTATGAGGCTGGCATATCAGATTCCGACAGAATCGTATCAATTTCTGGTAGATGCGAATCAGGCAGAGGTACTGGAAGCGGTGCCGGAGCTGTATGAAGAATCTGTAATTTATACGGATACAAATGGACAGCAGGAAATCGAGGGAACAGATCCAGTTGATGGATATTATGTGCTGAAGGATCAGAAACGAAATATTTATATGTATGATGCGGGCGGTCAGACCTATATGGATCCAGCTTCTGGTCTGAGCTATCCGGAAGTATTGCAGCAGGTTCGAAGCAAGGATACTATATTTGGAAATGAAGATGATACGCCACAAACATCCGCAGAGGTTTATTCTGATTTAAATACGATTGGCTCGATTTATGATTATTTTCTGAAAAAACATAAAGAAAATGGCTGGGGAGTTCTTGCAGTTGTCAGCAATGATGAATTAGGAGCACAGCAGGGAAACAATGCGGCTGCAGGGGTTGTGGATTATAAAGAGCGTCTTGCAGATGCAATACAAGATTATGATGAGAACGCATATCAGGGGAAAATAGGATGGATGGATCTTGGAACTGCGTATTCAGGAAAGGGAACTGAGTCGCTAGACGTAATTGCCCATGAATATACACATATCATTACTCGAAAATATGCGAAATGGAGTTCTGGAAACAGAGAAACCGGTGCGATAAACGAAGGAATTTCGGATATTTTTGGGGAAATTCTTGCAGAAGCTGTCGGAGATGGAGCTGACTGGGAGATGGGAAACCGAATCATACATAATCCATATGAGAATGGATATCCGAGAAGCACTGGTGCTAATGAAATTTTACCGAACGACAGGATTAACGTGCGAAACAGAGATGGGGAGGAATCTCAGACAGACTATGCACATGGATATTCCACCGTCATTTCGTATACGGCATATTTGATGAAAAATGGATTAAATGAAAGCGGCCAGGGGCAGTTATCCTGGGAGGAACTCAGTGAATTGTGGTACAGAGTTATCGTCATGATGACATCGGACTGTGATTTCGCGCAGTGCCGGGCCTTTGCGGAATATGCCGCTGATGCGATGGAAGAGTTGACAGAAGAACAACGGATTTTGGTGAAAAGAGCATTTGATGTTGTTGAAATTTTTGATGCAGAAGAAGCGATTAACAATATCGAATATGATATCAAACCAGGCAGCACACTGCGGGTTTATGACAAAAAGCAGGACTATTATGGCGGCTATGTGCTGAAGATCATGGGAATAAGTGGAGAAGAAAAGATCCTGGAAGACAGAAAAGTTAGCATCCGTCATCAATACAACAAAGAAATACAGGTAAAGGAAGCTGGCCCGTATGAACTGAATCTTCCAAATGGAATCTATCATTTGACTATAAGCAATCCAGATCGGAACGGAACGTATTCTTTTGTGGTGAAAGTAGAAGAAAATGGCAGTGATGATGCAATTCTCGTTTCCACAGACTATGAGCCGCCGATGATTGTGAATATTATGGATGAGCCGATGGAATACAAAGAGGAATTGTATGATGAAGTATTTCAGGAATACCAGGATGCGACGGATGCTTATATAGCCGGCGGAACAGATGCTGTTTCAGGAAAGTTTCTTTATATTGATGATTTTTTGATTTCACATGGCTGGCAGGTCTGGTATGGATATTATGACATTGATGGAAATGGAATACCAGAACTGCTGATTAGTTATGAGACGATAACTGGAACAGAGTATAAAACGGTAGATGTTCTCTCGCAGGATGGAAAAAGCGTTCAGAGAGTGGGGGAGGATGACACCTTCTCCGCCTATACAGAATCACATATTTATACAAGTGGTGTGATCTACAGCGACGCGGGGGATCAGGGAAACTATTATAAAATCAATGCAAATGGATATAGTCTGGACAAGATTGACTGTCCTGCAGAACTTGGGGAAAAAATTAGCGTAGACTGGAAACCACTGGAACTGACACAGAATGACTCTGTGCAGGATGATACTTCTTCGGATGAGAATGTTATGAGTGCAGAAGAAGTGTATCAAAAGTTGGAAGAGCATTATGCGCAGGGAACGATTGATTCCACGGGAGAAGATCTTGCGGTCATGGAAGGAAGTGTAAATGGGACAACGTACAGCACAACCGTACGATGCGGCATGCCTGGAAACCCGTCTGCATCGCAGGCTCTGTATGAGGTAAGCGTTGATATGGTAACCGGAATTGCATCGCAGACAAGGATGCTGCTGCCGGATGGGAAGGTGGAACAGTTTAGTCTGAGGGATAATTAGAACACCAGGAGAAAAATAAATAATATGTATCGTCCCGCTGCTGATGAATAGCTTGTCAGCAGTGGGACTTTTTCTGCCTAAAACTTCAATTCCCTGCACCGGTCCAGGCATTCAAAGATCTCCTGCCGTCTCGGCCGCGCCAGATCCCCAGGTCTTCCAGGAGCGAGAAGAGAAGCAAGTCCTTTTTCATCCATCTGCCGTTCCTGCAGATCCACAACCTGCACCAGTGTTTTCTTACCGTCCATCCTGCGTTCCGCCGCATCCAGCAGAAGTGCCGCCAGGCCATTCAGCTGTTCGCTGTCGGTCAGCTGTTCCACAGCACGCAGATCGGTCAGTGATTTATTAATGAGAATAGATTCGAGTCCCATGACTTTGACTTTCGTGCGGTCGCTGCCAGCCAGCGCTTTCGACGGCTGCGGGCGGCGCTGGAAGGATGGAACGGCGAAAGGACGCACCGATGCGGTAAAAGGCGGGAACTCCGCTGCTGTGGTTTTGGCACGCTCCGTAATATCGTAAGGAACGTATTCCTTCATCTGAATCACCGTATCCGACACATGGAAGTAAGATCCAGAGCTTCCGGCGACGAGGATAGACGAGATCCCAAGCTTCTCATACAGATCCCGCACACGGCTGATAAACGGCGTGATCGGCTCTTTACTGTCCGCAACGACGCGCTGCATCAGCTCATCCCGCACCATAAAGTTTGTGGCGGAGGTATCCTCGTCGATCAGAAACAGGCTTGTACCGGCCTCAATGCCTTCAATGACATTGGCAGCCTGCGAGGTGCTGCCGCTGGCGTCTGCGGTCGAGAAGGAAGTGGTGTCGCTCTTTCCAGGCAGATCATGGATGAAGAGGGAGATATCGACATTGCTGATGCTGTGGGAGTCCTCTGAGCGGAGTTTTACGGCACTCGCATCGGTGATGACATATTCGCGTCCATCCCCGGCGATATGGTTGTACACGCCGCGCTCCAGCGCCTGCAGCAGGGTGGACTTTCCGTGGAAACCTCCGCCGACAATCAGTGTAACACCCAGCGGAATGCCCATGCCGGAAATAGATCCGCGGTTCGGGAGATCGAGGGTGACGCGTAAGGATTCCGGCGAGACAAACGGAACGGCGTGTTTCATCGGCAGGTCAGAGACACCGGTCTCACGTGGGAGAATGGAGCCGTCGGCGATGAAGGCGGTGAGTCCTTTTTCTTTTAATGCGGCGCGGATCGCCTGCTGATCTTCACAGAGACGGGCGACACCGGCGCATGCTTTCGGATCCAGACTGCGGTACAGAAGCGATTTTTCCACGCAGCCCGGTAACAGAACTCGGGGTCAGGTACTATTAGACCATTATAATTTTTTGAACAAATAAGATAGAAAACATATAAAGTACAGAACAGATATTCGACCTGTTCTGTACTTTTTTATTGAATTTATATTTAACTGTTAAACTTCCGAGCAGTAACGAGCGTGGTAACAAATTGTTGCAGAATACAAGGAATGCTTGCATTTTTGAGACGCGATGGGTAAAATAGAGAACATAGATAGCACAAAAGAGTGGAGATTAAAATGAAGAAAAAAACAGGAAAACGGATCCGGTGTGGCAGTCATGCCGGAGCGATTTTTGTTCTGGGAGTGCTGATCCTTCTCGTGGGCGGAAGCTTCGCGGCGTACACCAATTTTCAGAGTGTGAAGCGTGTCGTATCGACAGGAACACAGAGCGATACAATGTTTGGTTCGAATTATCTGTCACTGATAAGCCTGACGGATGAAAATCCTCCGGTGAAACGGATTTCACTCGCAGAAAGTGACAATTACTACACCATTACGGTAATCGTGTGCAATTATGTGTGGGGCGATGAGACTCTTTATAACCCGAAGAACATTACCTACGAAGTCAAAGCAGTCCTGACTGCCACAGACGGCGGAGAAAACCTTCCGGGTGGAATTACAGACATCACGATGAGCGGGAATAAATTTAATGCGGATGGAACATGTACCCTGACAGGACAGAAACTGGCAGCGGGAAAAGCAGAAAAAAACAGTTATTCCTTCCAGATTCCAAAAGCGTTGAAAGACAAGATCAAAATCCAGATAACGGCGGAACCGGATTTCAGTTCGGCAGACGCGGTCAATTCGCAGAAACTGGCAGCAATTCTTTCGTTTGCAGATTACAAAGTGACAAAAAACTGGACGGGAAAATTCCTTGATTCCACAATTAACAAGAAACCATTGGATTACGATGCATTCAATTATGAAATATCAGGAAATGGAGAAGGAAAGGTGACGGTCACATGGGATGATAAGCTGCAGCTGAGCAGCTGGACGGTAATAGGTGGGAAGAATACCACAGTCCCGGAGCAGGGGAAGCAATCGTATGTATTTGATGTGGACGCTTCGACAACCGCGATCCAGTTCCAGTTTTACAGAAACCCGGACAAACCGTTGGAGGAGAAAGAAAATAACTGGATTTCTTTTGGAAGTCTTGTTACGGTTTCCTACCAGGAAAAGAAAGCAGAAGGGGCAGAGTGAGTTAGAAAAATGAGTGGATTATAAGGTCTCCTACTATTTTTACAGGCAGGATAGGATTGATGAAAATGAGAGTACGTAAAAAGATAAACTGGATGAAGCGTATGGTAGCGGCCGGAATGGCAGTCTGCATGGTACTGACGACACCGGCATTGGCACTGGCAGGGGCAGGAGAAGGCACGGAAACGCAGACCATATCGGAAGAAGCAGCGGGCGAATCCATTCTGGATACCGGGACAGGCTCTGTGGATGCAGGGGAAGATGGCGGAACCGGAGGACAGACGGAAAGTACAGAGCAGAGCGGGACAAAAACCCGGACAGACAGCGCGGAGCCATCAGAAAAGGACAGCGAGACAGAAGAGACTGGATCTGCAGAAAAAGACAGCGAGACAGAAGAGACTGGATCTGCGGAACAAGGCAGCGAGACAGAAAAAACAGGATCAGCAGAAAAGAAAACACAGCAGGACAGCACAGATTCTGCCAAGAGCAGCAGCCAGATAGACGACACAGCAGCGTTAGAAAGTGCAGAGCAGAAACCAGAGTCCACGTCTGCAGAAAACGAAGGCCAGAACCGGCAGGACGGCAGCGATGCGGAAAACCAGGCAAATGCCGCATCCGTAGTGGCGGATGCGGGAAATCAGACTCCGACGCTGATGCTTAATGAGGCGGTTCAACTTGCTCAAAGTGATGAAGCAGCAAAAGACAAATTAAAAGTGGATGCAACTACCCGGACAATAACGGTAACAGATGGAATCGGATTAATCCTGTTATCCAATGTGAAGCCTTCAGAATATAAAAAGTATACAATAAACCTGGTTACAACTTCAGGATGGGATCTTACGGGAACGGCAGAGGTTGCAGGAGTGGCCTATAGCTTTCTGGGACTGGGTGAAGATGCCAATCCGTATGAGGGAAAATTTGAATTTGATAAAAAAACAGTAGCAGAAAATTTCTCAATAACCACGACGAAAGCACTGTTTCATGTGCTTTCAACGAAAGCAGAACTGGATCCAATTTCCTTTAGCATTTCAGGGACTTTTTCCACCACCATGAAACCACTTTTGGCAGAAAAACTGAAAAATAGTGGAGATGATACAAAATTAACTTCAACGGTTGTACTTAGCAATTTGAATTCTGGTGGGATACAAGAAGCAGCAATCGGCGGTTTGATTGGCACGATGGAAGAAGACAGCAGGGCAGAGATCACTTTTACAAATAATTTCTCAAACTCATTGAAAGTCAGCGGAGAGAGTCATACAGGTTTATTCTGTAATACAATGGAACCGGGCGCATCCCTGACTGCGACTTTTAAGAATAATGTTAAGAATACGGTTAGTGTCGAAGCAACCGCATCAGGAGCAGATGCGGGCGGATTTGTCGGTCATATGGCAGCAGACAGTCAATTAACGATTGCCGGAACTTCAGCAGCGCAGGTAAGCTCTGCGTCCGGAAATGCCGGAGGACTGGCCGGAAGCGTGACAGATGGAAAGATCAGTGTTCAGGCAGAAAAGGGAGAAAACGAAGCGGCTGCCGGAAAATTTGCGTTTGCGGATACACTTACGTTAAAGGCAGGCAGTGAAAAAGCAGCAGGCGGATTGATCGGAGCGTATTCGGTTACGAAAGGCGGCACTGATAACGGTACTGGCAATCCAATCAGCTACGATCTTTCTGAATATGAGTTTCACAGCATTACTGTATCCGGCGGCAAGGATGTCGGCGGATTATTTGGCGTGCTGAAAAACACCAGTACAAGTTCCACTACCGTGGCTGTCTCAGGAAAGACGACAGGTGCCATCACGACAAACGTGACGAGTGAGAGCAAAGTGACAAATCTGGGAGGACTGATCGGAACCTATGATACTGTAGCTAGTACAGATGGAAATAGTGCAGCCGTTATGAAAAATACACTGGCCATAAAAGGAACTTCCAACTCTGCTGGTTTAGATATCAGGGCAGTTTCCACAGGTGGAAGCAAAGCAAGTACAACTTATGGCGGAGTGATCGGTGCTGTATCCGGCAGCAGTTATGTGGAAATCGAAAATGTGTCTGCTTCCACAGCAGATATGAAAAACAGTAATACCACAAGTGTTGGCGGTCTGGTGGGAAAGTTGAATGACGGTTTCCTCAATGTGGGAAATGTGACAATAACTACAGCAGATGATAATGATCTTGCAAACGAAGCAGATCAGGTGGAAGGTCATGGCGGTCTGATTGGTCATCTGGTAAAGGGGGTACTGCGCCTTCACGGAGAGACAAATTTAGAGAATCAGAAGATTACAACTGCTTATAACCATGTAGGACAGATTGTGGGATGCAACGAAAATGGTCTGATCTATGCGCTTGGAAATGGTAATAGTCTGGATGTAGACGGAAAAGGCTGGAGCCTGACCCGTTATTCTGGTACGGATCGAGGCGGCTCAGATATTGGAAACTGGGGGGCTGTGATTCGACTTGGGGGAAATCTGTCTGAAGGCGAAGATGGAGTCTTTACCTTTAATGAAGAAGCTCATACTGTTACGATAAACAGTTCTGTAGAGAATGGAACTAAGGCGAATATCAATGGTGCAAATCAGTTTGCGGCATATGCGCTGGCATTCGAGTTTTCCATGACCGATACGGGAAAGACGGAAGCACTGAATCTTAAGAGTAAGGTAGATCGGGACCAGGAACAGACAGTAAATCTGACCGGAGATGTAAAGCTTACCAATACAGGTATTATTGGCATCGGTAAGGATAACGTAGAGAAAGGTAAGGCACATCAGTTCAAAGGAACGCTGGATGGTGGCAATTATACGATTACATTGGATATTGGAGCTGCATATGACAAAAATATTTCTGAAAATGATCTTGCCGCCGGACAGCTCTATGCAAAGCGAAGCGACCAGCGAGATACGCATTACAGTCTGGCACTGATTCCCTTTGCCGGGGATATAACAATTTCCAATCTTACGATTGATGGTAATGTCATCTGCAAAATACCGAAGACGGTAAATCAGGAAGTAAAAGACATCAAATATCCAGCATTTGTCGCAGGGGCAATAGGCCTGGCAAGTGGAAAGACAGAATTCAACCATGTTACAGTAAATACCAAGAGTTCTGTAACAGAAGAAGCAACAGATGCAAAGAAGCTTCTGGCCTGGCAGGGAGGATTTCTGGCTCGATGCGAAGGAAGTACGTTAACCTTTACAGATTGTACATGGGGGAATACTGCGAGCCTTGATGATGAACGTGATACCGACAACCATAGAATCGGCGGCCTTGCGGCGGAAGTGATGGGTGGCTGTACCGTAACTGTAAGTAACACGACCTTAAGCGGTTCCATTACATCTGCATCGCAATCCAATGCCAATGTCGGCGGTCTGATCGCAGTCAGCCGTGGGGAAGATTCGAATAACAAGGCAAACTCCAGCACGATAAAGATTTCTGAATTATCGGTAAAGGGTGAGACGGTCACAACATCATTAGCCACAACAACCAGCGGCGGTCTGCTGGGCTACCAGTGGAAGAATACGAATGTTGAGTTTGCTGCGAATGCCGGAGTGACCATATCAGGCTCGACGCTAAATGCAGGCACTGCCCAGTTTGGTGGACTTGTCTATCAGGCAACTGGATACTGGAAAGCAACCGCAACGGACAGCATTGTATTTACAACAGGCACAAATAATCAAGTAAATACCTTTACAGGAAAATCAGAGAAAGAGAATCCAAGTGGTCTGCTGGTGGGAACCGGTCTGCTTACAGAAACGAATGCAGATCAGACCAAGACAACCTCTGCCCTCTATCTGGAAGTGGGCACATGGGGAAGTGCGGCGGATTCCGCTTATAAAATTAACGAGGGTGCAGTTGCCCTGAACATCGGCAATTCAGAGTACTTTGATGAACTGGCTGGCATTACCAGATTTGATGATGCCGGAAACAGCAATGCAGTGGTTTCCCTTGCGGTACGTGGCAGCAGTGGGAACGCAGCTTTGATTGATAAAGACAGCAAGACAACAAATACATATACGGGTCAGATAGACAAAAAAAATTATAAAAACACAAAGACAAGATACTACTACAATCTGGACAGCTACAGAAAAGACAAGTATACAACGGATCTTAAAAATATCACTTCGGAACCGGATTTAGTTTTGTGGAGTGCAGCCCAGTATGCTGCAGAAAATATCAGAACGTGGTTCAGGGAAAAAATCACCAGTACACCAGATAATCCTTTTGTGACAAGCATATCCGGAAACCTGAATCTGGATGGATATTCGTATTATCCGGTGACACCGCTTACCCCGGTACATATTGGCTCGGAAAGTAATACTGGTTCAGATACAAACCTGACCTTTGCCTACGATGCGATGAATACGATAGAAGAAACAAATAAATCGTTCTCGGATGCAGAACATCAGCATTACCTGATGCAGCACGGATTGCTCTATAACACTTCTCATGGTGTGCTGGTAAATGAAAAGTCTAATCCCCCAGCTATGCTGGGGAGAATAGAGTAGTCGGAAGT
>NZ_QUJK01000015.1:0-445 GCF_003480905.1 Blautia sp. AM28-27
TATTCAGAACTTTCGAGGATGTGTTTCACTGTTTAATTATCAAGGATCTTTGCCGTTCCGACTCGGATCAGCTCATTTATTTTATCACAGAACTTTTCGTTTGTCAAGAACTTTTTTTAATTTATTTTTTGAAGCTCTTTCGAACTTCTTTGCTGTTCTCTCGATCAGCAACTCGTTTATTTTATCAAACTCATTCGCTTTTGTCAAGAACTTTTTTCAGGTTTTTTGAAGCAGTTTTTCCAACCCGCGGCAGCCACCCGGCTCCGAACTAGGTTTTTCTGTTTCAAAGAAACTCTTTTGCATCAGCTCTCGCTGACAGCTTAGTTATAATAACACCGCCCAAAGCAAAAGTCAACACCTTTTTTCGAATTTTCTTATTTTTAGAAAAATATAGTTAATTCTGCATATTTTGTATTTTATCTGACTATTTACAATCTATCCGAAA
>NZ_QUJK01000015.1:455-74318 GCF_003480905.1 Blautia sp. AM28-27
CTATTTACAATCTATCCGAAACCGTCCAAAAGAAAAGGCGCCTTCCGGCGCCCTTTCCCTTTCAACTCTTATTTCTCACGTTTACGATAAACAACTGCTCCGACCACTGCTGCTGCAGAAACGCCGAGCAGGATCACCCACAGCATCACCTGTGTGCGGTCTCCCGTGTCCGGACTCTTTGTTGCTTTCTTCAGATAGAATACGGTATCCGCCTGGCCCTTGCTTGAAACGATCGAAATCGTATGCTTGCCTTCTGCCAGACTCTTTGTATACTCGGCCTTCAGCGTAACCTGCGTATTCTCTTTTCCAGCCGTCACATAATTCTTCGCATCAATCTCTTTCTGGTCGATGAGAACCTTTTTGAGATCCTTTGCTTCAAAATCTGCGGTGAAGGAAAGCTCCTTGCCCTGCATACCTGACTGATTGACTCCTTTGGTAATCTTCGGAAGATTCTGCGCAGTCATCGGTTTCTGTTTCAGGCCGGCAATCGCTTTTTCCAGCGCTGCCGCATAACCATCCACCGTCTTCTGCTCCGTGATATTCTTTCCGCGTACAATCGCTGCTTTTGCATCATTGACTGCTTTTACGCTCTCGTCCGTGTATTTCTTCAGATCGTTTGGAATCTTCTTCACTGCGGCATCTACTTTGCTGTAGTCCGCATCTTTATACGTAAGGCCGGCAATCGCTGCCTCGATCTTTTTTGCGTAACCGTCTACGCTCTCCTGCTCTGTGACCGGCCGCTCGGTTACGACGCTGTTCTTTGCATCTTCCAGTGCTTTTACAGACGCATCGGTATACAGACGGAGGTCCGCCGGAATCTTTTTGATGGCTTCCTCTACTTTGGAATAATCTGCTTTCCGAACCTGCAGTCCTGCCAGTGCATTTTCAATTGCTGCTGCCCAGCCGTCTACTTCTGCCTGATCCAGAATGGTTTTTCCACTTTCTACGCTGTTGATCGCTGTCTGAAGCGGCTGAATGCTTTCTTCCGTATAAATACTCAGATCATTCGAAACTTTGGCAAGAGCCGCGTCTACGGCGCTGTAGTCCGCCGGTTTCAGGGTCAGTCCGTCAAGAGCTGCTTTCAGGTTCTCTGCAAACTGATCGACTTCCTCCTGCCTGCTGTCATCCAGATCCCATACAATGGCTTCTTTTGCCGCATTCAGTGCTTTTACACTCTTTTCGGTATAAATGGATAAGTCTTTCGGAATCTTTCCCAGGAGTTCTTCCACTCCCTGATAATCTGCCGGAACCGGTTTGCGTACCAGTGCTGCAATTGCATTCTCCAGTGCTTCCGCATAAGCATCAACTGCCTGCTGCTCTTCTATCGTTTTGGTGCGGTCGATGGATGCGATGACTGCATTCAGTGCTTCCACGCTCTCTTCCGTATAGATAGAAAGATCTCCCGGAACTTTGGCAAGTACTGCATCAACTTCTGTGTAATCTGCGCCAAGAAGCGTCAGTGTGTTTACTGCTGTCTGAATGGCTGCCGCATAACCATTTACGGTTTCCTGTTCAGCTGATGGCAGGTTCTCTTTTACCGCATCTTTTGCTTTCTGAACAGCTGCCGCGCTTTCTTCTGTATACCGGCCCATGTCCTCCGGTATCAGCGCCAGCGCTTCTGTTACTTTGGTGTAATCTGCGGCTTTTACAATCACAGTGAATTCCTGTGTGAAGTCAACGCCGGTTTTCTTTCCGTCTTTGATTGTCGCCAGAAGTTTTACGGTTCCGGCATTCGTTACTTTCAGGTTTGTGCCGTCTAAAACAGCACCTGTCATTCCGGCATCCGTGATTTCCCATGTGATCTGTTTCTGATCTGCATTTTCTGGAACTGCTTTGCCCGTCAGTGCGGTGGTTCCCGGGATTTCTTTCGGTATGCCCTGGATTTCTGTTACAGCTGCGTACTCATAGGTTCTTATCTGGATTTCAATGGCATCTTTTGTTTCCGTTTCTGCGATCTTTGTTACAATCCAGCTTCCGTTCCAGCTGTCTGCCTTTTTAAGCAGATAATCTGCCGGAGCCTTTTTGGCCTTTTCCGTAAGATCCTTCAGATTCCAGGAAGCCGCCGCTGCGATCACAGCCTCTTTTTCTGTTTTTATTCTTTCTTTGTCATCTTTCTGATCTTTCTTTTCATCCGGATTTGTTTTTTCTGAAAGTATTCGGATTTCTCTGTTCTCTGCATCATTTTTAATCTCCGTATCTTTGCCGAGAACGTCGCCTGCTTTCAGCGAAAGCTCTCCGAACTTCCACGTTTTGGCTTCCTCTTTTGCGAATGCCATGGTTGGGAACATCGTCACGATCAGAAGCATGGACAGTACAAACGAAAGCATTTTTTTCGTTTTCTTCATAACACAAATCCTCCTTTCCTTTTGATTGTTTTGCAGCCGCCAGGGGCCGCAGTTTCTCTTGTTACTTTCATTATACGTGTGTCAGAAAAAGAGTCAACGGGCCGTAAAAATTCGTAAGAATTCTTGTGCATTTCCGCTAAAATACTTTCAACGTTTTTTCACAATACTTCCATGAATTTTTACGGCCCGTCAGATTTTCTTAAGATATTCCTTTATTTGTGATGAAGCACATATTTCACATACGCAATTCTGCGGCTGTCCGGTGCCCAGGAGTTGACGTTGATACTGCCCTGGCCGCCGAAAAGATCCAGCAGTTTTTTCTTATTCTGTCCGTCATAATCCATCATTCCAAGCGATACATACATGTTCGGCAGATGCTCATTCGGTTCCAGCTCACCTTTAGCGAAGGTCAGGTAAATGACGTGTTTTCCATCCGGCGAAACGTGGCCGAACCAGTTGTTGGCATCGGAATCGGTCATCTGGGTGAGACCGCTGCCGTCACGGTTCATCCGCCATACCTGCATCAGACCGCTTCTGGTGCTGTTGAACCAGATGTGCTTTCCGTCCGGTGAATACTCCGGACCGTCGTTGTAGCCTTTGCCGTCCGTCAGGCAGGTTTCCTCGCCGCCGTCTGATGGAATCGTACAGATCTCAATGCGCATGGTCTCCTCCTCCGGCTTTTTGCGGAAGGCACAGTACGCAAGCTCTTTTCCGTCCGGCGACCAGCCGTGCAGATAGCTGAGACCCGGTCCGGTGAGGTCTTTTGGTTCACCGCCTGTCATCGGGAGCACGTAGATGTGGGATTCATACGTTCCATCTGTGAGTTCCGGCGGCATGCAGCTTACCGCCAGCAGCTGGTTGTCCGGTGACGGAACGTGGTCATTGTTGCACTGCACGCAGAAACCGGTATCAACCTGCTCCACATGGTCTTTGTCGATCTCATAGCGGTAGATTTTTCCATCCGCATTATAAAGCAGGGTGTTTCCATCGTTCAGCCAGTTCGGTGCCTCGATGATTCCCGGAAACTCATGCAGCACGGTTTCTTCTCCGGTCTCCACATCCATCGTGCAGAGAATGCTGTCGGTGTTGTCTCTGTCTCCTGTCCATCCGGAGAGCATTTTTCCGGCGCGGCAGGTATCCTCCAGTGTTGCCGCATCCATATCCACAATCTGCAGTGCACCGTTTGCACGGGCGAACTGGAAGCAGGCTTTCAGATCAACCATGCCTTTTCCAAGCGGCGCTTCCTGGCCGGTGATTTTCATATCTTTATAATGAACGGCTTTGACTCGGTCCGCATGCGCCCAGAGGAACTCTTCCGGGTCGACGCCGCCGCAGTACATCCAGCCGGCATCTACTTCTGCTCCGACTTTTTCACCGCAGGCTTCCAGGAGATATTCGTACGCTGTTTTTCCATTCACGCGGATACAGATATCTTCTTTTTCGTTGTGGATCAGAAGACCTGCTCCGGCTTTTTCCAGTTCTTCTGCCAGTTCGCGGTATCTTGCAGCGGTTTCGTCCAGAACATCTTTTGTCAGGCGTGCCGGGCTCTTTACGACAAACCAGGAAATGTGGTATTTCTGCGCCAGTTCTGTAAGAATGGCAAATTCTCTTTCATAGTGGTATTCATCCAGGAAAATGTGGACCGCATGAACCTCAATGTGGTATTTTGCAAGCAGCGGCATTGCCTGCTCCAGATCCTCCGGGATCCAGAAACCGTAGTCCCTGGCATCAACACGGAATCCGAGACACGGCTCGATCTGGCGGTAGCCTGCCTCATAGATTTTCTTTAAAAATCCTTCGGGATCCTGTTTCCATTCTTTGGATACCCCATACATCTGTACACCAAAATACATATTGGTTTCCTCCTTCTCCAGATCCGCTGTTTCCCCATTTTCAGCGGATTTTCTTTTCCTCCATTTTACCACATTTCTTCTATTATAGATATGATTTTTCCTGTCAGTTATAAGAAACACGCTTTGCGTAAAAAAGGCGCCCCGTATGTGTTTTTTCCACATACGGAACGCCTTTTTCCGCCATTTTTTTCAGGGCCTGGTTATTCTTATACAAACTGGTTCGTTTTCTCATCGTACTCATAGTCGATGAGCGCCAGTTTTTCCCGCAGATCGGATTCCTCTGTCTGCATGGCCGCGCAGAATTCTGCGAGCGACGGGTAAAAATCTCTTAATTGCGTATTGACATAGCTCAGCAGCATTACGGGATCTTTCGGCATCATTCGTCTACTACCTCCACACCTGGTTTGATCATTGCTTTCAGGCCGCCGTTTTCCACATCCAGAAGGATCGTATCGCCCTCGCTGACCTGACCGCCAAGGATCAGTTTTGCGGTGCTGGTTTCTACCTCTTTCTGTACGAAACGTTTCAATGGACGGGCGCCGTAAACAGGGTCGTAGCCGCCCTCGATGACAAACTGTTTTGCAGCCGGGCTCAGTTCGACGGTAAGCTCCTGGTCTGCCAGACGTTTGTTCAGTCCTTTCAGCAACAGATCTACGATATGACCAATGTTGTCTTTTGTCAATGGTTTGAACATAATTGTTTCATCCAGACGGTTCAGGAACTCCGGACGGAAGTGTGCACGCAGATCCTGCATGACCAGGTTTCTCGCCTCTTCGGAGATGCTGCCGTCGTCCTGAATGCCGTCCAGCAGATACTGGGATCCGATATTGGAGGTCATGATCAGGATCGTATTTTTAAAGTCTACGGTACGGCCCTGGGAGTCGGTGATACGGCCGTCATCGAGTACCTGCAGCAGAACGTTGAAGACGTCCGGATGCGCTTTCTCGATCTCATCGAACAGAACAACAGAATATGGTTTTCTGCGCACTGCCTCGGTCAGCTGGCCGCCCTCCTCGTAGCCTACATATCCCGGAGGCGCTCCGATCAGACGGGAGACGGAGTATTTCTCCATGTATTCACTCATATCGATTCGAACCATGTTGTTCTCATCATCAAACAGCTTTTCTGCCAACGTTTTCGCAAGCTCTGTTTTACCGACACCGGTAGGTCCAAGGAACAGGAACGAACCGATCGGTTTTGTCGGATCCTTGATTCCGGCTTTGGAACGGATGATTGCATCCGAAACCTTGGTGACTGCCTCATTCTGGCCGATAACTCTCGTGTGAAGTTCATCTTCCAGGCCGAGGATCTTAGTTCTCTCGCCTTCGGTCAGTTTTGCAACCGGGATTCCGGTCCAGCGGGAGACAATTCTGGCAATCTCTTCATCCGTTACACTCTCGTGTACCAGGGAGAGATCTTCATTTTTAACTTTTTTCTCTTCTGCTTCCAGCATCTGCTGTAATTTCGGGAGTTCACCGTACTGCAGTTCAGCGGCGCGGTTCAGATCGTAATCATTCTTTGCTTTCTGGATCTGGCGGTTCATGTCCTCGATCTGCTCACGCAGTTTGGACAGTTTCTCAACGGAACTCTTTTCATTTTCCCACTGTGCCTTTGCAGAATTGAAGGTATCCTTTAACTCAGCCAGCTCTTTCTGCAGTGTTTCCAAACGCTCGCGGCTCAGATTGTCGGTCTCTTTTTTCAGTGCAGCTTCCTCGATCTGCATCTGCAGAATCTTACGGCGCTGCTCATCCAGCTCGGCCGGCATGGAATCCAGTTCTGTCTTGATCAGAGCGCATGCCTCGTCGACCAGGTCGATTGCTTTATCTGGCAGGAAACGGTCGCTGATGTAACGGTTCGAAAGGGTTGCGGCTGCAACGAGGGCACCGTCGGTGATTTTTACGCCGTGGTAAACTTCGTAGCGCTCTTTTAAGCCACGCAGGATGGAAATCGTATCCTCTACGGTCGGCTCATCAACCTGAACCGGCTGGAAACGGCGCTCCAGGGCGGCATCTTTTTCGATGTACTGGCGGTACTCATCCAGCGTTGTGGCACCGATGCAGTGCAGTTCGCCTCGTGCCAGCATAGGTTTCAGCATGTTTCCGGCATCCATCGCGCCGTCGGTCTTTCCGGCGCCGACGATCAGGTGCAGCTCATCGATGAACAGAATGATTTTTCCGTCGCTCTTTCTGACTTCCTCCAGAACGGCTTTCAGACGCTCCTCGAATTCGCCGCGGTATTTTGCACCGGCTACCAAGGCTCCCATATCGAGGGAGAAAATGGTTTTATCTTTCAGGCTCTCCGGTACATCGCCGTTGGCGATTCGCTGGGCCAGGCCTTCTACGACTGCGGTTTTACCAACACCAGGCTCACCGATCAGAACCGGATTGTTTTTTGTCTTACGGGACAGGATACGGACAACGTTCCGAATTTCGGTATCACGGCCGATAACCGGGTCCATTTTCTGGTTTCTGGCTTTTTCTACGATATCCTGGCCATATTTTTCCAGGGTGTCGTATGTCGCCTCCGGGTTGTCGGTGGTAACTCTCTGGTTTCCGCGCACGGTGCTTAATGCCTGCAGGAAACGTTCTCTTGTGATGCCGTACTCCTGAAACAGTTTTTTCATGGACGGGCTTGGGTTTTTCAGCATTGCCAGGAAGAGGTGTTCTACGGAAACATACTCGTCTCCCATGGCTTTCGCCTCATCCTCAGCATTTACCAGTGCTTTATTCAGATACTGACCGATATACGGCTGACCGCCGGATACTTTGACGCGGTCGTTCAGTGCCGTCTCGACACGGTTCAGAAAATGATCTTTGTTGATTTCCATCTTTTCGATCATTTTCAGAATCAGGCTGTCGTCCTGATGCAGGAGGTTATACAACAGATGCTCCTGCTCTATTTCCTGGTTGCCGAAATCGTATGCGGTCTTTTCCAGGTCCTGTACAGCCTGCAGCGATTTTTGTGTGAATTTACTAATATTCATAATCGGCTTCCTCCTTATCTATTTGGGTGCTAACATTCGCTCCGAACAAAAAGAGCGTTGATGTGAATTTTCTTTTCTTTCTTTGTTCTAGTCGTACTATAACACTAGTTATTAGCACTGTCAAGAGGTGAGTGCTAATTTTTTTTATTTTTCCCGACGCTCCTTTTCTCCCTCCCCCCCTAAAAGATTTTTATTCATCGCCGTACACAGCAATAAAATGAATCAGTGCCTCTGTTTCGGAACTGGCATACTTTTTGGCAGATGCTTCCAGCGGCTGTGATTGATATGCTTCAAACGAATCGCCCTCGTCGCGTCCAGATATGTAGCGATTATCATTTAGTTTCCACTTCCTCATTTCTTCAAAATAAGCAGTATTCGCCATTTCCGAATTCCAGTCCATTCGTTCCAGCAGATAATACTCCATTCCATGATAACATTCTTCGCAAATTCCCGTAAAAAATTCTTCTGCTGTCTGAGATGTTAAATGCTCTGGAGCATACCATATTTCGTTCTCTTCATTATTATATAATGCAACGCAATTCGATGATCCTGTCTCTTTCACATACAGCGGAATTTCGGGAATTCCAAGTCGTTCTGTTTCAAGCCGTACCATCTTCTGCGCTGCAATTGTTCTTTCTTCCAGTGTTTTTTGCCTCCATTCGCTCTCCTTTAAGCTCAGCAGAAATTCTTTATTTTCCTGAAAAATGTTCTCCTGATTCTGGACGAGATTATAGTCCTTTTTTCGTTCGTAAAGTTCTGCCACTCCGGACGGAGACTCAAGCTTCCAATATATCATCATACAAGTCGGTACCATACTCACGCATACTGAAACAAACAGAAATGCGTTTAAGTCACTTCTTTTTAATCTCCAGAATTTTTTCGGAGAATATTTTCGTTTTTTTCTATGTAAATCTCTTAAAACCGTAACAAGAAATATCCCATCCAGCACTGCAAGAAACAACACAATTTTCAGTGAATATTGGGCAAATAAAAACAGCATCAGTATGCTCGGCGGAAATGTATAGAATAAAACTTCATTTGCAGTTCCATCTGCGCAGTAGCTTCGAATGGGTGAGGCCAGCCACAAAATCAGGCACAGCGCATAGGCAAAAAGCATTGTCCCCGACGAAATATGGACGGAACATTCTGTAATATATACCTCAACCTGTTTCACATACATCACATACAAGATACAGATCGGATATAAAATCGAGCTTTTGCTCAACCAGTATGCCGCTGATTTTCTTTCCCGTCTTCTTTTCTGTTCCTCCATATCAGATCCCCCTGATTTTTCTTTTGTTTTATTTGAAATACTTGTATGTTTATTTTAGCGTAATTTTTCGTTTTTGCCTATCCTTCGTTTTTCAGTTGAATCTTTCTGTAAAAACCAAAATTGCGAAACCCTGTTTTGGCAGGACTCCGCAATCTCTTTTTCCTATTTACTTTATGATACATGACGGGCAGCATATTTCATTTTCTGGTTTCCGGCGCATTTCTTAAAATACTGCCGGATCGCATCTTCGTTCATATCGTTTCCGATAAACACAGCCTGGCCGGCGTTTTTCTGTTCTGTGCCGGTGATGCTGTAGCGGTGATCGGCGACATCAAATTGGAGAAACTGGTCTCCGGCTGCGAACTGTCCTTTTGCACGGATGATATTTCCAAACGCTCCGCGAATGATCTGTTCCAGAAAACACCACAGGGTTTCCGGTGCCTCCATTCGGATATTTTCGAAGGAGAAGGTCTCCGGCATCTTTTCGCCGCTCTGCGTATCCTGTACTTCTTTCTCATATCGGCCGCCCAGCAGCAGGCTCTGGTAATCTTCCCGTGTCATCGTGGATGCATAATCCGTGATGATTTTTGCCTGCGGGTTAATTTCCTGCAGAAATTTCTGGATGCGCTGTTTTTCTTCCGCCTGGCATGCTTCTGTTTTGGAAACAATGATCGTATCCGCGCTTCGGATCTGATCCTGATACAGCTCGGGATATTCCGCCATATAGCGGCGGTAACTGTAAACATCCACAATAGTGACCGGCGAGAGAAGCTGAATTCTCTCGTACTCGATCTGACGCAGATTTTCTATAATCCGGGCGAGACTTCCGACGCCTGTCGGTTCTACGATCAGGTATTCCGGGCCTACCACATTGGCAATGGTCAGCACGGATGCTGCAAAATCCTTTTTCCCGATGCAGCAGATGCACTGCTCTGTCATTTCCCATACATTTTTCTGCGTTCCTTGCCGGTTCTGGCCAAGACGTGCGCCGTCGATTCCTGCGGCTCCATATTCATTTTCCAGTATGGCAAACCGCTGATCGACGTTCCTGGCCAGCCGTTTGATAAATGTTGTTTTTCCCGCGCCCAAAAAGCCGGATACGATCAATATTTTCATACGTTTCCTTTTTCAGTCAAATTTTCAAATCATCAGTCAGCCAATTTAACGACTGGTTTGATTAAATCCTTCGGTTTATCTCTCATGAGGAACAGTGCTTCTTCCAGATGATCCCATCCATCAAACACATGTGTGGACAGCGGGCTGACATCCAGCTTGCCTGCCGAAACAAGAGCTCCCAGTTTTTCCATGCGGAGTCTTCCGCCAGGCATCAGGCCTCCGTTAATCTGTTTGTGACCCATTCCAACGCCCCACTCTACACGCGGAATATCAATGTTGTCACCGGATCCAAGATAGTTTACATTTCCGATCTTTCCGCCCGGTTTCAGGCATTTTACTGCTTCTGCAAAGGTTTCTACACCACCGCCGGCGATGACTACTTTATCAACACCTTTTCCATCTGTCATATCAAGTACCTGCTGGAAAATCGGTCCGTTCTTGTAGCTGACAAAATCCGTTGCGCCGTATTTTTTTGCCGCTTCTACGCAGACCGGTCTCGTTCCGACAGCAATGATTCTCGATGCGCCGCGCATATTCGTTCCGGCTACCGACATCAGACCAACTGGTCCGATTCCGATGACAAGAACTGTATCACCAAACTGTACATCGGCAAGCTCTACGCCGTGGAATCCGGTCGGCACCATATCGGAAAGCATGCACGCGTCGACAACATTGATGTTTTTCGGAAGCAGCGCAAGGTTTCCATCGGCATCATTTACATGAAAGAATTCAGAAAAGACACCATCTTTGAAGTTGGAGAATTTCCAGCCTGCCAGCATTCCGCCGGAGTGCATGGAATAACCAGCCTGTGCTTCCAGAGAATTCCAGTCCGGAGTGATGGCCGGCACAAGAACCCGGTCTCCCGGTTTGAAATCTTTTACGAGCTCTCCGACTTCCACAACCTCTGCACAGCACTCATGGCCCAGAATCATGTTATGACGGTCACCGATGGCCCCTTCCCATAAAGTGTGGACATCTGATGTGCAGATGGCAACTGCCAGTGGACGGCAAATGGCATCCATCGGCCCGCATTTCGGGCGTTCTTTCTCGATCCATCCGGATTCACCGATTTTCAGCATTGCATAACCTTTCATATCTTTTGCTCTCCTTTCAGATTGTTAATGATTTATCGATTCCTATGATTCGAATATATCACTAATAGGTTACTAATTCAACAGAAAAGTCACGGAATATCGTAGAATATTCCGTGACTTTTTTATAGCTTTTGCACAATAGATTACTTATAGATACTTTTTATCAAATTCTGTACCGACCGCATTCCCATACCGAAACGGCTACAGCCGGCTTTCTGCATTTCCTGTATAGTTTCCAGACTGCGGATTCCACCGGCGGCCTTGATCTGAATGCGACCGGCGGCTTCACGGCTCATGATTCGAACCTGCTCCACGGTGGAAGGACAGCCGGGATACCATCCGGTGCTCGTCTTTACATAATCCGCACGGCCTTCCACACACAGATCCACTGCCTGGCAGATTTCCTGCTCCGTCAGCTGCGGTGCCTCGATGATCACCTTAAAAATCGCCGAAGGCACCTGCTCCCGGATGGCCAGAAGTTCTTCTTTTACATAAGAAAATTCGTGGCTTCTGAATGCCGTAAGATTCATCACCATGTCGATTTCCCGGCAGCCAGCCTCCCACAGTTCTTTTGCCTGCCGCTTCTTCTGTCCGGTCGTATCTCCGCCGCCCGGAAAGCTTACCACGCCTCCCGCATGGATTTCTCTGGTGTCCTGCAGCCGTTCTGCCACATGGGCGCTGAACGCCGGCAAGGTAAACACAGCAGCCAGACGATATTTCTTTGCCAGCTCCACCATCGCATCAATTTCATCCATTGTATGAAATGCCTGTACACAGCTGATATCAATCTGCCGCATCAGTTTCTTCTGTTCTTCTGTCTCATCGCTCATTTACTCCGTCCTTTTCCCGAAATCTCCACCTCGTACTTGCTTCCGATGATCCGCACGTGGTCAATGCTCACCGGCCGGTTCTGCCAGTAGGTGACTCTGTGCACCACAAGAAGCGCATCCTTCGGCTCCGTTTTCAGAACCTGGGCTTCCATAAAGGTCGCGGATTTCGCTGAAATTCTGTCTCGTGTCTCATCAATCTGCAAGCCGAATTTCTCCTCCAGAAACTGATACAGCGCTACAAACTGATTCTCATACGCCTCGATGCCAGGGACTTTCGCATATTCGATATAATTTTCCATCAGCGTAACAGGCTCTTCATCCGCAAGCTGCAGCCGCTGAATCCTCGCCACGCTGGTTCCCTCCGGAATTTCCAGTTCATCGGCGAGCTGTTTGTCCGCCGAAATGATGTCGATCATCATATCTGACGTCGTTACCCGATATCCTTTTTTCATCAGGGATTCCGTGACCGATGTGACCTTGTTATAATTCTGAATTGCCTTATGATTCAGCACCCTCGTTCCAGAACCCTGGCGAACCTCAACCAGTCCCTCCTGCACCAGCATCTTTACTGCATTCCGTACCGTAGTACGGCTGACCTGATAGATTTTCTCCAGTTCACACTCCTTCGGCAGAAATCCCCCGACAGGATATGTTCCCTTATTGATCTCGTTTTTCAGTCTGCTGTAAACCTTCACATAAGCCGGTGCATTTTTCATCTTCTTCCCCTCCCGTGAAATATCAATATCCGCTTTTTGATCCTTTTTGCAGTATACCATATTTTGACGGCACAATCGAGTCCCAAAGAAGAGTTCCTGTTTTCTGCTTTGTCACCGACACATACTCTGCCAGACGCACAGAAAAAAGGCAGACGCATGTCATTTCTTTATGACTCACATCTGCTCTGCATGAATCTTCTTTTTTCTGCTGTCTGCGAAATACTTCCATTCTCCAGAAGCAAATCTCTCTTTCTGCGGTGTAAATTTTTGTTACAAATTTTTTATTGTTCTTTTCTATTTTTTCGTATCAAACCGCATCACCGCCATGTGCACCACGTACGGCACCAAGATGACCGGGATTGCCAGGTATGCCAGGATGCTGTACACCTTCTGGATCAGCGTCAGCAGACCAAACTGTGCGATAAGGAAGTCCGCGATGCAGCAGACAAGCGCGGCAAGGATCTGGGTGCGGCTGATTTTGCCTGCGGTTTCTGTTCTGCTGCTTCGTTCAGCGAGACCGGCGTGGATTCGTTTGACCATGGCGGCAACCATGTTGACGGCTGTGGATACGGCACCGAGGATGATCAGTACGGAAATCAGCGGTGTCATGAATTTACTGCCGACGCCCTGCTGAACCATAAATAATGTCGGGACGCTCTGCTGGATCATTTCCGGGTTCTGGTATACGGTCATGATTCCGAGGACGACCATGATCATCAGAAGGGCATTTAATACGGCACCGACTGCCATGCTCTTTCCGGCATCCTGCGGTTTTTCGAAGGATTTGGCATGCTGGACGAAGACTGCGACATTGGCAAGCTGGAAGGTTCCGTAGAGGAATGCGGCGTACAGGGCTTTGCCGAATGGGAGGTCTGCGGTTTTCATGGCGTTTACAGTATCGCCGATCTTTCCGGCTCCGGCGATGATGTTCGGGACGTAGACGATCAGCAGACCGGCAATAATGCAGATGGACAGCACTGACGCTACTTTCCGCACCAGATCCGTTCCGAATACCGAAACGACGAAAATAATTTTCCAGTTTCATAACGATTCTCCCTTCTTCCTAACAAGCAAAAGGGCATACTGACCTTCTGTTGGTCAATACGCCCTTGTATCTCCGATGTGCTTTAGTATATCACAGTTTTAACGCGAATGCACTCAATTTTAAGCAAAACGCAAAAGATCCCGGGATTTTTCTCTCCCGGGATCTGAAAATTCTTACTATGTAATTCTTTTTTAAACCACACGTCTTACCGCAAGAATCGTGGTATACGCTGCGTTGCTGCTGATCTTGATACCGTCGCGCTCATTGCTTGCGTGTACGATTGCACCGCCGCCGATGTAGATGGCTACGTGGCCGCTGTAGCAGATAATATCGCCCGGCTGAGCCTCTGCATAAGATACACCGCGTCCTACACCACGCAGTGCACTGGAGGAATGCGGAAGGTCGTATCCGAAGTGTGCGTAAACGCTCATGATAAAACCAGAGCAGTCAGCTCCGTTGGTAAGGCTTGTGCCGCCCCATACGTATGGATTTCCAATAAACTGGGTTGCATAGGATACGATGGCACTTCCGGTTGCGCTTCCGGTGCTGCTGGAGCTGCTGGAATCATCCGAGCTGCTGGTATCGCTGGACGAAGAATCATCGTAAGAGCTTCCTCCGTTAGACGGTGTTGTTGTCGTGGTGGAGCTTCCTGTGCTGGACGGTGTGTTGTCTGCCGTTGTTGTATTATTTGCAGCACTGCTTGCGGCTGCTTCTGCTGCTGCCTGTCTTGCTGCTTCTGCCTGGCGGGCTGCCTCGGCTGCTTCTGCTGCCTGACGGGCCTCTTCGGCTTTTCTTGCTGCCTCTTCGGCTGCAATCTCCTCCTGGATCTGCTGGATCTTTGCGTTCTGCTCTGCCAGTACTGCGTTGTACTGTGCAGCCATGTCGTTCAGGTCTGCGATCTGGTTTTCGTAGTCATCGGAAACGGCTTTTTTCTGCTCAAGCATTGCCTCAAGGGACTGCTGCTGTGCTTCCTGCTCTGCCTCACTGGCTTCGAGATCTGCTTTTTCATCTGCAAGCTGATTGCTGTAGTCTGTTACCTGCTGTACAAGATCCATGTACTCCTGCAGGCACTCTCTGTCGTATTTGTATAATTTCTGGGTGTACTCAGCCTGGTTGAGAATGCTGCTTAAATCTTTTCCCTCCAGAAGAAGTGCTGCCCAGCCGTTGTCTCCGCCGCTCTCATAGAGGAACTGGATTCGTTTTTTCATCAGCTCGTACTGCTCGTCCTCTTCAGCCTGGGACTGTGCCAGTTTTTCCTGTGTTGTTTCAATTTCTGTCTGTTTCTCTGCAATTTCATTTTTCAGATTTTCCACGGATGCCATGGTTACGACAAGCTGTGCGTCCAGGTCATCAATCTCGCCGGTAATCTGATTCTTTTTGGTTTCCAGATCGTCGATTTCTGCTTTTGCGTTGTCAAGCTGTGCGCTGGTCTCTGCCTGTGCTGCCTGCTGCTGCTGTAACTGCTCCTGTTTCGAGGCGCTTACTGTCATTACCTGAGCTGCACTTACGATCACTGCTAAACTTAAGGCAAGAAATTTTTTTCTCATTCTTTCACTCCCAAATTGATTCGTTGTATGTAGGTTTCTTTGTTTCAGGTTTCCCTGTTTCTTAGAAATTCAATTATTCTGTAACAATTTTGAAATATTTTTCCCAATTCTTTTACATAATATCACAATTCACAAATGGATGCAAGGAAAAATATCCCGACTTTTTGTAAACAATTCGTGAACAGTAACGATACATGTTATTTTACCTTCTGTACACTCACACAACTCAATTTGTATTGATCCGGCGAGGAAAGCGCATCGCCGTCAGGGATTGAAAAGTCCTCTGCGGAGAATTTCGCACAGAGTGCCCGGTACTGATCCTCTGTAAAGTACGGCACCGCATCCTGATTCCATTCCAGACTGATTTCCTGATTGGTCACGCCGCGCGTTACAATTTTCCCGCCTTCAAAATCCTTTTGTTTCATTTCTTTTAACGCATTGTAAACTGCAGTTCCATAATCCAGACGTACTTTCAACACGGCATTGGCGTACTCCTCCACGCCGCCGTTTGCGATCAGTGCTCCGCCTGCCGCAGATGCTGCTGCGCCAAGTACATTCTGATACGATGCACCGTCCGAGAAGAGAATCTGTCCGCCCTCACCATACCAGCTTTTGATTTTTTCCAAATACGACGGTGATACGCTGCTGCTTTTCCGATACGTATAATCCAGCGTGATGCTGTTTTCTCCAAGTCCCAGATCCGCAGCGGCCGCCTCTGCACCGAGTGCATAACCTGTCCCGTACTTTGTTCCGTTCTCTTCGTTTTTCTGTCCGATATAGCCCAGGTGCGTGTAGCCGGCCTGTACTGCCGCATATCCTGCCAGGTAGCCGGCCTCTGATACATCAATTTCCAGGCTTTCTGTATTTCCGCGGAGACGGCTGCGGCCGCTCTCACTGACCGGTTCTGCCTCCAGCAGCAGAAAACGGACATCCTTCCAGTCGCGCTGTGCATCGTAAACGGCGCGGCTCATGCTCGTTCCGGCACAGACGATAACGGATGCTCCCTTCTGCGCCGCCTCTTTGATGGTGTTTTCATAGTCCTCTGTTGTCCGTCCTGCCGGAACACTTGCTTCATATTTCAGACCGCTCTCGTCTCCATACTGCGCAAGACCGTTCCATGCTGACTGATACACGGCATCGGAAGCTACCTCACTGCCGTCGGTTACCAGCACCAGATCCACTGGTTCCGTCTTTTCTTTTCCGCAGCCGCCCAGCAGCAGCAACGACACTGCGCCAAGACAGAGCGCCCATTTCCAGCTCTTTCGCATGTTTACTCCCCTTGTATTTTTATTTTCCAGATTTTTTCTTTTGTATTTCTGATCTGCGTCTTTCACGCACCTTCTAGTATAGACAATTCCAGCGCAAAAAGAAAGAGAGAATACACGAACTACAAAGTTTTTTTGTATTCTCTCTTATTTTTTATAGAAGATATTTTACTGGAACAGATCGTTCAGGATTTCTGCCGGTTTCTTCCTGCGGTAGCCTTCACTGTCACTTAAGATACTGTTGCTCCAGGTGAAATGATTCACACCGGTCAGATAGGACCGGTCAAGAACTTTTACACCATACCGCTCATACGCAACCGGATAATACATTTTCATGTATTCATTTGCCAGCTCAATAGCTTCACTGTTAATGCTTCCTGTTGAAGAAACGGTTCCGCCAAGCTGAATATACGGCGGTGTCGCATGAATGACAACCACGCTGCCGTCCGAGCACTGGCCAATGACAATCCAGACATGACCGCTCTTGCTGACCACATCACCCGGCGTAAATTTCTGGGACGTATCGCCTGTCACGCAGGTTCCCCAGCCTTTTCTTGCAAAGTAGGCCGGCATTCCAGTGGAGGTTGTCGTTGCATACTCTTTCGTCACCTGATGTGCGGTCCATCCGACATAGCCGGAACAGTCAAGACCTTTTCCGTACTCATACAGATGATCGGAATAGTTGTAGGTGGAATTCTGTGTATTGAAGAATTGTTTCCACTGCGCATTGACGCCGTAACTCTCTGCCTCTGCGTCTGTGTGGCCGCCTCCCCAGATATACAGGGTGTTTCCAAGCGGAAGCAGTGCATTTTTCAGAAAGTTCCGTACGGTGCGGACACCGATCTGCGCGGACGGTTCAAATCCGTCCGGACTCTGTACCAGCTTGCCGTCCTCATCGAACACATACGTTTTTCCGTCGATCACCTGTTTTCCGGTTATCATGCCGCCCCAGTTTCGGAAATAGTATGTATTTCCGCCAATCGACTGCCAGCCGATTGCCATTTTCGAGTCAGATCCAAGGTAATAGAGGTTATTATCATAGGTAATAAACGCATTCTTGTACATGCCGCCCCAGCTTCTCGGATAATAATAGTTATAATCCCAGTATACCCAGCCGCTTGTCGCCATAACGCCGTTTTTGTCTACATAATAATAGTTTCCGTCGTACTGAAACAGCTCGTCATCTCTTCTGGTTCCATTGGCGTTGATCCAGTAATGCGTTCCGTCCAGAAGCAGCCAGCCCGTATGGCTTGTGCCGTCCTCATCGAAATAATACGTTTTTCCGCCGTTCTGCACCCAGCCGGTGGCAAATGTTCCATCTGAATTGGCATAGTATGTTTTACCGCCGATGGTAAATGTCTGATCATGGTACAGACCGCCCCAGCTCTGGAATGCGTATTTTGTTCCGCCGATGGTATGAATTCCGGTGTACATGCCGCCCCAGCTTCGGAAATAGTAGCGGTTTTTGTCGTAGGTGATCCATTCAGACGATGCCATCGTACCGTCTTCTTTCATCCAGTACCAGTTGTTGTCATATTTCACCCAGCCGGTCTGAAGCGACGTATCCTTGTTGATCCAGTAATACGTTCCATTGGTCAGATACCAGCCCTCTTTTGTAATCTGCTCGCCGTCTTCCAGAAAATAGTATTTCTTTCCATTGATATCGCAGACACCTGTATAGAAGGTTCCGTCATCCTTTGCCCAGTATTTCTTTCCCTGCCAGGTAAAAGATTCGTTATGGTAAACGCCGCCCCAGCTGTGGAAATAATATCTTGCTCCGTCAACCTCTTTCATTCCGGTGTACATCACACCGTCACCATCAAAATAGTATCGGTTGTTGTCATACGTGATCCATTCAGATGCAGCACGTGTGCCGTCCGCTTTCAGCCAGTACCATTTGCCTTCCAGCTTCAGCCAGCCGGTCTGAACAGAACCATCCTGATTAATCCAGTAAGTCTGATCTCCCAGCTGAACCCAGCCGGTCTGGCTGGCATGATAGATCGATCCGTCATTCTGCGCTATGTAGGTTTTCCCTTTTACGGTAAAGAAGGTGTTTCGATATACACCACCCCAGCTCTGGAAATAATACTCGTTTCCTCCGATGCTCTGGAAACCGTTTTTATAAATGCCGCCCCAGCTCCGGAAGTAATACAGATTGTTGTTGATTTCTTTCCAGCCGGATGTCATCATGACACCATTATCATCAAACCAGTACCAGTTATCATCGTACAGCAGCCAGCCGGTCTGCAGGACGCCGTCTTCTCTTACCCAATAATATGATGTGCCTTTTTTCAGCCAGCCTTTTTGTGTGATCTGCGCTCCCGTAGTATCATCAAATGCGCAGAGATCACCATGTCCATTCATTGTTCTGACTATTCCACGGGCAACGATACCATTTTCCTGTACATAATACATTTTTCCGCTGATGCTGAGATACACATTTCTCTGAATGCCGCCCCAGCTCTGGAAATAATAAAGGTTTCCATCTACTTCCTGAAAACCATTTTTATAGATTGCTCCGTCTCCCTTGGCATAATAAAGATTATTATCGTATGTGAACCAGCTGTTTTCTGCCATGCGGCCGTTCCGGTCCGGATCCAGCCAGTACCAGTTTCCATTCCGGTAAAGCCATCCTGTTTTCAGCTGTCCGTTCTCATAAAAATACCAGCCGCTGTCGCCTGCCTTAACCCAGCCATTCTGACTGGCCCGCACAGCAGCACCGCTGTCCTGTGAAGCCTGTGTCTGCGTTTCACTCTGTATCCCGCTCTGCTGATCCTCTGTCTCCACAGACTGGTCCATCACCGTGCTGCTCCCCACAGCACTCGCGGAAACAGTCGTCGGATGTACGCTGAGCATCAGCACCATAAAAAGTGTACCGCCCAGAAGACTTCTCAATTTTTTCTTCGATGTCATTGGCAAGTAACTCCCTTACTATATTATATCTGCTTTTCTCTCCATGTTATCATTAGAAATTATATTATCTTTTGTAATATTTTGCAATAAAAACTAATCAAAATTGGTCCACTGGACCAGTTTTGATATGCTTAGCAAAAAAAGAGACATTCACGAAGGAATGTCTCTTTTTTTCTGTGTTTTATTTCACGCTTTATTCTGTCTTTTCAAGACAATATCCTGTGTTATTAGAACAATCCTGTAATCTTTCCAGTAGCGTCTACATCGATACGCTCTGCTGCCGGAACTTTCGGCAGACCTGGCATGGTCATGATGTCACCGGTCAGGGCTACGATGAAGCCTGCACCAGCGGAGATTTTCAGGTTACGTACGGTAACTTCGAATCCGGTCGGTGCGCCGAGTTTGGTCTGATCATCGGTCAGGCTGTACTGGGTTTTTGCCATACAGATCGGGCAGTTGCCAAATCCGAGAGCCTCTAACTGTTTTGCCTGTTTCTGTGCATTTGCGGTCAGAACCACTCTGCTTCCGCCGTAGATCTTCTGAACGATGGCGTTCAGTTTCTCTTCGATGGAGCCTTCCAGATCGTATGCATAGGTGAAATCGTTCGGCTGCTCGCAGAGACGGACAACTTCTTCTGCCAGGGCTACGCCGCCCTCGCCGCCTTTTGCCCATACCTCGGACAGAACAACGTTAACACCGAGCTCTTTGCATTTCTCCTCAACCAGCTTCAGCTCTGCTTCGGTATCGGTCGGGAATGCATTGATGGCAACGACACATGGCAGTTTGTATACGTTTGTGATGTTGCTTACGTGTTTCAGAAGGTTCGGCATACCTTTCTCCAGAGCTTCCAGGTTCTCGCCGTTCAGTTCTGCTTTCGGAACGCCGCCGTTGTATTTCAGGGCACGAACGGTTGCTACGACTACAACTGCGTTCGGTTTCAGGCCTGCCATACGGCATTTGATGTCGAGGAATTTCTCAGCACCAAGGTCAGCACCGAAGCCTGCCTCTGTGATAGTGTAATCTGCTAATTTCAGGCACATTTTGGTTGCTGTTACAGAGTTGCAGCCATGTGCGATGTTTGCGAATGGTCCGCCGTGAACAATGGCCGGTGTTCCTTCCAGAGTCTGTACCAGGTTTGGTTTCAGAGCGTCTTTTAAGAGTGCTGCCATAGCGCCTTCTGCGTGCAGATCGCCTGCGGTTACCGGTTTCTGCTCAGCTACTTTTCCGTAGGTATATCCGATAATGATTCTGGAAAGTCTTTCTTTCAGATCTGAGATGTCGCTTGCCAGACACAGAACTGCCATGATCTCAGATGCTACGGTGATATCGTAGCCGTCTTCTCTTGGCATTCCGTTTGTCTTTCCGCCAAGGCCGTCTACAACGCTTCGAAGCTGACGGTCATTCATATCTACGCATCGTTTCCAGGTGATCTTTCTCGGATCGATATTCAGAGCGTTGCCCTGGAAAATGTGGTTGTCGATCATAGCTGCCAGCAGGTTGTTTGCTGCGCCGATTGCATGGAAGTCACCGGTGAAGTGAAGGTTGATATCCTCCATCGGAACAACCTGTGCGTATCCGCCGCCTGCTGCTCCGCCCTTTACGCCGAATACCGGTCCAAGGGATGGCTCACGAAGTGCAACCATTGCTTTTTTGCCGATTTTGGAAAGTCCGTCTACCAGTCCTACGGATGTTGTTGTTTTTCCTTCTCCTGCCGGTGTCGGGTTGATCGCTGTAACAAGGATCAGTTTTCCATCCTCCGCATCGGTGTCTTTTAACAGGTTGTAATCAATTTTTGCTTTGTACTTTCCGTACTGCTCCAGATATTTGTCATCAATACCTGCTTTTTCTGCGATCGCTGTGATCGGCTGCATGGTACATTCCTGTGCAATTTCAATGTCTGATTTGTAACCCATTGTTTTCAAATCCCCTTTCTTTTTTCCGCTTTGTCCGCCGATTGATAGCCATATTTTACCATGTTTTGTAAGATGATTCAATTGATAATTATTTATTTCACAATCTTTATACGTTTTGTACCAAAAAATGCAGAAAATTCCGCCAAAAGGCGGAGCGGCACAATTCTGCATTAAAAAAAGAAGGATTCCCGGCTTTTTGCTGCCGAAAATCCTTCTCTTTTTTATTTTTTAAGAATACTGCGACTCATCCACCTCAAACGGTTCGTCGCACGGTCCTTCGAGGAGGCGGTAGCTGCCCTGTGTGGAGAAGTAATACCATTTTCCGTCGATCAGTTTCCATCCTTTTACGGCGTAGCCGTTTGCGTCAATGTAATATCTCTGCTCGGTGTCGTTTGCATAGCGGTGCGGGTTCAGGGAAACCCATTCGCTTTTGGCCCATCGGTCTTCGTCTTCGATGTAGAACTTCCAGCCCTCATCGGTTTTGGTCCAGATGGAGGTTACCTGCTCTTCCATTTTTTCGAAGAATTTGGATTTCTGGGAGAGATCATCATTGAGCTGGTCGAAGGTCAGCTTCTCTGCAAGCGTCTGTTCACCTGAAAACAGGTTCGTTCCAAGACCGAGGCGGTCACCCTCAATGGTAGCTCCGAGACTTGCGATGGTGGTCGGGAACATGTCCATGGTGGTGAAACTTCTGTTTTTCTCCTGCTGCGGCTGGATCGGGGAGTTGATGATCACGTTGTATACGGTTCTGGTGTAGTCCGGATCAATGTTCTCACAGAAATCGGAATCCATCGTCAGATGGTCGCCAGAAATTACGATCGTTGTGTTCTCGTAGAAATCCTGCTGCTGAATCCAGGAAACGAACTCGGTGACCTGCTTGCTGGAGCAGTGCAGAACCATTCCGTACTGGTTGTCACCGTCGTTTTCTTCATCGCAGAGCTCACACGGATATCCATCCTCAAAATGGGTGTCTGCGGTCAGCATGGTGAAGTTGAACGGCTCTCCCTCTGCTGCGATTTCGGTCAGACGGTCTTTGGCAAAGGAAAAGAGTTTTTCATCCTCATAGCCCCACCATTCGTAATATCCTTCCGGGATCAGGCCTTTTTCCATAGCCCAGTTGTAATCGTCTACTTCGTAGTCGCCGTGCTCTTTAAAGTACTCTTCCCGGCCGCCGAACTGTCCGATTGAACCGATGAAGAAATACTGCTTGTAGCCTTCATCCGCCAGGACATCACCCAGGGTATTGATTTCCGGGAAGAAGCTGGCCTGATATGCCATCTCATTTCGCTGGATTCCGATGCTGAGAGGCAGACCGGAGGTCTGTGCGAAAATTCCGGCAATGGTCCAGGTTGCGTTTACGGTAGGCTGGCCGCCGCCGAGCAGCTCCGAATTGGAAAAACTGATGTTGTCTGTGGCAAGCTGGGTCAGCTCCGGGATATAGTTTTTATCGAATGCTCCGCCGGAAGCTTTGTCTGCGTAGGTGCTCTCCATGGATTCCAGATAGAGATAGATCAGATTTCGTTTCTGTTCCGGGAACGTGATATTCACGCGGTCCGGATCTACGTAGTTGTCTTCTACCACGGTATTGTACGTGCTCTGATTTTTCAGATATTCTTTTACGTCCAGTGCTGCCCACACGTCATTGATGGAATAGACGATGCTGGCGGCTCCTGCCGCGATACAGATCATCCCGAACGCCACATGGGCTTTGCGTTTTTCCCGAAGAAAAATGCTGACCAGAATCAGAAGGATGAGTGCTGCCGCTGCGATCAGCGCACTTGAGCAGACATAACTCATCAGAAGATCATGGCTGGTTCCGGCAATCGGGGCCTTTAACTGGTAAACAAGCTCTTCCATGCTCAGATTCGGCCATGTTTTCCGCATCCAGCGCTCGGACGTAAACAGCAGCACGCCAAGCGTTCCGATCAACACTGCAAACACAGCCAGCAGAATGCGCCCTGCTTTTTTCGTTTTTTTCTGTTTCTTGTGTTTCATCTTCCTACCTCCAAAAAGCATTACAGCTTACAAAATCTTAACTTTTCTTTACAATCGCCTTACGTATTATAGCAAAGACCGTTTTAAAAAGATAGAAAATTTTTATAAAATTTTTGCACAAAAAGTGCAGCCAAAAACATATTTTTTGCATGACACATAAAAACCCGCCCGGCACCGCAAATCTCTTCGCGGCCCAAGCGGGTTTTTCATCTCTATTCCGGGAAAGCCTTATCAGCTTGCCTTGTTCTTTCTCTGTTTGATGACCTTCAGTCGTGTGAACTCCTCGCGCTCCTTCTCCTCCAGTGCGTCCGCGATATCCTTGGACAGCTGGGTGTAATGCGGAATCGTGATGTTCTTCAGCGCGTTGGCACGCTTCTGTGTTTTCTTGATTGCCGCAGCAAGGCGGTACGCCGAGTTCTCTATCATGGAAAGGTTTAAGGTCAGGTCTTTTACTTTTTCAAAGGCCTGTCTTGCCTGATCCAGGGACTCCTTCGTGCTGTAGTAAGCATAAGTCGGGGCCTGTCCGGACGGATCAGCCTCTACCAGCGGAATTTCCACGCCCATGATACTCCTTGTCTTGATCCGGATAGATTCCTCCACCGGAACGGTATAGGACACGGTCTGTACGTTGGTGATACCGATCTCCATGTTCGCAATCTGCAGCGCCGCATATGCTTCGCGGAACGTCACATCAATCTGACGCTGAATATCCTTTGCCTCATCGATCAGGCCCATGAGCTCGCGGATCAGAATATTCCGCTTCTTGTCCATCAGCTCGTAACCCATGTGGGCAAGTTTCAGAGAGTTCTTTGCAAGAATCAGGTTTCCCTTGGTAGGAAAGGTATTCGGGTCCATTCCGATCTCACTCCTCTCGCTTACTCATTCATGGCATCGGCTTCTGCCTTTGCTTTTGCTACTGCATCAATGGTGGTCGGATGATAATACTGATCCAGAACCTTGGTGTTGACACGGTCGAGCTCTTCTCTCGGAAGCAGTCCAAGAAGCTCCCATGCCTTGTTCAGCGTATCTTCCATGGAACGGTTTTCATCCATTCCCTGGCCGATGAATTCATGCTCGAATTCATTACCGAATACCAGGTACTGTTTATCGATCGGAGAAAGCTCATCCTCACCGATAACGGATGCCAGGGAACGCGCATCTCCTACCTTTGCATAGCAGGAGAACAGCTGGTTCGCTACGTCCTGATGATCGGCTCTTGTGTAGCCCTCACCGATACCATCCTTCATCAGACGGGAAAGACTCGGCAGTACGCTGATTGGCGGGTAAATAGACTGGCCGTGAAGCTGACGGTCCAGTACGATCTGACCCTCGGTGATGTAACCGGTCAGGTCAGGGATCGGGTGCGTGATATCATCGTTTGGCATGGTCAGGATCGGAATCTGTGTTACGGATCCCTCTACACCCTGTACGATTCCGGCGCGCTCATACAGCGTAGCCAGCTCACTGTACAGGTATCCAGGATAACCTTTACGGGAAGGAATCTCTCCACGGGAGGAGGAAACCTCACGCATAGCCTCGCAGAAGGATGTGATATCGGTCAGGATAACCAGGATATGCATGCCTTTCTCGAATGCAAGGTACTCGGCAGCTGTCAGCGCTACCTTCGGAGTGATCAGACGCTCTACAACCGGGTCGTTTGCCAGGTTCAGGAACATAACAACGTGGTCAGATACACCGCTTTCCTCAAAGGTCCGGCGGAAGAACTCTGCTACGTCGTATTTAACACCCATAGCGGCAAATACGATTGCAAACTTCTCATCAGAATCTCCAAGGGATGCCTGCTGTACGATCTGTGCTGCCAGCTGGTCGTGCGGAAGTCCGTTTCCGGAGAAGATTGGCAGCTTCTGGCCACGAATCAGGGTAGTCAGACCGTCGATTGCAGAAATACCGGTATGGATATAGTTTCTTGGGTATTTACGGGTAACCGGGTTCAGCGGCAGGCCGTTGACGTTTCTTCTTACCTCTGCGTCAATTGGTCCCATGCGGTCGATCGGTTTTCCGATACCGTCGAAGGTACGTCCAAGGATTTCTTCGGAAAGTCCGATCTCCATCGGATGTCCGGTCAGACGGGTATGGGTATTGGTAAGAGACATGCTCGAAGTTCCCTCAAATACCTGAATAACGGCTTTGTCTTCGTATACAGCAACGATACGTCCCAGTTTTTTCTCATTGCCGTCTACGGTAAATTCTACGATTTCCTCGTAGGAAGCATTTTTTACACCTTCCAGAACAACCAGAGGGCCATTGACCTCACTAAGGCCTAAATATTCAATTGCCATGATGAATTCCCTCCTTAACCATTCTTCTCGAGTACCTTATCGTAGAAGGTGTCGATATCTTTTTTGTATGTGTCAAACAGATCCAGACGGTCATTCGGTACATCGTATTTAATAGAAACGACGCGGTCGAAGATCTTGTCCTCTTTCAGTACGGACATTGGCATGCCCATCGTCACGAGCGCTTTGGATTTCTTGTACAGATAAAGAATAACTTCCATCATCTTGTACTGTTTTTCCAGAGATACGCAGGTGTCATCCGGATGGAATGCGTTCTGCTGCAGGAAGCCCAGTCGAATAACTCTGGCGATTTCCAGGGTCAGCTTCTGGTCATCCGGAAGAACATCGCTACCGATCAGTTTTACAATTTCCATCAGGGAGCTCTCGGAGTTCAGGATTCCCATTAACTGGTTCCGCATATCTACAAAGTTTTTGTTTACGTGATCTTTGTACCACGGCGACAGATCCTGCAGGTATTCACTGTAGCTGGTCAGCCAGTGGATCGCCGGGAAATGACGGGCGTAAGCCAGAGATTTGTCCAGTCCCCAGAAGCAGCGGACGAAACGTTTGGTGTTCATGGTAACAGGCTCGGAGAAGTCACCACCCTGCGGAGATACGGCTCCGATGATGGATACGCTTCCCTCTGCGCCGCAAAGGGTCTGCATCATGCCGGCACGCTCATAGAAAGCGGACAGACGGGATGCCAGGTATGCCGGGAAACCTTCCTCGGCAGGCATTTCCTCCAGACGGCCGGACAGCTCACGGAGTGCCTCTGCCCAACGGGATGTAGAGTCTGCCATGATTGCTACATCATAGCCCATATCGCGGTAATACTCAGCCAGTGTCAGTCCGGAATACAGAGATGCCTCACGGGCTGCAACAGGCATGTTGGATGTGTTGGCGATCAGGGTGGTACGATCCATCAGCGGGTTGCCGCTCTTCGGGTCGATCAGTTCCTGGAACTCCTCCAGAACCTGTGTCATCTCGTTTCCACGCTCTCCACATCCGATATAGATGATGATATCGGCATCAGACCATTTTGCGATCTGGTGCTGGGTCATGGTTTTTCCGGTACCGAATCCGCCAGGGATGGCTGCTGTGCCGCCTTTTGCGATCGGGAACATCGTATCCAGGATACGCTGTCCTGTGATCAGCGGAACGGATGCCGGATATCTTTTCAGGGTTGGACGCGGTACACGGATCGGCCATTTCTGTGCCAGTGTGATCTCTTTTTCGGTGCCGTCTTCCAGTTTCAGTTTTACAATCGGGTCAAGAATGGTATACTTTCCGTCTTTGGCAGCCCAGATAACCGTGCCGTTGACATCCGGCGGAACCATCGATTTGTGAACGATGGAACGGGTTTCCTGTGTTTCTGCAATGATTGCGCCGCCCATCAGCTCTTCGCCTTCCGAAACAGTTACATGGACATCCCATTTTTTCTCTGTATCCAGAGAATCTACGGTAAGGCCGCGGCTGATGTATTTACCGGACTGCTTTGCAATCTCGGACAGCGGACGCTCAATACCGTCAAAAATGTTGTTCAGGATTCCAGGTCCCAATGTAACAGAGAGGGCATCTCCGGATGCGGTAACTGTTTCGCCTGGTTTCAGTCCTGTGGTTTCCTCGAAAACCTGTACTGTAGTGGTATCCTTTGTCAGGGCAATAACCTCGCCGACCAGACGTTCTTTACCAACGTAAACCATCTCGGACATTTTAAATCCGGTGTTTCCTTTCAGATATACGACCGGACCGTTGATTCCATAGATAACTCCGGTTTTATTCATGCTCTACACCTCCGTGAAAGATGAAATTCTCCCGCTCTTCATTCAGAAGGGTCTCGAAGGAATTATCGATCAGAATATTTTTCTCCGGAATGACCGCGCGCACGCCGCCAAGGAACGGCATGGCCGAAATGGTAAGGGTTACGGAGAGTTTCTGCTCCAGGGAAGCCTTATGAGCTTCGTCTGACGGATCCAGATATAAGGTCAGCTTGTCGTTTCCGGCAAATGTAACGGCTTCGCGGATTTTGCGCTCCAGATACTCCTCATAGGATGGATCCTTTTTATAAGCGGTAAGTTTTTCACGAACTTCTTTAAACAGTTTTTCTTTTAATTCCAGATTTTTACGGGACAGCTTTCGTCTGATATGAAGCTGATCCGCAGACAGTGTCTTATTGACATCACGTTTTGCTTTCTCGGTCTCGGCAGCAACTTCTTCTTCTGCCTGACGTCTTGCGGTTGCTTTATGCTCCTCGAAGATCTTATCCAGAGCTTTCTGGTGATCGCCGATCACACGTTCTGCTTCACGGTTTGCACTGTCCAGGGAATGATTATAAAAATTCTGAAGTTTCTCCTCAGTAGTCAATGTGTGTCACCTCCAGGGCATTCTTACAGTTTTAATCCAATAGATTCATTTACAAAGGAAGTGATAAAGTCCGGCGCTCTTCCGGTACCGTGACGGTCCGGAATTTCAATGAGCAGCGGAAGCTTATGGTTGAGGCGGACATCCTCCAGAATGTCCGGGAATTCCTTCCCGAACTTTTCTGTAAGGAGAATAATTCCGATCTCTTTGTCTGCCAGTGTTTTCTGCAGTGTATCATAAAGCTCCTCGCGCTCATGAACGACAACGCCTTCCACTCCGGCCAGGCGCATGCCCGTCTGAGTGTCTACGTTATCACTGATCAAGAACATTTTCATTTATGATTCCTCCAACTTAAGGTGAAGATCAATACCTTCCGGTTTTGGAATCAAAGTTTACCAAGAATCATGAAGGAGATGATCAGACCATACAGAGCGATACCTTCGGCCATAGCTACGAAGATCATGGATTTACCAAAGATGCTGCCGTCTTCGCTGATTGCTCCAAGAGCTGCGCTTGCGGAAGATGCAACGGCGATACCGGAACCAATACCGGAAAGACCTGTAACAAGAGCTGCACCGATGTAACCAAGACCGGTTGCAAGACCAGCGCCTGCTTCTGTTGCAGCAGATGCAGTTGTTGCGCCTGCGAAGGAAACAACGGTTGCGATCAGCAGAAGGCCGAAGAAGCCGCTTACATTGGCTGCCAGAGATTTTTTGTAACGATTTTTGTTGTGCTCACCTTTGAAGTAATAAGTCATAGGAACAACGATGGTTAATACCATTGCGATTGCAGTAAGTACCTGTACAAATGCTGAGTTCATAATAGTTTTCCTCCTGAAGTTAATTCATTAAATTTACTCTTTGCTGCGATCCGGAGCCATTTTCACTTTTTCCCGATACAGCTTCCCGCCATATTCGCTTCCATTTTGCATGGCTCTGAATCCTCTTTTATTTCTCGCCTTTTTTCAAAAACGGAACAAACGGTTTTCCGTCTCCTTCATAGAACCGGCTGAACATCTCGTAATACTCCAGACGCAGTACCTGGATCGCTACCAGCAGTGCCTCAAGGCAGGCAACGAAGACATTTCCGAGAACAATAACCGGCCAGCTGATGCTGCCGCCGCCTGTTGCTCCGCCGAGCATCAGGACAACCTCCATCATAGCCGCATGGCTGACTGCATATGCGCCGACACGGACAAAGGAAATTGTGTTGGAGAAGTAGCTCAAAAGCACATCGAAGAGTTCGAAGAATGCCTGTACAAAGAACATTCCCTTTCCGGTCTCCGGAAATGCATTGCCCTTCTTCTCTACCATACGCTCCAGTGGCTCTTTTAAGAAGATCGCAAGAAGCGGAATACCGAACATGACTACCATCACGCCGACAGCCGGAGCTTTATGGCCGCTGAACAGGAGAACGAGTGTAACGGCAAGGGCTCCGTAGAAAATGAAGCCTGCCAGGGAGTTCTGGCTGAACAGAAGCTCGCCGAGCTTATGGTTTCTTGCTGCATTGATCATATGCAGAACCATTCCTGTCAGAATCATGAACATACCAAATGCAACCGCTGCGACAAATACGGTGTTCATCGAACCGATGAACGGAAGCGTTGTCATCGCTTCCTTCGGATGCAGCCAGAGGGCCGGTATGACATTCTCAAATCCGAAGAAGCTGCCGAACAAGAATCCGAAGATCACAGAGAATACCGCGCAGGTACTCATGATCGCTGCCAGATCCATCTTCTTGTAGTGGTACAGCAGTGCGCCGCCAATCAGCAGACACAATCCCTGTCCTACATCGGCAAACATGATTCCGAAAATAAAGGCATAGGTGAGTCCTACGATAATCGTAGGGTCAATTTCATTGTAATTTGGCAGTCCGTACATCTTCACGTACATCTCAAACGGACGGAAGATTTTCGGATTTTTCAGCTTTGTCGGCGGCTGACGCAGAACGTTGTTTGCATCATCCTCGATGAAGCAGAAGAGATTTGTGTCATTTTCGATGTCCTTCTGGAAGGAAGCGGCATCTTTTTCCGACATCCAGCCGCACAGAATATAGAAGGTTTCCTTCTTGGATTTCGTGCAGGCTGCCAGGCGACGGACATCAAAGTTGCCGGAGAGCTGCTCTAGCTGCTCTTTTGCTGCAACCAGATCCTCTGCGGAATCCGAAAGGCATTTTGCCAGTTTCCGTGAGCACTCGCTGAGTGCATCGTCTGTCTTTTTGATTTCTGCCTGAAGTGCTGCGTAAGCATCCTCCGGCGTTCCGCTGTACTCGTCCGGAACGTAGATTCTTTCGAAGTGCAGGGATGAGAATACGGCGTCCACTTTCGTGACCTGATCTCTTGGGCAGAAGTAAATGCCCCATACATACTGCTCATCGGAATGGCAGCGGTAGAATACCGTATCGCTGTTCTCATAGCAGTAGCTCTCAAATTTGTTGTAATACTCTTTTGTGATCTTTCCGAATCTGAATTTAATAAAGTGGAAATCCAGAATGGAGGAAAGATTGCAGTGCAGATCCTGGAACGGCTCGATTTTCTGTGCTTTTTCCATCAAGTCTTTCTTTTTTGCTTCCAGTTCTGTACGCTCCTGGTTCAACTGGCCAAGGGTGTGATCCAAACCATGGACACAGTTGATGGCATCTTCCAGGGAAAGTCTTTTCGTGGTGGTACGCTTCTCTTCCGGCAGAAGTGCTGTAAAATCTTCCGCCTGTTTTAAGGTCTCTTTGTATGGGTTGATCTGGATATACGGTGTGATATTCTGCATCGTAGACAGCTCCGTCAGAGCGTTTTCCAGATGTATCTCATATTTTGAGAGATAAGTGTTGACCACACGGTCAATGTCGGCTTTCGGCCCGGTGATGCTCAAAAATTTCATCTTGACAATCAATGAGTACACCTCCCCGTGTATTAAGTTTTTGCGATATGCTGCATTGCCTCGTCAGCGCTGATACGGTAACGTACGCACTCGAGTGCAATAATAAGCCGGTTTACCTCGTGCTCTTTGTGATAGAGGTATGAGTATATTGTGGCAACGGAATAAGGATCCTGTCTGGATTCACTGGAAAGTATGTGCTTCATAATGGCTGCATACATGGATTCCAGCGTATCGACCTTGAAGGAATCATACCGTTTCGCATAATAGGTTTGTTCCAGCAGCTGGGAAAATGCACTCATATTCTCGGCTTCTACCAGTGCCTTTACCACATCCTTTTTCAGCCGGTGATGAACCGGAATCAGCAGGGCGTAGATTTGTGCGCTGGTCATGTGATAATAGCGTTTGGAACGGTAGATCCACTGAAGGTTCAGCATGTCAAACTTGCTTCCCCATGCAGCGGTCAGCTCTTCCAGATCCCGCTTTGTCACTACTTTTGATCTGTCTTTCCACATCTGTGCAAAGTAATACAGATCCAGGGTCATCTCATAGTCGAACAGGGTCGGACGCTCGATATCCGCGAGCTGCGACAACGGGGCATAATATTCTGTCCCTTTCAGGTTCGCAATCAGTTCTTCGATCGTCCTGGAGGACGCCAGAAGATTGATGTCCAGCTGGGAATGCTTGTTAAAGAACTCGTCGAATATGGACAGGTTCAATACCACATCACGGTGATCAAATACCGTGTTCAGGCATTCTTTGATAACGGACACTTCGTATCGTTTAAAGTAGAGCGCAAGGAACTTTCTCTGCTCCACATTTGCAAAACGGTACAGCTTGGAAAAATCCCGGTATACCGTCAGGCGCAGCATTTTCTCGATCTGACCTCGGTGAAGGTCAGCTTCGTTGTAGCCCTCAAACAGATCCTCATAGCCTTTATGCTGCTTGAGGTAAGAAACTGCCTGCGGTACACTCTCCAGTTCCACGATTTCCCGAAAATTCTGGTCGTTTAAAAGATGGCTCTGCATGGCTCTTATCTTTGTGGTAAGGCCGCTGTAGGATAATAGACCGCTCATCGTTTCACTTCCTTATAATGTTTTCGTAAATCTGCGTGGACAGTGTTCCGTGATTCTGTTCGTAATAAGCGTCCAGTGAAGATAGAAGTTCGGCGGCAGAGTCCCGCTGCTTTTTCTGATCCGCATCTGTAGTAGAATGAAGTTTTGTTGTGATCTCTTCAATCCGCTTTGCCGTTTCCGCTTCCAGATCTGCATCGAATTTTGCAATCCGCTCTTCCTGCTGCTCGTCCTGGAGCTTCTTCTGATTCTCGGCAGCCTGCATAATCTTAGTAGCAGCCGTTTCGATCTCTGCAAGTTTGTTAATTACAGATTCCATAGCATCGCTTTCCCTCCTTATTTATTTAAAAGACAACAAAGACGAGGAAAACTCCCCGCATCTTTGCTGTTAGTATTCTACACCTTTTTTTCCAAAGTTGACATATTGAAATCGTAAAAAAAAGTGGGATTTCGATCGACTTTTTAATTAAAAATAGACAATGGGTCATATTTTTTCTTCCAATCTCAATAGCCAAAAGATGGTCCCTCATATGATTTCGATATGGATCCAATCCGATTGTCATATTGCTGATAAGAAATGCCATGTGCAGGTTGATATTGTATACAGTATTTTGAAAACTTTGAAAATTTGAAAACGGGATTTTTCTGTTTTGCTTTTTCGGGAGCTATGATATACTGGATATGATTGGCTTTTATTCTAATATTTATCACTTAAGAAAGGAATTTTACGCATATGCGCCTTAGAAATATCAGAGGATCAAAAGATGTGATTGCTTCCTGTCCGTTCGTTGTGCAGGAGCCGGAGAGCTGCCGGGGACGGTGGGCTGAAATTTTTGGAAATGAAAATCCGATTCATATTGAGGTCGGTATGGGAAAGGGCCGCTTTTTGATGGATATGGCGGTTCTGCATCCGGAAATCAACTACGTCGGCATTGAAATGTACGACAGCGTGCTGCTCCGCGCAGTACAGAAACGGGAAAAACTGGAGACGGAAATCAAAAACCTGTTCTTTATCCGCATGGATGCACGCCAGCTTCCGGAAGTGTTTGCTGAGGGCGAGGTAGACCGCATTTACCTCAACTTCTCCGATCCGTGGCCGAAAGACCGCCATGCGAAACGGAGACTGACGTCGCATGAGTTTCTTGCACGGTACGAGAAGATTTTAAAGAAGGACGGAACACTGGAATTCAAAACCGATAATAAAGATCTGTTTGACTACTCTCTTGAAGAGATGAAAAATGCAGAGGGATGGGAACTCACTGCATTCACATACGATCTGCACCACGATGTGGTTCTCTCAGAAGGAAATGTAATGACGGAATATGAGGAGAAGTTTTCCTCAATCGGAAACCCGATCTGTAAGATGGAGGCACGGTTTCTGTAAAAAACATTTCTGCATGTAAGGGGGATTTGAAAACGAAAAGAAAAGTTCTGGCGGCACCAGTGCGACAGTGGCCATGGTAACGAAAGATGCGGACGGCACCTGGAACGAGGATCTTTGTACAAGCAGCTATGTCGGATACGGCGGTGTAGGCGAAACTACCGAATGGAACCGCAAAACACCGCGCGGACAGTTCAGCTTTACGTATGCCTTCGGCATTCTCCCGAATCCCGGAACGGAACTTTCCTATACCCAGGTGGATGATACGTATTACTGGGTCGATGATGTAAATTCCAGATACTACAATCAGTTCGTCACGACGAAGACAACGCCGAAAGCCTGGAATTTCCCGGCGGATGCATTTCTGTTCCGGAAGACCAGATGATTACGATTCTGAAAAATGTTCAGCCGGGCTGCCAGACTATTATTGATTCGGCGAGCGAGCTGAAGAACTATTGACATTTTTTACTTGGAATGCAAAACCGACAGTGAAAAGATCTATTTTTTTAAGATCTCTCCGCTGTCGTTTTTTTGTGCGTAAAACAAGAAAAACACCGTCCCCGCAGCTCTCAGGTCTGCAAAAACAGTGCTTTCGATGCGCCTTCAGGGACTCGAACCCTGGACAAATAGATTAAGAGTCTACTGCTCTACCAACTGAGCTAAAGGCGCTTACTTTTGTTTTTCTGTGTTTCATTGGATGATCCACTCGCTGAACACAAATAAGATTATAAAGGATTCTGCCGAAAAAAGCAACCTTTTTTTCACTGTTTCTTTACTTTTGTTAAAAACAGCGAAAACAGGTCTTATAATTCTATTAAATTTCACAATTTTTTCGTATATTTCCGTTTGTTTCGATGACGGCTCCAATGGCAGCCGAACCTACTTCCGTTTCTTATCTTTCTTTTTCAAAAGCTTCTCCAGCTCCTGCATGGATTTCTGGATTTTATAAAGACAGCCGCTGCCGGCATATTTATTCTGATAGCAGAAATCCTGGAGTTTCTGCTGAAGGAAACCTGATTTTCTGATCAAACTTCTTCTCCGCTTTCCGGCGTACCGGACACGGGCACCGGAAAAGTTCTTTTTCTTCTATATTATACAGGGAATGTCAAAAATGACCAGAAAATAGCTTGTTTTAGCCATTGTTTTCCCATTTTCTTTCCGTTATAATACAGCAGAATACCATCTAATATCACTTACTATTTTGGGGGAATTTTATGAAAACACGAATGAATTTCAAGGATGAGTTTTACCAGAAATTAAAGCTCCTCGTCCTCCCGATTGCGATTCAGAACTTTATGCTGGCTCTCGTCAGCGCGACGGACGCAATCATGCTGGGATGGATTGACCAGACCTCGCTGTCGGCGGTTTCGCTGGCCGGGCAGGTGCAGTTTGTTTTGAGCCTTTTTATCTCAGGCATCGCGGCGGGCGCCGGTATTATGGCAGCGCAGTACTGGGGGAAACAGGATGCCGCTTCGATCGAAAAAGTGATTCCGATCGCACTTCGCACCAACCTGCTGTTCTCCGGCCTGTTTACCATCCTTGCCGGTTTCTGTCCCGAAATACTGATGCGCATCTTTACAAATGATGCGGCCCTGGTTGCAAGCGGAAGCCAGTATTTACGCGCTGTTGCACTCTCCTACGTACTCTGCGGTATTTCGCAGGTCTATCTGATCCTGCTGAAAAACACCGGTCATGCAGCAGTCAGCTCCCGCATCAGTTCCACTGCGGTTGTACTGAACATCATTTTAAATGCCATCCTCATCTACGGTCTTTGCGGTGCTCCGGCACTTGGGATCCGCGGAGCAGCTTATGCAACGGTAGCTGCCCGCGTTGTGGAACTGATCTGGGCTTATCTCGAGACAAAGAAACCGGAGCGTGTACGGATTCTCTGGAACCGCCTCTTCTCTTCCGCAGGGAAAATACTTTCAGAAGACTTCTGGCGCTACACGCTTCCCGTGCTTGCGGCCTCCCTCGTCTGGGGAATTGCCTACGTTCTGTACTCCGTTATCATGGGCCACATGGGAAGCGATGCTGTTGCAGCAAACTCGATTACCTCGATTGCAAAGAGCCTCCTCTCCTGCCTGATCCGCGGTGTGAGCGGCGGTGCCGGTGTTCTGATCGGAAACCTGCTCGGTGCAGATGAACTCGAGAAAGCACGCGAATACGGCGGCCGCCTGACGCATCTTGCAATTGCCATCGGCGTTGTGACCGGCGGTCTTCTGATGTTGATCTCTCCTGCAATCGTCCACTTCGCTCCGCTTACCGATACCGCGGCAGAATATCTGCAGTACATGCTTCTCTTCTGCGGTCTGAACTTGATGGCACAGTCGGTCAACACCACCGTTCTCGACGGCATCTTCTGTGCCGGAGGCGATGCGAAATTTGATATGCAGGGAAACATCGGCGCTATGTGGTGCTTTTCTGTACCGCTTGGCTTTCTTGCCGCATTCTGGCTGAAGCTGCCGGTCATGGTTGTCTACTGTATCGTAAACCTCGATGAGATCGTGAAACTGCCTGCGGTTTATCTTCATTATAAAAAATACGTCTGGGTACGCAACATCACCCGCGATATCGAAGAATAATTACCGAACTATAAAATCCCCTGCGGAAAATCCAAACCGAATGGATTTCCCGCAGGGGATTTCGTTCTTTTATCGTATTACAAATATCGCAATGATTTTACATCGATTTTCTTTCCGCAATTTCTGCCATCTTCGCCTCGTTCAGACGGGTGTCGCCATGGACACGGCTGTAGGAAAGATAGCCGTTCATACGGTCGATCTTTGTCAGGTTCTTGGAACCGCAGACCGGGCAGACATCCATGTCGAGTTCCTGGTGGCCGCAGTCATCGCAGTAAGCCAGGGACAGGTTGACGCCCTCGTAGTAGCCGAGCTCCATTGCACGCTCGATCAGGGTCTTGATCGCACCTTTGTTGTAGCCGACCGGGTAGCGCACATACTGGATTTTTCCGCCGTTGCAGAGCTCCCAGAAACGTCCCTCGAGATCCTGTTTCTGGATCGGGGTGATGTCCTCGGTTACGTGGCAGTGGAAACTGTTGCTCACATACGGGCGGTCCGAAACGTTGCGGACGATGCCGTACTGTTTGCGGAACTGCTCTATCTGCAGGCCGCACAGGGATTCTGCCGGTGTGCCGTAGATCGCATAGAGGATGCCGTCCTCTTTCTTAAACTCGGCAACCTTGTCGTTGATATATTTCAGCGTGTCGAGTGCGAACTGTCCGTCCTCAACAAGAGATTTTCCGTTGTACAGCTCCTGCAGCTCGTTCAGCGCCGTGATACCGAACGATGCGGTCATCGGCTTTAACAGCGGGCGGATCTTGTCGGACGGTTTTAAGTGGCCGCCGTAGAAACCTCCCTCGCAGTAAGCCAGCGGGTTCGTGGATGCACGCATCTCGCCGAGGTAATCGTAGGTCCGTTTGTGCAGATCGCGGATCATCTCGAGGTAGAAATCAAGCACTTCGTGGAAATCGCGGTTCTCGGAACGGGATTTTGCCAGGATCATCGGAAGATGAAGGGAAACGGCTCCGATGTTGAAACGTCCGACAAAGACCGGTTTGTCGTTCTCATCTGCCGGCTCCATGCCTCCGCGCTCGTACCACGGGCTAAGGAAAGCACGGCATCCCATCGGGCTGATGACTCTCTTGTATTTCTTGTACATCTCGGCGATGTAGCCCTCGCCGCTCATCGACAGCCAGTCCGGATACATGGTTTTAGAGGAACAGTCAAGTCCTGCCTCAAAGACATCTTCTGCGATGCCGCCCTCTCCGTGAATTGCCTTGTCATATAAGAAGACGATTTTCGGGAAGAGCACCGGCTTTTTGTGGCCTTTCTTGCCCTGTCCGTTTTTGTGGACCTCGAGAAGGGAGATGGAAATCATCTTCTCGAACATGCTCGTTCCAAGGCCGAGGGTCACGGTAACGAACGGATAATCACCGCGGGAAGATCCAACAGTGTTCAGTTTATACTCAATTCCCTGCCATCCCTGATCGCACTCTCTTCTTACTTTGTCGATCGCATACTCGATGGCTTTCTCCTGTGCACCCTCCCAGGATGCGTCGGTATATTTCAGGAACTCTTTTACGTAGTAATCGTAGCTCTTCTGTGCGTACGGAGCAAGGATCTTGTCCACCTCCGGCACGGTAAAGCCGCCGTACTGCTGTGCAGCGGTGCTGAGGACGATATCGCCCATGACATCAAATGCGGTGTCGAGTGTCTTCGGCTCGTTGTACCAGACATTTCCCATCTCGAAACCGCCTTTTAAAACGTTTCCGACATCGAACAGACAGCAGTTCATGGTATCGAGACGTGCGGACTGGTCGTGGATGTAGATGTAACCGTCCTTACAGGCCTGCAGCTCGTTGCGGTTCATGAAGAACTTGCGGTACAGCTCTTTGTTCAGCTCGTTGAAAATCAGGCTTCGCTTCGTTGCAACGAGGGCGCTGTCGGTGTTGGCATTGCTCTTGTCGCCGATGTAGCGGATGGACTGGCTCTTCGTGTAGACCTCGTCCATCATATGGATAAAATCAGTTTTGTAATTGCGGTAATCGCGGTAGCTTTTTGCCACAGCCGGGTTTACTTTTTCGAGTGCTCCCTCCACGATATTGTGCATATCGCTGATCGGAATTTCGGTCTTTCCAAGGGAATATACGTGCTCGGTTGCGAACTTACAGATAAAGTCAATCTCCTGCTGTGAGAAGGTATACAGGATTCTCTGTGCGGATTTATTTACGGCACGGACGATCTTCTGCGCGTCGAATTCTTCTTTGGTGCCGTCCTTTTTGATAATATAAACCATTGTGGTGTCCTCCAAATCAAACACTATATCTTGTGTGTCCCCCACCCTTTTCTTGTAGCGGGCACCACATATTGTAGCATGTTTCTTTTGAAAAGAAAAGGCATTTCCTGTAAGTTTTTATTTTCAGAATATTGCATACTGCTCTTTCGTGCAGACAGAAATCTGCATTTTTCAAATTCGTTCTGCAAGCGTTCCTTCAAAAACGGTCTCGGCCGGGCCGGTCAGAAGGACCTTATTTTTCGTCCGGTCCCATGTAACGAAAAGCCTGCCGCCGCGCAGTTCTACGGCAGTTTCTCCCTCCGAAACACAGCCGGAAAGCATCGCCGCGACGGCTGCCGCACACGCTCCCGTTCCGCAGGACAGCGTTTCACCGCTCCCACGTTCCCAGACTCTCATTTTTATTGTGTGTTGATCTAAAGTCTGGATAAACTCTGTATTGATACGGTCCGGGAAGCAGGAAAGGTGTTCAAAAGCGGAACCGGTCTTTGCAATGGATATTTTTTCCACATCTTCCACCGGAATCACCGCATGCGGATTTCCCATCGAAAGGCAGGTCATCGTATAATTTTCCCCGCACACGGTAATTTTATGCTCCAGCACATATTCCCCCAGAGAAACAACGGGGATCTGTGCGGCGCGGAATTCCGGCGTTCCCATCTCCACTGTCACCTGACAGATCTCATTCGGATTCTCCCCCGTCTGCAGATGAATCACACGGTTTCCGCTGCCGGTTTCGATAGTCAGCGTCGTTTTTCTCGTCAGCCCATGCTCGTACACGTATTTTCCCACACAGCGGATGCCGTTGCCGCACATCGCGCCCTTCGAGCCGTCGGCGTTGTACATTTCCATCGAAAAATCTGCTGTTTTGGATGCCCCGATCAGAATCAGCCCGTCCGCGCCGATGCCGAAATGGCGGTCACTTACCGCTTTTGCCAGCCGTCCCGGACTCTCCACCCGCTCCTCCATGGCATTTACATAGATATAATCATTTCCGCAGCCCTGCATTTTTGTAAAACGCATACACAGCCTCCTCCCAGACTTCTGCCCTTTCCAGTTCCTTACTAAATATGTATTCCGTACCGCGCTTTTGAAAAACCATTTTTCTCAAATCCGCTTCAGACATTGGAAAACGAAGCGGAATGTGATAGAATAGGGGGAACTGATATCGTTACTTACATGAAGTAACTTTCAAATATTTTTAACCATTTATTATGAGGAGGTTTTGATGAAAAAATACCGTTGGGTTTTAACAGCAGTATTTGCCGCTTTCCTCGTGGGAACGAGCGGCTGCGGAAAGAAAACAGAAACGATTCCGATCACAACCATCAGTCAGAGTACCGACGATGACGACCCCGAAGACAATCTGGCGGCCTCCGGCGATTCCGATGAGATTCCGGAATACGATGTAGATCTCTCGAAGAACCTGAACAGTTTTCAGCTTGCCATCTGGGGCGATACATACGAAATTCCGGAATCCTACGCGGATTTTACAGCGCTTGGCTGGGTTTACAGCGGCGACGACACGAAGGAAATCCAGCCGGAATCCTTCTCAGAGGGCGAAAGCTTTGAAAAGGACGGAAACCAGATTACCGTCGATATTGCCAATCCGGACACCACGGTAAAGCCAGTGGCGGAATGTCTGATCGGAGGCATTCACATCGATACCTCGACCGCTGAGGGCCAGAATATCTATGTCGGCCTGCCGAACGGCGTCACTCTGCAGCAGTCGCTGATGGAGGATGCGGAAAGCATCTACGGTGCGCCAAAGGACCGTTATGAGACCGATACCTCTGTGCAGTTCACGTATGAGTACGGGCTGTACCAGACGATCACGCTCGGCTTCGATAACAAAACGGGAATTCTGTATTCCCTCGATATGCAGAACTTTACGACCACGGCTGATGCAGAAGCGCTCGATGGTGTCAGCGATGCCACAACACCGGAAGTGGAGGCCTACCAGGCACCGGAAGCCGACAGCAGTGAAATCAACGACTGGACCGTCCGCTTTGACGATGTACTCTATCATCTTCCCGTTCCGGTCAGTGAACTTCTGGACCACGACTGGACCGTCAATACGAAAGAGTCCGATACGGCCGTTTTAAACGGAAAATACGGCTACGTCACGCTGGAAAAGGGCGGTCAGAAGCTTTACTGCACCGTACATAATTACGGCGCGGAGGCGACGACAGTGCGCAACTGTTTTGTTACTTCGCTGTACGGCGATCTCGATACGACAAAGATTCCGATTTCAATCACAAACGGCATCACGCTCGGCACTTCCGAGAGCGATTTTCTGGCGAAGGCAGGGGATGCCAAATCAGAAAAAACGGAAAAAGAGGATAGTAACCTGACACTCTACACATTCTATAGTGATGACGAAAAGCTGGACTACACTGAAATCGGCATCGACAACGATCTGAAGCTGGTACGCAGCATCAAGGTGGTTCACAACCAGCCGGAAGCGCCGGAAGAAGAAGCCAAAAAAACTTCCGCGGAAGATTCATCTTCCGTTTCCGACAGTCAGGAACCGTCCGAAACACCGGCTCCGTAACGATACTTTCAGAAAAATGGCTGCATGGCAGCTTACTACAGACGAAAACGAGGATTTTTATGGAAAACTTATACGACGTTATCATCATCGGCTCCGGCCCGGCGGGTCTTTCTGCCGCGATTTATGCGAAACGCGCAAAGCTCTCCTCTCTTACGATTGAGGCAAACTTTGCAAGCGGCGGCCAGGTGCTGAATACCTATGAAGTAGACAACTATCCCGGCCTTCCGGGCATCAGCGGCATGGATCTCGGAAGCACGCTGCGCGCACACGCTGAAAAAATGGGCGCGGAATTTTCCCGTGAGCGTGTGAAGGAGCTTGTTCTTGACGAAGAGATCAAGATTGTCCGCACGAGAAAAAATGAGTATCATGCCAAAACGGTCATTCTTGCAACCGGTGCGGAGCACCGCGCGTTAAATGTACCTGGTGAAAAGGAGCTCTCCGGCATGGGCGTCTCTTACTGTGCAACGTGTGACGGCGCATTTTTCAAAGACAAAACCGTTGCCGTTATCGGCGGCGGCGATGTCGCCGTGGAGGATGCGATTTTCCTTGCCAGAACGTGCAAAAAGGTTTACGTGATCCACCGCCGCGATGAACTGCGGGCAGCCGGTGTTCTCCAGGATGCACTGCTGGCACTGCCGAATGTGGAAATGGTGTGGGATACGGTTGTGGATTCCATCGAAGGAAACGAGATGGTGTCCGGCGTGAAGGTAACGAACAAAAAGGCAGGGGAAGCCGGTGTGATCACGGTAGACGGCGTGTTTATTGCCGTCGGCATCGTTCCGGTCTCCGCACTGATCGCAGGCATCGTAGAAACCGATGAGGCTGGCTACATCAAAGCCGGCGAAGACGGTGTGACGAGCGTGCCGGGCGTGTTCGCCGCAGGCGATGTCCGCACGAAGCAGCTCCGTCAGATCATCACGGCAGCCGCCGACGGCGCGAACTGTGTGACTTCGGTAGAGAAATATCTGATCAGCCACTGATGGCTTCTTTCGAATAGAATACGGCAAAAGCAGGCATTCTTCGTATTGTACGGAGAACTGCCTGCTTTTTTCTGTTTTTCCGTAGTTTCTGAAATCTGAAAAACCTTTCATGTCAGTCGTGTAAAACTTTAAAACCTCTTTTTGTCGAAATTGCACAAAGAAACCGGTTTTTTCCCACACGGGCCAATTTTATAAACATCCCGTCCACAAGTTATCCACATAGTTAACCACCGAAAACATGCCTAAAAACAAGTTATACACCGAGTTATCCACATTATCCACGAAAAACGGTGTGGAAAGCATGTGTTTAAATCTTGCGAAATCAGAACGCGTGTTTTGGTCATAACAGAGAAAACCGTTATTTCGCCAAAAGATTTTATAAAGCACTTGACTTTTTAAGTGTCAATCTCTGTTGGTTTTTGACTTGAATTGTGTGAATTTTTCGTACAATTTAATATTACATTTTTCGTGTTCTTTTGCTGTTTTTACAATGGCTGCAAAAAGAAAATCTCCTGTTCGGAAAACGATTGTTTCGTTCCCAGACAGGAGATTTTGATTGGATTTTTCTTTGTTTTACTCTGCCAGCTTTCCAAGCCGCTTTGCTTCTGCCCTCAGCTCTTCGATCCGGCGGTTGCACATGCCCACCGGGACGCCGGTGTCGATGACACGTTCACAGCTCTTCATCAGCTCGCAGGCGCGGGCAAATGCCTCGTCGCTGATCTCCTGGAACGGTGCTTCGGTTACCGTCTCCATCGCCAGAATGCGGGCGAGCTGGTAATCGATATCGTTCGTATACAGGACGCCTGCCGCAAACGGGACATTTTCCTTCTGCAGTTTCCGGAACACCAGGATTCCCGTTCCGCCGCCTGCGAGGACAAAGACGCGCGGTGTTCCCTCCGGCCGCGGCAGCTCGATGCTTCCGAAGCACGGGTCAAACGAACCATTGTCAATCTCGTACAGTTCGCGGATGATATCCTCGCGGAAAATTGTCTCCGGTGCGCCGAAATGGGAAATAGCATCGCCCTTGACGCAGATGATCTTATCTGAAATTTTCTGTGCCAGATCGATCTCATGCAGCGACATGATGACGGTGATGCCCTTCTCCTTTGCCATGCGGCGCAGAATCGCGAGCAGTTCCAGCTTGTGGCGGATATCGAGGAAAGAAGTCGGCTCGTCGAGGATGATGACCTCCGGCTCCTGACAAATCGCACGCGCAAGAAGCACTCTCTGGCGCTGGCCGTCGCTGATAGCGTTGAAATCGCGGCCGCCGAGCTCTTCGGCATGAACGGCGCGCATCGCCTTCTCGACCTTTTCCTCATCCTCACGGGTCAGCATGCCGAGCCGTCCGGTGTACGGATAGCGGCCCGTTGCCACGATATCGTGGCAGGTCATCAGCTCCGGCTTCATGCGCTCCGTCAGCACAACGGCCATCTTCGTGGACAACTCGCGGAACGAAAGCTCATGCAGGTTTTTCCCGTCAAACTCCACATTTCCGCCGACCAGCTTTAACTGGCGGGTGATGCTTTTCAGAATCGTTGATTTACCGGAACCGTTCGGTCCGATCAGCGTAACGATCTCGCCTTTTTCGATGCTGATGCAGATATCTTTGATCAGCGGCTTCTTATCATAGCCGACCGTCAGGTGGTCCAGATGAAAATAATATTCATTCATATTCTCTTACCCCCTTTTCCGGCGCAGCATCATGAAAATGACGACCGGCGCACCAAAGATCGATGTGACCGTACTGATGGACAGCTCCAGCGGTGCAAACGCCATACGCGCGATCAGGTCGCACATCATACAGAAGACGGCTCCGCCGAGGAACGTTCCCGGGATTACGACGAGCGGACGCGATGTGCCGAGGCTCTGTTTGACGAGGAACGGGACGGCAATGCCGACAAACGAAATCGGACCGGCAAATGCGGTGACGCATGCGGAGAGAATACTCGAAAGCAGAATCAGCGCGATGCGGAATACTTTGATGTTGACACCCATGCTCTGCGCATACGCCTCACCGAGCTGGTATGCACCGATCGGTTTTGCCATCAGGAACGTGATGACAAAGGTGATGCCGATCACAGCCGCAGAGATCGCTACGTTGCTCCAGCTCATGCCGGAGAAGCTTCCCTGTGACCAGCCGTGGAGGTTGACGATATCGGAATCCTCCGCGAAGGTGACAACAAAATCCGTGACCGCCGAGCAGATGTAACCGATCATAATACCGCCGACGAGAAGTCCTGCCATATTTTTGATCCGTCGGGACATCAGCAGAATGAAGCCGACGGAGAGAAGGGATCCTAAGAATGCTGCAACAATCATCGTGTAAGATGTGATATTGCGCGCCCACTCCAGATAAAAGATCATGGTCAGCGCCACGACCATTTTGGCTCCCGAGGAAATTCCAAGAACAAACGGACCGGCAATCGGGTTTTCAAAGAAAGTCTGTAAAAGGAAGCCCGACAGGGACAGAGCACCGCCCAGGATTGCCGCCATCAGAATACGCGGAAGGCGGATTTTCCAGATAATATTGTACTCTTTCCCCTCTCCGGTCCGCCGCAGCAGAATCCGGAAAATTTCCGGAATCGAAATATTTACGTTTCCGGAATTGATATTCAGCACGGTGATGGCAGCGAACGCCAGAATCAGCACCAGAAACACAGCGGCATACCGCGAACGGCGCCGGAAGTTTTCCATATGGAAACTGTTCTCTTTTCCTGTCATATTTTTTTTCTCTGACATACGTTCCTCCATCAGGATAATTTTCTTAAGAATACCATCTGATCCGGATCGCCGCCCGTTACCAGAAGGTTAATGTCGTTGGTAAACTGTGCAATTTTATCGGTTGCCTGATACATCGATTTCTCGGTTGTCCAGACATTGCCCTCTTTGACTGCTTTGTAATCGGCAAACATGGAATCCTTTGCCAGCAGGTCGTCCAGGGTTTTGACGGTGGAATCGATGCTTGCGTTGTAGATCAGGTAGTCCGCATCTTCGGCCGTATCGTAGAACTGCTCCATCGTGATCGGCACGGATGTTTTTCCGCTGTCGTCCTGGAGATCACGGAAGGCGTTGCGCGCACCGCCAAGCTCGATCATGTTGGAAATATAGTCCTCCGGGTTCCGCACAACGGCAGCTCCGCTCGTATTAATATAGAAGAAAGCGACCGTTTTTTCGGTATTCTGGAAATCCTTCAGATTTTCCACAACACTTGCCTGATTTGCAAAGAAGTCGGCTGCCTCCTCCTCTTTGTCCAGCATGGCACCGTAGAGTTTGATCCATTCGGTTCTGCCAAGAGGCTGGGATTCGTAGCTGGAACGGTCGATGAAGACCGGAATATCGAGCATCTCGATCATCTCCTGTACCTTCGGGGAATGGAGGATCATCGTGGATTCAATGGCCAGATCACAGTTCTCACTGACCAGAAGTTCGTAATCCGGCTCACTGTATTTTCCGGCGAAGATCATCGTTCCGGCATTCATCGCGTCAACGGCATCCTGTACGTACCAGTTGTCTGCGGTTTCACCGGAGAGACGAATCGTATCGAGGGAGTCGATGGCATCGAACAGCGCCATCGGAGAGGTTGCTGCCATGTAGATGCGTTCCAGCGGCTGATGGATTACAATTACGTCGGAATCGAGGTCATCCGGCGCCTCTTTTCCGTCCGGGACGAGCAGATACTGCGCGCCGTCTCTGACATCGATCAGTTTATAGCCGTCTGTGCAGTAGTATACGTTAAAGCACTCCGCGTAATTCAGGACCATCTTGCTCTCGATGGTGATTCCGGTGATGTCCGGTGCGTCGCTGACATCGTCTGTCGTTGCGAAACCATCCGCGGATGCGGTATCACTCCCGGAGGTGCTGCTCTCAGCAGTGGCTTCGGAGGTGCTTTCACTTTCAGCCGTACTTTCCGAGACGGATGTGCTCTCCGTCTGGCTTTCGGAAACGTCTGCTGCGGATGCTGTGGATGTGCTGCTCTCAGAAACTGCCGAAGTGCCCGACGCGGACGATGTGCTGCTTCCCGTTGATGCGGTGCTGCCGCAGGCCGTCAGTGACATCGCTGCTGCAAGAAAAAGTGCAGCCCATTTTTTCAGCTTTCTTTCGTTTTTTCCTGTCATTTGATATTCCTTTCTTAAAGAAAAAGCCGCTGCCATACGGCAGCAGCCCTTTCTCATTTTTTGCTGCAAATTATTGTACTTATTTATTCTCTTCTGCCTTTACCATCTGCTGGAACAGCTCGTTTGCCTGATCCTCGCATCCGAAGATCACGCCGTAGACTTTCAGCCACTCTGCTTTCGCAAGATCGGTCTTCTCGTCTGCGGAACGGTCAACCAGCATCGGAATGGTCAGGGTTGCCAGACGCTCTGCGGTGTCGGACAGACGCTCATTTTCCTCTTTCAGAAGTTCTTCCGGAGTCTTGTCTTCGTCTGCTTTCTCATCCGTTGTCTTATCGTCTTTATCGTCCTTCTGATCCTCAGCTTTGGTATCTGCGGTCTCGTCGGCTGCATCAGCATCTTCCTCATCTTTTGCATTTCCCGGAAGGAACTCAGACGGAAGAATTGCAAAATCGATTTCGTCTTTTACCAGAGCTTTGTAGTCCAGATCATCGAATGCTCCGTCGAAGGAGATTTTTTTGTTTTCCATTGCTTTTGCAATGTTTTCGATCTGGCAGTCTTTCTGCTCCATGCCGACTGCTTTGATGCTCTCTGCTGCGTCTAACTGCTCATCGAGAAGTTTCAGGGCATCCTCAGATGCTACGTATGTTTTCTCAACCGGAAGCTGGATCACGATCATATCTTTGTCCAGTCCTGCCGGAATCTCAACATCTTTCGGAACGATCAGATATTTGACAACATTGCCTTCGTACAGCTCTTTTGTCTTTTCGGTCAGATCTTTCGCTTTCTCAGTGCTGGTTTTTTTGGAATCGGATGCTGCTGCCGCTTCTTCCTCGTCGGTTGCTGCTGCGGTATTCTCTGCTGCTGCGGTATCGGTATCTTCTGCTTTCTTGTCGTCCTCGGTCCGTTTCTCCGGATCACGCTCGGTATCTTTTGTCATATCGATCTCCAGCAGGGTGATGCCTTCGTCGTAATGATACATCTTGAAGTACTCTGCGTAAGCAAGTTTTGTCTCTGCTTTGTATTCCAGTCCCATGATCTCTGGAGCGGTGGTATCCAGCTTGGAGTTATCGGTGCTGATCGTGGAGGTTGTTCCGTCTGCTTTTACAAATCCTGTGCTGAAAGAAGTGCTGCCGCCCTTCTTTGCTGCTGCCAGGGAGATGAAGATGTTGTAGGAAATCTCATGGGCAACGGACATTCTGGTGGTCATACCGATAATGGTATTGTTCTTGTTCAGCTCAACCGGAATGGTGAAGATGCTGCTTCCGCCGCTGACATTTGCCATGTATTTATTTCCGTTTGCTTTTACATATCCGTAGTACGGACTGCTGAATGCGATCGTTGCATAAGCCTGTCCGTTCGTTACAGTAATCTTGCTGCAGGAGATGGTTACCTTTCCGGATCCGCCGGAGAAGGAGAATCCGTCTGGTGTGTAAACGCCGTCTGCCAGTGTGGTTGCACTGTCTACTTTGGATGTGCCGCCGCTTAAGTCAGACTCATATTTGGATTCCTGCTCCGGTTTGGTATCGGCCGGTTTCTGGGTCGGTGCCGGAGTCGGGGTGCTGGTGGGTTTTACAACCGGTGTCTCAGATGGAGATACGGTTGGGGTATTGGTCGGAACGAGGGTTGGTTTCGGAGTATCGCCCTTGTTGTCATCCGACGGAAGGTCTCCGGTCTTTTTCAGGCTGGAAGATGCAATCGTGATGGCTCTGTCGTACCATTTGCCGCTCTTTACTGCATGAGCTGCTACAGCAAGTTCCTGATCCAGTGCTTCTACCGGGATTTCAAACTGCATTCCTGTTTTGGTTTCACCGTCTAAGGTGTAGTCCACTTTTCCGGTGGAAGCGATCCATGCGCCGCTCTCTGCTGCCGCATCTTTTCCGGTTCCCATATACAGATAATCATAGCCGCTTCCGCTTAAGGTGATAACTGCTGTCATTTTTCCGTTTTTCGCGGTCAGTTTTACGCCGACTACCTTGAACATTGCTGCATTAGTTGTTGCCTCTGCACTGTAAATACCATCTGCTACTTTATTGGTCTCATCTGCCGGAAGATCTGCGGTCTTTTTCAGACTGGAAGATGCAATAGTAATGGTTCTTGCATACCATTTATCCCGTTTTGCAGAATGGGAAGAAACAACAAGTGCCTGATCGAGTGCTGCTACCGGAATATCATACTGCATTCCTGTTTTCGTCTCGCCGTCTGCTGTTGTGTAATCAACGGTGCCGACACCTGCAATCCATGCACTCTTGTCTGCGGCAGCTGCCTCTTCCGGTGTTCCCATGTACAGATAATCGTAGGCAACACCACTTAACGTGATGCGTGCTTTCATGTCGCCGTCTTTTACGGTCAGCTCTACGCCGACTACTTTGAACATAGCTGCGCCGGTCTCCGCGGTTCCGCTGTAGATACCGTTTTCTACTTTCGCCGGTTCCGGAGTTGGAGTTGCGGTTGGAACCGGAGTCTCACTCGGAGTCGGGGTTGCAGTCGGGACCGGAGTCTCGGTCGGCTCCGGTATCGGAGTTACTTCCGGTGTTTTACTTCCCGGAACTGCAAGATAAAGCTGCTGTTTGGTGTACCAGGTTCCGTCTTTCTTTCCAAGAACGATCGGAACGGTTGTGCCGGCTTTGTCCGCATCTACTTCAAATGTAAAGGAATAACCGCCGTTTGCTTCCTGCATTCCCTGGATAGCCGGTGTTTTTGCAAGGTCATCGTTCTTTCCAAGATACAGTTTATCAAATGATACGTTGTTTGTTTTCAGTGTAAGAACGAGTTTATCACCCTTGTTGATCATTGTTGCCTCGGAGATGACGAACATTTTGAATACGCTGCCGTCCTCTTTGGTAACCGGTGCTTCTACACTGGCTGGCTTATTCGAGGAATCCTCACCTGGATTTTCGCTTGGAGTCTCGGTTGGTTCCGGTGTTACCGTCGGGATTGCATCGGTGCTGTGGATCGTAACGGTTTTATCAGCCCATGTTTTTTTCTTGGCTGAGCGAACGGCAACATCCATCTGTTTGTCAAGCTCTTCCACCGGAATTTCAAAACGATATCCGGTCTTTTCTGCACCGGTCTTCGTATCCGTATAGGTTTCGCTTCCTGTCGGAGCAATCCAGCTCTTTTCATCTGCTGCGGCAGCTTCTGCTGCTGTTCCCGTATACAGGTAATCATAGCCGGTTCCACTCAGCAGAATGGATGCTTTCAGTTTTCCATCTTTTACGATGAGTCTGGAAGAAATCACACGGAACATGCTTCCGGTTGCTTCTGCAGAAGTCTCATACTCACCATCTGCCGGTTTTGCTGCTTCCGCTGCTTTTGTTTCTTTCTTCTCGGCTGTATTGGATGCCTCATTTTGGGTTGTTTCTTTTACTTCCGTTTTCGGCTGTTCTGCCGCCGGACTGGTATTCTCTTTTACAGCATCTTTGGTTTCTTCTTTTGCCGGTGTTTCTTTTCCAGCATCTTGGGAAGTCTCATCTGCTGCTTCCGGCTCTTTTTCTGTGGTATCGGCAGTCTCTTCACCGTCTTTTGCAGTGTCCTCTGCAGTATCTTCCGAAGCATCCTCATCTGCGGATGGTGTCTCGGTCTCGTCAGATCCTGCCGGTGTCTGATCCTCTGCAGGCGCGGCCGGTGTTTCCGTCGGCTCTTCTGCCGGAGTCTCTGCAGTGCTTTCACTGCTCTCGGTTTCTGCCGGTGTTGTTTCCGGTTCTGCCGTCTCTGCTGTTTCTTCGCTCTGCGGCGCTTCCTCTGCGGCTGCGCTGCTTTCTGTCTGTGCTGCTTTTTCCTGCGTATCTGCTAATACGCTGGCAGTCGGGCTCATGATCATGGACGCCGACAGCAGCAGTGCCAGAAATTTGCTTGAATTTCCTTTCATAACTTCTCCTTTTCTTCGGATCTCCTTCGCGCATCTGCTCCGGATTCCGTCTGACTTTTTCAGGCAGCTGGGCGGTGCCTGTCCCCGTCAATGATGTCTCCCTGCAAGTAATCTTGTTTTTGAGGACACATTTTTTCTGCGAAAAGACAAACAGACATCTGCTTTTTCTGCAAAAGAGTTTCTCCACCGGAGCTCTTTTTCGGACGCATGGCGACAAAAAAGCAGATGTCCGATTTTACTTCGTACATCTTTCCATGAATATATATGCTTTTATCGGAAGCGATTCACTAACCTTTCCAGCAGGTTTCCTGACTCGCAGATCTTCACGGCAGCCGCGCCTTCTCATGCGTTTCGCACAATGGCATTTCTGCAGCTAACACTCCCTGCTTACAGTGACCGGATCGCTCAGGATTTCCACCTGATTCCCTTTTACCTTCGCGGATTCTTTTTCAAATCCGTTCCGCACTGAAAAGTCCCTTATTTCATTCGTTACTGATTATAGCAAAGCCGTTTTGGAAAGTCAAATGAAAGGCCACGGAAAAAGCGCATAAAATCAGCATTTTTTACATACTTTATGATAACTGTCCGCACCGGAGCCTATTCTATGAAACCAGCTTCTCTGCACCGCCGCATCCTGTTCCCTCTGCTTCTGTGCGGCGGACTTCTTTTCGCCCTGCTGTTCTGGTATTTTTCCCCGTTCTTTTCCCCTGGTGAGAACCGCCGGTTTTCCGCGTATGTGGAGGAACGGTTCCACTCCGAGGTAACCTCTTCTGCCATCACGCTCCACTATACCCTCGCCGATCCGGCTTCCCGCGGAATTGCCCCCGGCACTGCCTCGTTCGGCACGGTTTCCATCCCTGACCGCACCTCGTATGATGCCCTGCTGCAGAGTGTGGAAACAACGCTCACATCCTTTCATCGAAACCGCCTCTCCGCGGAAAATCAGATCACGCTCGATCTTCTGCTCTACGAGCTGAACTGCGAGAAAATGCCGGGCAGCACCAGCCTTCTTGCGGAACCGCTCGGTCCGTCGCTCGGGATTCAGGCACAGCTTCCCATTCTGCTCGCGGAGTACCCGTTCCGCACACAGCAGGATATCGCCGACTACCTCCATCTTCTGCAGGATCTCCCGCGCTATTTCTCCGATCTCATCGCACTCGAGCAGGAAAAATCCCGGCAGGGCGTGTTTCAGAATGACCTTGCGGTCGATGGCATTATCCGCCAGTGCAGTGCTTTTCTCGCCGACGCGGATACACCGGAAAGCCATCTGCTCCACACCGTTTTTCAGAATAAACTGCAGGCGTCTTCACTGTTTTCTGAGGCGGAAAGGAATCTCTGTCTGCAGACGCATGAAAAACTCCTTATCTCCTGTGTTTTTCCCGCCTACCGCTCTCTTTCCGATGCTCTTTCTTCACTCCGCGGCAAAGGAACACAGAACGCCGGCGGTCTTTCCCGGCAGGAAGGCGGACTTTCCTACTATGCGTATCTTCTCCGCAGCCGCGTCGGTGTTGACGCTTCACCAGAGGAGCTGACCCGCCTTTTAACACAGCAGCTTGCGGACCAGTGTGCCGAAATGCAGATCATTCTCGATCAGAATCCGTCGCTCTCCCTCTCCGAGCAGGCGCTCGTGCTGCCGTTCTCCACGCCGGAGGAAATGCTTGCCGATCTGCAGAATGCCGTTTCTGAAGATTTTCCCGTTCTTTCGGGTATCGCATACGAAGTAAAGACCGTGGATGACTCCCTCAAGGATTTTTTAAGCCCCGCCTTTTATCTCACACCGCCCGCCGATGTCAATTCACCCAACTCCATTTACCTGAATCCCGCGGATGAAATGACCGGCATCGAGCTGTATTCCACACTTGCCCACGAGGGCTTTCCCGGCCATCTGTACCAGACCGTCTCGTTCTCGCGCTCCGACCCGCTTCTGATCCGCCATCTCTACGCGCCGTCGGGTTATGTGGAAGGATGGGCAACCTACGTTGAATCATATGCCTGCCGCTACGCCGCACGTAATCTCGATGCAAACACGCAGGCGCTCTGCCGTCTCTGGTATCTGAACCGCTCGGTGCATCTTATCCTCTGCTCGCTGCTGGATCTCGGAATCCACAGCCAGGGATGGCTCCTCGCGGATGCGTCAGCCTTTCTGGCGCAGTTCGGCATCACGGATGCGTCGGCCGCTGCCTCTTTATATCAGTATATTCTCGAGACACCGGCGAACTATCTGAAATACTGTGTCGGATCGCTCTCGTTTTCGCAGCTCCTCTCGGAAGTGCAGAAACAGGAAGGTGACTCATTCTCATTGATCGGTTTCCATGAAAAACTGCTCCGTCTCGGGCCTCTGCCGTTTCCGCTCGTAGAAAAATATCTGTAAACGGTTCGCCCTGCTGAAAAAAAGATCCCACAGACTTTCTTCTATAAATAATAGAAAGTTCTGTGAGATCTTTTTCATTTTCAAAATTCTTTAACCTAAATTGTAAAGAGATGGATCTGTCGGCCGCTGCGGATCAATAACAGAGGCAGAATCAAACAGATCGCTTGTTCTATCCTCGCCGCCTCCGTAGAGGTTCTGGTACAGACGGTATCCATCCAGGTTTCTTCGTCCCATACGCAGGTAATTGTCTCTTACCTGAACGAAATACTGGGAGGAATCTACGTTGCAGTAGATGTTGAAGCCCTGACTCTTTAAGTAAGCAAACTTCTCATTGTCCATCGTGTAATCGTGCCAGTCGGAAAGATCCTGTCCATGTGCAAAGATGATGATATCGCTTCCGCCGATGAGCGGTGCAACATACGTCAGCCATTTCTCGGTATCCGCCTGGATCGTCTCGATCGGTTTGTCGCCGACACGGATATGGCCCCAGGTATGGCTTGCGAATGTCCAGCCGTCTGCTTTGATCGCATCGGCTACTTTTTTCGCCTCCTCGCACTCTTTATCCCAGTCGAAATCCGGGTGTGCATCAAGCCATGCTACCTGATCATCCGTCAGATCTTCTCTTGTCTTGTAATCACCGTCGGTGCGGTATCCGAGGATTCCGTCGTAGCCGGTCAGTGCTACGGTTCCGCGCGCATTATGGTATACGGCATCCGGATGCGCTTCGATAAACTGATCCATCAGCGGGATGCAGTCGTAAGCACCGGTCACAACAGTTCCGTCATCCTGAATGTATTCGCAGGTCGGTTTTCCGTCGTCGCCGACTACCATCTTGCTGGCAATGCCGCGTCCGTCGTAAGAGTGGTAATAGGAAAGGTCATCCAGAGAAAGAACGAATGCTTTCTTGCCCTCCGGCAGGTAAATGTCCCCTTCCTCGTAATGAACGGTTCCGTCATCATCTACGGTCTTTTTCACGAGATCGTTGATCGAAACCATGACATATCCTCTGTCGTACATCTGCTGGGTGATCGCGTTGAACTCATCCACGGTGGTCATCCACTGGCAGAAGCCTGCGGTCTGTGCGTTGTCCTGATAGAAAGCTTTCTGCGGATCGACTACAAGAGAATGATAGAAAATGTGGGTTACTTCGTTGACGTTGACGCGCACACAGGCATCTCTCGTGCTGGTGTACTCTGCTACTTTTGTGATGATATCCGCGTCGGTCGCTGCGCCCTCTACGCTCTGGAGCTTTTCAATGGCTCCATCGTAATCGTATGTCTGCGCAAGTGCATCGGCTTCCGCCATAATCTGTGCTTTCGTTGTCGGCGCTTCAGCACTTCCCGTGCTGTCCGACGATACGGAACCGTCCACCTCTGCTGTTTTCTGATCCTCTTTTTCCTGTGCTTTCTGCTGGATTTTTTCTGTTCCTCCGGCCAAAGCCCAGATTCCAATGCCGAAGATGACAAGCAGAACACATAGAATTCCTGTTTTGATCATCAGCGCACGCTTCCGCTTTCTTCTTCGGAGCTCCTTTTTACTGATGTTTTTTTTCTCACTCATTTTTCCTTCCTCCCAAAACAGCTTTTGCTTTTCTGGCAAATATTACAGTTTTACCGGACTGACAGAAATTCAGCCCGGACTCTGCTCTTTCTATTTTAGCTCAAAATACCGGTTCTGTCGAGTAGGTTTCCGGCAGGTTAAGAGAAATGTAAGAAAACCGGTAACGCTCTTTCTTTTATGCGCGCTGGCCGTGTGCCTCATACATGAGAACGGCGGATGCAATCGCTGCGTTTAACGATTCCACTTTTCCTTCCATCGGAATACGGATCAGGCACTCGGCGGCCTCTGCCATTGCATCAGTCAGGCCGTTTCCCTCATTTCCGATCAGGAATGCCGTTCCTTTTGTGTAATCCTCCTCGCGGTAGGAATGCACGCCGTGCAGATGTGCCGCGTACGTACAGATCTTCCGCGCTTTTAAGCCTTTTACAAATCCGACCGCATCGTCGACGATCAGAAACGGCATACGGTAGATCGAGCCCATCGTCGAGCGGATCGTTTTCGGATTGAAGATATCCGCGGTACCGCGGCTCATGATGATGCCGGTGACTCCTGCGCCCTCTGCGGTGCGGATGATTGTTCCGACATTTCCAGGGTCCTGCAGATCCTCAAGTACCATCAGAAGCGGTGTCTTTCCGTTGTCCATCACCTCCTCTTCGGTGTAGTGCGGCATACGGATCACACTTAAAACACCCTGCGGCGTCTTCGTGTCGCACATGGACTGGAACACGCGGTCGTCCACTACTTCGTATTCTGTCCCGTCGGACGGTATTTCATGCATTTTGCTGCCGCTCTCAGACACATATACTTTTTTCAGCCATTCCCGCGGCGCTTCCTGGAACATTTTCCAGCCCTCCGCCACGAAAACGTCCTGCTCCCGGCGTTCTTTTGCTTTTTTGTTCAGCGCAATAATGTTTTTTACCTGTGCATTGCTGCTGCTTGTAATCATGAATGGTCCCCTCATTTCCTGTTTTTCATCAATTTGGCAAGTTCTTTGTTTTCGCCGATCAGAATCAGCACTTCCTCTGCGCGGAGCAGCGTCTTCGGATTGACCGTGACACGGATGTCTTCCCCGTCCTTGACGGCGATTACGTTGATACTGTATTTCTTCCGCAGATCCAGCTCCTCGAGGTTATGCCCCGTCCACTCTTCCGGCACGGGAAGCTCTACCATGGAGAACGAATCCGACAGCATGAAGAAGTCCTGGAAGCCGCCGGAAATCAGGCTTTTTCCGAGGCGGATGCCCGTCTCACTCTCCGCCATCACGACGCGGTCCGCGCCGACTTTTTTCAAAATATTGGCATGCATCTGGCTCATGCCCTTTGCGATGACGAGCGGCACGCCCGCCTCTTTTGCCTGCAGGGTGGCGAGGATGCTCGACTCCATATTTTCAGAGATGCCGACGATCACGACATCCATGTTGCTGATGCCAAGCGATGCAAAAACACGGCTGTCGGTGATGTCCGCGCGCGCCGCATATGTGACGAGATCGGCGATCTCCTGTACCAGCTCCGGGTCTTTATCGACCGCGAGCACTTCTTTTCCTGCCTGCGCCAGCGTCGTCGCCACGGCGAAGCCGAATTTTCCAAGTCCGATGACTGCGTATTGTTTACTCATGTTTTTTCTCCTCTTTTATCCAATCAGCACCCTCTGTTCCGGGCGCTGGATATCCACATCTTTTCTTCCGCTTCTCCGCCGCAGTGCAATGGCCAGCGTAACCGGTCCAAGACGTCCCATGAACATGACCAGAATTACGATGATTTTTCCCGCCGCCGGAAGTGTCGGCGTAAGCGACCGCGTCAGTCCCACGGTTGCCACAGCGGAAACGATCTCATACAGGCAGTCCAGCAGAGGACTTCCGGTGACAGAGATCAGAAGCACCGTCGCGGTGAATGCCATCGTCAGTGCGAAGAAGAAAATAACGACCGCGGTGCGGATGTTTTCTTCCATGACCTTCCGTCCCCAGACCACGGTGTCGGAATCGCCGCGGATGTAGGATGCGACGACCACGAGCAGAATCGCAACAGTCGTCGTCTTGACACCGCCCGCCGTTCCCATCGGAGAGCCGCCGATGAACATGAGGATCATACTTACCATCGCGGAGCCGTCCGAGAAGTTTGCCTGCGGGATCGTCTCAAAGCCGGCAGTTCGCGTCGTCACGGACTGGAAGAAGGCCGCCATAGCCTTCTGCGCCGGTTTTAAGCTGCCAAGCGAGGATGCGTTGTTCCAGTCCAGCGCGAGGATCAGAAGCGCCCCGCCGAACAGAAGAATGACGGTTGTCGTCAGAACCAGTTTGGTGTGGAGCGTGAAGCCGCGCACGAAGTTTTTCCGGGTCCGTTTTCCTTTTACAAGATCCTGCACGCGCTCCAGCACTTCCCACCAGACCGGAAAGCCAAGGCCGCTTAAGAAAATCAGGCCCATCGTCGTAAAGTTGATGAGAGGGTTCGTCACAAACGGGGCGAACGAGGATTCCCCGACGAGGTCAATTCCGGCGTTGCAGAAGGCGGATACGGAGTGGAACAGGCTGTAGCCGATTCCCTTCCAGAAACCGTATTCCGGCACAAACCAGAAGCTGTAGAAAAAGGCTCCCGCCAGCTCCACCGCCGCCGTGCCGATCAGCAGCTTCCGCACAATACCGACGCTGCCCTTTAAAACCGGCAGATTGTAAGTGTCCTGGATCAGTTTACGGCTCTGCAGACTGATTTTCCGGCGCAGGATCAGAAACACCATCGTCAGGCACGCCATGATGCCAAGACCTCCGAACTGAATCAACCCGAGGATCACAATTTTTCCAAAGGTACTCCATGTCGTCGCCGTCGGAACGGTGACAAGGCCCGTCACGCAGACAGATGTCGTTGCGGTAAACAGGGCGTCGAGCCAGTAAACGCTTTTTCCGTCCGCCGCAGAAACCGGCAGGCAAAGAAGAATCGTTCCCAGCAGGATTACCGCCGCAAATCCCAGCATCATAATCCGCTCCGCCGGTGTGTGCCATTTATTTTTGCTTTGTTTTTCGGCCATCGCTCCTCCTATTCTGCCGCTTCATTTTCTGCTTCACTGCTGTAGTAGAACTTTCCGGTCTCACTGTCCGTCACGGTAATATCCGCAAAATATTCCCCGCAGGAACCCTCACACTGGTAATAGACGTCAAACGAAACCGTCATGTCATCTTCTCCTTCCAGGTATTCCGCGTGAACCTGATTTTTCGCGGTCCCCGTCGTTCTGCTCCACACTTTATCATCCGCAAGAAACTCCTTTTTGATCTTCACAGGAAATTCACTGGATGCAATTTCGTGCTGATTGGACTCGTTTTTGATCCGGTAATAGAGATTCATGTACAGCCCGTCATCTTCCTCATGGAAAAACCAGCCGTAGATATCATCCTCCGCAACAATCGTCGGCTGGATCAGCTCAGCGTTTGTTTTGGTCGTGAATGCATTCATCTCATGCGTAAACTCATTCTGCATCCGGCGATGCTTCATCAGCCAGCTGCCTTCCTTCACACCGGCCGCAGCCGCAGCAAGAACGACAGCGCCGATGCAAAGGCCAATGATTTTCTTTTTTGTCATTATTTAATTTCCCCTTTTCTTTTTGAAATACAAAAATAAGATACCCCTAAGAACATACTTATGAGTATCTTATCAGTTTGCACATATAAAGTCAACGGAGCCGGTGGAGACTTTCCTGCCACCGTTGTGTGTAGTTTAAAATTATCCTGAAGCGAGGAATATCCCCGTCAATGACGAGGATATCTTCGATGCTTGTGTTTAATAATCTGCTTAAAATGAGAAAGTTGTCCAGACTTGGCAGGCACTTGCCGGAAATCCATTTATAGACCGCCTGTGGATTTTCAAAACCCATGGCATTCTGAATGTCTCTCACGGTGTATCCGCTTTCACGAAGAAGGGATTTGATGCGGCTGCCAGTTTCTTTCTGCCGGATTGACAAATAAATTGGTTCCATCCTGCACCTCCATATGTTTAAGCCATCCCGAAACACAGTTTTATCTTATCATCCGGTACTGGAAAAATCCAGTTTTTTCTTCCTGTTTCTACACAACCCGAATGATCTGTTCGTACAAAAGGATTTTCTTTTCATCTACATTCCGATTGTCGTGTGCTGCAAGATTGTTCCGTCCCTCTTCCATCTCTTCTTCGGATGCAAGCTCCTCTTTCCACCAGCTCAGGTGATTGATCCGGTACGGCTTCCAGCCGCGGTCAAAAATCTCATCTCAACGACTCTCTTGCATATACGCTTTCCTTTTTACCGGAAGAAGATGTTTAGCTCTCCTGTTTCTTTTCTTCTATCAAATGATGATTCAGCCATTTTCCTGATTTGAACCGGATGGTAAAGAGAATGGACCGCAGGCTCCAGTCTGCCGCCATACCGATCCAGACCGCAATCGGGCCGAATCCCCATACGCGGCACAGGTAAATACAGAGACTCACACGGCACAGCCACATCGTACAGCAGGACGTGATCATGGAGAATTTTACATCCCCGGCAGCCCGCATGCCGTATCCCGGGACAAACGCCATGACCCAGCAGAGCGGCTTTACAATCGTGATAAAGATCATCATCTGCATGCAGAGCTTTGCACTCTCTGCCTCCATACCGCCGATCATCGTAATCGGTTTTGTCAGCACAAATACCAGCAGACAGCTTGCAACGATAACCACTTCTGACAGCCAGCACAGTTTTTTAATATAGTAGATTGCTTCATCCTTCCGGCCCGCGCCGAGACACTGACCGACTACCGTCATCAGTCCGATGCCGACACCGATCGCAGCGACACCGTTCAGGTTCTCAAGGATGTTCGTCATCGCCTGCGCGGCAATGGCAACCGTGCCAAGTGTGGACACAGTGGACTGAATCGCCAGCTTTCCAAACTGGAACATACTGTTCTCGATTCCCGATGGAATACCGATGAACAGTATTTTTTTGATCAAACCAAAGTCCGGCCGAATGGAAAGATACTGCTTCACAAAAATCGGTTTGCTTTCATCCCGAAGCTTCCACAGTACGACAACCGCACAGAAAATACGCGAAATTAAAGTCGAAATCGCGGCTCCTTCGACACCCATGTGGAAGCCGAAAATAAGAATGGCATTTCCGCCGATGTTCATAAAGTTGGAAATCACCGAAATCACCATCGGACTGCGGCTGTTGTTCTGCGCCCGCAGAATCGATGCGCCCGCATCGTAAAGACCGATAAACGGGAATGACAGCAGCGTAAACAGGAAATACACCTGTGAATTTTTCATAACATCCGCTTCCACTGCCCCGAAAATCACGCGCAGCAGCGGAACACGGAAAATCAGACAGCCCGCGGATAATGCGACGGACAAAACTGTCATAACAAAAAGCACCTGTTGTGCCGAACGGATTGCTCCATCCCGTTTTTCGCTTCCAATATACTGCGAACAGAGAATCGCTCCTCCTGCCGCCAGCGCAGAAAGCGCCTGAATGACTAAGATATTAATGGAATCCACCAGCGAGACTGCCGAAATTGCGGCAGACCCGACATTGCTGACCATCATCGTGTCGACAGTTCCCATCAGGGAAGAAAGCAATTGTTCAATGATGATTGGAATTAAAAGCTTGCGGAGATCCGTGTTACTGTATAAATGAGTTTGTTTTGTTGTAGTTTTCATTGTTTTTGTTTCTGCATGACCTCATCTGCCGGATATGCTTTGCCAGCCCTGCCTTTTCCACACCTTTCTTTTTTCTCTCCATTCTATTCCATTTGACGATCCATTGCAATTATTTCGCGAATCTTGCTCTTATCTGATTATTTTTATCAAGCACAACATACTTTTCTATCTCATAATGACTTTTTCAGTCTTTCCAAATCTTCGCTGTCCGGGTGTGACAAAGCACGGTCAAAATTTTGAATCAGCAGATCAAGATTGGCCGGATGTTCCGGGTTTTCTTTCATTTTCACATACCGTTCACGCACAGACTGCGGCATCTTTCCCTGGCACATATACTCACCGATGACCGTATTGCTTGCATCGATCGACTGTTTGACTTGTCCGAGAATCTTTTCAAAATAGGCATCACTTCCGCCAAATCCAGCTGTTCCAAACAGAAAAATCTTTTTATTTTTTAATTTCGACAGCAATTCTAATGTCTTTTGGTCTGCATTCCCTTTGTCCGTCCAAAATCCGATATAGCATACGTCGGATTGCGGTACCTGCGAATCGTTTGTGCCAAAATAATCGCATTTGTCCTTTGGCAACGTTTCATAGATTGCATCAGCCAGCTTCTTTGTATTACCCGTTAAGCTGCAAAACAGGATCGAATAATGTTCTTTTATCATAGCCCATACACCTCCAGTTCAGGTATTTATGTGGAAAATCCACTTTTTCGTAAATTGTATTATCTCTTCAGATCACATCTCGATTTCGCTTACGCTGCATCCCGATGTTGCTTCTCACTATTTCCTCTCAGGCTTTTAAGTCAAGCGGATATTCGCAATCCGCTTCGCTACTTGCTCATAACCGAATAGCTGCTTTGCAGCTTCAGTTAAACTTAAAAATATTAAGTCCGGTTTCTTCATCATGAACTCTGTCCACTCTTCCGTCAATTACCGTGATGACCATCTCACAGGTTGCACTGACAATCGCTCTGTTCAGATGTCCTCCAACCACCTCGCCCTTCTGATTTCCGGCACTCATATGAAGATGTGCATAATATTCTCCATCCATTGTATTGATTGTACCTGTCAGTGATGTAATTTCATAATACCCCTGGAAGCTGTTTGAATAATATTTCTTTTCGTCTGTCTTGTATACTCCGACTGTGAAATCATTGATCGCTCCAAGAGCCTGGACACTGGCAAGCTTTATATTCTCCTTTATGGCAATTACCATCAGCTGCTCCAATATTTCCTCGTCTTTGTCAATCCTTGCTACTATAACATTGTCAAATTTTCTGTATTCCATTTTATTCTCCTTTCTCTTTCCGCCCGGTCACTTTTCAGACATTACTGCAATAACCTCAATATTTATTCAGAAAATGCTCCCTGTTCGGATACTCCTGCCGATATGCCCGGAGGGCGGCTTCCCGGAGCAGGGTGAATTCTTTTTCCATGTGAAGCAGGCGTGGTGCCTTGAACGCGATCACACTGATCTGTTCGGCGATTTTTTTCGCGATTCCTTCTTCGGACAATTGTCCCATGCCGAATACCAGAGAGGTAAATCCTCTGCCTCCTCTGCTGACCTGAATAAATTTCAGGAATACATTGTACAGTTCATCTGCAAGAATTTTCTGGTATCCCTCATCTGACTGCATGGCTTCCGCCAGGCACAACGTAGAGAGAATCCGGGCTCCCATCTTTCTTCTGTCGCCTCCCGGATCCAGAGAGGTTCCTTCCGCCAGATACTTCAGTTCCATCAGGCATTTGACAAATTCATCCTTCTGGAGCCTGCGTTGTCCGTATCGGGCCGTCCAGAGCCGAGCCCGGTATTCTTCTTCCCAAGCTTCCTCCTCTCCGATATATTCTTTTAAGATCTGCTGCCGTTTTGCCGGATCTGTCTCCTGATAAAAATCTTTGGTCCATGTATGTTCCATCTGTTTTTCCTCATTCTGTCAGGCGGATATTCGCAATCCGCTTCGCTGCTTGCTTGATTGGTTTAAAATAAAGACACGTCTTTACTTACTCTTTCTGCCTGCAAACGCAGTCTTCCTGCTTACATTCCGGAGTGGGAAATCGTCTCTTCTGCGTTCAGGTACTCATCGATGTTGCTGCCGTCTACCTTCTGATATTCTGAAAAATAATACCGGCCTTCTTTCAGGCTTTCCTGGTCAAATTCCTCTCCCTCGAACAGCTCCACTGCCATTTTCGCCATTTTCTTTGCCTGATCCACTCTGTCATTTAGGATGCTGCCCTGCATCTCTCCTGCCTTTACGGCTTCCAGAGCCTCTTCCAGGCCATCAATTCCGAAGATCACCGGCCATTCTTCACGGACATAGCCTGCTTTCCGATAGGCCTCCACAGCCCCAAGTGCCATCTCATCGTTGTTGGACATAACAAGTTCAATCTTTTTTCCGTACTGGCTGATCAGACGGTTCATGCGGTTTTCCGCCTGTCCCCGGTTCCAGTCCGCTAACTGATAGCTTAGCTTTTCCAGTATAACATCATTCTTCATCAGTGTCTTTACGGAATACTCTGTTCTGCTGATGGCATCCTGATGGCCTGCTTCTCCTTCCAGAAGCACGTATTGGATCTTTCCATCCTGATTTTTATCGACTTCCGGATGGCTCTTGATGTATTCTTCTGCAATCTCGCCCTGCATAATCCCGGACTGTTCTGCATCACAGCCCACATAATACAGCTTTTCCCACTGCATCAGGTCTTCCCTTACCGGTTCCCTGTTAAAAAAGATCACAGGAATGTCTTCATTCCTTGCCATTCGGATGATCCGGGACGGAGCTGTCCGGTCCACAAGATTGATACAGAGCACATCACAGCCGGCATCAATCATCTCTTCCACCTTTTCGTTCTGTTCCTGCTGATCGTCGTTTCCGCTTTTTGTCGATACGATAATCCTTCGTTCTTTGTTTTCCATGGCTTTCAGCTGCGCCTTCAGTTCATCCGTCAATCCATTGATAAAAGGATCATCCTGAGTGTAGGTTATCACTCCGACCCGCAGGGTTTTCTCTGTCTGGTCCGACTTGCCGGAACACCCCGACAGCACAAGCACCGCACTCCCTATCGTGGCAGATAATAATACTGCCACCCTTCTTTTCTTTTTATTCATAGGAATATAAAAACCTTTCTAAATCTTCGTCCATAGAGAAATTTTCCTTGCCAAGTACCTGATATTCGGTTATATATCCTTGCATTTTATAAGACCTGTGCTCGATCCTTTTGGTTATTTCTTCCACACTTTTATAGCCGATTTCATATCCGTCCGGCACAGCCAGCCCCTGAATGTTTCCGTTATCCAGAAGTGCAATCGTCTTCAGACTGTAACCCACTCCATAGAGCTCCGCGCCCTCGTATGTTCCATTTTCTGCCTGCTCTCCAAACTCTTCCAATATTCCTGCATCCAGGATGACAAGAGCATCCGCCTCTGTTTCCTTCTTCATCCGCTCCACAATGTCCTGTTCTTTTCTCCGGTAAATACACCAGCTGATCTTGCTTTCGCTGCCTTCCAGCGCCTCGTTCAATCCACAAATCTCCGCCTGTACAGCCTCGGACATTTTCCAGTCGGCGATAATTCCGATCTTCTGCTTTTTTGTTCTCAGCCGTTCTCCCAGCCACCTTCCGATCTCCCGGTAATCCGGCTGGATCGTGGGACTGGCAGTTTCCCCTTCTTTTACCGCCAGACCATCTGCAATCAGCAGATACGGTTTATTTCCACACTCTTTTTTCAGCATATTTTCCGTCTCATGACCGGGTGCCGGATATATGATAAAGCCATCAATATCGTTGTCCTTCTGTTCCCTGATAAATTCTCTTTCCGCCTCCGGCCCGTCGATCTCTTCCGTATTGCAGATGATCATATGAACGTTGTTCTCTGCCGCAGCCTGCTTCATTCCCTTGATCAGGGCATCCCAGCGTTTGTCACCGGACTCCGGAAGAATCACCGCAATCCGGGGCTCTGCTACGTTCTGATCGAAAATTTTCCATACAAAGAATACTGCCAGCAGCAGCAAAAGAAACTCAATTATAAGAAATTTCATTCTGTTCTTTTTCATCTGCCCGGTCTCCTTTGTATGTATTTTTGTAATTCCAATGCTTCTGCGTTTTCCGGTGTATATGGGATTGCCGGAATACGGATCGTAACCCTTGTTCCTTCGTCCGGTTCGCTTTCTATGGAAAGTCCGTATTCTTCGCCAAACATCAGCCGGATTCTGGAATGCACATTGATCACACCCACGCCGGAACCGTGCTTCGGAACCTTGCTGTTATCCGTCAGAATATTTTCCAGGACTTCTTCCCGCATGCCCATCCCATTGTCTTCGATGGTGATCAGAATGTCCTCGTCTTTCTTTTTTCCGCTGACGATGATCATGCCGCCATCATCCTCATCCATATTGCCAACGCCATAATAGATGGCATTTTCCAGGATAGGCTGGATCACCAGCTTTACAATGCAGTAGTTTTCAATCTCTTCCTCAATCCGGAATTCTGTTTTAAATCGCTCTTTGTACCGGGCCAGCTGGATATTCATATAGCTTCTGCTGTGCTGCAGCTCATCCTTAATGGGAATGATGGTCTTACCCCGTGACAGACTGACACGAAGTAATTTTGCCAGTTCGGAAATCATACGAACCGCTGCTTCATTTTCCTGGGCTTCCACCATCCATGTGATGGACTCCAGTGTATTATACAGAAAATGGGGGTTGATCTGGCTTTGCAGGGCATCCAGTTCACTTTTTCTTCGTTCATTTTGCTGCCGGATGATCTCGTCCATCAGTTTTTCGATCTGTTCATAGGACTTCTGCACAGAATGTCCCAGATGGCGGATCTCCGAGGAGCCGCCGATATAGATATCCGGTTTTCCTCCTGCCTCATGGGCCTTGACGGAAGCATCCAGCTCCCGGATCGGTTTGGATATCTTCCGGGATACCAGCTGATTTCCCTCCAAAAGCATGACCAGAAGAACCAGAATCGTGGCAAATACATAGTAACGGAAGTTCTTGTAGTTTGCCGCCTGCACGCTCTCTGGCACAACACCGATCATCTTCCAGCCTGTATAGGCTACGCTGCCGACGATCACGGTCTCGTTCTGACCGCCGGAACGGATCTCGTAGGTTCCGTCCTCGTATTTTGCCGCGTCCAGACTGTTTTCTTCAAATAATCCGCGGTTTAATTCCGTTCCCCGGGGATGGTAGATCATTTCTCCGTCCTGACTGGTCAGATAATAGTAGATTCCGCCGGAACAGTCATTGATCTGCTTCATCACGTCCCTGATCACAGAATATTTCATATCCAGTAAAAGAATACCGGTTTCCGGTGTCTCTCCCTTGTTGACATCTACATACCTGCTCAGGGAAACGACCCATTGGTACCGATAAGAGCCGTCCTCAAACAGCTCCTGGATATGCGGTGTGGAAAAGTGTATATTTTCAATGGCATCTTCCGCATTTTTATACCATTCCTGCGTCTGCACCTTCACATTTTTCTTTTCTGCCGCCACCGGCTCCGATGCAATCAGATTTCCTTTGGGGTCATACAAAGCCAGGCTCTGAATCTTATCGGAGTTGGTCTCATAGAGCAGACTGAACTGCTCCGAGAATTCCCGGCTGGATATATCAAACTGCTGGACCACGTTGTAGTTTGCCCCGTTTATAATCTGCCGGATATCCAGCAGGTCTGCATTTAACCGGTCCACGGTAGCCTCTACAGTAGCTTCCGTGTTGTCCACTGCTGTTTTTTCCAATGCCAGCTTGAATCGATGGTAAAGCAGCAATCCCATTACAATGATCGTAACCAGTGAAATCGCCATAAGGACAGACAGGATAATCGACTGTATGTTAAATACGATGTTCTTCCGGGAATCCGGCTTTCTTTTTCTATCTTTCATGTATTTTCCCTTTCACCTGTTCCCTATTTTCCGGAAGCTCTGTATTTGGAAGGGGAAACACCGAATTTCTTTTTGAATACATAGCTGAAGTAGTTCGCATCCTGATATCCCACTTTTTCTGCGATCTTATAGCTTTTTTCATCGGTGTTCAACACCATTTCTTCTGCCCTGTCCATTCGGTAATCGGTAAGATAGGAGACGAAGGACTGACCGGTTTCCTTTTTAAAGATGGACGAAAAGTAAGAATTGGACACACCAAGATCTGCGCACACATCATCCAGCGAGAGCGCCGGTTCCATATATCTGTCTTTTACGATGTTCTGTGCATCGGTGATGATCCGTCTGGAGGTACTGTTTCTGGTACTTCTCAGTTTTTCGCTGATCGCCATAGACATATTGATGATCCAGTTTGTCATAGAGCTTTCATCCAGCTGAGTCACTCTTTCGTAAAGATTCTGTACATTTCCGGAAATTTCATTGAAATCCATGGAATTATTGGCACAGAATTTGAAAAATCCGCTGACAATCTCCATGGTAGCCAGATTGTACTGGCTGATGGTGGCTGCATTCTTATGGAGCTTTTCTGTCTCCTTGATGGCTTCTTTCCGGATCTTCTCCTGATCCCCTACATGGATGGCACGAAACAGCTCCTGCATCCTTGTCTCTTCTAAGGGAACCGCCTTTTTTGACTCTTTGGGAACGATCTCCGCGATATTGATGGCTCTTTTCGTTCCGTACAGGACACGGTAGGATACCGCCTCTCTGGCTCCCTCGTAGGAAATACTGATATCGTACAGACTGTTGCAGACGGTTCCGATCCCTGCGGTAACCGCCGCCCCCATAATTCTCCATGCCCAGCGGCAGAACCGGTCACACTTGTCCGTCAATTGAGCTATCTCATCTTCTGAATGGAGTTCCATAATCAGAATGGTATTACCCATATAGATGAACTCCTGGCAATTACAGTTCTCCATCAGCCGCTGTTTGATCTCCCGCTCCACGGACATGGATAACAATAAGGGATTCATGCCATCCGGCACATCATTTTCCGATGTATGAAAAATCATGCAGCAAAACAAAGGTCCCTTCATATCCACCCGATAGTCCAAAAGGAATCGTTCATAATCCTCTTCTCTGACCCTTCCCTCGATCAGGGAAATAAAGAAATTGGACTGCAGCTTTGGTAATACCTCCTGGAAATAGTCTTCCAGTTTTTTTACATTTAACTTTTCTTCCCGTTCCCTGTCCAGTGTGGTTTTCAGCTTCATCAGGCTTTCTGACAGTTCGATGGCGCTGATGGGTTTCAGCATATATTCCTTGATCTCCAGATGGACGGCCTCTTTCGCATATTCAAATTCGTCAAAACCGGTGCAAAGCATAATGTAAATATTGGGATAGTCCTGGTTCAGTTTTCTTGCCAGCTCCAGTCCATCCATGTAAGGCATTTTAATGTCCGTCAGTACCACATCCGGCTGAAGTTTTTCCACCAGTTCCAAAGCCTTCACGCCGTTGGTGGCACTTCCCACTACGTCAAATCCCAGATCATTCCAATGGATCTTTTTTTTCATAACATCGATGACCTCTACTTCATCATCGACAAGAATCACTTTATATTGTTCCATTCTTATCCCCCTGTTTTCCGGAGTACGTTGTTGTTCCTTCATTATAGCAGAAGATTGCTCTCTGCTGAATGAATAGTTACAAAAATTTTTGCCAGAACAGAATAAAAGACCGCCCTAGTCATCCATCGGACGACCGGGCTGTCTTATATTCTATCTGTTTATGAATCTTTCATTATTTTTTCTGTACATATTTCAGACAGTCAAGTGTTACAGCTGCCAGAATAATGATACCTTCGAAGATGAACTGAAGGTTGGTATCAATACCCAGAATCGTCAGGGCATATGTCAGGGAGGTAAAGATCAGTACACCGGTTACAACTCCGGAGATCTTACCGATACCACCGGTAAAGGATACACCACCAACTACGCAGGCTGCGATGGCATCCATATCCCATCCCTGTCCGTAAGCTGCACTACCGGAACCAACCATACGGTTACATTCCAGCCAGGAACCGAAGCCATACAGGATACCTGCCAGCATAAATGCTCCCATTGTTACTTTAAATACAGAGATACCGGATACTGCTGCCGCTTCCGGGTTTCCACCTACCGCATACAGGTTTTTGCCAAAAGTTGTTTTGTTCCAGATAAACCATACAATGGCAACTGCTGCAACAGCCCACAGAATGATGGTCGGGAATTTTCCGATCTGCGGAATGAAAGTATTCGGGATGGCAGAATCAATCGCACCGAAGGATACACCCTTGGTCGCATAGGTAACCAGACCGAAGATGATCAGCATGTTCGCCATGGTAGAGATAAACGGATGCATTTTGAATCTCGCCATGAAGAATCCGGCAATCATGGCAAATGCTGTCGTAAGGATTACACACATTAACAGTGCAAACAGTGCTTTCGCTGTAGCAGGCATAGCGGAGAAGTCAAATACATGTCCGAATACGGCACCTGTATTGATTCCGTTATGCATGATGATGGTTGCTGTAACCATACCCATACCAACCATACGTCCCACGGAAAGGTCGGTACCTGTTAACAGGATCAGACCGGCAACACCAAGTGCAAGGAACATACGCGGGGATGCCTGCTGTAAGATATTCAGGATGTTGGTAACAGTCAGCAGCTGTGTATTTTTAACGATCGGTGTGATGATACACAGTGCGATGAAGATCAGAATGATTACGATATACAGACCGTTTTTGTACAGGAACTGAGATAAATCGAAGGTATATCTGTAATTTTCCAGTTTCTGTATTCTCTGCTGCGGGAATGTAAATTTGGAAGCCCGCAACAGGTCGATCAGGTGATATTTATGCATGAATGCTTCATGTCTTCTGTCCTTGATCTCCTGAAGCTTCGATTCGTGAGCCATCTGTGCATCAAACAATTTATTTTTGAGCACATATTTCTCAGCCTTAATCTCTTCTGCATCCTTCAGAGAAGCAACCTTTTTCTGATGCTCGCTCTTTAGATCTGCTTTGACCTTCTCATATCTGCTGTTTTCTTCTGCTTTTGCAGCTTTGCAGCTTTTGTTTACTACGTCGTAATAATCCTTTTTGTAATGCGCGGCCAGATAGCTTTCTGCCTCTGCGATCAGCTTTTTGATTTCTTCTTTGTTGTCTGCTTCTACTTTTTTTGCATTTTCCAGCTCTTTTTTGCTGTTTTCAATGATCTTATCTCTCTGTGTTGCGGATAAGTTCTTGTTTTCTTTTGCGATCGCGATCTGTTTTTTCAGATCGCTCACTTTGTCAAAGCCGTCTGCACGTAATGCATCGATTTTTTTCTGGATTTCTTCCACATATTCATCGATCGGCTTCAAAAGCTTTGCTTCTTCTTCCGACGAAATAATAACGCTGTTTTCTGCCATTTCCAATTTTCCTCCTGTTACAGGTATTTAGCACTGAGTCTCAATAATTCTTCCTGGTTTGTTTCTTTGGTATTTACGATTCCGGCCAGACGTCCGTTAGACATAACACCGATTCGGTTGGTAATACCAAGAATCTCCGGCATTTCGGAAGAAACAACGATGATTGTTTTTCCCTGTTTCGCCATATTGATAATCAGTTCATAAATTTCATATTTTGCTCCAACATCAATTCCTCGTGTCGGGTCATCCATCATGAATACGCTCGGTGAACGCTCCAGCCATTTACCAAAGATGACCTTCTGCTGATTACCACCGGAAAGGTTGGCGATCATATCATCCGGTCCCATACATTTTGTATGCATGATCTTGATTTCTTCAGCCGTTGCACGCACCATCTTGTCATGTGATAATGCGACTCCGCTCTTATAATGCTTCATATTCGCAATGGTAGTATTGAATGTAATATCGCCCTTCAGGAACAGACCATTGGCTTTTCTTTCCTCTGTAATCAGAGCAAATCCGTGATCCATAGCATCTTTCGGGGAGGAGAAGTTCAGTACTTTTCCATCATATACGATATTTCCTTCTGCTCTTGTACGAATTCCGAAGATTGTCTCCAGAAGTTCGGTACGACCGGCACCGACCAGACCATAGAATCCGAAAATTTCTCCTTTTTTGATATCAAAGGAAATATTCTGCAGTTTCGGTGCATATTTTGTTGATATATTCTGTACGGAGAGAATCGTTTCTCCCGGTGTATTGTCTACAGGCGGAAATCTGTTGTCCAGAGAACGTCCAACCATGGCGGCGATCAGTTCGTTCATATCCGTTTCTTTACTTGGCTTGGTCATGACCAGGCTTCCGTCTCGCAGTACGGATATTTCGTCACAGATTTCAAATATTTCATCCATTTTATGTGAAATGTAGATCAGAGCAATTCCCTGCGCCTTCAGCTGACGCATCATCTTAAAGAGTTTTTCAACCTCCGGTGCAGTCAGGGATGATGTAGGTTCATCCAGTACAATGACTTTGGAATGATAGGAAATCGCTTTTGCGATCTCGCACATCTGTCTCTGAGATACAGACATTTTCTTCATTGGCTGCGTCAGATCAACTGTAATTCCCAGTTTTCTGAACAGGTCTGATGTTTCTTTTTTCATTCTTCCTTCGTCGATCACTCCAACGGAATTCTTTGGGTATCTTCCAAGGAACATGTTATCTACAACACTTCTTTCAAGACACTGGTTCAACTCCTGGTGTACCATTGCCACTCCGTTTTCCAGTGCATCCTTCGGACCGGAGAAATTCACTTCTTTTCCGTCCAATACGATGGTTCCTTCATCTTTCTGATAGGTTCCAAAGAGGCATTTCATCATTGTCGATTTTCCGGCACCGTTTTCACCCATCAGTCCCATAATGGTTCCAGGTTTGACATTCATGCTGATATGTTTCAGAACCTTATTTCTACCGAACGATTTGCTCATGCCGTTAATCGATAAGATATATTTATTCTTATCATCTGTCATAGCTGCGCTTCCTTTTCTTAATAAAGAAGGGTATCATTGCTGACACCCCTCTATAATTTCATTCATTTACGGTAACAATTCAGAGACCTCATCTCGATTTCGCATGGCTCCGAATCGTTACCATTTACACTCTTATTCTGTCTCAAATTATTTGGAGAGAAGTGATGTATATGCTGCTGCATTATCGGTCTTAACCATGTTAATTGCAAAAGCATCATACTCGCTCGGGTTTCCAAGACGGTTTGTGATATTGGACTCTGTCTGTCCGTCTCCACCGATGTAATCTACCTTCAGGTTCAGCAGATCATCATATTTCTCCAGCAGTGGCTGATAGGTAGAGCTCAGGAAGTTATCCGATGCGTTGTAGATATTCAGCCATACTTTTTTGGATGGGCTCTTGCTTTCATCCAGCTGTTTTGCAACTTTATCGTAAACTTTTGTGGAATCTGTGAAATCGTTGTAGTTATCGGCTGTTACAGCAATATTTAATGCGTAGTAAGATCTCTCTTCTTCGCTGTATCTGTAATCTTCACCCTCTGTCAGGCAGTTGCCGGCTTCATCTGCTGTACCGATACCGGTATCAATGTCTACACCGTCCAGTGCGTTACGCAGAACTCTCAGTGTCAGGTAAGCCTGAACGTCTGCATGCTGAGAAATTGTTCCGCCATATCCTTCACCGATTGCTGCTACAGCATCGCTGTTTGCATCGTAACCGAAGGTAGGAACTTTGTTGTCTTTTGCCCATGCATTGAACATTGACATTCCCATACCATCGTTATTGGAAACTACAACATCGATCTGATCACCGAAGGAAGCTGTCCATGTTCCGATCGCGTTACCAGCTGTTGCAGCATCCCATGTTGCACCTGCTGAGTTTTTCATTTCCTGAGAAGCCAGCTCACGGATGGTATATGTTTTTCCGTCTACATCCAGAGTTGCATCCTGCACAACCTTTGCTTTTCCGTCTACGTTTGTTCCGGCCGGTGTAGAATCTACTCCGCCGTCTGCATCTACACCTGTTCCAAGTGCGGAACGAACACCACGTGTACGGGCGATAGAATCGTTATGTCCGATATCACCGATTGCCAGAACATATCCGATTACGCCGTCACCGTTTCTGTCGATCGTGTCTGCATTTTTCTTGATGTAATCCAGAACCATCTGTCCCTGCAGTTCAGCACCCTGGTTTGCATCGAAACCTACATAATAAGTATTTCCGTTGAAGTTCAGAGCATCTTTGTCCAGTTCGCCGGTAGCACTGCTGGATGGCTGACGGTTGAACCAGCACAGAGGTTTGTCCTTGTTTTCTACGCTTCCGCCCGTTGATGCCGTAGAATCTGCTGTTTCTGTTTTCTGGGTAGAATCTTTAGACTCTGATGTGGATCCTCCACAACCAGCCATGGATACTGCCATAGCTACTGCCATAATTGCTGCTAATGCTTTTCTTTTCATTTTTATTCCTCCCGTTTGGTGATTTTGCTAGATTCGCTTCGTTCCTAGCTGATGAATTCATTATAATCACAAGCGGTCTGAAAAAAAATAGAATATTTTTGGATTAGTTATTGAAATTTTTGGTTATTTCTTGTCGTAATTCCCCAAAACTCCAAGAATCATGCAAAAAAGCAGTCCCACAGAGCGCAAATTACTGCATGACAGATTTTCGTCGTACCTCGGGTACGCCTTCCAATCTGTTTCCTGTAGTTTGCGTTCTGCAGCACTGCTTTTTTTGTATTATTTCTTACTTATGCTTTAAGCGGGGTAAGAGCTCTAAAATCCTCTTGCAGGCGAGACTGCATCAGCTTTCTGACGTTTTAGCATCTTTATATTTCCGTATCAGAATCATATAGCTTATGATCAGTAAAACAGCTGCACTGCTCCATGCACAGATCTCGGCATAGTATATTCCCTCTTCGCCGATCCATTTCGGCAGCAGCAGCGCAACGCTGACACGCATCACAAATTCTGCAATGCCGCTGGCAAGCGGAATCAAAGTATTGCCCAGCCCCTGGATCGCGGAACGATACACATGCAGCAAATACAGTATCCACAAAAAGACAGCCATGATAAACAAATACTTATATGCAATATCTAACACCTGTCGGATCTGCTCCGGTTCACCGGATACAAACAGAGACAATATATTACGCCCAATCAGCACCATCATACCGGAAATGAAAACAGAAGTGAGCACTGCCATATACGTACCGCTGCGCACACCTTTTCGGATTCTCTGATATTTCTTTGCGCCAAGATTCTGCCCTACATACGTTGTAATCGCATATCCATAGGAAACGGCTGCCATCTCCAAAATTCCATACAGCTTGTTCGTTGCCGTAAATCCGGCTACAAACAGAAAGCCAAAGCCATTGATCACATACTGCACCGTAAGTCCTCCCACAGAAATGATCACGTTCTGTATGGCAAGAGGAGTCCCCAGCTTCAAAAGCCGCAGACTCATAGACGGCTGCCTGTAAAAATCCTCCTTTTCCAGTCGGATATCCCTGATTTTCCGTAATACAAGCAGACAGTACAAGGCTGAAAATCCCTGTGCAATAACAGTCGCCACGGCTGCTCCGGCTACGCCCCAGCCAAAAACTGCCACAAACAGCAGGTCAAGTCCCACATTGATCACTGCTGCCACGGTCATTGCAATCAATGGAGATCTGCTGTTTCCAAGTGCCCTTAAGATCGCCGCAAAGATATTATAGGCAGCTATAATCGGGACTCCCGCAAAAATCAGCCGCAAATATAGCATCGTCAGATCAATAACATTATCCGGTGTCTGCAAAAATAAAAGAACGTGATAAACTGCGCCTTCACTTACTGCAAGTACAATCACAGACAGTAATGCTGTCATAATATAGCTTTTCGCCACCGCACATTTCAGATTTTCCTTTTCCCCTGCTCCATAGTACTGCGATACAAGAATCGAAAAGCCCTGTGTGATACCTGTCATGATGCCCAGCACCAGCCAGACCAGCCAGTCTCCGGCGCCTACTGCCGCCAACGCTTCTACTCCTACCACCTGGCCAACAATCATGGTGTCCGCCATCGTATAAAACTGCTGGAAAATATTTCCGAGCATCAGTGGTATGGCAAACGTTATGATCAGTTTTCCGGGGGATCCCGCAGTCATATTCTTTTCATTTGTTCCCATAAGATTAAGAAGCTCCTTTTCTCTCTTTCTCCTCCTGCCGCTATTTTACAGGGGACCCTTGCGAAACACAATTCTATTTTTTCACAAAGTTTTTCCGATATTTTTGGTGGCTATTACTTTCTTTTGAGGTAAAAAGAGATTTTCGTTGGTTTTCCATTACAGAGTATGAAAAAGAAGCAGCGTATTTGAGACGCAGACATAATATGCATCCAATTACGTATCGGATTCTACATCTTAATTCCGCAGTATTCCCATGTCACTGTATCGAGCAAGAGGAACTCCTCTGTTCCAATTGGCTTTCCATCTCTGTAAGTTGAAAACACATCCGTGCTAATCAGATTTCCCTCTTTCGTAATTGCATCCATAGGTGTATGACCTACAACCTGCAACAACTTACGTGGCTTATATAATCTCATTTTTGAATGCTGTGGTCTCAGCCAGATCGGCGATGCATCATTCCACATCTCGATTCTTCCGAGCTGATTAATCGTCTCTAGCACAGCATCCACATCATTATATTTTGCTCGCGGAACATATTCCTCTACAAAGAAATTCAGTACGCCTCCATGAGAAAAGAGAACATTGCCTATTCTCTGAACATATTTAATGGGATTATCTTCTGGAACAGCCTCTCGCAAATCCAACAACTTTCTTTGCACTGTCAGTGAAGCCATGGAGCTATAACCGCTCTCCAGACAATGCCACAGATAACTCAAATCGTGATTCCCGTAGCACCAGGCTGTTTCCGGAAATGCTTTTGCAAACCGAATAGCCTCATCATAAGTTTCTTCATAAAGTCCGACATTATATTGCTTGTCCCAATCATCAGGGATGTCCATCAGACATACCGCTCGATCGGCAATTCCCTGATGCATAAGAGCTGTAGCCTGTTTAAACATCTGCGGTTTAAGATGAACATCAGGAATTACTAATATCTTCATACCATCATACCTTCTTATACTATTCTACTGGATATATCACCCTTTGTCCGGATATCTTCCAACTGATACCGCATTTGCAATGTCTTAATCCAATGAACTGCTGTTTCATAGCACCACCACAGACAGGA
>NZ_QUJK01000016.1:0-67372 GCF_003480905.1 Blautia sp. AM28-27
GAATTACTTATTCAGAACTTTCGAGGATGTGTTTCATTGTTTAATTATCAAGGATCTTTGCTGTTCCGACTCGGATCAGCTCATTTATTTTACCACAGAGCTTTTCGTTTGTCAAGAACTTTTTTGATTTATTTTTTGAAGTTTTTTTAACTTCTTCGCTGTTCTTTCGATCAGCAACTCGTTTATTTTATCAAACTCATTCGCTTTTGTCAAGAACTTTTTTAATTTATTTTTTGGATTAGTTTTTTCAAACCTATCACCAACTCTGCTATCTTATCAGATGTGAAACTGTTTGTCAAGAACTTTTTCCACAAAAAATATCATTTTGTTTTTGGCTTTTAAACGGAGAAGGAGGGATTTGAACCCTCGCGCCGGTTACCCGACCTACACCCTTAGCAGGGGCGCCTCTTCAGCCACTTGAGTACTTCTCCAAATGCCTAAATATAAAATGATATGTGCAGTCACTCATTCGTGACGCATGGTTTATTATACAAAAACCTTACGTTCTTGTCAACCCGTTTTTTCGAATTTTTTGTTTTTTTCTTACTATTATAGAAAATATGCCTTACAGAACCCAAATCAGCCCCCAGAATAGCAGAAAAGAGCGCATATCACGCTCTTTTCTGAAACCGCTACGCGGTTACGACGGCTTCAATTCTCTTCTTTACCATCTCGGCAATCTCTGTTGTCTTCATTCCCTGGTATTCCTCGTATGGGATCGGGTCGAGAAAATGGACTTCTACCGTTACGGGACGGACGGTATTGGAGTCAAACGGAACAAAACAGTTTTTTAACGCAACCGGCACGATTGGGCATTTTGCTTTTACTGCGATCTTGAAGCTGCCGCTTTTAAACTCCAGCAGCTGGTTTCCCTTTCTGCTCCTCGTTCCTTCCGGAAACAGAATGACGTTTTTGCCTTCTTTTACGGCATCGGCCGCCTCATTGATAACCTGCATTGACTGCCGCAGATTCTCCCGGTCCATAAACAGCGCGTGGATGCACGCAAAGACCTGTTTTAAAAACGGAATATGCTCTACCTCTTTTTTGGCAACAACTGTAAAGGTACGCGAGCACGCTCCTGCGATCGCCAGCACATCGTACAGTCCCTGGTGATTCGGATACATCACAAAACCGTCCTGCTCCGGAAGATTTTCTGCTCCATAGGATTCCACAATGACGTTTCCGCCTTTGTTCGCCCGCTGTACAATAAAGCGCAGCATTTTAAAGTGCTCTTCCAGACTGTACTTGTCCGGATGCGCTGCATGGTAACAGAGCCGGCACCACATCCACGGAACCAGAAGCAGATTCCGCAGCACCATCAGTAAAATTCGTTTCATATTTTTCTCCCCTTCCCCAAACGAGAAAAACGTGCCTGAGCTTTTTTCTCTCAGACACGTTTTGCGACGCTGTATTATTCCTTCGTTTCCTCAGAAGCACTTTCGGTCTCTTCCACCGAAACCGGAGTCTCCTCGGATGCCTCTTTGTCTCTTACCTTTGCAATGCTGGCAACCTTGATTTCACCGTCCACATCCATCAGCTTGACACCGGACGTGATACGTCCCATAACAGAAATGCCGGAGCATGGTGTACGGATAATGATTCCCTCTGTGGTAATCATCATAATCTCATTATCCTCATTGACTGCCTTGGAACCGATCAGGTTTCCGGTCTTTTCGGTAATCTTATAGCATTTGACACCCTTGCCGCCGCGGAGCTGTACGGTAAACTCTGCCATCGGCGTCCGTTTGCCCATGCCGTTTTCGGATACGACAAGGAGATAGTCTCCCTGCGTGCAGATCTGCATGCCGACTACTTCATCGCCGTCCAGAAGGTTGATGCCGCGTACACCCATGGAAACACGGCCTGTCGTACGCACATCGTTTTCCTTGAAGCGGATACACTGGCCGAATTTCGTTACCAGAATAATCTCTTTCTCGTTATCAGTTGTCTTAACTTCAATCAGTTCATCATCATCGCGGAGCGCAATGGCAGCAAGACCCGTTTTTCTGACGTTCTCGTACTCTTCGAGCGGCGTCTTCTTCACCAGTCCCTTTTTCGTTGCCATAAACAGATAATGGCCCTTCTCATATTTGCGCATTGGAATAACAGCGGTAATCTTCTCTCCCGGCTGCAGCTGGAGAAGGTTGACAATCGCCGTTCCTCTTGCGGTTCTGGACGCCTCCGGAATCTCGTATGCTTTCAGACGGTAGACTCTTCCCGTATTCGTAAAGAACATGAGGTAATGATGGGTCGTCGTCATCAGAAGCTCCTCGATGTAGTCGTCCTCGATGGTCTGCATGCCCTTGATTCCCTTGCCGCCGCGGTTCTGGCTGCGGAAGTTGTCAACGGTCATACGTTTGATATAGCCCAGTTTCGTCATGGTGATGACGGTATTCTCGCGCGGAATCAGATCCTCCATGGAGAGATCGTACTCATCAAAGCCGATGGAAGTTCTTCTGTCATCGCCGTATTTTTCGGATACGGTCAGAATCTCCCTGCGGATAACGCCAAGAAGCACCTTGCGGTCTGCGAGGATGGCTTTTAACTGCTCGATGCGCGCCATCAGCTCTTTGTACTCGTTCTCGAGCTTCTCCCGTTCCAGACCGGTCAGAGCGCGCAGACGCATGTCTACGATTGCCTGGGCCTGGGCATCACTCAGATCGAAGCGTTCCATCAGGTTCTTCTTTGCCTCTGCCGCATTCGCGGATGCACGGATGATATGGATCACTTCGTCAATATGGTCAAGCGCTTTTAAGAGTCCTTCCAGAATATGGCTTCTCTCCTGCGCTTTGTTCAGGTCGTATTTCGTTCTTCTCGTCACAACCTCTTCCTGGTGCTGCAGATAATACGTCAGCATCTCCAGAAGGTTCATGACTTTCGGCTGATTGTTTACCAGTGCAAGCATGATCACACCAAAGGTATCCTGCATCTGGGTATGTTTGTACAGCTGGTTTAAGATGACGTTTGCATTGGCGTCGCGGCGCAGTTCGATACAGATGCGCATACCCTCACGGTTGGAGTGGTCCGCAATGCCGGTGATGCCGTCGATCTTTTTATCTCTTACCAGCGCGGCGATGTTCTCGATCAGGCGCGCCTTGTTTACCATGTACGGGATCTCGGTTACGATGATCTCGCTCTTTCCGTTCGGCAGTGTCTCGATGTTTGATACCGCACGAACACGGATTTTACCGCGGCCGGTACGGTAGGCCTCGTCGATGCCGCGGGTGCCGAGGATTTCTGCTCCGGTCGGGAAGTCAGGGCCTTTTACAATGCTGAGAATCTCCTCGAGATCTGTCGTACGGTCCTCCTCGATGATATTATCAATAATTTTTACAATGGCACTTACCACCTCGCGCAGATTGTGCGGCGGGATGTTCGTTGCCATACCGACTGCGATACCGGAAGTACCGTTTACCAGAAGGTTCGGGTAGCGGGCCGGCATAACAACAGGCTCTTTTTCGGTTTCATCAAAGTTCGGGGCGAAGTCTACGGTGTCTTTGTTGATATCCGCCAGCATCTCCATCGAGATTTTGCTTAAACGTGCCTCGGTGTATCGCATAGCCGCAGCGCCGTCGCCGTCGACGGAACCGAAGTTTCCATGGCCGTCCACCATCGGATAACGGGTTGCCCAGTCCTGTGCCATGTTGACGAGTGCTCCGTAGATAGAGCTGTCGCCGTGCGGGTGATATTTACCCATCGTATCACCGACGATACGCGCGCACTTACGGTGCGGCTTATCCGGCGTATTGTTCAGTTCACTCATGGAGTACAGAATACGTCTCTGTACCGGCTTTAAGCCATCGCGGACGTCTGGAAGTGCACGGGATGCAATTACGCTCATCGCATAGTTGATGTAGGATTCCTCCATCGTGTCTTTCAGATCGACCTCGTGAATTTTATCAAAAACATTATCTTCCATCTTTTCCTCCACTTCAGTTCACAGGACTTTTTAGATATCCAGGTTGTTTGCGTATTTTGCTCTCTCTTCGATAAAGTCACGGCGCGGTTCTACCTTGTCGCCCATGAGCGTATTGAAGGTAAGATCAATTTCAGAAGAATACTCTTCATCGAACACAACGCGGCGCAGAACACGGCGTTCTGGGTCCATGGTGGTCTCCCAGAGCTGCTCCGCATCCATCTCTCCCAGTCCTTTGTAACGCTGGATCTTATTATCTCCGCGTCCGATCTCATTGAGGATCTGATTCATCTGATCGTCATCGTATGCGTACCATACTTTTTTGTTTTTCTCAATCTTGAACAGCGGCGGCTGTGCCAGGTAAACGTGGCCCTGTTTGATCAGCTCCGGCATGAAGCGGTACAGGAACGTCAGCATCAGTGTGTCGATGTGCGCGCCGTCGACATCGGCATCGGTCATGATGATGATCTTGTCGTAGCGCAGTTTGGTGATATCGAAATCGTCGTGGATTCCGGTTCCGAATGCCGTAATCATCGCTTTGATCTCGGCATTGGCATAAATTTTATCGAGACGTGCTTTCTCTACATTCAGGATTTTTCCACGCAGAGGCAGGATCGCCTGCGTTGCACGGCTTCTCGCGGATTTTGCGGAACCGCCCGCGGAATCTCCCTCGACCAGGAAGATCTCACAGTTTTTCGGATCCTTGTCGGTGCAGTCTGCCAGTTTTCCAGGCAGGGACATACCGTCCAGTGCGGATTTTCTTCTCGTCAGGTCACGCGCTTTTCTTGCAGCCTCTCTCGCACGCTGGGAAAGCAGGGACTTTTCAATGATCGTTTTTGCGACAGCCGGGTTCTGTTCCAGGAACAGCTCGAGCTGGGTGCTCACGATATTGTCGACTGCTCCTCTCGCCTCGCTGTTTCCAAGTTTCTGCTTTGTCTGGCCCTCGAACTGCGGCTCCTCGATTTTGATGCTGACAATCGCCGTCATACCCTCGCGGATGTCTTCTCCGGTCAGGTTCGGTTCGCTGTCTTTTAACAGTTTATTTGCTCTTGCATATTCATTAAAGGTTTTCGTCAGCGCATTCCGGAATCCCACGATATGGGTACCGCCCTCCGGCGTCGTAATGTTGTTGACAAAACCGTACGTATTTTCCTGATAGGAATCGTTGTGCTGCATCGCAACCTCAACGAGAACGCCGTCTCTTTCTCCCTCGCAGTAGATGATGTCCGGGTAGAGCGCCGTTTTGCTCTTGTTCAGGTAGCTGACAAACTCTTTGATACCGCCCTCGTAGTGGAATGCTTTTTCCACTACCGGATCCGTGCGCAGATCGCGCAGAACAATGCGCAGTCCCTTGGTCAGGAATGCGGTCTCGCGGAGTCTTGTTTTTAAAACGTCGTAATCATAAACCGTCTCCTCGAACATCGTGTCATCCGGCAGGAAACGGACCTCGGTACCTGTTTTTTCGATCGGACAGGTATCGATGACCTCCAGCTTATTCATGGTTTTTCCGCGCTCATACCGCTGGAAGTAAACCTTTCCATCGTGATAAACGCGCACCTCAAGCCAGTTGGACAGCGCATTTACAACGGATGCACCAACGCCGTGCAGACCGCCGGATACCTTGTACCCTCCGCCGCCGAACTTTCCGCCTGCGTGCAGCACCGTAAAGACAACCTCAACGGCCGGAAGGCCCGACTTATGATTGATGCCGACCGGAATACCACGGCCGTCGTCGATGACAGTGATGGAGTTGTCCGGGTTAATCGTAACGTCAATATTTTTGCAGTATCCTGCCAGTGCCTCGTCTACCGAGTTGTCGACAATCTCATAAACCAGATGGTGAAGTCCCCGTGCGGAGGTACTGCCGATATACATACCTGGGCGCTTCCGTACGGCTTCCAGACCCTCCAGAATCTGAATCTGGTCTGCACCATACTCTGTCTTTTCCATGTTCTCTGTACTCATTTAGATTCCTCCTGTTTCTTTGTGAAACACAGATCCCTCGACCACCTGGAATACGCTGTTTGCCTCAAAATGATTTTCGACAAACTCGTCCAGTCCGGTACAGGTAATCAGTGTCTGTATGCTGTGAATGCTCTGCAGAAGATAATTCTGCCGGCTGCCGTCCAGCTCCGACAAAACATCATCCAGCAGTAAAACCGGTGTATCGTGAATTTCCTCCTCGACCAGACGGATCTCCGCCAGTTTCAGCGAAAGCGCCGCCGTCCTCTGCTGCCCCTGGGAACCGTATTTACGGATATCAATGTCGTTGACCCGCACACAGAAATCGTCCCGGTGCGGCCCGGTGTAGGACTGTCCGAAACGCAGATCACGCTCTCTTCCGGCTTTTAACTCTTCGGAAAACCCTTCCTCGGACACATTCGGTTCATAGGTAATCAGAATCTGTTCCTTTCCCCCGGTCAGATTCTGATGGATCTCGGATAAAATATCATTCAGGCGGCTGATAAACTTTTTCCGCTCGGAAATAATGCTTTTTCCATAGCGGATCATCTGCTCATCCCAGATCTCGAGTGTATCCGCCATTCTGCCGGAAAACGAAATCTCTTTAAGCAGCTTGTTTCTCTGCGCCACCACTTTATTATAATTGGCAAGCTCGATCATGTATAGTCTTGACAATTGACAAATTTCGCTATCCAGGAAACGCCGGCGCTCCGCAGGACCGTTTTTGATGATATTCAGATCCTCCGGAGAGAAAAACACAATATTTACAATGCCAAAAAGTTCCGACGCTTTGCGGATCGGAACTCCATCGATGGCGATTCCCTTGGATTTATTTTTTTTCAGATGCATATCGATTTTATGCGTGCTGCCGTTCCGCTCCACCATCATCCGGATATGGGCTTCCTCCCGGTCAAACTGGATGATTTCGCGGTCCTTGCTGCCACGGTGCGATTTTGTCGTACCCGCGAGATATAAAGCCTCGAGAATATTCGTCTTTCCCTGGGCATTGTCGCCGTAGAGAATATTCGTTCCGGGGCTGATATTTATGCATAAACTCTCATAATTCCGATAGTTCTTCAGTTCTAAAGATTTGATATACATGAGCACTCGTCCGTGAAAAATCAGCTTAAGTTTTTAAGCCTTATTTTTTAATTTGTATCTCATTTCCATTGTAGCAGACAACATCTCCGTCATAGAGCTTGCGGCCGCGGCGGGTGTCTACTTCACCGTTTACGGTCACTTCGCCGTCCTTGATGACGAGCTTTGCTTCCACGCCGTCTTCTACCAGAGCCGCAGCTTTTAATGCCTGGCCCAGTTTGATGTAATCTTCACGCAGCGTAATAATTTCCATTTTTTCCTCCTGCACTGCCGTGCCTTTTCCTCACGTAAGTTCGCAGTTTTCAACCTGTGTGGCTGTAAAACCGCTGAAAGTTCTTTCAGAAAAGGTTCCGGCAGATTTCAAACTTATGTGACTTATCTCACGGAATTGAAGTTTACCGGCAGAATCAGGTAGATATAGCTCTCTTCTTCGTTCCGGATAAAACATGGAGCCTTCGGGTTGACCAGATAAATCGAAATCTCCTCGTCGTCAATAACACGAAGTGCATCGATCAGGAATTTCGGGTTAAAACCGATCATAATATCCTTGCCTTCTTTGTTGATATCGATCTCTTCTTTCATGGAACCCATCGCGGAGTTGATCTGCAGTTCCATCGCTCCATCCTGGATGTCGATGATGATCGGTTTTTTGTCGCCTTCTTTGACAAGAAGCGTCGCACGGTCGATACAGCTTAAGAATTCTTTTTTGTTGATCGTCACTTTTGTCTCGTAATCACTCGAAAGCATCTGGTCGATGCGGAAATATTCACCGTCGATCAGTCTGGAAACGACCGTTGTATCATCGAACTTGAACATAATGTGGTTTTCCGAGAAGTAAATATCAATCTGATCATCCATCTCGCCGGACAGAATTTTGCTGATTTCGTTCAGGGTTTTTCCCGGAACAACGACTTTTCGGTCCGGATACGAATCTTTCAGCTCAATTCTGCGGATCGCAATACGGTGTCCGTCCAGAGATACGACGCGAAGTGTGTTATCTTTGATTTCAAAAAGCTCACCGGTCATCAGTTTGTTGTTCTCATTGGCTGCAATGGAGAAAATGGTCTGACGGATCAGTTCTTTTAAGGTGAACTGGGAAATCGAAACACAGTCAGAAGTTTCCAGAATCGGCAGATAGGAAAAATCTTCTCCTGACTGTCCCGGAATATTGAATTTTGCTTTTTCGCAGGTAATTGTTGTTACCAGGTTTTCATCTGTCTCTATTGTAACCTGATTATCCGGAAGTTTTCTTACAATCTCAGAAAAAATCTTTGCATCCAGAGCAACAACACCGCGTTCCAGAATCATACCTGTGACAAGGGTCTCAATTCCGAGTTCCATATCGTTGGAGGTAAACTTGATCTGGCTGGAAGATGCATCAATCAGGATACACTGCAGAATTGGCATCGTAGTTTTACCGGAAACAGCTTTCATCGCAATGGCAACGCTTTTTACAAGGTCTGCTTTGTCAAACACTAATTTCATAATTGTGGATAACTCTCCTTTCCTCACGGCTGGGTGAGTATGCTTATAAAGAAAAAATATAGTAAAAATCCGTAGTCTTAGTCGTAGGGGCTGTGGATATGTGGATAACCCCTTCGAGAATGCGGAAATACTGGAAAAATGGATCTGTATAACTCTGTGAATAATCGAACGTGAACCTGTGTATGAAATGTTGATAACTTCAGGCTCCAAATTTGTCCACAATTCATCCACAGGCTTTCCACATCGGTTTGTGCATAAATAAGGGCCTGTAAACCGATGCGTTTTTTCTTATATAAATGTAGATCGGTTCGAACTGTTTTGACAGAGTTACAGCTCTGCCGCTTATTTAGACGGGTTAATCTTCTTCTTTAAGATATCTACCGTGTTGCGGACACTGTCTTTGGCACTCATTTCCTTTTCGATCTTTTCAATGCCGTGCATGACAGTGGTATGATCGCGGTCGCCCATCATTTTTCCGATTCCGGTCAGCGGGGCATCGAGCATTTCGCGGCACAGATACATTGCGATCTGGCGCGGGAATACGATTTTGCTGCTCCGCTTGCTGCCGACAATGTCGGACGGCGTAATATCGAAGTGATCTGCAACGGTGTCGATGATAAATTCCGGCGTGATCACCTTCTTCTCGTTCGGGGAGATGATGTCGCGCAGCACCTGCTCTGCAAGATCAATGTTGATTTCACGTTTTTCAAGGTTTGCGTATGCAATGATTTTGTTGAGAGCGCCTTCCAACTCACGGATGTTCGATTTAATATTGGAAGCGATGTATTCGATCACATCGTCGCTGACGGAATAGCCGTCTAATTCCTGTTTCTTTCGGAGAATGGCGATTCGCGTCTCATAATCCGGGCTCTGGATATCGGCAAGGAGTCCCCATTCGAAACGGGAACGGATGCGGTCTTCCAGGATATCCATGTCTTTCGGGGGACGATCCGAAGAAAGGATGATCTGTTTGTTGGCGCCGTGCAGCGTATTGAAGGTATGGAAAAACTCTTCCTGCGTGGATTCCTTTCCTATAATAAACTGCACATCATCGATGAGAAGTACGTCGATATTGCGGTATTTCTCACGGAATTTGGTCATTGCGGTGTTGTTACTGTTTCGGATGGCCTCGATGACTTCATTGGTAAATTCTTCACTCGTTACGTAGAGAATCCGCGAAGACGGGTTCTTTTGAAGAATAAAATGTGCGATCGAGTGCATCAGATGGGTTTTGCCCAGTCCAACACCACCGTATAAAAACAGCGGATTGTAGATTTCTCCCGGGGATTCGGCCACGGCGAGAGAAGCTGCATGGGCAAATTTGTTATTGCTGCCGACCACGAAGGTATCAAAGGTATACTTTGGATTCAGGTTCGGCACATAGAGATTTTTCTGGACGGGAGCAGGCGCTTTTTCCTGTTTCACTTCTTCCGGAAGAATAAAGCGGATCTCATAGTTGACACCTGTGATTTCCGCGATGGCCACTTTAATAGGAAGAGTATATTTTTTGCTCACGTAATCGAGACCCATTTTTTCGGATGGAACCAGGATTGTGATCAGATTGTCCTCAACCGAATGGATCGTAAGTGGTTCAATCCATGTAGTAAAGGAGATCTCAGATAATTCGTGCTCGTCCCGCACTCTCTGCAGTATTTCTTTCCATTTATCTTGTACGATTTCCATGCTTTTTCTGTCGCTCCGCTTCTATAATCATTGCTTTTTGGGGATAACTTCTGTCTGAAAAACGAAATTTTCCCCGAATAGTCGCATTTTTACTTCTATATGATATAATAAAATGCCGTTTTATTCAACCCAAAAATGTGGATAATTATTTTTTTATCCACAGAATGTGTAAAAAATTTTCCTGTTGATAAAATGGAGGATAGTTTGTGGATAACAGGGAATCTTATGTTGATAAAATTGTGGATAGAGGGCTGGAAAAACCGAAATGTGTAAAGTCTGGAAAACTTATATACACATTATACATAGCGTAAATACTGGAAAAATTGGAAATGCCCACAGGTTGTACACAGCAAAACCGAAAGTTATCCACAAGGTTATCCACAGATTGTGGATAATGTTGATTACGGTTACAAGATATCGTGTGGAAAGCACAAAAATCGAACTGGTATTTGTACGCGTGCGGCGGACAGTGTGGATAAGTTGTGGATAAACCGAAAATCAGCACACGGAAGGCACGGGCAGCGGCAGACCGGAAAACCGCGTCAGAGCGGCATTTTTCCCGAAAAAACTGCGAAAATTATTGATTTTAGGGTTGACGAAATGGGGGTTTATGAATATAATTGAAATGATGTTTTCTGTCATACATGTAGTGAAATACTGCCTTGCAGGCAGTTATTGATTAGAATTTAAAGGAGGTGCCTTATCTTATGAAAATGACATTTCAGCCGAAAAAAAGATCCAGAGCTAAAGTTCACGGATTCAGAGCAAGAATGAGCACAAAAGGTGGAAGAAAAGTTTTAGCTGCAAGAAGATTAAAAGGAAGAAAAAAATTATCAGCATAAAACCAAAGGCCGCATAAAATTTATGTGGTCTTTTCTTCTATCTAAAGCTATTCAATGAAAAGAAAATTTAGACAAATCATGAAGGAAAGAATGGATTCATGAAATATTCGGAAAGCCTGAAAAAAAACAGAGATTTTCAGCTGGTTTATAAGCAGGGAACATCGTTTGCAAACCGATTTCTGGTCATGTATGTGAAGAAAAATCAGCTGGGACAGAACCGGATTGGAATTTCAGTAAGTAAAAAGGTTGGAAACAGCGTTGTGCGCCACCATCTGGCGAGACTGATCCGGGAGAGTTATCGTCTGCATGAAGAGGAATTTCAGTGTGGAATGGATGTAGTTGTGATCGTAAGAGTTAATGCAAAAAACTGTACGTATTTCGAGATAGAGGGAGCACTTTTGCATCTGGGAAAACTGCATCATATATTAAAGGAAACAGAAAAATGAAGACGGTATTGATAAAAGGTATCCGGTTTTATCAGAAGTACCTGTCTCCTCTGAAGAGGGTGCACTGCCCTTATACGCCGACCTGCTCGCAGTACGGGCTGGAAGCGATTCAGAAATATGGTGCTTTCAAAGGAAGTCTGCTGGCATTATGGAGAATACTGAGATGTAACCCGTTTTCACACGGAGGTTACGACCCTGTGCCGTAGATAAATAAGGAGGAAAAGACGTTTTGGATATCGTACTGAGTAAGTCAACGTGGCCGATTATCGGGTGGGTATGCCAGATCCTCGGCTGGCTGATCAATGGAATTTATTTTTGCCTGGAAAAAATTGGAATTCCGAACATCGGTATTGCGATTATTCTGTATACGATTATCATTTATCTCGTTCTGACGCCGCTTCAGATCAAGCAGCAGAAGATGTCGAAGATGATGAGCGTAATGCAGCCGGATCTGCAGAGAATTGAAAAGAAATATCAGAACAAAAAAGACCAGGCTTCTCAGATGAAAAAATCTGAAGAAACCATGGCAGTTTATCAGAAATACGGTGTCTCCCCGACAGGAAGCTGCAGTACACTGCTGGTTCAGATGCCGATTCTGCTTGCACTGTACCAGGTTATCTATCATATTCCGGGATATATCGGAAGTGTCCGCAATGTATTCCAGGGACTGACAACACAGATGATGGGTGTATCAGGATATTCTGACATCCTGACACAGTTTATCACAGATAACCGTGTTACCATGTACAGTAAAGTAAGTGAAACATTAACCGAAAATAACCTTCTGGACATGTTTTATGTGCTGAAACCGTCCCAGTGGACGAAGCTGGCCGATATCAGCGAGTTCTCCGGTATTGCGGATACCATTACAAAAACCGCCGCGGAGTCCAAGCATATCAACATGTTCCTTGGATTTAATATCACACAGTCTCCGATGGATGTCATCCGCGAGGGTATGGCAAACGGATCTGCTCTTCTGATTGTAGGAGCAATTCTGGTGCCGGTTCTGGCATGGTTTACCCAGTGGCTGAATTACAAGCTGATGCCGCAGGCACCATCTTCCAACAACGGAAATAAGACAGCAAACTCCATGGAAAATTCTATGAAGACCATGAACACGGTAATGCCTGTTTTCTCCGCATTTATGTGTTTATCGTTCTCCATCGGTATTGGTATTTACTGGATTGCAGGTGCGCTTGTTCGAAGCGTACAGCAGATTGTGATCAACCGTCATATGTCTTCCATTGACATGGATGAGGTGATCCGCAAAAACCAAGAAAAAGCTGCAAAGAAGAGAGAAAAAGCCGGCCTTCCGCCGCAGAAAATCACACAGGCTGCAACGCAGAGTGTGCGTAATATTCAGGTACAGGAGAACGAAGAGCCGTCTGCTGAGGAAAAAGAGGCAGCAAGAAAAGCTTCGACTGAGTATTACAACAGTAATCAGGAATACCGCGCCGGAAGCATCGCTGCGAAAGCAAACATGGTAAAACAGTTTGATGAAAAGAACAGCAAAAAGAAAAAATAGGGGGTAAATCTTTATGGAGTTTATCGAAGTATCCGCAAAAACCGTGGACGACGCCATTACAAAAGCCTGCATCGAGCTTCAGGCTGCCAGCGATAAACTGGAGATCCAGGTCATCAGCGAAGGCAGTTCCGGATTCTTTGGAATCGGAAGTAAACCGGCTGTGATCCGTGCCGCTGTAAAAGCCGCACCGGAAAAAGAACCGGAAGCACCCCAGAAACCAGAGAAAAAAGAGGCAGCTCCTGCACCGGTAAAGGAAGCGCCGAAAAAAGAAGCTGTAAAGAAAGAAACGGAAAGAAAATCTGCTCCGCGTCAGGCAGAAACTGCAAGACGCTTCGAGCCAAGAGAAGAGCGTGAAGTAGTTCAGAGAACAGACGAGGAAATCGCCCAGATCAAGGCAACGGCACTTGAGTTCTTAAGCGGTGTATTCAAAGCCATGGAGCTCCCGGTTGAGATCAAGATGGAGTACAATGCCGAGAACGGTTCTCTTGAAGTTGATTTTGCCGGTGAGGATATGGGCATCCTGATCGGAAAAAGAGGACAGACGCTGGATTCCCTTCAGTATCTGACCAGCCTTGTAGTCAATAAAGAGCAGAAGGATTACGTTCGTGTCAAACTTGATACGGAAAATTACCGCAAGCGCAGAAAAGAAACACTGGAAAACCTGGCAAGAAACATCGCTTACAAAGTGAAAAAGACCAGAAGACCGGTTTCTCTGGAGCCAATGAATCCTTACGAGAGAAGAATCATCCACTCTGCACTGCAGGGAAATAAATTTGTGGAGACCTACAGCGAGGGCAGCGAGCCATATCGCCACGTTGTTGTAGCGCCGAAACGATAAGAAAGCGTAAAAAATATGCAAAAAGACGGTACCTGTGTAAAATACGGGGTACCGTCTTTTCTGGTTTTCTGCTAAAATGGAACTATTCAGAGCCATGCGAAAGGAAAGAAAAAATGTGGATCTGAATACTGGGATCCCCAAAAAGAGAGGTTTTAGAAAGGACTGGAAACAATGGCAGGATTTCATTTGGATGATACAATTGCCGCAGTGTCCACAGCGATGGCGCCGGCGGGAATTGGTATTGTAAGAATCAGCGGAAACGATGCATTCGAAGTGGCGGATCGCGTATTCCGTGCAAAAAAAGAAGGAAAAAAGCTTTCTACGGTCAAATCGCACACCATTCATTATGGCTGGATTACCGAAGGGGAGGAAGTGATTGATGAGGTCCTTGTCATGGTAATGAAAGGACCGAAAACATATACAGGTGAAAATACCGTCGAGATCGACTGTCACGGAGGTGTGCTGGCGGTAAAAAAGGTGCTTGAGGCAGTCTTACATGCGGGCGCGCGGGCGGCAGATCCGGGCGAGTTTACGAAACGGGCGTTTCTGAACGGAAGAATGGATCTGACGCAGGCCGAAGCGGTCATGGATGTCATTTCGGCGAAAAGTGCCTATGCCTTAAAAAGCTCCGAGAGCCAGCTTCGCGGAACGGTGAAAAAGGCGATCCGGGCAATCCGCAAGAAGCTGATTTACGAGATAGCATTTATCGAGTCGGCGCTCGATGACCCGGAGCACATCAGCCTGGACGGGTATCCAAAGCAGCTGGCCCAGGTTGTTGCGGAGCAGAAAAAGGAGGTGGAAAAGCTGCTTGCATCTGCGGATGAAGGCAAGATGATCCAGGAGGGCATCAAGACGGTGATCCTTGGAAAACCGAATGCCGGAAAATCATCGCTTTTAAATCTGCTGGCAGGCGAGGAAAAAGCGATTGTGACGGATATCGCCGGAACGACACGCGACGTGCTCGAGGAAAATCTGGTCTTAAAGGGCATTTCCCTTCGGATTCTGGATACGGCGGGTATTCGAAAAACGGCGGATACGGTCGAGAAAATCGGTGTGGACCGTGCTTTGGAGCATGCAAAGGACGCGGATCTGATTCTCTACGTGGTGGATGCATCCGTGCCGCTTGATGAGAATGATGCAAAAATCATGGAAATCCTGAAAGGGCGCAAGGCGATTGTGCTGTTGAATAAGTCGGATTTGACTGCTGTGATCGAAAAAGAGGAGATGGAGCAGAAAACAGGCGCTCCGGTCATCAGCATTTCCGCGCGGGAAGAGACGGGTATGGAAGAGCTGGAGGAACAGATGAAAAAGATGTTTTTCCAGGGCGAAATTTCGTTCAACGATGAGGTTTACATCACGAATGCGCGCCACAAGCAGGCGCTTCTTGCAGCAAAAAAGAGTCTGGAACTGACGGCAGAAAGCATCGAAATGGGTATGCCGGAGGATTTCTTTTCCATTGATCTTATGAATGCGTATGAGGAGCTGGGTTCGATCATCGGTGAGGCGGTGGGAGAGGACCTTGTGAATGAGATTTTCAGCAAGTTCTGTACAGGTAAATAAAGGCAGCAAATGCAGATTACGAAGATCTGCCGGAATAGAGTTACAAGGAACGACAGCCGGATTTTGACAGAGTAGAAAAAGCTTAAGGCAAAATTCAAAGCTGTAGATAGAGAAAGAGGATAAAAGAAAAATGGCAGTTTTAGAAGAAACAATTGATATTGCCGTCATCGGCGCAGGCCATGCGGGATGCGAGGCAGCGCTTGCGGCAGCGCGGATGGGGCTGGAAACGGTTGTATTTACGGTAAGTGTCGACAGCATCGCCATGATGCCGTGCAACCCGAACATCGGAGGCACCTCGAAGGGACACCTCGTAAAAGAGATCGACGCGCTCGGCGGCGAGATGGGTAAAAATATTGATAAAACGTTTATTCAGTCGAAAATGCTGAATAAATCAAAGGGACCGGCGGTGCATTCGCTGCGTGCGCAGGCAGACAAGCGGGCGTACAGCCAGTCGATGCGCGAGGTTCTCGAAAATACCGATCATCTGACGATCCGCCAGATGGAGATTGCGGAGCTGATCGTGGAAGACGGCGTTCTGACGGGCGTAAAAGCCGTTTCCGGTGCAATTTACCACTGCAAGGCTGCAGTGCTCTGTACCGGTGTTTACCTGAATGCGCGGTGCATTTACGGTGATGTGAGCACATATACGGGACCGAATGGCCTGCAGGCGGCAACACATCTGACGGATTCGCTGAAGGCAAACGGCGTGGAGATGGTGCGCTTTAAAACAGGAACACCGGCGCGTATCGACAAGCGGAGCATCGACTTCTCCAAGATGGAAGAGCAGTTCGGCGATGAGCGGGTTGTGCCGTTCTCGTTCTCGACCGATCCGGAGAGTGTACAGATCGATCAGGAATCCTGCTGGCTGACGTATACGAACGAGGAGACGCACAAAATCATCCGCGAAAATCTCAGCCGGTCGCCGCTCTATTCCGGCATGATCGAGGGAACTGGTCCGCGGTACTGTCCTTCGATTGAGGATAAAGTCGTAAAATTTGCCGATAAAAACCGCCACCAGGTGTTCCTGGAGCCAGAGGGAAGATATACAAACGAGATGTACGTCGGTGGCATGTCGAGTTCACTGCCGGAGGATGTGCAGATTGCGATGTATCACACCGTGCCGGGTCTGGAGCATGCAAAAATTGTGCGGAATGCGTATGCGATCGAGTATGACTGTATCAACCCGAGACAGCTTCTGCCGTCCCTGGAGTTCAAGGCGATCAAAAATCTGTTTTCCGGCGGCCAGTTTAACGGCAGTTCAGGATACGAGGAAGCTGCGGCACAGGGCCTGATCGCGGGCATCAATGCGGCGCTCCGCGTGCAGGGAAAAGAGGAGCTGGTGCTCGACCGTTCCGAGTCGTACATCGGTGTTCTGATCGATGACCTCGTAACGAAAGAGAACCACGAGCCGTACCGAATGATGACGAGCCGCGCGGAATATCGTCTGCTGCTCCGCCAGGACAATGCGGACCTGCGTCTGCGCAAATACGGATACCGCGTGGGACTGATCAGCGAGGAGCAGTATGCGGCACTGAAAGTAAAAGAACAGCAGATTCAGGAAGAGATTGAGCGCGTGGAGAATACGTATGTGGGAACGAGCTCGAACATCAATGAGCTTCTGGAAGAGTATGGATCGACGCTGCTTTCCGGCGGAAGTTCGCTCGCAGAGCTGATCCGGAGACCTGAACTGAATTATAAGATGCTGGCGGAAGTAGATCCGAAAAGACCCGAGCTGCCGGAGGATGTACAGGAGCAGGTCAACATCAACATCAAGTACGACGGCTACATCAAGCGCCAGATGAAGCAGGTGGAGCAGTTCAAGAAGATGGAAGAGAAGAAGATCCCGGAGAATATCAATTACGACGAGATTCAGAGTCTGCGTATCGAGGCGAAACAGAAGCTGAACCTGTACCGCCCGATCAACATCGGCCAGGCGTCCCGTATTTCAGGCGTTTCCCCGGCGGATATTTCGGTTCTGCTGGTGTATCTGGGACATAAATAAAGGGCAGATATGCATGCCTGAATTACGTTCTTATGCAGCGAAACAGCAAGTGCTTTCGCGCTGCGTGGATCGTAACAAAAAGTGCAGCGGGCACTTGGAAGAATAGAGAAGAACGGAGAACAACATGAAAGAATACAATCTTGAAGGATTTGAGCGCGGCCTTTTTGAGCTTGGAATCACACTTTCCGAACAGCAGAAGACGCAGTTCCTGCAGTATTATGAGCTGCTGGTGGAGTGGAACTCGTTTATGAATCTGACGGCGATTACGGAGTTTGATCAGGTGATTACGAAGCATTTCCTCGACAGCCTGTCGCTGGTGAAGGTCTGTGATGTGGCACAGGCGGGACGCATTCTCGATGTGGGAACGGGAGCCGGTTTTCCGGGAATCCCACTGAAAATCGCGTTTCCGGAGGTGGAAGTTGTATTGCTGGATTCACTGAATAAGAGAGTGAAATTCCTGAATGAGGTGATCGGACAGCTTGGCCTTTCGAAGATTACGGCGGTTCACGGAAGAGCCGAGGATTTCGCACGCCAGAAGGATTACCGGGAGCAGTTTGATCTCGTGGTATCGCGGGCAGTGGCGAATTTAAGCTCGCTTTCGGAGTACTGTCTGCCGTATGTGAAGGTGGGCGGACGGTTTGTTTCGTATAAATCGGGCAAATTGAATGAGGAGCTTGCCGCAGCTCAAAAAGCGATTCATGTGCTCGGCGGCGAGGCAAAAGAGCCGGTTTATTTCCAGCTTACAGGAACGGAGGATGAGAGATCGTTTGTCTGTATCGAGAAGGGGAAGGCAACGCCGAAAAAGTACCCGAGAAAAGCGGGAACACCGGCGAAGGAGCCGATTCAGTAAAGAATAGATTTTTTGAGAAAGCTAAAAAAGAAACAAAAGTGTAAAAGGTGAAATCAGAAGAGATTGTTATGCCGAGTAAGTTGGCATAATAACCTCTTCTGATTTTTTATGTATATATACGATTAAATGTCTGGAAAATTACACTTTTGAGCAAAAAAAACAATTCTCCTATTTGCAGTATTTTGCGCTGAATATTTTGTGAAAATATGATAATTGTTAAAAAAATTATATCAGTGTATGATGAGATAAATAGATCGATTGTGAAACGTAAAAGAAAATATGATAGGGGGGAATGGCATGAGGAAAATATTAAAAATATTTGTTTGCTTCATTGGAATTATGATATCAGCATCTACTGTATCGGCATCTAAACTTGAAATACTATCGGAATCTGAAGATTATGAAAAAATAGTTGAGCTGGCTGATGAAATTGTGTCTATTACAAATGGAGGACCTGTTGAGGATCCGTTTGAGGAGGGAATCCGTGTATCGGATATTGATTTTGATAATGCATTAAAAGAGTATATTGATACGCCACTTTTGACCTCAGAACTTCTTTCTGTGTCCGAAGTAGAAAGCGCGTTAGAACAAAGCGATTATATTTGGATTATCCCGATTAGAGCATATGGACATTTGTATGAAGCATGTGCGGTAAGGGCAAATGGGGAAGATGGACAACCGATTGATCAATGGCACATAAGTGGAGCCAGAGGATATGAATTAGACGATACGCCGACCTATATAGAACAATTAAATATTTCACTTGCTGCAAACCCAGATATTGTATGGGACAATTATAAGTTTCGACTTGTTGGAGGAGTAGATCCAATTCGTTTTCCGGTCTGGATTACATTCACGGAAACGCAAATGGAGTATCTGATACCGGGACGTGAAGATGCTGCAGCGTGTCTTACAGATAGTTCGGAAATAGCGGAAGATAGACTTGATGGTGAAGAAGAATTCCATGCATATAGTTATGCTGCGGTTGTTGCCGCAGTTGCTGATTCGTCTTATATCGAAACTGACGATGCACAAGGAGGAACCAATATTGTCCTTGATGTTGCAAATCAGCCGGTGAAACATCAAAATAAGATGTTGGTAATTATTTTAGGAATTGGGATTCTGGCAGTTGGTATTATAGCTGGTTTGGCAATTAAAAGGAAACAAAGAAAGTGAAAGGGAAGCCCGGATGAAACATATCTAAAAACGAAAAGCTTGTAACGAAGAAACAGGTGCTATCTGAGAAAAAGAGACAGCACCTGTTTTTTATAGAAATTCCGGAAAATAATGCCAAAAATTCAGCACGGCAGAACGTGAATTACTGCGTTACAAATTTTTTATACACAGCAGCCCGGAATCAGAAATCCGATGTAGCTGATGAGGAACAGTACCAGCCAGATCGTTCCAGGCAGGAGTGTCAGATGGCAGGAGGCGCGCTTCCACTCGGCGGGAAGTTTCGCGGTGAGAGAAGAGTAGCCGTCGTCGATCCAGATCATCAGAGGGACGAGCGCCGGCATCAGGTAACGGCCCTGCGATTGGTAGTCGCTGAAATACGTGTTGTACATGTCCATGAACAGCGTGACCAGGCAGGCGAGGAACAGCATCACAAAGAGGAGAAGCTGCGGCTTTTTGTGGAACCAGTGCGGAACCATGCCGAGGAACAAAAACACTAGGAATCCGAATGCCATCAGGGCGCCGTACAGCAGATAAAGCACCATCGGGAGATGGACGGTCATGTAGGAGAACGAGCCGATGAAGCTGCTGACGGTCGAGAACAGCCAGTTGGAGGTGCGGCCCTCCGGGGTCTGTAAATACGTCTGCTGGAAGTTCCAGCCTTCGGATGCCGGGGTCTGACGATTCTCTGGTTTGTATTCATCGGCTGCGTACAGCGCTGCGGATTCATTCGAGGTGCGCATGCCGAGCAGATCGCCGTCGTGGATGACGGCATTGCGGATGAAGAACCAGCCGCCGATCAGGAAGGCGATAGCGAAAACAGCCAGCGCTTTGACAAAAATTTCTTTTGCCGGTTTCCGGAAATGAATCATCAGCGCGAAGAACAGCAGAATGCTGCACAGCAGGTACGCGTAGGCGTTATAGTACGACAGCGCGCAGAGTCCGCAGCCTGCTCCCAGGCCGATACAGTCTTTTTTGCAGAATGCGCTTTTCATGCCGCGAATCCAGAAATAGATGATCAGTGCGACCGTGAAAACGGCGAACGAGTCGTTGTTTACATAGCAGGAGAGGAACACGAACTGCGGCAGGAAACCGACGAAAATACCGCCAAGCAGTGCCGATTCGCGGCGTTCAAAGAGCTCTTCTCCGATCAGAAAGACAACGATCAGTGTGCCGGTGCCGGAAAGGACGCTGGTGAGGCGGGCGGCAGTTAAAAGAGCCGCTGCACTTTTCGTAAACAGCGATGTAATGGCCATAAACACGGAGCTGATGATCGCGGTCAGATACGGATACAGCGCATAGGAGAATCCCCACAGCGGATGGCGCACCGATTCTTCCATGCCGTTCGGCAGTGTGTGGTGTGAGACGATGTATTCCGGAATCAGCATCCGCATCGCCTCATCGGGGGCGTGTTCGGTTTTCAGGAAAATCGAGGTGCCAAAAGAGATGCAGAAAAAGCCGAAAATCAGCATATACTTGGCCCAGTAGTAGTCTTTTTTATTCATAGAGTCTCCTAAAATCTCCAGTCCCGGACGGGAAAAAGTCCGGCGTAATATTTTGCGGCGGAACAAAAATGGAAAAGCGTCCGTCCGCGGATACGTTATAGTATACATGATTCTTATGGTAAAAGAAATTGATTTTTCGTCGAAAAACAAACAAACTGCTCCATGGCTTCACTGTTTTTTCACAAATTTTCCAGCAAATTATCACATTTTCAGAATAAGATAAAGTGTCTTTAGAAAATGAGAGCATCTCCGGCTCTTTCACCCCCAAGGGCGGGCTGGGACTGCTTTAAGAAACAAGGAGGAAGGAACATTGATAGAGGTTAAAAATCTGGTGAAACGCTATGGCGACCACGTAGCTGTCAACAACCTGAGTTTTACCGTAGAAGAAGGCCAGATCTATGGTTTTCTTGGCCCAAACGGTGCCGGAAAATCAACGACCATGAACATCATCACCGGCTATCTGGCATCTACGGAGGGCGAGGTGCTGATCAACGGCCACAATATCCTGGAGGAGCCGGAGGAGGCAAAGAAATGCATCGGCTATCTGCCGGAGCTGCCGCCGGTCTACACGGACATGACCGTTCTGGAATATCTGAAATTCGTGGCGGAATTAAAGAAAATTCCAAAGGATCAGAGAAAGAAACAGATTCTTGAGGTCATGAATCTGGTGAAGATCACCGATATGCAGAACCGTCTGATCAAGAACCTGTCGAAAGGATACCGACAGAGGGTCGGACTGGCACAGGCAGTGCTCGGTTATCCGCCGATCATCATCCTCGATGAGCCGACGGTAGGCCTGGATCCCAAGCAGATCATTGAGATCCGCGACCTGATCAAATCACTGGGTAAAAAACATACCGTTATCTTAAGTTCCCACATCCTCTCCGAGGTCAGCGCTGTCTGCGATTACGTCATGATTATTGCAAAGGGACAGCTCGTTGCGAGTGATACCCCGGAAAACTTAAGTAAACTGATGCTTGGATCAAACACGGTTACATGTACCGTTCACGGAACGAGAAAGCAGCTGGTTCCGGCGCTTAATGCGCTCGATGCAAAAGAGATCCAATATGAAAATACGCCGAATGAGGAGCAGATTAAGGTAAAAATTACCACGGAAAAGGATAAGGATATCCGCGAGGAGCTGTTCTATGCACTGGCAAAGGCCAACTGCCCGATCCTCGAGCTGACTTCCTCCTCGATGTCTCTGGAAGACGTCTTCCTGGAGCTGACCGATGATTCCGGAAAGGCTGCAAGAAAGCTGAAAAAAGCAGAGAAAGAACAGCTGAAACAAAAAGAATGTGAAAAAGAATGTGAACCAGAAGCAGACAAAACGGCTGTCGGGGAAACGTCTGAAGAAAAAAGCACAGATGCAGCGGAATCAGCCGCTGAAACAAAACAGGAGGAGGGAGACGCACAATGACGGCGATTTATAAAAAAGAGTTAAAAAGCTATCTGACAAGCATGATCGGATATCTGTTTATGGCGTTTACTCTGGCGCTGTTCGGCCTGTATTTTACGGCCATCAATCTGCAGCAGGGTTACCCGGAGATCGGATACGCGCTGCAGAATTCCGCATTTATTCTGCTGATCGCAGTACCGGTTCTGACAATGCGTGTCCTGTCGGAGGAGCAGAAAAATAAGACGGATCAGCTGCTCCTTACCGCACCGGTAAAAATTTCCGATATTATCCTTGGAAAATATCTGGCGCTTCTCACCATTTATGTGATTCCAGTGCTGATTATGTGCCTGTATCCGCTGCTTCTTGGAACCCACGGAACAGTTTCCTACGCTGTATCCTACACTTCGATCCTTGGCTATTTCCTGCTGGGAGCAGCCTATATTTCGGTCGGTGTGTTCGTTTCCTCCATCACCGAGAGCCAGGTCATCGCAGCCGTTGTCGGCTTTGTGATCCTGTTCCTGTGCTACGTGGAGAGCGGTATCGCAAACTTCTTCCCGGAAGGAGCCGGAAGCTCTTTCTTTGCTTTCTTTATCATCATTGCACTGGTATGCCTCTGGATCGGCAGTATGATTAAAAACCCGATCATTACAGGTGTGATTGCCGTGATCGGCGAAGGCGCGCTGACGGCAGTTTACTTCACAAAATCCACCCTTCTCGAGGGCAAAATCCAGGATCTGCTCGGTGTATTCAACATGGCAGGCCATATGGATAACTTTGTGAACGGTATTCTGGACATTGGCGGTGTTGTTTACTACCTGTCCGTCATTGCAATCTGCACTTTCCTTGCAATGCAGTCCCTGCAGAAGAAACGCTGGAATTAGGAGGTGGAGACGATGAGCAGCGAAAAGAAAGAAAAGAAACAGCATAAAATGAATTTTAATATTAAAGAAAAGCTGAAAAAGACGTTCTCCAAAGAACATCTGAAGGAAGTGTTTACCGGCGAGGAGCAGAAAAAGCATCTGAAACAGGGCTCTTATTCTTCGATTATGACGGTGATTGTTCTGGCTGTGATTGTGGTTATTAACCTGATTGTGGCGCAGATTCCGACCAGCAAAACACAGATTGACCTGAGTACGCAGAAAATGTACTCCATTACAGATGAGACGAAAACGGCATTAAAGGATCTCGATCAAGACGTTACCCTGTATTATATTGTGCAGAAGGGCAGTGAGGATGACACCACCGAGAAGCTGCTGGAGCACTACGATGAGCTTTCTGACCATATCAAAGTAGAGACAAAAGACCCGGATCTGTATCCGAAATTTACGAGCCAGTATACCGATCAGACGGTAGCTGCAAACAGTGTGATTGTCGTATGCGGCGATAAGAGCAAGGTGGTCAGCAACAGTGATATGTGGGAGACTTCCACAAACTATCAGACCTATCAGACACAGACGACCGGCTTTGACGGCGAGGGTCAGATTACCAGCGCCATCACGTATGTGACGAGTGAAAACAACCCGAAGGTTTACTGGGTAACCGGCCACGGCGAGGCTTCCGAGAGTGATCTCTCTACGAACTTCAGCGATGCCATTAACAAAAACAATGTGGAAATCAGTGATCTTGCCCTGATGACAGACGATATCCCGGAGGATGCCGAGGAGCTTGTAATCATGTCCCCGACCACCGATTTTTCAGAGGATGAGGCAAATAAAGTCATTACCTACCTGGAAAACGGCGGAAAGCTTCTGATGTTCACCAGCTATACCGGAACGGATATGCCGAATCTGGATTCCATACTGGAAAATTACGGTGTGAAACGCTCCAGCGGAATTGTTGTGGAGACCGATTCCCAGCATTATTATCCGCAGATGCCGTATTATCTGCTGCCGAACATTCAGAGTGATGACATTACAACCGAAGTAAAGAGTAATTACATTCTGATGCCGGTTGCACAGGCAATTCAGAAGCTCGATTCTTATCGTGATACCATTACGATCAAGAGCCTTCTGACGACCACCGAGGACGCTTATATTGAAAATGATCCGGAGAACAGCACCTGGTCGAAGAGCGCGGACAGTGAGACGGGCGCATTTGACCTTGGCGTTTCCATCACAGAGACCGTAGATGATAAAGAGACACAGATCATTTATTTCTCGAGTGCATCGATGCTGAGCAGCCAGATTGACCAGGCAATCAGCGGTGCGAACTCAAAGCTGGCAGCGACTGCACTGACCTCCATGTGTGATGTGGAGCAGACCGTTGTTATTCCAAGCAAGAGCACAAGCTATACAAACCTGGTATTTACACAGGGAGCAGTTAACACCTGGTCTATTATTACCATTGCGGGAATTCCGCTGGTACTTGTTGTGATTGGCGTGATGATCTGGATGAAGAGGAGAAAACAGTGATGAAGAAAAAAGGAAAGATGGCGGCCTGCCTGATCCTTTTGGTACTGCTTCTTGCCGTATTGGTGGTGCTGACGAAGAAAAACAGCACCGCCGATGCGGACAGCAGCAGTTCGGATTCTGGTGCAGACGCCGAAAAAGTGGTTGATTTTTCAAAAGATGATGTAACAGCGCTTTCGTTCCGGATCAACGGAGAGACGGTGTCTTTTACGAAAACAGCAGGAGACGATGATACCGATATCTGGACATACGACCAGGAGGATGGATTCCCACTGGATGAGGGCAAGATAACGAGCGTTTTAAGCTCTCTTAGCAGCATGACAGCAGAAAGAGTCATTGAAGGCGATGAAATCGATTCTATGGCCGATTTCGGGCTCGAGACGCCGTCTCAGGAGGTTATAGTGACTGCGGGAGACGAGAAAACGACGATTCATGTCGGAGATAAGAACAGCTCGAGCAGATACTATATTTATCTGAACGATGATACGAGTAAGGTTTATCTGGTAAGCACATCGCTTGGAACGATGTTCCCGTCCGATATGATGGAGTGGGCGACAACGGAATCCATGCCATCTGTGACGGCGGAAAACATTACAAAGCTGCAGGTGGAGGGTGAGAACGGATATACGCTGACAAAAGAAGTAAGCGCTGCTGATTCGGCACTTCAGACGGATGAATGGCAGGTTGTGGACGCAGATGGAGCGGCACATGGCGGTGATGCGGATTCGATCGGCACCATGACAAGTGCAGTGGCATCTCTTAGCTTTGGAGATCTTGTTACGTACAACGCATCGGATCTTTCCCAGTACGGACTGGATCAGCCAAAGACGACGATCCGCGTGCATTACACGGAAGAGCAGGAGGTTGAGGCTGACGATACAACAACGGCAGATACTTCTTCGGATTCCACAACAGATTCTGCATCAAGCGACAGCACTGCAACGAGCTCTTCTTCCGAAACGACAACCGTTACGGTGGAGAAAGATCTGGTATTGTATGTCGGCAATGCAAATGAGGACGGCGGTTCTTATTACGTGAAGCTGGACGGCTCGAATGAAGTTCATCTGATGACGGCTTCGAATGTTGAAACCTTCACCGGAAAGAAGGCATCTGATTTCTGGAACATGTATATCGGCATGGAAAATGTATCGGATCTGACGAGCCTTGATATTACGTATAACGGCGAGACGAAGACGTATGTACGCCATGTGGAAGAGAAAAAGGATGACGACAGCGATTCCACAACACAGGAAATCAGTTACATCTGCGGCGATGAAACGATTGATAAATCAACGTTTACCACGTTCTATTCTTCGCTCATTGGCCTGAAGGCGCAGACGAAGGATGAAAGCCTCGTGCAGGCCAAGGATGCCGAGTTTACCGCAGTCTTCCATATGACAGACGGCGACCTGACATTTGCTTACAGCCCGTATGATTCGAGCTTCTATTACACGGTAGATGAGGACGGAGTGCCGTCTCTTGTGAATAAAAATAACGTGAAGACCATGCTGGAAAATTACGGGAAACTGCTTGCGGCAAAGACGGAAGATGACAGTTCTTCAGACAGCACGTCAGAATCAGCGGAATAAAGAGTCATTAAAATCTGGTTAAAATTGAAAACGGAGGATTTACTGAGAGTGAAAAAATCAGTAAGTCTTCCGCTTTTTTATGGGAAAATGAAAGCGGAAGAAGTATAATGGGAGTATAACAAAGACGGTGGATGGGGGGGTGAAAGGATGAAAAAGGTTTGTTTGACAGTATTGTGTATTCTGCTGGTGGGCTGCGGTAATGCAGAAACGGCGGAAACAGAGGAGAAAATGCGGTTTGAAAATCTGGATCCGGCAAAGGTAAATATGCAGTACGGAGGGTTGAAGGAGTGGGATCGGTTTTATAATAGCTTTTATGAGCAGAAAGAGGGAAGCGATCTCATTGTTCTAGGAACGGTAGAGGATTATAGCTGTTTTGCCGGGGGAATTGAGATTGCAACCGATATTTCACTGCGGGTGGATGACGTTTTGAAAGGTGATATGGAAGCCGGAGAACATATTACGGTTCGAAAGCCGGGCGGAGCAGTTACGGTGGAAGAGTATCTGCAGTCCATGGAGGATGCGGGAATTACGTACTGGAACGCAGAGGAGCTGAAAGCGGAGTATTCGGAGGAGGAACGGCGGGAGAACTATATACAGATCAGCTTCTGCGACCTTGATCCGGTGATCGGGCAGAAATCCTTGTATTTTCTGGAGAAAGATGCGGAAAAGGAGCTTTATTACCGGCTTTGCGACGGGTTTGGACAGTATGTAGAGACTGCGTTGGGTGAATATGTAAACGCGTATGAGATTGCAGATGAGAAAAGAAATGCGGATGAGCCAATGATGCTTGCACTGGGAGAAACGGTGGAATTTGACCCGGATGCAGCGCCGGAGGAGAGAATTAATATTTATACGATGGATGAAATAAAAGAGGGAATGGAAACGTATACAGCGCCGCCAACGGATTATCCGGGCGCAGAGGAAGATGCGTTGGAAATGGACTGTGAGCCGGGTTAAAAATGGAAAAACGGAGGATTTACTGACATGGAAATATCAGTAAATTCTCCGCTTTTTTTGTCTCATTTTTTTCGCTCGAGGCCGGGAGCAGAAGGGGTGTTATTGTACCGGGGCGAAAAAGATCTGGATCTGCTCTAAGAGGGCCTGTGGGGCCTCCATCTGCGGCATGTGCTTTGTTTTTGGCAGGATCTGGGTTTCGATGGAAGTGTTGAGTGCCGTGTACAGCGCAAAGGTTTCTGCGATGCCCGGTTCCTCCTCACCGCCGATGAGGAACATGCTGTTGTCGATGTGTTTTAAGGCGTGGCCGATGTTGAGGTTCACGTAATTGCCCACGAGGCTTGCGAGAAGGTACTTTCCGGCGCTGTTCTGGAGGTGTGCGGACTCGTAGAAGGCGTCTACGTCCTCCGGTGAGCGGTGGAATGGGTTGTGATAATAGCTCTCAGTGAATAAAAGCTCGATGTTGGAGCGGCCGGTGAGCGTGTGGTACAGCAGCGTGCCGACGAGCGGGAGCTCGATCATGCGTTTCAGGAAGCGGCTGCGTTTATCCGGGATTTTGTTGAGCTTGGCAAGGTCGGTCGGGTTGATCATCATGATTCGGCCGAAGCATTTCGGGGCTGTATTGCAGGCGGTTACGACGAAAGAGCCGGATAAACCGGATGCAATTACGTCGGTTGGACATCCGATGACCTGTTTGATGAAGGTGACGATGAGCTGTACGTATAAAAAGTTCGTGTACGTGATCGCCGGCTTGTCGGAACGGCCGCAGCCGAGGAGATCGAGTGTGTAGACGGTGTGATCCTGAGCGAGAGCATCCTCAATATACTGCCATTCGCGGCCGCTGGAGGCACAATGTAAGTCATGAAGTAAGAGCATCGGGGTTCCGGTGCCTTTTTTTGTGTAAAAAATATCGCCGAACTGCCAGGAAAAGCTCTCTTTTTCAGCCGATGCGAGCAGGTTTTTCCGTACGGCGGCGGTATCGAGCGTTTTATTCAGAAAGTAAATCGCTGCGCCGGACATCGTGGTGAGGACACTCAAGGTGACCAGTTTTTTGCTGTGTTTCATATGATAAAACTCCTTTCAGGGGTCTCCCGGAGGGGAGGAATCGGTTCGAAACGTTGTGTTGAGCTTATTATAAGCGAAAAAAGGGAAAGATACAATGCAAAAATTAAGGGAAAAATGAGAAAAAGAGACGAAAACAAGGCGCAATTTAACAAAAAGCGTAGACAATTCCAGGAGAACTACGTTATGTCAACTACTGGCGAATGGCATATTTAAATGGTTTACATAACTGCAAAAAAAACAGAGAAAAAATGATGCAATAATACACATAAAAGCATGAAAACGGCACTATGGGATAAAATCCTTCCAGATTGGTAAAAATCCATGAAAAAATGGTCCCAAAATGCGTTTAGTAAATGGTTTGGAAAATCCGAAAAAACGAATGTAAAAGTTCAATTCATACGAAAATATAAAAATATAATTAAATAATTTAATAAAAGAGAGAAAACAGAGACGAAAAACTACGTGAAACACGCGAAAATGCAGGAAAAATGTAGAAAAGACGGAGAAAATCAAAAATAGAATAGAAAATACGATTATTTTAAAAATAAGAGAGGTGAAAAATGAGAGTGATTTTCGGAAAGCCGGAAAGCAAATCGCTTCTCACTGATCGCCGAAGACCGAAAATCGTAAAAAACGATGTTTCACGTGAAACATTTTGAGAGACGTGAAACGTGAAAAATGAGACAGGGAAAGTGACATAAGTAGAAACGAAAAAATGAAGGACGATCTAAAAAAATGGCAAAAAGAGGGTGTAAAACGATGGAAGAGGCGGAAAAAGCAAAAAAGATAAAAATGAGTTGAGAAAAGGCAAAAAACGACTGAAAAGGGGAAAATGTAGTATAGACATGGGCGAAAAGAATAAAAACGGAGAGAAGGAATAAAAAATGTTGATAAAAGAGAAAAAGTGAGATTGTTTACAAAAAAAGAGAAAGGTAAGCCAGAAAGATGGAAAAGAGGATAAAAGACGTGGCAGCGAGAGAAAAATATTAAAACCATAAAAACAGAAAAATTATAGTGAAATCAAATAAATCGATAAAAAACAGAAAATGTGCAGCTTGGCCTATAAAATAAAAAAATCAAAGAAAAACCGCCCGAAAAGAGAAAAACTGGAGAAAAAATGAAAAAGAGGATGTCTCACGGATTATGCCTCTTACTGATGAAAATAAAGAGAAAAATGCTGAAAATTTGAAAAAAGCGAGGAAGAACGATGAAAAAACAGAGCCCTGGTGAATAAAAATACATTTTATATACAAAAGAGACATTTACGATCACCGAACAACCATAAACAGTTTTGATTCCTGATCTATGTATCAATAATATCCTGATAAGTTGATTTTTTCTTCCTAATCACCTGAGATTTCCTTGAAAAAGAGCATCACACGATTAAAATAACGTTTCCAGTATATTTATACCTCAAAAACGTCAAAAATTAAAATATTTCACGTGAAACATTTTATAAAAACTGTGTGAAACAGAAAAAATGTTCTGACATTGCAGAATTACTTGGAAACCATCAAAAAATGCAAAATCATCGCTGAAAAAATTCCAAAAAGCCTTTAAACAGCGTAAAAACCGAGAAAAATTATTGTAAAACAGTGCTTTTCAAAATGTTTCACGTGAAACATCGCCAAAAATCTCCAATTTTCTTATGTTTCAAACCGCCTAATCATGCAAAAATGCAGAAAATGTTTCACGTGAAACATTTCCAGTAGTAAAATCCGGCGTAGTATGATAAAATATCTTTGTCCCAAATTGGGGCAATTTTGAGATAGAATCTGAAGAATTCCTCAGATAGACTGGCATAGAAAAGGAGATTTTTCCTATCTATATGCCAAAACACCTGCCGCATGAATCATTTTTTTGAAAGAAGTGCCGGCAGGTCATTTCCTGTAAAAAGGAAAAACTGCAAATGGAAAACAAAAAGATGAAAGGAGGCAATACATATTTTGGGAAGAACAATTGCAATTGCAAACCAGAAAGGCGGCGTAGGTAAATCTACCACCGCAATTAACCTTTCTTCCTGTTTAGGAGAAATGGGACAAAAAGTTCTGACCATTGATATGGACCCGCAGGGAAATACCACCAGCGGAATGGGAGTAGAGAAAAATGAAGTGGAAAATACCATCTATGAACTGCTTCTTGGAGAGTCAAAACTGGAGGACTGCATCATTCCTCTGAATTTTGACAATCTTTCCCTTATCCCTTCCAATGTCAATCTGGCCGGAGCGGAGATCGAGCTGATCGGGGTGGAAGACAAAGAATTCATTCTGAAAAACGCAATTGATCAGGTCCGCGATCAGTACGACTTCATTATTATTGACTGTCCGCCATCCTTAAATATGCTGACAATCAACGCGATGACCACCGCGGACACCGTTCTGGTGCCGATTCAGTGTGAATATTACGCACTGGAGGGCTTATCCCAGCTTATGCACACGATTGAGCTGGTGCAGGAGCGTCTGAATCCAGAACTGGAGATGGAAGGCGTTGTCTTTACCATGTACGATGCGAGAACGAATCTTTCTCTGCAGGTAGTAGAAAACGTAAAAGACAGCCTGGATCAGAATATCTACAAAACCATTATTCCGAGAAATGTCCGCCTTGCGGAGGCACCGAGCTACGGTATGCCGATCAACTATTACGACAAGCGGTCCACCGGTGCAGAGAGCTACCGTCTCCTGGCAGACGAAGTGATTCACAGGGGGGATGAAGAGTAATGGCAGCGAGAAGAGGAGGATTAGGCAAGGGCCTGGATTCCCTGATTTCACCGGGACATTCGGCCAAAGCAGAAGCAAAAGAGAAACCGGCAAAACCGGAGGTCAAAGTAGTCGAGAAGGTTGTTGAAAAAGTTGTCGAAAAACCAGTTGAGATGAAACTGAAAATCTCCGAAATTGAACCGAACCGCGAACAGCCGCGAAAATCCTTTGACGAGGACGGCCTGATCGAACTTTCGGAATCCATCAAACAGTTCGGAGTTCTACAGCCGATTCTGGTGCAGAAAAAAGATGATTATTATGAGATCATCGCAGGGGAACGGAGATGGAGGGCTGCAAAGCTTGCCGGAATCAAAGAAGTACCGGTCATCATCAAAGATTTTACCGAGCAGGAAGTTGTCGAGATTTCCCTGATTGAAAATATTCAGAGAGAATCCCTGAACCCGATTGAGGAGGCACACGCATACAAACGCCTGATGGAAGAGTTCCATCTCCGCCAGGATGAAATCGCAGAGCGCGTTTCCAAGAGCAGAACGGCGGTTACAAACTCGATGCGTCTCCTGAAACTGGACGACAGGGTACAGCAGATGGTTGTCGATGAAATGCTGACAACCGGTCATGTGCGTACGCTGCTGGCGCTGGAGAATAAAGAGCTCCAGTACAATACGGCAATGAAAATCTTCGATGAAAAGCTCAGTGTCCGTGAGACCGAGCGCCTGGTCAAAGAGATCCTGAATCCGAAGGTGAAGAAAGAAAAGAAAGTCAATCTGGAAGAGGAAGCCATCTACGAAGGTCTGGAAGAGAAAATTAAGAGCATCATTGGTACGAAGGTTTCCATTCACCGCGGGGCAAAGCACAAAGGAAAGATCGAGATCGAGTATTATTCCCAGGAAGAGCTCGAGAGAATCATGGATCTGTTTGAATCAATACAGTAAGAGGTAGAATAATGAGCGATTTATTTAGTAAGGTAGGAATTGACCTTGGCGTTGTTGTACTTCTTCTGATTGTACTGATTATCGTGATGATGATTATGACGGTCAGCATGTCGCTGCGTCTGAGCAGACTGAACCAGAAGTACAGAAGCTTTATGAAGGGAAAAGACGCCCAGTCACTCGAAAAGCTGTTTCATCAGCGGTTCAAGGAAATTGACAAACTGAACAAGCAGAATGAACTGACGAAAAAGAATCTTGCGGATCTGAAAAAGATCCAGGGCATGACGCTGAACAAATACGGAATCGTAAAATATGATGCGTTTGACGATGTGGGCGGAAAGATGAGTTTTGCGCTGGCAATGCTCGACAAAGAAAACACAGGTTTTATCCTGAATGCAATCCACAGCCGTGACAACTGCTTTTTATATCTGAAAGAGATCGTAAAAGGCGAGTCCTATATCATGCTGAGCACCGAGGAAATCGACGCGCTGCGCCAGGCAATTACGATGAATTCGATCGATCTGATGTAAAAGCGGACCGCAGAAAAACAGCATGAAAGAACGCTTGAAAAAATGCATATACTGTTATATGATGGTACTGGAACGCGCCAAACCCGCATAAATGCTGGAAAAACGGCAGTGGTTCCGGGCTGGAAAGAACAAAAAGAATCCCGCCAAAATGAGGGGATAAGATCTACTAGGAGGAAATTATGTTAGACATTAAGTTTTTAAGAGAAAACCCGGAAGTTGTAAAACAGAATATCCGAAATAAATTCCAGGATCAGAAACTGGAGCTGGTTGATAAAGTCATCGAGCTGGATAAAGAAAACCGTGACATCAAACAGGAAGTAGAAGCACTTCGCGCGAAGAGAAACAAAATCTCCAAACAGATCGGCGCACTGATGGGTCAGGGCAAGAGAGAAGAGGCTGAGGAAGTAAAGAAACAGGTAGCTGTTGACGGTTCCCGCATCGAGGCTCTTTCCGCAAGAGAAAAAGAAGTAGAAGAAGAAATCAAAAAGATCATGATGGTCATCCCGAACATCATCGATCCTTCCGTACCGATCGGAAAAGATGACAGCGAGAACGTAGAAGCAGAGCGTTTCGGCGAGCCGGTTGTACCGGATTTTGAAATCCCGTATCACACCGACATTATGGAGTCCTTCGACGGAATCGATCTGGATGCAGCAAGAGAAGTTGCAGGAAACGGATTCTATTATCTGATGGGCGACATTGCACGCCTCCACTCTGCCATCCTTTCTTATGCAAGAGATTTCATGATCGACCGCGGATTTACCTACTGCGTACCGCCTTTCATGATCCACGGCAACGTCGTAAACGGTGTTATGAGCTTCGCTGAGATGGAGTCCATGATGTACAAAATCGAGGGCGAGGATCTGTACCTGATCGGAACCAGCGAGCACTCCATGATCGGTAAATTCATCGACAGCATCATCCCGGAGGAGAAACTGCCTCTGACCCTGACCAGCTACTCTCCGTGCTTCCGTAAAGAAAAAGGAGCACACGGCATCGAGGAGCGTGGTGTTTATCGTATCCACCAGTTCGAGAAACAGGAGATGGTTGTTGTCTGCAAACCGGAAGACAGCATGATGTGGTATGACAAACTGTGGAAGAACACCGTAGACCTGTTCCGTTCCATGGATATCCCGGTTCGTACTCTGGAGTGCTGCTCCGGTGACCTGGCTGACCTGAAAGTAAAATCTGTCGATGTTGAGGCATGGTCTCCGCGTCAGAAGAAATACTTCGAGGTAGGAAGCTGCTCCAACCTTGGTGATGCACAGGCAAGACGTCTGAAAATCCGTGTCAACGGCGAGGACGGAAAGAAATACCTGGCACATACCCTGAACAACACCGTAGTTGCTCCGCCGCGTATGCTGATCGCATTCCTGGAGAACAACCTGAATGCAGACGGAACCGTAAGCATTCCGGAAGTTCTTCGTATGTACATGGGCGGAAAAGAGAAACTGGTTCCGAAACACTAATCGCATAAGAAATACAAAGGAATGAGAGGAGGTGTTCTTATGCACGCTTACCTGAAAACCATTGGATTTTCAAAGATCAAGACGACGAAGGAACTCCAGGAGATTCTTCGTGATGTAGTAGAAAACTACGACCGTAAAAAGATTGTGGAAACAGAAGAACACCACCTTTTTGCTGAATTTTCGAAAGAATATGCATATGACTGTGGTATCACGGTCTGTGGGGAAATTGATGAGAACAACCGTTTCCAGATGGAATATTATTATCCCTATTTCGAGGGCGGGCAGATCAGTTCCTACGAGGAGGTATCGGTGGAGCGCCACGTCGATAAGGAATCGTTTGCAGGCGCCTGCGACGATATGCGGCTTGGCATCACGATGATCTTTTATCTGACGCATGCAGCGGAATATCTTGAGATGAAACAGAAAAATGCGCTGCAGCCGCTTCCGCTCCCGCTTTCTGTCTCCGGTCTTGCAGCGGAAGGAACAATTCTGCTTCCGATCCAGAAAGACCCGGAACAAGTCGAGAAGGAGCGCCGCAGCACGCAGCAGAAGAATTCACTGATCTCGGCTGCCAGAAACGGGGATGAGGATGCGATGGAAAGTCTCACCATGGATGATATTGACACATATGCCATGATTTCCCAGCGTCTGACGAAGGAAGATGTCTTTTCTATTGTAGATAGCTTTTTTATGCCGAGCGGTCTCGAATGTGACCAGTACAGCGTGATGGGTGAAATTACGGAGATGAATACAACGAAGAACGCGGTAACGGGCGAGCGGGTGTATGAGCTCGGTCTCGTCTGCAACGATGTGCCGATAGACATCTGTATCAACGAAAAGGATTTATTTGGAGTACCGGAAGTGGGAAGACGTTTCAAAGGCCAGATCTGGCTGCAGGGAATGCTGGAACATCTGTAAGGGAAAAATAAAAAGAGCGAGGACGGAAAAAGAGAAAATTCAGTCCTCGTTCTTTTTTTGCAGATTTTTATAGCGATAAACGGATGTTTACTGGTTCTGCACCAGATTCAGATGCTTACGCACCCGCTCGATCAGCATTTCAAGAGCAACGGTGTTCTGTCCGCCCTCCGGGATGATCACGTCGGCACGGCGCTTGCTCGGCTCTACGAACTGCTCGTGCATCGGTTTTACGGTCGTCAGGTACTGCGTTACAACGCTGTCCAGGGAACGGCCGCGCTCTTTTACATCGCGCAGGATCCGGCGGAGAATCCGCACGTCCGCATCGGTATCGACAAAGACTTTGATGTCCATCAGATCGCAGAGATCCTTCTCAACGAAGAGGAGAATGCCCTCGAGCACGATAACCGGGGCAGGATGGACCAGAATCGTTTTATCCGAGCGGTTATGCATGGCATAATCGTAAACCGGCATCTCGATGGATTTTCCGGCTTTCAGCTCGAGAATGTGCTGGCATAACAGGTCGGTATCAAAGGCATCGGGATGATCGTAATTTAATTTGGCACGCTCCTCAAAAGGAATATCGTCATGGCGTTTGTAATAGTTGTCATGGCGCAGAATGCTCACTTTATCGCGTCCAAAACTTTCTACCAGCTTATCTGCCAGTGTCGTTTTTCCACTGCCGGTTCCTCCGGCAATTCCTATCAGTATCGTATCCATAAGAAACTCCTTTTTATCCGATGATAGCCAGTGTTGCGCTTGTTCCGAGACGGCTTGCGCCGGCATCTACCATAGCCTGTGCCTCGTCTGCGTTGTGGATTCCGCCGGAAGCTTTTACGCCCATATCCGGGCCTACGGTCTTTCTCATCAGGGCAACATCAGCCGCTTTTGCACCGCCGGTAGAAAATCCGGTGGAGGTTTTTACGAAGTCAGCGCCGGCTTCTTTTGCGAGCTCGCACGCTTTTACTTTCTCTTCATCGGTTAAAAGGCAGGTCTCGATGATGACTTTCAGAACGATGTCCTTGCCGCATACTTCTTTTAAGGTCTGGATATCGGAGCGTACGAAGTCGTATTTGCCGTCTTTGAGGGCTCCGACGTTGATGACCATATCAACCTCCTGTGCACCGTCTTCGATGGCTGCACGGGTCTCAAACGCTTTTACACGGGTATCGGACATGCCCAGAGGGAAGCCGACAACGGTGCAGACTTTGACGTCAGATCCTTTGAGCTTTTCAGCAACGAATTTGGTGTAGTACTGGTTGACGCAGACAGAAGCAAAATCATGTGCAAGTGCCTCGTCGCAGATCTTTGCAACCTGTGCTTCGGTTGCGTCTGCTTTTAAAATAGTGTGGTCAAATAATTTGGTGTTCAGCATAATTTTTTCCTTTCTTTTATGAAAAATAAATCAGAATGATAGAGAAAAGGCAGAGCCGAAAAAACACAGTTCGGATTTAACGGCTCTGCCTTTAAAAATTGTAACTATTCAGAGCCACATCTCGATTCCGCTGCGCTGCATCTCGATGTGGCTGCTCGCCATATGAAATTCCAGAAAAAACCGCTCATTCATGCAAGCATGATTCGCAATTTTTTCTTCCATTTCACATGGCTCTGAATAGTTACATATTATCTTGCGCCCTTATCGTATGGAATACCTTCGGCTTTCGGAGCCTGGGAATTCTTGGATGTGAAGGCGAGAATAATCATGGATGCGATAAACGGCATCATGTTGTAAATGTTCTTGGACAGTCCCAGATGGGAGAGGACGGTGGAGTCCGCAATGTTTGCCAGGGAACGGAATACCGCAAAGAATACGGCTGCTCCGGCAATGTGGAACGGTTTCCACTGACCGAAGATCATAACAGCGAGGGCAAGGAATCCGGCACCGGCTACGCCGACTTCGAAGTTCCAGGTGGTAACGGACGGAACGATGTAGGCAAATCCGCCGATACCGCCGAGTGCACCGGAGATGATAACACCGGTGTATCTCCACTGGTATACGTTGATACCAACAGAGTCGGCTGCCTGTGGATGCTCACCGCAGGCACGCAGGCGCAGTCCCCATTTCGTTTTGAAGAGGAACACGTAGCTGCAGATCAGAAGGATGATGCCGATGAACAGGAAGATGTTCACGGTAAATGGTCCGATCTTGTAAATGAAAGCGGCGTTGGTGTAGTTCAGCTTTGCGGAAGCTGCACCGTTTCCGGCATCCGAGCCGTTGTTGAATGCTTTTACCAGGACGATGGCAATGGCAGTAGCCAGCATGTTCAGCGCGGTTCCGCCGATCGTCTGGTCTGCTTTCAGTGTGATGGCGGAGAAGCCAAGCAGCAGAGAGTAGATCATACCGGATACGGCGCTCGCCAGAATGGAAAGTGCCACAAGTGCAGGAGCCGGGAGGTCCGGGAACAGAACCAGGACGAAGACACCGGCAAGGCCGCCGATCGCCATGATTCCCTCCAGCGCGATGTTGATGACACCGCTTCGCTCGGAGAACATACCGCCCATCGCAACGAGCATCAGAACAACGGCGTACAGTAAGGTAAATTTAATTAAAAGGAACATTATTTCTTCTCCTCCTTTCCGTTGTCTGCATTGGCATTTGCTTTCTGCTCTTTTTTGCTCTTGAACAGGTTTGCAACGATGCCCTTGAACAGGGTAACGAATGCGCAAAGGTAAATGATAACGGCAACGATCAGGTCCGCGATCTCCGGCTGATAATATTTCGTAGGCAGGTAAGCACCGCCGACCGAAATATGAGCAACGAAGAGAGCAGCGAAGATAACGCCGATCGGGTTGCTAAGTGCAAGAAGCGCAACCGGGATACCATTAAATCCGATGGCCGGGAGTGCTGTCGATACCTGCGGGTTCCACTCGGATGCACCGGAGAGGAAGTAGAGGCCTGCACCGATTCCGGCAAGCGCACCTGCGATGGTCATGGAGAGAACAACGTTTCTCTTCTCGTTGATGCCGGCGTATTTGGCAGCATCCTTATTGAATCCGCAGGCTTTCAGCTCATAGCCGAAGGTTGTTTTGTTCAGAACGATGTAGATGATGACCGCAATGGCAATCGCAATGAAAATCGCAATCGTTGTGGAACTGGTACGGAAAATGGAGTTCATGCCGCAGTCCGGAATCAGGGATTTCGGAGAAGCGGAGCTTAATTTGTAAGTACGTGTGGTCTTCTGATCATACATGTCCGGGATGGTGTTGTACATCAGCTCATTGACAAGATAAAGACCAATCCAGTTGAACATGATGGAAGTAATAACTTCATTTACGTTGAAGTATGCTTTGAAGATACCAGGAACTGCTCCCCAGATGGCTCCGCAGACCATAGCAGCCAGAAGGCATACATACCATGGCATGTGGAGGATGATGGCAAAATACAGGGCGCCGAAGACACCGACGGTGTACTGTCCGGCAGCACCGATGTTGAACAGACCTGTTTTAAAAGCAAATGCAACCGAAAGTCCGGTCATAATCAGGGGAGCGGACTGAGCGATTTCACTTCCGATTCCCTTCGGCTTTAAGTAAAAGCCGCCTTTGATGATTCGTGTAAATCCATCCACTGCGTTCTCCGCGTTGATGCAGTATAAAATGATAAATCCCACAAGAAGACCGATCACAATACATACAAGAGAAGCGACAATGGACAGAAGAGCGTTTTTCGTTTTTTCGTTCATGCTTTTCTTACCTCTCTTTTATACTTCTTCGGGAACCGGATCCCGTTTTGCACCTGCCATGTAGAGACCGAGTTCTTCGACAGAAACGGTTTTCGGATCCAGCTGGCCGACCAGCTCTCCTTCGTACATAACAAGAATACGGTCGGAAACATCCATAACCTCATCCAGTTCCAGAGAAACCAGAAGAACGGCTTTTCCCTTGTCGCGCTGTGCAACGAGCTGGCTGTGAATGTATTCGATGGCTCCGACATCAAGACCACGGGTAGGCTGTACCGCAACGAGAAGATCAGGATCTTTGTCGATCTCACGCGCGATGATTGCTTTCTGCTGGTTTCCGCCGGACATGCTGCGGGTGATGGTCACAGGACCCTGGCCGCTGCGGACATCGTACTGCTCGATCAGGCGCTCGGCATATTCGCGCACGGCTTTTGATTTGATAAAGCCGAAGGATTCAAATTCCGGCTGCCAGTAACGCTGCAGCACCATGTTCTGCTCGATGGAGTAATCCAGCACGAGGCCGTGTTTATGGCGGTCCTCCGGGATGTGGCTCATGCCCATCTTGGAGCGGTCGCGGATGGAAGCTTTCGTGATGTCCTGTCCGTTGAACAGAATTTTACCGCCGGATACTTTTTCCAGTCCCGTGAGGCCCTGAACGAACTCGGACTGGCCGTTTCCATCGATACCTGCGATGCAGACAATCTCGCCTTTTCTTACATTAAAGGAAACATCTTTGACGGCGTTGTTTCCGTGCACCTTGCTCGGTACGGTCATGTGCTCTACTTTCAGAACGGTGTCGCCCGGTTTTGACGGCTTTTTGTTGACGGAGAAGCTGACGTTTCTTCCGACCATCATGCGGGAGAGCTCTTCTTTGGAAGTTTCGCTGATGTTGACGGTTCCGATGTATTTTCCTTTGCGGAGAATCGTACAGCGGTCGGCAACTTCCATGATCTCGTTGAGTTTATGGGTGATGAAGAGGATGGATTTTCCTTCTTTTGCGAGGTTCTTCATGATCTTCATCAGCTCGTCGATTTCCTGCGGCGTCAGAACCGCGGTCGGCTCGTCGAAGATCAGGACTTCGTTGTCACGGTAGAGCATTTTCAGAATTTCGGTACGCTGCTGCATACCGACGGTGATATCTGAGATCAGAGCGTCCGGATCGACCATCAGACCGTATTTTTCGCTCAGCTCCATGACTTTTGCACGGGCATTCTTTTTCTCGAGGAAAAGGCCTTTGGTCGGCTCTACGCCGAGGATGATGTTGTCGAGAACCGAGAAACATTCGACCAGCTTAAAGTGCTGGTGAACCATACCGATGTTGAGATCGTTGGCGTCGTTCGGCGTGTTGATATGGACTTCCTGCCCATTCTTCTTGATGATTCCGGAGGTAGGCTGATACAGACCAAAAAGAATACTCATCAGGGTTGATTTTCCTGCACCGTTTTCTCCAAGCAGAGCATGGATTTCTCCTTTTTTGAGCTGTAATGTAATGTTGTCGTTCGCCTTGATACCCGGGAATTCTTTGGTGATGTTCAACATCTCAATAATGTACTCATTTTCCATATACATATTCCCTTTCAAGCGTGGTTTTGCAGGACTGCCGAAGCTATGGAAAATAAGGCAGAACTGCGGGCTTTCATTATGTCTAGTATAGCATTTTGCATGGCAGAAAAAAAGGGGAAGAGAAATAATATTCTCTTCCCCAAAAGGCATATTGTTACAGAAACAGTATGCACATTAGCTGATGTAATCAACGGTTACGTGAGAACCTACTTCCGGCTGATTTTCTGTATCGCTGGAGATTTCGATGGAACCATCGCGGATACCAGCCAGTACAGTTTCATACTGATCCTGTGTGAAGGTTGTGAATCCCCAGGATTCGGAATCGGTAGGAAGGCCGATGTAATCTCCGTCTTTCAGTCCAAGCTGCTGAGCAGTTCCGCCAAGTTCAGAGAAGTTTCCGCTGAAGTAGGAATCCAGAGCGTTATTGATGGCGCTTGGGAGACCTTTCATAGCGGAAGTCAGGCAGCGCTCGCCGATTTTGGAACGCTGGTCAACGTCTACACCAATAACTTTTCCGTCGTGTGTCTCAGCTGCATCCAGAGCAGATGTCCAGATACCGCCGCCGCAGGCGAATACAACCTGTGTTCCGTCTGCATACCAGCCCTCCATACGGGCGGTGATGGAGTCATCGCCGTAGAACTGGCCGCCATAGTAATATTTTACGTTTACATCTACGCCGTCTTCTTCAGCAGCAGCGTTGATACCCTGTACATAACCGTAACCGAAACGGATAACGGCCGGAACAGCGATACCGCCGAGGAAACCAAGGCTTGTGTAGCCGTCTTTTACTGCAGCGTATCCAGCCAGGTAGCCGGCCTGCTCTTCTTCGAAGGAGCAGATGTACACGTTCTTTCCGAGATCAACAGCTTTGCCGTTTTTTACAATATCACCTTCGGTAACATCGACTGCGATGAAGGTTACATCCGGATAGGTGTCCTGCTCTTCAGCGATGGCAGGTCCGAACAGGTAACCTGGCATTACAACAACGGTAGCACCCTCGGAAACAGCAAGATCGATGGAGTTGATACGCTCTTCATCGGTATCCTCTGCCGGTTTGTAGTACTCGTACTCTACGCCGTTTGCATCGCCGTAGGCGCATACAGTTTCCCAGGTGATCTGGTTGAAGGATTCGTCGGTGATATCTCCGGAGTCTGTGATCATGGCAATTTTCTCACCTGCGGCGTCTTTTTTTTCTCCGTCTGTGGAAGCAGAAGCGGAAGTTGCGCTGGTGGAATCGGCGCCTGTGGATGCGTCGGAGGAAGAGGATCCATTGGAGGAACCGCATCCTGCGAGTGCAGCAGTTGTCATGGCGGCTGCAAGCAGTAAGCTAACTACTTTCTTTTTCATAATAGTATTCTCCTTTCAAGAGGTACAGCGTTTTTGCGTGTATGGCTACATTATAATATAAAAGAAAAAAGTATGTCAAGCAAAGGAAAAACTGCGTGAAATCCACTAATTATCTGCATGCGAGCCGGAAATTCTTCGGATAATGGCGTTGGATCTTGCATAAATTTCTTCCGGGTCAAAGCCGATGCGGAATTCGCCGTTTTCGTAGAGAATTTGACCGTTTACCATGGTAAGCTTTACGTTCTGTTTGCTGCCGCTGTAAACGAGGTTTTTGATCAGATTATTTTCCGGCTGCATGTTAGGCTGGTGCAGATCAATCATGACGAGATCCGCCTTTTTGCCAACGGCGAGACGGTCACAGTCATCGATCTGCATCGCGTGTGCGCCGCCTGCGGTTGCCATGTAGAGTATCGCATCAGCCGGGATTCCTGCGGCGTCCATCTCACGGACTTTGGAAAGACCGGTGGTCAGGAACATTTCGCGGAACATGTCGAGGCAGTTGTTGCTGGCCGGTCCGTCGGTGCCGATGGCGAGGTTGATGCCGTTATCGTAAAAACGCTTCAGCGGGCAGATGCCGGAGGCGAGCTTCAGGTTTGAGGAGGGATTGGTAACGGCCGTCAGTTTCCGGTCACGGAAGATCTCAAAATCGCGGTCCTCCATCCAGATGCAGTGGTAGCCGCCGCCTCCGTACTGGAACATGCCTAAGCGTTCCATCAGCTGTGTCGGGGTGAGTCCCCAGCGCTCTTTACAGCCCTCGACTTCGCTTTTTGTTTCGGCGTTGTGTGTCCAGACAGGGGAATGGTATTTTTCGGCGAGTTTGGCAACGGCTTCAAGAAGCGGGCCGCCGGTCGTATATTCGGCGTGGAAACCGAGCAGATACGAGGTGCGGTCGGAGAGTTCGTTGACATAGTTATACATCTCTTCGAGAATTTCCGGGCTGTCGACGAAGTTGTTGAGACCGCTGGTAAGAACGGTGCGGAATCCGGTGTCGACCGTGGCAGCGATGCTGTTTTTCTGCTGGATGTACATGTCGAAATTGGAGGTGATGCCGCTCGTCAGATATTCCATGATGCCGAGGATATTGAGCCAGTAAACGTCGTCCCCGGCGAGCTTTGCCTCGTTCGGGAAGACCTGGCGCTCGAGCCATTCGTGGAGCGGGAGATCGTCCGCGTAGGAGCGGAGGAAGGTCATCGGGGTGTGCGTGTGTGCGTTTTTAAAGCCCGGGATCAGGAGATTGCCGCGGGCGTCAATTTCGCGGTCGAAGACAGTGGTCTCTGCGGCATCTGGATCTGCTTTTCTACCAGGTCCGATATAGGTGATGGTGTCGCCGGTGACATGAAGTTCGTCTTCGGCGATGGAAAAATGGTTTTCAGCGTCTAGTACGAGAATTTTGGCGTTGTAAAAACGTGTATTCAAAAAAAGATCTCTCCTTTATTTTACGTGCTGTTTTCAGCGGCCGGGGCTTGTTTTTTTTGACAGACCCCGGCCGCTGTGTGTTTACAGTGTCTTTGCGATGCCCTGAATCGTTGCGGCAACGAGTTTTTTGAACTGCGGTGCAACCATGTCAGCTGCCTCCTGAACTTCCGCATGGCACAGAGGCTGCGGGGAGATGCCGGCGGCAAGATTGGTAATGCAGGAAATACCGATGACGCGCATGCCCATATGGCGTGCAGCGATGGCTTCGCAGGCGGTGCTCATGCCGACCGCGTCTGCGCCGAGGGTGCGGCACATGGCGATTTCCTGCGGGGACTCGTACTGCGGGCCGGTGAGCTGCAGATAAACGCCTTCCATCAGGTCGATATCAAGGCAGGCTGCGGCTTTCCGTGCGATTTTCTGGAATTCAAGGTCGTAGATCTGGCTCATATCCGGGAAACGGGTGCCGAGCTCGTCGATGTTCGGCCCGATAAGCGGAGATGGAACGAAGCAGGCGATCTGGCCGTTTAACAGCATCAGAGAGCCTGGTTTTGTGCCCTGTTTGATGCCGCCGGCGGCGTTGGTTAAGAACAGTGCTTTTGCGCCCATCAGCTTCATGAGGCGGGTCGGGAGAACGACGTCGGTCATCGGATAGCCTTCATAATAATGAACGCGGCCCTGCATGCAGACAACCGGCACATCGCCGACGTAGCCGAAGATAAAACGGCCCGCGTGGCCCGGAACAGTGGAAACCGGGAAGCCTTCGATATCGTGGTAATCGAGGGTTGCGGTAACGCGGATATCATTCGCAAAATCACCGAGGCCGGAACCGAGAATCAGTGCGACTTCCGGCTGGAAATCGATCTGGGAGCGGAAGCTCTCGTAGCATTTCATCAGTTTTTCATAAACAGGGTTTGGGGTGTTGCTCATAGGAAAAACCTCCTTAAATAAATGATTTTCTGCTTTTTGAGTCTTTTTTCGGCTATTTTTAGGGAAGAAAAGCCTGCCACAGAGATGTGAGTCCCGGAGGCAGGCTTTTCTTTTAGAAAAAAGATCATCTGGTAGTTCTATTGTAGTATAGAAAGCGCGGAAAAGCAATGATTTCAGTCATCAAAAATATTCAGATGCTGTTTCATGATATTTCCCAGCCATTCAATGACCGGACCGAGGGTAATAACCATCAGCACGGTGACAATGCCGAGTTTTCCGCCGAGCAGAACGGCGATCGCGGTGACAACGAAGTCGTAGACGATGCGGATCACACGGAACGAAACGTTCGGCAGGTGGGTGGAGATAATGAAGGATACTGCGTCGTACGGTGCAGTTCCCATATCAACATCCATATAGAAGGATGCGGCAAGGATAAACAGGATCAGCGCCGGGATCAGCACGGCGATTCGCACACCCATCGAGGTGAAGAGGTCTGCCGGAAGGACTTTCGCCCAGATCCAGGAGAAAAAGTCGATGGAATATCCCACGAGAAACATGTTTGCGAGGGTTCCGAAGCCTAAGTTTCTGCCGCCGAAAATGATAACGAAGATGAGCAGGACGGTATTGAAGAGCGCCTGCCAGTTTCCGATGCTGATGCCGAGGCGGGTGGAGATGGTCTGGTTTAACAAGGTACACGGATCGGTGCCGAGATCGACGAGAAGCAGCCATGAGAGCGCAAAGCCCATCAGGATGACGGCAGCGATGACCAGAATCAGGCGGGTCCAGAAATGTTTCTTCTGGTAGAAGCCCTGGATGATTTCTTTCATAGTATGAGTTCCTCCCTGTAAAATAATACAAAATGTATTTTCATGTTTTCCGGGCTGATCTGCAGAATTTATTTTCTGCTTTTTTGCCCTTTTTCCCAGAAAAATCTCCGCCGTTTTTTCGCCCGGCGGAGATTTGCCTGTTTCTTATTTTAGTATATTTTTTTCAAAATGTAAACAGTTTTCTTTTATCTGTGTCAACAGAATGTTCAATAATAAAATGAACTATAGTGAACATAAAATAATAAAAAATAATTTTTTCAAAAACAATGTTCACATGAAGATTAACAAAGTGAACACCAACATTAAAATGTGTTTGCACCATGCGCTATGTTTCTGATTAGGCCATGCAGACAGGTACAGCAATCACGTGATTCGCATAAGCGTATTATTCTGCTGGTGAGAAGACGGCAGGAAATCTTGGAAACAAAGAGCTGTACGAGATCCGGGTTGAACATACGGCCTGCGTTGCAGCGGAGATCGGCGAGCATATCGGCAAAATTTTTGCTGGAGCTGTAGGCGCGTCCGACGGAATCGGTTGCCGCATCGAGGCAGTCGGATCAGGTCAAATTCCTCATTGAAAAGGGAACGCGCAAACTTTTCATAATAATGGCGGAACGGAATGCCGCTGTCGAGCTCGATGTAGGAGTTCATGATGTAGCTTGTGAAACGCTGCATGCATTCGTAAGCGCCCTTGTCGCGGGAATTTTTGATGTATTCGAATGATTTGCGCTGGCCTTCGAGCAAAAATAAGCGGCAGGTGTCGGTCCATTCCGGGCGGGCTTCGCAGAGCCAGAAGGTGTAGAGCACCGGGAGCAGGTTGTTTTCCACGTTCATCCAGTCATACTGCGTCGGATCGGCGCCGTTCAGCCAGTTGACGTAGGTGTCCAGCATCTCGGAAATCGAAATTTCGCCGAGATAGCCCTGGATTGTGTGTAGTGTTCCAAGCAGGGTTTCTTCGTTCTGGCGGAAATTTTTGTTTTCTCTGGCATAGGCGAGGGCGTCTTCGGCGGCTTTTTTCAGGCGGAGCAGAATGTCCCCGGGTACTTTGTTCCAGTATAAATATTCATCGACAAGGGAGAGGTAGGAGTTTGCGGAAAACTCTTCAAATTCAAAATCAATCTCCGGCGCTGCGGCACGGATCTGCGGATTGCGGACGATCTGCAGAAATTCTTCATAACAGACGATCTGCTTGCGGACCATTTCTTCCTCATAATAAAGACGCTCGTAAATGGAAGGGCGGAACAGCAGTGTTTCCAGCAGATTTTCCTTACGTTCTTTAGAAAGACAGGCAAAGAGTTCCGGGTTCTGCATAAAGTTTTTGCGGTTTCTGCAGCTTCAATGGATACACTGCGGTAGATGTCATTCAGTTTGTTCGTCGCGCGTCCCTTGTCGGAACCCTGGATCACGTTGTAGCCGACGGTGACGACCTTGAAAATGCAAAAGATATATTCCTCAAGAACGGATTTGTCCTCGTTTTCCTCATACTGTTTTTATAATAATAGTAGAGCGCCCGGAGAATCAGCCAGGCAAGCTGCACATCCACCATCTCCAGCGTCCGCGTATTGGCAAGTGAGCTGGCATGCGTTGTGAGTTTGGTGTAAAAAACTCTAATATGTTTATTATACAATAAGTTGAGGGAAAAGGGGGGAGAAATTGTTGGTTGCGGGTGAAAGATGATCACAAAATTTCATCGACATCCGTTATTATACACGCTATAATAAAATATATCTAACACGTATTGCATTATGAAAGAAAGGAAGTTTGCAGCCATATGGGATTATTTGTGAATCCGGATCAGAGTGCGTTTCAGAGTGCTTTGAATGCCCAGATCTACGTTGATAAATCTGGATTAATTGAATATACGAACAGCGTTCTGGAATCTACGGATGCATTTATCTGCAACAGTCGTCCGCGCAGGTTTGGAAAATCGATTACGGCGGATATGCTGACGGCTTATTACAGCAGAGGATGTGACTCCAGAGATATGTTTTCATCTTTGAAAATCAGTCAGACACCGGATTGGGAAAAGCATTTAAACAAATATGATGTCATTCATTTTGATGTGCAATGGTGTATGGAACCCTCGGGCGGACCGGAAAAACTTGTGGATTTTATCATACAAAATACGCTTCAGGAACTGAGAATTTTATATCCGGATGAACTGCCAGAAAGCATTACTTCTTTACCGGAAGCGCTGTCTTTGATTAATGCTGCAACACAGAAACGTTTTGTCATTATTATTGATGAATGGGATGTTCTAATTCGTGATGCATCTGCTGATACAAAAATCCAGGATTCGTACATTAATTTTCTGCGTGGCCTTTTTAAAGGAACGCTGCCAACCAGATATATTGCGCTTGCGTATCTGACTGGTATTCTCCCAATAAAAAAAGTGCAGACACAATCAGCACTGAATAATTTTAATGAGTTTACGATGTTGGACGCACGCGGTTTTGCGAAATATATTGGTTTTACAGAAGAAGAAGTAAAAACGCTTTGTGATCAATATCATCGGGATTTTGAGAAGGTCAAACGGTGGTATGATGGTTATCTGCTGGAGAACTGTCAGGTTTATAATCCAAAAGCTGTTGTCGAAGTCCTTCGCTGGAATAAATATCAGAGCTACTGGTCCCGCACAGGCACGTATGACGCGATTGTCCCGCTCATCAATATGGATTTTGACGGATTGAAAACTGCTGTTATCACTATGCTTTCTGGATCTTCTGTTGAAGTTGATGTCTCCTGTTTTCAGAATGATATGATCAATTTTTCCAGTAAAGATGATGTTCTCACTTATTTGATTCATTTGGGTTATCTTGGCTATGATCAGAATACGCAGTCAGCATTTATTCCAAATGAGGAACTTCGTCAGGAATTAACTGCTGCAACCCGGCGGAAAAGATGGGATGAAATGATGGCTTTTCAGGCGGCCTCGGATCAGCTTCTTGATGCGACGCTTGATTTAGATACCGAAACAGTTGCTGATGAAATCGAGAAGATTCACTCTTCCTATACGTCTGTCATCACTTACCATGATGAAAATTCGCTGAGCAGCGTTCTGACGATTGCTTATTTAAGCTCCATGAAGTATTACTTCAAGCCGATTCGTGAGCTGCCGACAGGAAGGGGCTTTGCAGACTTTGTTTATCTTCCGAAACCGGAATTTCGCAGTGATTACCCGGCACTTCTCGTAGAACTGAAATGGAATCATTCTGCCCATACGGCACTGAATCAGATCAAAGAGAAAAAGTACATTGCATCATTGGAACCTTATATTGGAGACATTCTGCTGGTTGGAATTAATTATGATAAAAAGACGAAAAAGCATGAATGTCTGATAGAAAAGGCTTAAATGAAAAAGAATAAAATAAAAAAGCAAGGCAGTAGGTCACAGGAAAATTCGTGGCATGCTGCCTTGCTTTTTTATTGCTATGCATATCAATAATTGGTCCAGTGGACCAATTTTGATTGGGAGAATAATGGTCAGATAAGCGAGCGTAATATATCACTATACAAAAATATGTGTTCTTAAAGATGTTTTATCATAACGTGTCTGAAAAGAGATGTCGATGAAATTTTGTGATCACAAGTTTCATGTCGAGCATGTAAAATTTCCTGTGATGCAAAATTTTATAAAAGAAGGGAACACGCTATGAATATTTATGGCTACATACGAGTAAGCAGCCGGGATCAAAATGAGGACCGGCAGTTATTATCGTTAAAACAAATTGGTGTTTTGGAAAAGAATATTTATCTGGATAAGCAGTCGGGCAGAGATTTTAACCGTCCGCAATATCGAAAAATGGTACGAAAATTAAAGAAAGACGATTTGCTGTATATAAAAAGTATTGATCGATTGGGAAGAAATTATGAGGAAATTTTGGAACAATGGCGTGTACTGACAAAAGAAAAAGGCGTTGATATTGTTGTCCTTGATATGCCATTACTCGATACCCGAAGGGGAAAAGATCTGATGGGAACCTTTTTGAGCGATATTGTTTTACAGGTATTGTCTTTCGTGGCAGAAAGTGAAAGTAAAAATATCCGTCAACGGCAGGCAGAAGGGATTGCAGCAGCAAAAGCAAAAGGAGTGAAATTTGGCAGACCGCCGCGGTCGGTACCGGATAATTTTGATGAGGTTCATAGGGAATGGAGAGCAAAAAAGATGACATTAAAGGAAGCTGCGAAAGCATGTGATATGCCGGTGGGGACGTTTTATGGAAAGATAAGAAAGATGGAAGATGAAAGGCAAATGGGAAGAAAACAGAATTCGTAAAGGTGTACTTTTGCAAATTCTGAAAATTTAATGCGTTGTGTCATATTATACAGTATTAGAAAGAAAAAGGCAATGTGTTTTGGTGAAAATATCTAAAGAAATGAAATGTATTTTCTGGTTTGCAAAAGTACACTTTCTGAAAATGGGGTAACAAAGTTTTTAAGGAGGAGGGATGAAAAAGAAAAAAATAGAAGTCCAAAACCAAAGATATAGAAGCAGGAGGAATGTGTTATGACACGAAAAAAACAGGTGTATTTGTTTCTACTGTCCTTAAGTATGATGATTCTGATTGGATGTGGTAAGTCAACATCAGAAACTAAAGAAGTTACAGATGGCAGCGTTGTGGTTCAAGTTCCAGAAGGCAGTACGGTAGAGAGTTTATTTGATTTTACATCTACAGAGAACATCAGCTTAAGTGGTGCAACAAGTGGAATAATTCATGTTGGAAATTTAGAAAACGGTAATTCAGTCGTATGGAGATCAGACTCGGTTTTTCTGTATCTGCAAGGAAAAGCCCGAGATGTAAGCGTGGTATATTACTCGAACAGGCTTGATGATGATCCGATTCCCTATAGTGAATTTAAAGAATAGTTTAGGATTAATGTTTGACAAGCAGGAGGAAAATCAAATGACATATGTACGTATCGGCGGCAGCAGTTTTTCTAATGAAGATATTTTTGCATTTGTTGTAGTTATTTTAGTGATAGGAATCGCTTCCTGGATTGGATATTTTATTTTGAAATCAAAAGACAATTCCAAGCCACTGGAAAAAGCGAAAGTAAAAATTCTGGAAAAACCAGTACAAAAAGGAAACATCGAATGGTATGTAGTTGAATTTGAAAATGGAGAGCGTAAAAAACTTAGAAGTTTTCATGCAGACACCATATTCATTGCAGTGGGAGATGAAGGTATTCTGGAGTATCGAGGAATTACGATTCAAGCGTTTCATCCATTAACAGCAAAAAAATAGATAAAAAGGAATAAATTAGGAGGAAGATATGGAAACAGCTACATATGTAAAAATCTGTTGTCCACGGTGTGGAGGAAAAGACTTAAACATTATAGGAGATCGGGATATAGGAGGTTCTGTAGTAAGCGGAATGGGTGTTTCTGCATTTGCTGGTACGAAGGCTGGAGTTATTGCCGGGGCAAGCGGCTTACAACAGAAAACATATTGGATTTGTTAAAAATGCGGAAGAAAATTTAGAAATCCAGATGAACTTATGGCAGAGGTAGAAGCATATCAAAAACGAGCTAAAGGATTTAAAATTGTAGGAATAATAATGTCAGTATTGTTGCTGGTAGCGGCGGCAGGAATGCTCATTAATGGAATCGGAATCATGGCATTGTTTTTCTTGATTCTGGATGCACCATTTATTTTATGTATGCGGGTATCTGCATACCAAGTTCAGAGCCGAAAACAAGAGCTGAACGAAATTATGGAAGGGATGCAAAGAATGTGGCAATCTGAATCCAAATAAAATAGCGTTCGTGATAAAAATTTCAAAATGTGGAGGGAAATAAATGCTTTGCAAAAAATGCGGAACAGAAAATCCAGATGGGGCAAAATATTGCAGTAAATGTGGAAAAGCGCTAAATGAAAAGTCAACTGCGAAAAAAAACAGAGAAAAGGGTATTGTATTAGCATTGTGTGTGATTGTAGCAGTCGTACTTCTTGTTTATACACTTGGGGGAAGAAGCTACAAAAAGACAATAGATACATTTGTAACGTCTCAGTTTGCAGTAGATGCACAATCTATTGTAGAGTTGCTTCCAGAAAAAGTATTAGATAAAGAATTAGAGGAGACAGGATATAGTAAAACAGAGCTGGTAGAGGAGACGAATGATTCTCTCAAGAAACAAGTAGATTACATAGATCAATATCTGGGAGATGACTGGAAACTGTCTTATAAAATGACAAATGTTGAAGATGTGACAGGTGATGACCTGAATGATTTAAAAAGCAATTATGAAGATATAAACGTAAAAGTATCTGCAGCTAAAACTGTAGAGGTAGAGTTTACTTTGAAGGGAGATGAAACAGAAATAAGTAATTCGCTGGAAGTATCTGTGATAAAAGTAGATCGTTCTTGGTATTTGGATCTGTATACAATGGGAAACCTGTTTTAGGAAAAAAATCAGATGAAAAAAGGACTCTGTATGTTTTATACGGGGTCCTTTTTTGAAAGGAGCACAAATGGGAAAGAAAATGAGGAATATTTTGATTGCGTTGGTAATAGGGTTTCAATTATTTCCGATTACGGTATATGGAAAAGGGAAAGATGCTTTTCTGATATATCAGGAAGCAATGCAGAAAACAGTCGCGTCGAGAAACTGGAAAGAAGAACTGGATATGGATGCAGATATGACAATTATCCAGGGAAAAGCAAAAACGAAAACGAAAGTTACATTAGATGCAGTTACAGAGGTATCTGATTATGATGAGAATGACAGCTCTGCTGTTCAAATGACAGGCTCTGCCAGTATGGCTGTGCTTGGACAAAAATATATATGGAATATGACATATCGAGATGGGAAGGCTCACTATGAATATAAGGAACCAGTAAGCAAAACGGTAGATGTTGAGATGAATCCAAATTACTTTCAGTTCACTTCATTAACACAGAATATGATGAAAAGGGGTAAAATTTCCGGAGATGAGATTACCTTTACAATTCCGGCAGAGAAAGCAAATGAGATAGGAATAGCTGCTGCGCAGATGATAGATGGCGTAGAAAATTTAAAATACAGCGATGTAGAGGTGAAAATAAACATAGATGAAACAACAGGAAAGATTGATGAAATTCTTATGGATTTTCAAGCTTCCATGCAGTATCAGGGATATAATGCGGATATGCAGTATACGGTAAAATATAAATTTTTAAGCCTTGATCAGGTTGGAACAGAGGAAACGGAACAGCAGGAAAATGAGGAGAGGGAAAATACACCGGAAGATGGCTTAGCGGTTTATTCAGATTATACCAGTCTGAGTATTTGTAAAGATAATAGCATTACGTTAAGCGCTGGGATTTTCAATAATGGAGAACTGATGGATGATGTTTCTGGAATTACATTTTGGGTAGACGATTCATCGGTTCTTGAACTGAAAAAAACAGGTGTGGCAGATAAACGACGTTATACAGAATGGAAAGGAATTCAGACGGGAACGGCACATGTGTTTTTTCAAGATACAAATACAGGGTATATGAGTGAGATTCCAGTTACAGTGTATCAAGGTCACCAGTATTCCTATACGGTAAATACTGTGCCTGTACAATATATTGAAAAAGAATATGCTACCAATATTTATAATATGAACGGTTTATATATTGATAATTATACATATGAAATAAATAAAGATAACAGGACAGCAAGTGTATCGTTTGATGTATATAATAGCAGTTATATATATGGAAGTGTAGAGACGTATGATGAAAAGGGACATTTAAAAGATGTGGTTTTGATTAAAAAGATGAGTTCTGGCAATACGAGTATGAAAGGTGCATTGTGGGATAATACCAGTGGATTGATTTCTGATTTGAAAGAGGGAACAATAGGAAGCTATCGACAAAAAAGTGGATTTTCGAAAAAGACATCAGTCAAGGTAGAAATACCAAAAGAAGGGTATATTAAAATCAGCAATGATCCGCAGGATTCAGCAGTGGTAAATATTATAAATTCAGCAGATCTTCTGATTGGGTTCGGGAAACTGGCAAAGACAATCAAAAATTTTGATGTGGACAGTGAAGTATTCAGCGAAGCATTGACTAAAAAACTGCTGGAAAGTAAAGCGTTTGTAACTTTAATTGAGGATGGGAGTGAACTTCCACAAAATTTATGCAAAGGTGTTTCTGATAAAGTGTTCTTCTCAACAGAATCGTTGGGATCATTTAGTGAAACCATTATAAAAAATTTGAATGAATTTGATTTGATGGATGTCATTGAAGATACAGCTAAAGATTTTGGTGTGAGTATTGGCGAAAAAATGTTTCATTTTGTATCTGGACCTGCAGGAAAAGCTTTAGATGCAATATTTGCTATGGGAAAATTTGAAAATGAATTTTTACAACATATGAATTTTGTCAGATCGCAGGGAGTGGGTTCTGTTTATATTCAAAATCAAAAAGGGTTTCGATCATCTCAGCAGATCAAAGTGGAGAGCAAAAATGGATTTTCAGATGAAACATCGTTAAGAGTTTTTAAAGTAGAATTGGATTCTGAAAAACTGGAGGAACTAAAGAAAACAAATTTAGAGGTTTACAATGCAATTAAAGATCGAACATCTTACACATATAATATTTCACTTATGGAAAGCGGAGAAGAAATACAGCCAGAAGAAAATGTGCAGGTATACATTCCGATTCCGGAGAAAATGAAACTTTTTGCTTATCTTGGAAAAACAAAAATTTACAGGGTGGAAGCAGATGGAACTTTAACAGAAATGGATGTGAAAATAAAAAATGGAGGATTTACGTTTGAAACATCACATTTTAGCGTTTATACATTGATAGAGGAGAGTTTAAAAAAAGAGATTATGTTAGTGGTGTTAAGCGCGTTGCTTTTTGCTGGAGTATTAATATATTTAAGAAAAAGAAGAAAAAATAAATTGTAAAGCGTTGTGTAACAAAAAGAATGTATTAAATCAAGTTAGTAAGGCACAAATCTAAAAGTAAAAAATCCCAATCAACAAACTCTCGCAAAAGCGAAGGCGTTGATTGGGATTTGTGTATTTTAGGATGTAAGGTGCGGATTTAGAATACAACGACCAGCAGCATCTTATACTGCTCTTTGCCGTATACAGCATGCGGGTGTTTTGCCGGCATGACGATGGATTCGCCTTCGTGGAGTTCGTATTTTACGCCGTCAATGGTGATTTCACCGGTTCCGTCGAGGCAGGTGACGAAGGCGTCGCCGCCGGACTCGTGGGTGCTGATTTCTTCGCCTTTGTCGAAGGCAAATAAGGTGATGCTGACGGATTCATTCTGTACCAGTGTTTTGCTGACGATCTGGCCTTCCTGGTAGGAAACCTGATCTTTTAAGACCATAACCTTGGCTTTATTGATATTTTTCATGATGCTCATAGTTCATAAATCTCCGTGATAGAATGAGAACGTGTCTGAAAAAATTCCCAGGCACGTTCTAAAAATGTGTGATTAAGATGAGATGACTCATCAGTGTCGGGCGTGTATAGAAATGGAATCTGAGGTCCGTTTTCTGATATGCCCAAATTCAAAGATATTTTTGTCTGAACATATACAGTATACGTGGAAAAATGAAAGAAAGCAAGGGGTTTTCTTTATTTCCCGAAAAACAATTCCATATCGTTTTCAACGGTATCGATTCCGGCGATGCCGAAGTTTTCAACGAGAAGAGCTGCAACATTCGGGCTTAAAAATGCCGGAAGTGTCGGACCGAGGTGGATGTTCTTGACACCGAGCGACAGCAGTGCCAGAAGAACAATCACAGCTTTCTGCTCGTACCAGGAAATATTGTAGATGATCGGCAGATCGTTGATATCGTCGAGGCCGAAGACCTCCTTTAATTTCAGTGCAATCACGGCAAGAGAGTAGGAATCATTGCACTGGCCGGCATCGAGGACGCGCGGAATGCCGTTGATGTCGCCGAGGTTCAGCTTGTTGTATTTGTATTTTGCACAGCCGGCGGTCAGAATCACGGTGTCTTTCGGCAGTGCCTGTGCAAAATCAGAGTAATAGCTGCGGCTCTTTGCACGGCCGTCACATCCAGCCATGACAACGAATTTTTTGATCGCGCCGGATTTCACGGCATCGACGATCTGGTCTGCCAGGGCGAGTACCTGTGCATGGGCGAAGCCTCCGACAATGGTTCCCTGCTCGAGTTCCGTCGGCGGTGCGCAGTGCTTTGCCTGTTCGATGAGCAGAGAGAAATCTTTTGTCTCACCGATGACGCCGTCGATGTGCGGGCATCCCGGATAACGAACCGCTCCGGTTGTGTAAATACGGTTTTTGTAGCTGTCCTTCGGCGGCACGATACAGTTCGTCGTCATCAGAATCGGGCCGTTGAAGGCTTCAAATTCTTCTTTCTGCTTCCACCAGGCGTTACCATAATTTCCCTTAAAATGTTCATATTTTTTGAACGCCGGATAGTAGTGTGCAGGCAGCATTTCGGAGTGGGTGTAAACATCGATGCCGGTGTTCACGGTCTGCTCGAGCAGCATCTCGAGGTCGCGCAGATCATGACCGGAGACGAGAATACCCGGGCGGGTGCCGACACTGAGATCGACGGTGGTGATCTCCGGATTGCCGTAAGCGGAAGTATTGGCCTCATCGAGCAGTGCCATTCCCTGCACGCCGTAGGAGCCGGTCTCGAGTGCGAGAGCCGTCAGTTCCTCTGCGGAGAGGGAATCGTCGAGCGTTGCGGCGAGAGCACGCTGCAGGAAGGCATCGATTTCCTCGTTTTCTTTTAAGAGAACATTGGCATGGCTGGTGTACGCGGCAAGTCCTTTCAGACCGTAGGTGATGAGCTCGCGTAAAGAGCGGATGTCCTCATTTTCCGTGGAAAGTACGCCGACGGTAACCGCTTTTGCGGCAAACTTATCGGTTGTGCCGTTCCAGAGGGCGGCCTCCGGCAGAGCGGAGCAGTCGGCAAGCTGAGCGAGAAGCGCTTTGGTCTCAAGCGTTGCCTCAATTCGTGCGCGGATCGTATCATCATCAAAGTTCACGTTTGTGATGGTCGTAAACAGGTTTTCGGTGATGAGATGATTGACGCTGGCATCGACGGTTTTTCCTTCGCGGCGGAGCTGTGTCGTCACGGCGGAAAGTCCTTTCGTCGTCCAGATCAGCAGATCCTGCAGCGCCGCTGTCTCCGGGCGCTTTCCACAGACACCGGATTTTGTACAGCCGGAGCAGCCGGCAGTTTCCTGACACTGGTAGCAAAACATATTCTGTTCCATAAAAATAGTTCCTCCTGTAGGGTATTTCCGAGGGGTTAAGCGCAGAGGGAAAAACAGATCTGCGCGGAGTTTCATAATTTACACGTATAGAATATCGGATAGAACAGGAAAAGTATGTGGTTATAACCACGGAAAAATACTTTTTGTGTATATTCATTTATGAAAAATAAGCATTTGAAACGATGAAACGGTAAAAAATTTACGCTGCGGTACCGCCTAGAGAGACGGATGACGCAGCGTAAATTTGTTTTTATGAAATTCGAGGATTCCCTCTTTCTGCATTTTTCCGAGTTCTTTGGAGAGGGCGCTCCGGTCGAGGTTCAGGTAGTCGGCGAGGCCCTGGCGGTCGAAGGGGATCGTAAAGGTGTCGGCGCCGGTTTTGGCAGACTGCGCGGCGAGGTAGACCAGCACGCGCTCGCGGATCGTCTTTGGTGTAGTGCAGAAAATGCGGTTGGAGAGGGTAAGATTTTTCTGCATGGAGATGCGGAGCATGTTACTGCGAAGCTGGGACAGCCATGCATCATCACCATCGGCGGTCTGGTCGAGGTTTCGAAGATTGAAAAAGAGAACCGTCGAGGCTTCGGCTGCCGTGACATTCACCATCATCGGCTCCCGACAGAAGGCATACGTTTCGGCAAATACCTGGCCGGGGGTGATCTTGCTTAAGATACTGCGGTTGCCCCAGAGATCCGTATTCTCCACGAAAACGCTGCCGGACAGCACAATCCCCAGTTCGGACACGCGGTCACCCATGTGATAAATGGTCTGGTTTTTCTCAAACGAACACGTCCGTAGCCACCCGCTCGAAACAAGAGCCGTCCGCCCGGTTTCCGAGATGCCATGAAAGAGCGGGAGAGAAAACACCTCGGCCGGAAAAACAGCATCAGCCAATGATTTCATACTGCAGCATCTCGTATTTCAAAATACTGCCCTCCATAATTTCCGGCGGCAGCAGCGCGCGGGCAACCAGTTTCGTTTCATTGTACTCCGGTTCGATGTCATTGCGGCGTAAATGCGCGTAATCACCATCGATGGCGACTACTTCGTAGGTGCAGGATAACATAAGAAAACAACCTCCTTTTTCTTTACATGATACCTATTATACCGTGTGCAGAAACGGATGTCGATGGAATTTTTAATGCCGGAAACAAAAGTCTATGCTATACTTACAGCAGGGTATGACAGAAGAGAAAGGATGGAAGGTAGGATCCTGGGGGAAGAACATGCAATGGCAGGTTCTTTTTTTCTAAGAAAAAGGGAGAAAAGGTACATTTTAGAAAGGCCCTGTTTTCTCTATAATAAAGCCATAAAGTTCAAGAGATACGAAACCAGAACAGGAGGGAGAAAATGAAAAAGGGCAAAAACAAAATAAGAAAAATCTGGAAGGATTATAAAATGATTTACCTGATGATCATTCCAGATGCCGTGTGCGATCCTGGTTGCACTGTTCCTGAATGAAATCCGAAAGAAAGCGGTGAAACGTGTTGTACAGACCGTTATCACCTTCCCACATTTCATGGGTCGTTATGGCAGGAATCCTTACAGGACTGTTTGGATCATCTGGAGCAATCAACGGAATCCTCACTTCGATCGGACTGCCGTCGGTATCACCGATCTCCAAAGCATCTACATTCTGGGAATTCATCTGGGCATCTGACTGGAATCGAACCAGCGGCCTTCCGCTTAGGAGAGCTCCATCGCCAAGAGGCAGACCAAAGGTACTTGCCATAACCAGGTTACTTCCTCCTTTGCGCCATATTATCAAAATCTCTCTCTGCAATTATTTTTGCAGAAGAGAATTCAACCTCTATATAACGAAACGCTGAGAGCCTGTTTTACAGTGGGGTACGACAAAAAATTTAAAAATTTTTCGAAATACGTCAAAAAAGCCCGACAAAACAAATACTTCAACAATCTCCAAAACCAGAAAATACTTCTGATCTTGCAGTGTATCCGTAAATGTTTTGCCGGGCTCTTAGTGATTCCAGTCAGGTTCAGCTCCTTGACAAACTCTTGCTGTCTGGTGCGTTCTTGATGGTTCCTGCCAAATCCAACGCTTACTACAGACAGCTCATTCTATTCTGTTATGATCCCTGATTCATCATCTTTTTTTTAGACATAAACCAATAAAATATAACACAAAATGCTAAAGCAAACACAACACCAAAAACATTTTGAATCACTCTAAGACTAACCGCTCCTTGTAGTCCATAAGTCTCTGCAGCAATGGCTAAAGCACCAAATGTGTTAAATACTGCCTGCCAGCCATATTGTGCTGAAAATCCTACACCGATTCCACCAAGAATTCCTATATATGCATAGATTGACGAAGGAAGCAGAAAATATAATACTGTAAAACATATAACACCTGCAATATTTCCGACAATCCTTTTACGGACTCTGTAGTGCATATCTTCCATAAACGGCAAAATCGCGGACATGGCCGCAATACCAGCCCACATTGCACGTGGCATATTACAAAGTTCTGCAATGCAAAGGACAATCGGTACGCATAAAATCTGACATATCTGCCATTTTGTTCTGGAAGAAGTGATATCAAATTCTTGTATCAGATCTTTCAGATTTCTTTTATAAGTTCTGTTTTTATGATTTCGATAAAATACGAAGCAGGTAAGTGCTGCACCTAAAGCCATTCCGACTAATCGCATCTGATAGCTTTTTCCCGTAACATCATAACCATATAGTAGCAGATACCCAAGAACCAATGTAGATTGATTAAACATGAATGGATTATGGCATCCGAACAGAATCAACACAGCCAGTGCCGCAATATTTAACAGCATTCCCAATACCGGTGAAAACTGATTTGCTAAATGCGGACATACAGTCATAATTACAAAGAACAAAGCCAAAAGCATCGTAGATTGTCCGGTGTGGATCCCCAGATCCGCATTTCTAAACACCATGAGACATAATAAGACTACTACACCTACAATGCTGTTCTCATTTCCAAATAGGATGCTGAAAATACTAACAAAGAAAAAACAAAATGCCATTGTAACAGCTATCTTCACCAGATATACCCACATATGATATAATTTTTCTTTTAGTGTTTCACTCTTTTTCAACAGGTTTTTAGAACCTGCCTGATTTAACTGCAACTCCTGATAAAATGTCATATAAATCCTCCCATTTTCTAATTTATCTTAAAACTATATAATCTCATCTTTCTGCTTTGGCAGCTCTATAACAAATCTGCATCCACCATATTCACGGTTTTCTGCTTTGATTGTTCCTCCGGCACTATCTACAATCCGTTTTACAAGTGCAAGACCTAGGCCATTTCCTTCTGCTTTATGAGATCCATCTACCTGATAGAACTTGTCAAATATTCTGGATTTTACATCATCCTCTATTCCTGGTCCTTCATCTTCCAGAATGAACTTAACAGAATCCTGTTCTTGTTTCAGAAACATCGTAATTGTCCCCTTTGAAGGGCTGAACTTAATCGCATTATCCAAAAGATTTATCCAGATATGCATAAAAAGTCCTTCATTCCCAGTATATTTAACTTCCTCCAATTCTACCTGAAAACCAATTTCTTTTTCTGTCCATTTTGTTTCCAATGAAAGAAATGCCTGGCGGATCTGTTCATCCAGACGATATTCTGTTTTTTTCATTGGTATATTCTGATTCTCTAACTTGGATAACAGCAAAATATTACCAACCAATCCGGAAAGTCTTTGGGTGTTAAATAAGATTTTTTCTACATATTCCTCTTGATCCGGAGACAGTTCTTCTCCCTGAAGCAGCATTGTATATCCTTCAATGGCATTAATCGGGGTCTTAAACTCATGAGAAACATTAGATACAAAATCCATCTGCAGCACCTCTGTTGCACGAAGTTCTTTTGTCATAACATTAAAACTTTGATAAGATTCTCCAACTTCTGCTATACGGCTGTTCGTTTCCAAATGCTGTTCAAAATCTCCCTGAGAAACTTCCTTCATTGCTTTACTAAGTCTGGTAATTGGTTCCAGTAACTTTGCATTGATAAAGGAAGTGATCAACCCTGCAATCAATGTATTGAAAATCAAAAGCCAGCCAAGCAAAGGTATGCTGCCCGGCAGATTAAAAAAATGATTCAAAAAAGCAAATAATAAAGCAGATATGACTGTTGAAAATACAAGTGCCAGCCAGATTGCACCAGTCAGACATGATCGGATCCGCAATCCTTTTTTTTTCTTTTGTTCCATTATTTTTTCACCACCTTGTATCCAATTCCACGCATTGTTACGATTTCAAAATCCGGGTTATCTTTAAAACGCTCTCTGAGTCTTCCTATATGTACCTCTATTGTATGTGGGTCTGCCTCCGTCTCGTATCCCCATACTTCATCCATCAACTGTTGTTTTGTAAATGTTCTGCCTGGCGAAGCTGCAAGCTTATATAAAAGCAGGAATTGTTTTTTAGGTAAAACAAGACTTTCCTTATCAGTTGTAACCGTCATTGCATCATAATCAAACTCTGTTGAACCGATCACAATTTTGTGTTCATTCAATATCTGTGCACGGCGAAGCAGTGCTCCGACTCTTAAAACCATTTCATTCACATTTACCGGTTTTACCATATAATCATCACTTCCCGAAAAAAATCCCTGACGCATATCATCAAAGGAACCTTTCGCAGTGATCATAAGCACTGGTATCTGATATCCTGCTGAACGAAGTTCTGACACCAGTTCATAGCCATCCATAACCGGCATCATAATATCAGAAATGATCAGATCAATATATTCCTTATCCAATACTTCTAATGCCTGTGCTCCATCCGATGCACTTTTGACTTGATATCCATTCTTCTCAAGCACTTTTTGGAATAGCTGGCTTAATTCTTTATCATCTTCTACAATCAATATTTGAAACACGTTTTCCTTCCTCCTTATTAAAACAGATACCTTGCCCATCCAAGCAGATGCTGTACCAAAAATATTTTTCTCTGACGTTTCTTTGTTAATTCGATTGGCTCTACATGATATGGATCATTATAAGTTCCGTCTTCTAATATCTGGCGGGACACTTTTTCATATTCCATCATGCCCTCTTCCAACTGTTTATTAATATCTTTACTGCGTATTACAAGCATCAGTTCCGTATCCAGATATGCACTTCTCATGTCCATATTAAAGGAACCGATTACAGACAGATCATCGTCAATCAGAATACTTTTTCCGTGGTATGAATAACCGCCTTCATATTCCCAGATATTAATTCCTGTACTTAAGATTCTATTTCTGTTTTTCGCATAATCGGCAGACCCAAATGGATTCCCATTATTCGCAACTGAATTTGTCATGATAGAAAAATCTGAAACGTTCTCTGCAATCTCCTCCCATGTATTATACATCATATCATTACAGATAATATATGGCGTGTGGATCTTCACACGATTTTTTGCATTTTTCATCAATTCTCCCAACTGATACCACACTACTGGTTCTTTGGAACCGGTGTGAATAGGATTTGACACTAATGTAATCTTTTCTGTCTCAAAAGTTTCGTCCGTATAATCGGTCTCGCAGATTCTTTCCTTATTCTCTTCAAAATATTTCTGATAGCTGTTCTGCAGCTCTAAAACTGCGTTCTTTACAGATTTTCTATTTGCCAGTTTTTTATTGTTATGAAAATAACTACTGTCTTCCTGATTCCATATGGTTTCAAAATACTCTGACAACTGGTTAACTGAATTTTCTTTCTCAGGTTCATCGCAAACCACTAACACGTCTCTGTCATAGTTCTTATGTCCCGGAAAATCACCCAGGAAATAATTGTATGTATTTCTTCCCCCAAGAATATATCTCTTTCCATCTGCAATCAAATATTTATCATGCATTCTACCCATCATTTTCCACGGTTTCAACGGATTGGCCTTATTATACAGTTTAATTTCAACATTCTCATGGGAAGATAATCCATAGAAATACGGATTTCCTTCCATATCAATCCAGCTCTCCATTCCATCTACTAACAGACGAATATGTACACCTCTGTCTGCCGCATCATGCAGTGCTCCTAAAATCAATTTTCCACTTTCATCGGATTGAAATGCAAAAGTAGAAAGAATAATTTCCTTTTTTGCATTCTTGATCAAACGCACTCTTTGTAAAAGCGCTTCTGGATTCTTTTCTATGATCACTGCACGTTCCGTATTTTCACTGCATTCGTTCCACGAACCATTTTTTGTTTCTTTTTTGGTTGTATTGGACACTTCCGGCTGCTTTTTATATGCAATGCAGATTCCGAGTAATTCATAAAAAGCCACACATAATAAAATTGCCAGTATAACAAGAAGGATTTTACATATCTTATGCTTTTTCATTGTATATCACCTGATTCCTTTTCATTTCATACTTATACAATACAAAGTCAATCTCAATTTAACCTCAACAAGGTTTGTTTTTTTCACCCACGCAAAATCTTCTTTGTACAACAGACTGTTAGATATAGCAAAAACGGCCTTTCAAAAACAGTTAACTTCTAAATCAACTGTTTTTTGAAAGGTCGTTTCATCAGATTCTTATAGCAATCCAGCAAATAATCTCATAAATAATTGTCCCAGTCGCAAATATGCACTTCGTCCGGTTTGATATTGGTCTGTCACATCACGACATTCTCCCATCGTTCTTATCAGATCATTTTTTATTTCCACAACTGCCTGACAATCTGCCATAAAACAGCCGTTTTCAAAATGGTGATATAAACTTCGATAATCCAGATTAATTGTTCCACAAGTTGCCATACAGTCATCTGCCACACTCATTTTTGCATGACAGAAACCAGGAGTCCACTCATAAACACGAACACCATGTTTAACTAATCCATGATAAAAAGAACGAGTTATATTATAAATAAATTTTTTATCAGGGATACCAGGTGTGATAATTCTTACGTCTACCCCTCGCTTAGCAGCCAGACATAACGCATGCGTCATTTCATCTGTTATGATTAGATATGGAGTCATAAACCAACAATATTTTTCAGCTTTATTTATCATACTGATATAAACTTCTTCTCCTACCTGCTCATTATCCATAGGGCTGTCTGCATAAGGTTGAACAAACCCAGTTTGCTGTGCCGCATAATCATAGTGGAAAAGGTATTTACTAAAATCAGAATCATTAGCATCCTTATCACTTACTGCATTCCACATTTCCAAAAATGTCACCGTAAGCGACTGAACAGCATCTCCTTCTAAACGAATACCTGTATCTTTCCACTGTCCATACGGGTGTGTGTAATTAAAATATTCGTTTGCTAGATTATATCCACCTGTAAATCCGACTTTTCCATCAATAACTGTTATTTTTCTATGATCACGATTGTTCAAAAACAGATTTAAGCCTGGCATAAACGGATTGAATACACGGCAATGAATTCCTATTGCCTCCATCTTTTTCACAAAATCTGTGTTAATAAAGCCTATAGAACCCATATCATCGTAGAATACTCTAACTTTCACACCTGCTTTTACTCGCTCTTCCAGAACATCTTGAATCTTATGCCATGCTTCAGCGTCTTCTATCGCATGATATTCCATAAAGATAAACTTCTGTGCTTTCCCCAAATCCTTAAGCTGTGCCTCTAATCCTTTCACTGCTTCATCAAAATACACAATATCCGTATTCTGATAGATTGGATACTGCGAATTTCTTTGTATGTAACTTGCTATATTTCCTGCTTTCGGAATTGTTTCTTTTATTCTGCTCAAACACTCCTGACTGTCCGGGAGCATTGGTAACAATTTGCTATCAATTTCTGCATATCGCTCACGCATTTTATGTGTGCCGCCATTCAAACCAATCAACAAATACAGGCCTACACCCATAATTGGGAAAATTAGAATTAAGATGACCCAAGGCATTTTCATAGAGGATGTCTTATTTGATGCGTACAATCCCAAAACCAAGATCCCACTCAAAATCCTTGTAAATAAATTTATGATTTCTGCATATTCATTCAAGCGTGTTACGATAGTAATAATAAAAATCACTTCCAGAAGAATGCAGATTATGGAAAAGCACAGCCGTTTTACCCCATTTTTTGTTTTTGCTTTGCCCTCTAAAGTATCTTGTTTCATATATATTCCACCTTCCTACTTGCTCAGTTTTCTCCCTAAATTTCGTGTAACATACCAATTTTGTCTTTTATTCTCTGCATTTCATTATCTGCTTCAAGGATAGCTCTTGCAGAATGAAGTAATTCTTCACTTATCTCATCATAGCCAGGATGAATTGACTTACGTCTGGCAATTCTTGCAGCATTTCGTTTAGGGTTTTGTGCTTCACATATTTCTGCACATACACCCAACAGGCAACGCTACTGGCTTCTGATACAATGTCAGCTATGGTTTTGCGCATAAGCTCTTCAAATTCAGCAATTTCTTCTTTCGGAACAACATCATACAGTGTTGGTGCCTGATGACTTATTTTTACTCCATTTTCATTTGCATCTTTAAGCAGATTCTTAACTTTTTCTCTTGAATCCTCCGGTACTTTCATGTACTCCCACATAAATGCTACCACATCGGCTGGCCTTATTTATATCATTTCACTCTTTTTTGAAATAGAACAACACCACAGCAACAACTCAAATCGACTTAAAATTCCAGACTATTCGCATTCAGCAAGAAATACTTCATTCCCATGATGACAAAACCTTCATCATTTCTCCAAGGCTTTTTGCTACCATTTACAATGACGATCTTCTTGAAAGAGTCCGGGATATTACGCAGAGAATTGAACTCCTGCGTCTGTTTTTCTTCCGAAGTCATGTCATATGCAACCTGGATATAGTATCTCTGGTTTCCTTGATTCACCACAAAGTCAACCTCCAACTGCTTGCGAACACGTTTGCCCTCTTTATCCTTATCGAAGATATCCACGACACCCACATCAACATTGTAGCCACGGATCAACAGCTCGTTATAAACAATGTTCTCCATGATATGAGTAGGCTCCTGCTGTCTGAAATTCAGACGTGCATTTCTCAGTCCCAGATCCGTAAAGTAGTATTTCAGATTTGCACCGATATACTTTCTGCCCTTAATATCGTATCGGCTTGCCTTGAAAATCAAAAAGGCATCTGTCAAATAGTCGATATGCTTGGAGATGGTTTTATTAGCATAAGTCATCTGGCGCTCACTGGCAAAGGTATTGGCAATCTTTGAAGGGTTGGTCGGTGCGCCGATTGCAGATGCAAGGACATCAACCAGAATCCCAATCTCATCCACGTTCTGAATCTTATTTCTTTCAATAACATTCTTCAGATAGACATTTGCAAAGATGTTCTTCAGATAGTCCGCTTTCTGTCGTTCGCTCTGGAAACTTACGATCTGCGGCAATCCTCCGTAGATCATGTAGTCATCCCATGCATCATCATAATCGCCGTCATAGACAGAATAAAACTCTGCAAAGGAGAGAGGGTAGATTCTAATCTCATCACCTCTGCCACGGAATTCGGTCATAATGTCGCTGGACAGGAACTTGGAATTACTTCCGGTGACATACACATCAATATTGCTCATGCGGAGCAGGCTGTTCAGCACTTCCTCAAATCGTGGCATGAACTGCACTTCATCCAAAAGGAGATAATACTTCCCGTCGTCTTTCATGGCATCCTTGATGTACTTGAAGCATACCTTGGGATCTCTTAATTCCTCGTTCTCAATACCATCCAATGCAATTTCAATAATATGATCAACATCAACGCCGTTCTCCAGTAAGTATCTCTTAAAGATGGTAAACAGCAAAAAGGATTTGCCACATCTACGAATGCCGGTAATCACCTTTATCATTCCATTATCTTTTCGCTCGATCAGCTGCTGTAGGTAAGCGTCTCTTTTAATCTCCATCGTTACACTCCCCATTTCCGTGCATCTACACACTTTTATGTAATGTTGATAAATATATTTTCAGATTTTTTTGATTGCAGTGTCTATAATCGATTACTCCAATCGTTATTATAGGTAGACAACAAAAAGAAGATGGTTCCGATGTTTCATTAAATATGTTCGTTAGTCTTTTACGCAAAGGATTCTATCTCCTCTGCGCCCTAATGCTTTTCGGATTCAGTTCAACAAACTGGATTTTACCAATTTTCGGAGATTAAGGTTTCCGGATGTGAAAAAACTAATTTAATATTATTCTTGGAATTCAGCAACAACATCAATGTACCTTGTTCTTTTGTCTCCATTTGCGTTGTCATGACCAATGAACGATATGGTTTGAAGCCACATTTTGTCTGAACTCGTTTTGATTGTTCATTGAAATCATAGTAACCACAAATCAGAAAATCATAATCCAATTCGCCAAATAAATAATCTTTAACTGCATTTACGGCTTCGGGCATAAGTCCTTTTCCCCAATAATCTTTACTCAAAACATATCCTAATTCTCTGCCGTAATAATCCTTGAATTCTGTCAAAGCATCTTCTAACCCATATTTTTCTATGCCAACAGTACCGATTACTTTATTGTTTTTCTTTAAGCAGATTGCAAATACTTTATCCTCACTGATAAAGGAATTCATAATACTTTGAGATTCAGCAATATTTTCATGATGTTTCCATCCTGCCATCTCCCCAACACCTTCGACAGATGCATACTCATAGAAATCCTCCAAATCTGTTTGTTTGAATGATCTAAGAATGAGCCTTTTTGTTTCTATTACTTTTCCGTCTATTCTGAAGTCAGCATTCATATTTTTACGCTCCTCATAACGTCTAATTCTCCAAATTCCGATTTCTATTTTCGTTTCCATAGCATAGTGTACTCTTTTTCACCAGTATCTTCATCCAAATCTTCACATTGAATAATGAACCCTTCTCTTTGGTAAAAAGAAATTGCTCTGGCATTCTTCTGGTATACATTTAATCGTAAGCTAACTTTTTTATCCTTAATATAATCCAATAAAAGCTTACCTATGCCACATGACTGCATTTCATCGGAGACAAAAATACCTTCGATATATTCATCATTTAGTCCTACAAATCCTTGTATCATTTTATCTGCTTCAAACACATAGACTTCGGATTGTGACAGCATTTCTTTTACTAATTCATAATTACTTTTCCAGTATTGATTGGAAATAAAATAATGTGCTTTCAGATTTGTCTTTAACCATATGTCAGCGACTCTATCGATATCTCCGTTCAGCAACTTTCTAATCATAACAAATATTCTCCACAACTACATCCTTTATGCTTTTCTCTTTTTTCCATTCTATCACAAGTTCACCATTAATTATCAATTTTTTGATATTTTTTCTTTTCCCTCACTGTAAAACAGCCTCTGAGCGTTTCGTTATATAGAGGGATACAAATAAGAGCAAGATCCACCCATGTTTAACGGTATTGCCATTTTGCCTCCCGTCAACCTATGGGTTTTATCTTGATGGGGATCTCCCCATACCCTCTCAATAACAGACGTTTCACTTGTTTGGTTCAGTCATCTTGACTCCTTTCCTCCAGGATTCAGGAAATAAAAAATGCCTGCCTGGAACTTTTATAGATAGTAAAGTTCCAAACAGAC
>NZ_QUJK01000017.1:0-65711 GCF_003480905.1 Blautia sp. AM28-27
TTTAAGTTTGTGGGATAAGTTTGTGCAAAATTCGATATTTGCTCATTTATAGTATTAAAAAATGATCTGCACCTAGAAATAGTTGATTTTGAAAAAGATTCAGAATTTTCATAAATTTTATATCTGATTTTTGATTATCCGCATAAACACTATACTTTCAAACATTTTGAAGTATAGAAAACTATTCATTTTACCACGAATTTACCACGATTGAATGAGCCTTGATATGACACAAAAACAACATGGGAGATAGCACAAATATCTGTGTATCTCCCGTTTTTCATTCATGTAGTATGATTATTTTACTCTGATTTCAAATTTCAAGATTGCTTTCATCATTTCTGTATGGATTTGACCTTTTAATTCTTCATCAACCTGCATAATGATTTTACCACTTTCAGAGTGGTAAAACGGACGCAAGCATAATTTACATATATAAGCGTCATAAAACTTCAAAATCTCTCTTATGGCAGTTTCATTTCCAGCAGACGCTTGACATATTACTTTTAATGTAGGGTAGCCATATTCTTTTTTCATTGGTTCAATTCCTTTCTTTCAATACTGTTTTTAGTTTCTTCAATCCGTTACTTCTTCTGCGATAAATAGCAGAACGTGATACATGATATAATTCGGCTATTTCTTGGTCGCTCATACTTTGAAAATAGCGTAATAGAATTACATCACGCTCTTTATTCGATAACTTATATAAAGCAACAGCAAGTTTCTCATTTGATATTTGAATTGTAAAATTCAAGACTTCAAACGAAATGTAATCACAAGAATAGTTATCCTTAGTTACACATTCAACATTTTTCGTATCTGATAATTCACAGAATAAAACTTCACGCTTAGAACGTCTTGCAAACTGTCTGTTTCTGTTTTTTACTGTGCATTTAATAACAGTCATCATCAAAGCATTAAACTGTATTCTAACGATATGCTCGAAAGAAGATGGGTTCATAATCTCACCTCCTTTCCGCATACGCTGAAATATATAAACGGAGATACCGTCTATATCTTTGGAAAATACAAAAAGAAGAACAAGAAAAAAGTCCGTACAAAATATACCGTCTGTACGAACTTTTAATATTGTAAAATATTTAGTTGTTGATAAAATGCTGTTAGGTAGTGCATAATCGTATAAGATTATTCCTAAAACTTTCCACAGCAGTTACTTTCAATGCTTTTATATCTTGCTTTTTTAGTCCTATCATAAAGTTTTCCATATAACCGCTTAATAATTTGATTACTTGTTAAAATAGTTATAATGCAGGCGACTATGTGACTGATTAAAATCGCTATCCAAACACCATTTAAATTTTCTGCCAGCCAAGATAATAGATAGGCAAAAGGAATACGAATAATAATATAGTAGAATATCATTAGTATCATACTTTTTGTTGGTTTTCCTATACCATTTAAAGTACCTAAGTAGCAACTAGTAATAGTGTAAAGAACATAACCGATACTAACAATTAAAAAATAATGGCTGACAACATTTGTTACAGCTACGTTGGAAACAAACAATTTTGCCAACTGTTTAGAGAAGAAAATAACAACTGCTGATAATACACTTGAAACAACAATACCATATTTTAACGCCAATTTCAGATAATTCTTTGCTCTGTCGATACGTTGTGCTCCAATACATTGCCCTACGATTGAAGTCAACACCATATTAAGAGCCATAGCAGGATAAAATAATATCATTTCTAATTTTCCAGCAACTCCGTAGCCAGCAATAGCAGAAATACTATAAGTACTAACAATAGCAGTTAAAAATGTTGTACTAATAGCAGGAATACTTTGTTGAATGACAGACGGCACAGCATTTTTTACAAACGGCATAATCTCTTTTGTATCAAAATCAGATAGTGAAAGGTTAAATAATTTTTTACGATAAATATAAATGCACATAAACGCCAAACAAATAATCTGTGATATTAAGGTTGCGATTGCCGCTCCGTGAAATCCAATTATGTTAATGAAAATAGGATCTAAAATAGCATTCAATAAAGTAGACACAAGCATTGCAACTGCTTGAAACATAGTATTGCCAAAACTTCTTAAAATGGCTGTAAAGTATAAATACAAATAAACTGCTACATATCCCAAAGCATATATAGATAAGTAATTTTTTGCCATATCAAAAATTTCAGTCGGTGTATTTAAAACTATCAAAATAGGCTCTAAAAAAATCTCCAACACAATTGTCATAAACACTGAAAGAATTATAGATACAAAAAAAGAAGTAACTATAATATTCTTTTTCTTTTGCTCATTTTTCGCACCAATTACCTGTGATAATAGAATGGCTAACCCGTTTGTTGCTCCCATACCAATTGAAGTTAAGATTAAAATAATAGGTGTCGAGTTTGTTAACGCTGCGTATGCCTGCTCACCTAACAAATTTCCAATCCAAAGACTGTCTACGAGATTATATGCCATATTTAAAAACATAGCTATTATCATAGGAACAGTCATTTCAAGTAAACATTTTTTTGTGTTTCCGTTTACAAAATCAATATTTTTGTTCATTTTAATTCCTCCTATTGAATGAAAATTATTCATTTAATTTATTTAAATATTCCCTGCCTTTTGGCAGGGGAAGATTTAAAGCCTAAACAAGTCCCTAAAAAATGCCTTTATCCGTGAACTCTTTTCTTTAATTGATATATCGGTATTTAAAATAATTCCTAGTTGTCCATATATGCAAAAACTGGCATACATTTCAACATCATTGACTTGTATTTCATTTGTGTAATTTGCTCTTTCAATAATTTCAGATACAATAGGAAAAAGTTTTTCACATACATTCAATGTTAATAAATTATGGAAATTTTTATTTTGGTTATTATGAAAAACTGGATAATATGTATCATCTTCTTGTTCTGCAAAAAGTATCATCTTCCGCAAAATATCTTTTAAACTATCCTTTTTTATATTTATATTTTTTGTCATATTGGCGACTAAAATATTTGAATATTCATTGATAGCAGACTGAAAAAGTACATCTTTTGATGGGAAATATCTATAACATAATCCTTGTGCTATTCCAATTTCTTTTGCTATGTCTGATATTGAAGTTTTTTCAAACCCATTTACACTAAATAATTTAATGGCTGTTTCTAAAATTTCTTGTTTACGTTCCTCTGGTTCTTTTGAAATACGCATTGTTTTCTTTCCTTTCTTGCGGTTTAATTATTGTATGCTATAATTAAACAAGATCTTGTGCCAAAAGATTTCCATTCAATTTCGTGGAAGTCTTTTGATAATAATAACAACATTTCCTTTTTTGAATAAATCTTTACATCTCCACTATTGCTGTGTTTCATATAGTAATTCATTATCTGTCTTGCTCCGATTGGTTGCCAACAATCACCGATAATGAAAACTCCATTTTGCTTTAAACACCTAGACACTTCTTTCTCTACAATATCTGGTTGTGGATAATGATGAAATGAGTCATTACATACAATGGCGTCAAAAGAACTATCTTCAAAAGGTAATCTCTCAGAGTCGCCTAAGATAAGTGTTGCATCATTTCCTAGTTTATTTTTTGCAATTTCAAGCATATTGGGAGATATATCTATTCCAAATAGTTGTTCTGCTATATTTAATTCTTTTATTTCTTTAAGTAACGCACCCGTTCCACAACCTAAATCTAATATAGAATGTATATTCTTATTTTTTAAATTTTCTATAATCGGCTTATAGAGTTTTCGAGCATGTTCCCCCTGAATATTTGTATCATAATCGGCAGCTTGCTTATCAAAAGTCTTTTGTGATTTTTGTTTCGTAATATTCATGTAATCAACTCCTTTCACTAAAATTATATCTCGTGAATGAACGATTGTCAATGAATAAAATTCATTGAATTTCATTCATTTCAAAGACGTGTATCTCTGATTTAAAATACACGCCTTTTTGATTACCCTACAATCTTCCAGTTACTATTCCTTATATAGCCCAAATTTGTACCGTGACAATTTCATTGATATTATCCGATTTACCACAAATCAAATTTTATCTTTTCTTCCTCTTGATTACCCTCCACAGAAAAGAAAAAGCCCTGTCAAGAGCCTTGCCACCATTGGTGGTGCTTTGCACTCTTTACTGGGCTTTTTGTTTGCTGTATCTTCTACAAAGAGGGAAAAAGTTATTCGTCCTCATCATCAAAATGGTTATTTTTCAATACTTCCCGTAATAATTCCATATCTTCTTTTGAATTGGGGTTTATCATTTTTACGACTTGATAAGGTGTCCTATATTTATGTCCCTCTATGCTTTCCCCGAACATATCCATGCTGTATAAATCATCATAGCGGTCTAACAGTTTTTGAAACTTCAAATGCTGGATAAATTCTTTGATTGGATAAAGGTCGGACGCTACAATACTTTTCCCGTTGATGTAGTCGGTAATATATTCCCGTAACTTTTCCAACTCATATTCCAGCCATTCTTCCTCGCTGTCAAAGAAGTTGTCATAATGTCCATGTTTTAGTTCTGCATTTAATCGTTCTTCAATTCTTAAAAACTGGCAGACTTCCTTTTCGGATTGATTAACATACTTCCATTCTCCCGATAATAATTCATTGGGCATTACACCCAGCACGTCCATTATCTTTTCTAATGTATCGAAGGTAGGAAAATTCACACCTCGTTCAATCTTGGAAAGGCTCTGCATATTGATACCGATTTTATCCGCAAGTTCCTGTTGTTTCATTCCTCTGTGTTTTCTTATGGTCTGTATGTTCTCTCCTAAGAAACTGATTTTCTTTTCGTAATGCTCCATAACTTAGTATAACCGCTCCTTTCGTTGCTTTTCTTGGTATTTATAAGCATATCATACTTAATCTACATCTAAAAGTCAACAAAAACTTCTTGACAAGTAATTCTAATGGCGTTATTATCGTATCAGATAGAGTGATTAAGCACGATAAGGTCAATCACACGCTTGAGTAAGCATAGAGAAGATACATTTTCACTTTGATAGCATGAATAAGCATGGACTATCAGACCGAAAATAGTGGTTTCCAAAAGGGGCTGGCTGGACGGGGCACGTCCCCCAGACGTGTTCGGACAGACAGTTCCTTTTGGAAAAGGAACGCCTAAAGGCGTTCGCAGAGGGCGTATATGTAACACCGCCCTGCGCATACATGTCATAGTACCTAGAAACTGTGATAAATAAAGGACAAAACACGATTTTTACCCCGCAAAAAAACGGGAAGTACGAAAGGAGTAATGCACTATAACTACACACAAAAATTTATCCGTTAAGATTGATTACATCAGCATTGTATTTGATACTGCAACCGCTGAAGATGTAATCATGCACATTTTAGGTTTACCGACTGACATTTTCAATGTTTATCCAGCAACGATAAAATTCAAGACTTATCAAGCACGCTGGCAGATTGGAGATATTTATGTATCGGGGGACGCAAGAAAGACAGAGGACAACCCACAGGGGCTAGGCTGTTATCTTGTTATGACTGGCAGAGGTTGTGATGATATTTTCCGTATTCTCGATAGTAGGAATTGTACCTTTGGAGATATGTTCCGACGTTGTGAGCGAAGATACGGACTGGATAACTTCCATTTTACAAGACTTGATATTGCCATTGATGATAAGAACGAAAAGCCATTCTTTACCATAGAGCAGATAAAGAAGAAATGCGAAAAAGAGGAATTTATTTCTAATAGTGAGGGCTACCACTTTGACGAAAGCAAGTTTGATGATTTCGACACCGCAAAGACTGTTTATATCGGTGCTGGTAAATCGGGATTGTCCTACCGCTTTTATGATAAAGATAAGGAAGTCTGTTCAAAACATAATAAGACACTTGATGAAGTTGGCAGTTGGAAACGGACAGAAATGCAACTGCGTGATGATAAGGCTCATGCTTTTGCCATGACATTCAAAGACAGACCGCTGGAACTTGGGGAACTGGCTTTCGGGCTATTGGCAAACAACCTACGCTTTGTCGTGCCAAACAGAAATGAAAGTAATAAGAGCAGATGGAAAACGTGTCGGTTTTGGGAACGCTTTTTAGGGGCTGTGGAAGTCTTGAAAGTGCAAGTACCGAAACTACATAATTCTCTTGAAGAAACACAGCAATGGCTCACAGAGGGTGGCGTGATTTCCGCTGTCAAAAGTTTTTACTTCTTAGAAGAACATGACGCATTAGGTGGACTGGAAAAAGTGGGAACTATGCTTGATAAGGCAAGATACAGTAATTCCCTTTCCAGCAAACTAACCGCCCACTTACAGAGGATAAACCGCACCGACCTTATCCCCTATATCCAGTATGACACAAAACAAGGGAAAGGGGGTATCTAATGAATAACAACGATATTCCTGTATGGGAAAAGTACACCCTTACCATTGAAGAAGCGTCAAAATATTTCCGTATCGGAGAAAACAAGTTAAGACGATTGGCAGAGGAAAACAAGGACGCTGGCTGGCTCATTATGAATGGCAACCGCATACAGATTAAACGCCGACAATTTGAAAAGGTCATTGACAAATTGGACGCAATCTAATGCAAATGAGCCTTGTATGTGTTATGATGAACACAAGTCATATCAAGGCTCTTTCCAACAAGGAAAGGAGCAGACACCATGAAAGAAAAAAGACGGGATAGCAAAGAACGTATCCTGCATACTGGAGAGAGCCAACGAACAGACGGAAAATACTTATATAAATATGTGGACGCATTTGGAAACACAAAATATGTGTATGCTTGGAGATTGACACCCACAGACCCGACACCAAAGGGAAAACGGGAAAAACCCTCACTTCGTGAACTGGAACAGCAGATAAGACGGGATATTGAGGACGGTATCGACAGCACAGGCAAGAAAATGACGCTTTGCCAACTCTACGCTAAACAGAACACACAGAGGGCAAACGTGAAGAAAAGCACACAGAAACAACGGGAACAGCTCATGCGGTTATTGAAAGAGGACAAGTTAGGTGCTAGGAGCATTGATACGATAAAACCCTCTGACGCTAAGGAATGGGCATTACGCATGAAAGACAAAGGCTTTTCCTATAACACCATTAACAACCATAAACGCTCGTTAAAAGCGTCATTCTATATCGCCATACAAGACGATTGTGTAAGGAAAAACCCTTTTGATTTCAAGTTAAGTGAAGTCCTAGAAAATGATACCAAAGAGAAAGTCGCATTGACAGAGGAACAGGAACAAGCCCTACTCTCATTCATCAAGACGGACAATGTGTATCACAAGTATTATGATGATGTGCTGATACTGTTAAAGACAGGACTTCGTATCTCGGAACTGTGCGGACTGACAATCATGGACGTTGATTTTATCCATGAGGTTGTGGTTATCGACCACCAGTTACTAAAGAGCAAGGAACAGGGTTATTATATTGAAACGCCTAAGACAAAGAGCGGAATAAGGCAAGTGCCATTAAGCAGAGAAACAATACAGGCATTTCAACGGGTTATGAAGAAACACCCAAAGGCAGAACCATTTGTGATAGACGGACGGAGCAATTTCCTATTTGTCAATCATAAAGGCAAGCCCAAAGTTGCGATTGATTACAACGCCTTATTTGTCCGTATGATAAAGAAATACAACAAGCACCACAAGGACAATCCCTTGCCACATATCACACCGCATACGCTACGCCATACATTCTGCACAAGGCTGGCAAGCAAGAACATGAACCCGAAAGATTTACAGTATATCATGGGGCATTCAAATATCAGTATCACAATGAACTGGTATGCTCATGCGTCCATAGATACCGCAAAATCAGAGGTTCAGCGTCTAATCGCATAAGAAGTATTTACCACGATTTTAACCACGCTTGATAGCGAAAATATAAGAAGATAGACCTAGATATGTGAGGTTTACCACAAAAGAAAAATGCCCGTAGAGCCTATAAAATAAGGCTTTGCGGACATTTAAGAAGATATAAAAAGATAGTCAAAAAGACATATATAATTTAAATGAAATAATAAATGAATATTACGATGGTGTGAGTGAATATATTAAAAATCATAATTTTAGACTTTTCTTTCAAACGAGGTTATTTATATGAGTATAGTTGAAAAAATTCAAAATTTACCGGAAAATACTGTTACACAAGATGATAATTTTATAATGCTTTCAGAAGCATTGTCTGAATATCATCGCCTAATTCAAGAGGGAAAACTAGTTCCTCGTAAAAATAATTTAGAAAACATATACACTACTTATTCATTTCACAGTAATGCAAATTATTAAAATTACAATTTTGTTATCATTCTGTTATCACAAACGGTTGTCAGGACACTCTCCCGGCAACCGTTTTTCTATACTGTTCGTTATTCTTTTCCACTCTTTTTTATATTTCCAGGTAACAGAAAAACCCGTAGAACCGAAGTTCTACGGGTATCTTACGTTTGGACACAACGTTATCTTACGATAACAAATCTATATTCAGATTGTATTACTCAATGATTGTAGCAACACGTCCTGATCCTACTGTTCTACCACCTTCACGATACTTTAATCCCGTTTTACCTCATATTTTTTATGGTTTTCTCTCCAAAATACAGTGAAAAACGGCTGAATTGCACCACCTATTTTGATTTGCCTGATTTCTTGGCACCGTTTTGGCACCGGAGAATACTCAAACCGATTTTCTTCTGTAGATACTAGATACTTCTCTACCAACTTTATATTGCACCGGTAATTTTTAACTGTTATAATCGAAACATGGGTGCTACCATAACGGTAGGCGGTTAGTCCTTCTCCAGAGGGACTGTGACCCTCTGATTACATAGAAACCTGTAAAGGAATCCATTGGAAAGGAGGGCTAAGCCAATGAGTATTATTGACTTCATAGCAGTAGTGAGCTTCGGCTTAACCTGCTTTAGTATCGGATATACATTAGGCAAAGATAATCATAAACCACAAAAATAACCGCCCTGGTCTGGTAAACTAAGCGGTTATCTTTGATGATATTCTAAATAGTAAAACGGACTAACCGTCTATCGGTAGCACTCTTTTTCTATAATCATATTAGCACGCATCTGTGGAAATGTCAAAAATTTTCTTCTTTCTCAACTATATCTATTTCCATACATTTTTACAACCTATTTCAAGTGTTCCTCAAAAATTAATTCGAGTTCCTTATTCCCTCTCAAGAATTCATACTCTTTCTTATTTTCAATTTCCGAATACAATTCACGAACAAAATTTTTTCCAACTCCCGAAAAGGCTTTTCCCTGTGCAGTATCTTCATACCTGTAATACAAAGGGGATTGTGTCATATTCCAAGGCTTCTGTGATTCACTTAATAATTGCTTAATTAACTGAACACATTTTTCTACATCTTTTCGATATCCAGCAATCAGCAGATATGGCACTGTGTTGCCGTAATTCCATAGTCCAAACAACGATATCATGTGATCTGTAATCTCAGCAATTCTCTCTGCTTTATCATGATTTCCTGTTTCTTCTTCCATTTCAATTAACTTATACAAGTAGCTTTGAATATTGACAACTGCCTGTAGCAGTTTCCCTTCCAGGAATAACGCAGCAGTGTCTGTTCCTTCCTGATGTGCTAATACACTTGTTTTCATAATCGTTGCATCAATTACAGTATCAGGAATTTTTTTCAAAAGGGCATTTGCTTCTTCATATTTCTCCATTTGGACATATTTTGTTGCAAGTATAAAAACGCTTGAATTTCTCACTCTTTCATCCTGACTGTCTGCTGTTCGTTCCAGCCACTCAATAATAGCTGTATTATATTCCATTCGTTCTTCGCCATTAAGATCTGACAAAGTCAAAGATCCGTTCAGAACGGTTGCGATCGTATATATTAATAAGTCGCAATGAGGATACTCCTGTATTTTACGAGATGCCATCTCGAAAGCCTCTGTAAAGCTGTCCAATGAAACTTCCGAAAGTTCATTCACAAATTGTCCAATCTCTTTTTCGGTCAATTCTTCACGAAACGAAAACAATTCATTCATATCAATTTTCAATAATCGTGCCAAAGCTGGAAGTAATGAGATATCCGGATATGTATTTCCCTTTTCCCATTTATTTACCGCAGGAGTAGAAACACCCAGATAATTTGCCACCTGTTCTTGTGTTAATCCCTCAGTTTTTCGATAGTTTTTTATCTGCTCACCAATACGCATTGTTCGCACCTCCTGTCCTTATTTCCATTATAGCGTTCCCAATACATGTTTACAATTGAGCCTTTGTTTACTTATTACTTTCTTTTTTTAACTTTCAATTAATTTTCTCTAATATTTATATCATCAGCAACAAACTGCCCACAAATTTAAGAACGGGCTACTAACCCTCAAACGACAGTGCATTACATTGCATCAGCTAAACCAACCTTGTTATCCTGAATCACCACTCCTTCATCTTCGCTTCATGCCTATTTTTCATAATTTGCAACTGGTATATAATGACAGGGATTAGAAAAATCACAGCAACTATGCCTAAAATAACAGACCGATTTACGGTAGCAAATGCCACGAGCATAAGCATTAATAAAAGCCAGGGATTTCGCAAATTACTGTAATAATTTGCCCTATCTTCATAGGACGTATGAAGTTCAAAAGGTTTTCCATCATTTTCTTTTTCTACAATCAGCAATTCCCTGTTAAATGTTGTAGTGTTTGTTGCAATACGACCGCCAATTTCAGCCCACGGACGCCAGCGAACTTTACCAACAGAATAATTAAGATTGATATTTTTATAGAATACGGAATATCCCATTTCTTCCAAGAAATCATGGTAATCTTCAGCATTAGCTTTTGATTTTTGTCCTATAAACTCCACGTAATATTGAACTTGACCTGGCTTACATTTTTCAAATTCATAGAGTAATTTTCCCGTTCGAATAAGGCGATAACCTTTTTCAGCCATCTTATTCAGCCAGTTTTTCTGTACCGTCAATAGCCCGCCAAAAAAACGATAACACTTTTTGCTCATAATGTACCTCCTACAATTCCGCTTGCAATACCTACAAGTTCACGAAGTCTGATAAGTTCTTTTTCAGCTATCTCCTTTCCTTTTACAGTGATAAGATACTCTTTTTTTCTACCTTCACTATCTCCGAAAAGCTCAATCCATCCCTTTTCCTGCATTGAATTTAATGCACCATATAAAGTGCCTGCTCCCAATGAAAGCCGCCCACCTGTTTTTTCTTCAATGAACTGCATGACAGCATATCCGTGTTTAGGTGAATAGAGTGAAAGCAAAATATAGAATGTCACTTCTGTGAGTGCACCACTTTTCACATTATCCCTCATAGCATCCCCTCCTTATTACGGTTACTGTAATAACTATATCAGTAACCGTAATAAAAATCAAGAGATGTGAAATAAATCTTAATAAGCCGGATAGTATTATACTTTTCCTGTTCAGTCCTTTACAACTAATACTTATATATAAAGTATTTCTCTCAACACCATTTCTTCTGCACTGGCTTTTATATTATTCATCAGCCTAACCCACTTCGTCTGGTTCTGTACCTTTAATTCTTCAGTTACACCCTGTTTTTCTGCCATCTGTTCCATAAGCATTTCCACCTGTTCTCTGCTCTCCTGATCAATCTGATTCAGGTGTTCCGTCAGCTTTCCAGTCAACAACAAATATTGATATTTTGCTAATCTGTGTTCCTTCAGAAACTGTTTTCGCAGCATTCCATATTTCCCATATATCGGTTTTTCTTCATTCAATACCAAATTCGGCAAATAATAATCTCCATGCAAAGTATAGCTTAATCCGTTCTTTTCATCATAAATGTGTGTTTCCATAATCTTATCTCTCCATTTCTCTGTTTTTTGATTTAGTTTTCTTACGCTGCTGATTCTCCATCTCGCTTTTTTTCATTCCCCATGCCAATCTTTCATGAATATTTCCCTTCGGCATTTGCTCCATCCGTCGCTTTTCTTCCAGGACTTTCTCGTTTTGAATATCCTGCTGTACTGCTGTATCTACAGTTTCTATTCCAAGAACACGCACAACACGATCATACCTATCAGAAACACCTTGCAATATATCTTTTTCTTCTGACAATTTCTGATTGTCTTTACGTATATCATCCAGTTCTCTCTGAATAGCATTATATTTCTGTTTCACCTTTTGATATTTTTTCTTCCACCCTTCCACCTCTTTCGTGAGTTCTTTAACCTGAGCCGCCATTACAGCAACCTTATTCTTTATTTGAAGAAACAGTGGTTTAATTTTTTTGTCTCGATAGGTTACTGCCCGTTCTAGCGTGCCCGCCTCCGGCAGTAACATTTTAACTGTTCCATATTCTTTGATTTCTTTGCTCACACTATCCATAATCGGTTGTAGCTGTTCTCTGCGATCTTCCAGGCTTTTTAGTTCTTTTTCTGCGCTCCCTGCCTTTTGTTCTGCTTCTTGCTTCGCCTTGATTGCCTGTTCCTTATCGTCTTTTAAATTCTGGATATCTGCTCTGGATTCTGCAATTTGTGCTGTTAATTCTTCTTTTTCAGCAGTTAGATGCTCTTTTTCCTGCTCCAATTCCTGTACTTCCTTTTTCCGTTCTTTTTTCTTGAAGTTATAGACATCCAGATGTTCCTCATGAGTACCTTTCTGTTCCCATTCAATTCCATACTGCCTTGCAATCTCTGCCAGTACTTCTTTTTCATGATTTATCCACTGATTCAGCTCCGTATCATGCTTATTTCCACCTTGAAATCCAAGACCTTTTAATGCCTGTTTCAGCGAAACTCTGGTATCCATTCCTTTTCCTTTCCAGCCCGTCACATAAGGAATAAAGTCAATATGAAGATGTGGAGTAGCCTCATCCTGATGCAAATAGCAACTAAATACCCGAAGTGTCGGATTCCGTTTCTGGAAATCTTTTACATACTCATCCAGTACGTTTACAGCCAGATTTCCTGCTTCTGTTCCAACAGCCATATCTTCTCGGTTTCCAATCTGGAAAATCACTTCATGGAACAACTTTTCCTGTTTTCCCTGCCGGATTTTTTCATAGTAATTTGTAATCTTCCGGTCTTTTCTTTTCCCGGTATTGTATCTCTCCACAGCATCATCAAATAACTCTTTGTAAACTTCTTTCAGATTTTCATTCTGGTAACAAATATTTAATTGTACTCTGTCTGGGTCTACATTCTCTGCGAAAAACTCTCTCCTGTTATGAGCCAGAGAACCTTTCCCAATCATACCGCTAATTGTTCGTTTTATCATAATGTTTCTCACCTCTTTTCTAATCAAGTGCTAGATATGGCACATAATTTTTATTCACGCCAGTAATAGCGATATTAAGAAACTTTCGCCGGATACGGCGGTTTTGTTACTTTTGTCAAAAGTAACGCAAAAGCACTTTCGACAGCCGTACCGTCCATCAAAAGTACCCTTGCGCCCTGCCGGGGGCTATTCCTCCCGTTGGTCGGTTCACTCCTGCGTTACTTGTATGGCTGAATTATCCCGGTATCCTTGCCCGGATATATTCCAGATCACCACAATACGGTGTTCCTACAAGATACCATTCTCTTGCAGGATTCATTTCCATTCTAGTCTGAACCCATTCATCATCAAGCAACACTTCCAGGCATTCTCCACAGTGAAATCCTGTATCAATCCATAGATCTGATGATAATAATCCATATCTTTTGTTATAACTGTTATATCCTAATCTTCCTTCTCGCATTATGCCATTCTCCTTTCATTTAGCGTTTCCGCAGGGACGCCCTGAATCAGGGCTCCCTTTTGAAAATTCTCTTCTCCACCAACAAACTCCCGGCTACATCTTACCAGCTTTCTACTTGTCTGCTATCTACAGGTGCGTGACACGCTCCTGTAATAAAGTAGTCAGAAAGAACCTTTACCATCGAAAGTTCTCCGGTATTCCCCGTCTGTCCAGATATTCCTGCCGGAACTTTTCCCTTTCTTCTTCCGTTGGTGCTGTTTTGGATTTGCTATACACTTCACGATTCACCATTGCATCCAGTTTTTTCTCCAATCCCAACCGGATTATTTCTTCGCCATCGTAGTTATCCATCAAAAAATATTGCAGGAGTTGAAAAAATAACTCGTATGGAATCTGTACATTTTTATTTTGCATCTGTTCTCCTTTCAAGGTGGCAAGATTCCCTCTTCTTAAGAAATGGTAATCTTGCCATCTTCCATTTTTATTCTGGCAGCATCCAATACCATTGCTTTCCACGTTTTACAGAATCAATTTCAAGTTCCCGTTTGGCATTCCATAACGTTTTACTTTTTATTCCTCTGGTTTCGGCTTCTTCTGCAATTTTCTTTTGAGTCATTCCTCCATTTGCCAGTATTTCAAGGAGAAATTCTTTTGCTTTCCGACTTTTCTGCCCTCTGCCGTCTCCATTAAGAAGTTCATCGGCACTGATATCATATTCTCCAATCCATTCAAAGCCATTATTCTTATCCAGTCTGAATGCAATGGACGTTCCTTCCGGTGCAAGAGAACTCTTCGTATGACATACCACTCTTACTTCCGGTTCATCTTTCACTCGCCCGACAATCAGGACACTTCTTGCAGCAGCCTGAAAATCAATGGAGCCAAGTCCTCGATAAGAAGATTTGCCGTTGCTGTTTTTGTTCATATGACCGATTAAAATGACTGCACAGTGATATTTTTCTGCCAGCACTGCGACACGCTTCATCAATGGCCTGATCTCATTTGCCCGGTGCATGTCTACGTCTGCTCCCAGGAATCCCTGTATCGGATCAAGAACAACCATTTTTGCTTTTGTCTGCACGATTGCTTCTTCCAAGCGAACATCTGCCATCGTCAGTGGCTGATCGCTGTCATCAATCACCAGCACCTTTGAACAATCTGCACCTGCAGCAAGTAATCTGGGTTTGATAGTATCTCCAAGACCATCTTCTGCTGTCTGATAAATCACATTTACAGGTGATACAGAAGACTGTTCCTGCATATTGTCTTCGGGATCTAAATCCACATTCTCGCCATTGACTTCATCGCTTCTTTTTTCTTTTGTTTTCGTTGTATCAGTAACAGGAAGAATCGGCTCTCCTCTGGTCAGTTTTGCAATAATCTGAAGTACCATCGTTGTCTTTCCTTCTCCAGGATCCCCCTGTATAATGGTCACTTTTCCATAAGGAATAAACGGATAAAGCAACCATTCTATCTGCTCAACCTCTACTGAATCCATGTTGATCAGTTTCAGTTTTGGTTCTGTTCTGCAATTCTCAATTTTATTTTTTTCATTCATATTTATTTCATCATCTCCTCCTGCCCCTCCGGGCAAGTCTCTGATGAACAGATATTCGGGAATTGTTGTATCATTCAATTCGTGATATACTGAATCTGCCAAGATGGTATATCAGTGAATCTGATTATCAGAGAACTTGCTCAGATTATTTATCTGGGCTTTTTCTTTTGCCTTTTCAACATTCATCTCTTTCTTCTCCCAATCCGGTAACTGCATTTTCATTATCCAGCAGATTTGCAATCTTCCTCTGCTGATTTGGATAAAGATGTCCATAAGTGTTCAATGTGATACGAATATCTTTATGACCTAATCTGTCCCGAATCAATAACGGTTCCACACCTTTCTCAATAAGATAAGCCACATGGCTGTGCCTGATATCATGCACTCGAATTTTCTTCACTCCTGCCAGCTCAATCTGCCGTTTCATTTTATGCTGTACCGCTTCCTGAACAACTGGAAACAATCTTTCCGTATCCGGCATTCCGTAGTGACCATCTACAAATTCCTTAATTTCCTCTTTCAGGAATTCTGGAATTTCGATTGTCCGAAAGGACTGTTTTGTTTTTGGTTCTGTGATAATATCGTGCATTCCTGTTCGATAATAAGTCTTATTGATACTAAGCTGATTCTTTTCAAAATTGATATCAGCTTTTGTAATCGCAAGCAGCTCCCCGATCCTGCACCCAGTCCAGAACAACATCTCAAACATAAGATAATATCTTGTTCCTGGCTCCATTGTCTGTATAAACTGTTTGTAGTCGTCCAGTGTCCAGAAGTTCAAACTTCTCGAATCCGAATTTCCCATTCGTTTCACTTTCTTGCATGGATTAACCGGCAGATCATAGATTTTAGCTGCATGTGTAAACAGACTGGTCAACTGATTCTGAATCATTCTCAGATAAGAATCTGAATATCCTTTTTTCTGAATTTCATTCTGCCACTGAATAATCTGTGAAGCCTTGATCTCACTCATCATCTGATTTCCAAAGTATGGAACGATATGCTGTTGCATCATATATCTTTTATTTTTGATTGTTCGATCTTTTAGGTCATTCTGTTTATCTGAAAAATAAATCTCAATAAAATCGCTCAGTTTCATATCCATACTTCGCTCAGTGCTCAACTTTTTACTTCGTTCAAACTCCAATGCTTCTCGCTTTGTTTCAAATCCACGCTTTCTGCGTTTTTTCTTCTCACCCATAACATTTGTCTCAAACCACTGGGCTGTCCATTTTTTTGTGTCTTTTTCTCTGTAAGCCATATTGATCCTCCTTAATTTCCTGCTATTTCATAGCCATACATCTTTTTTGCCCAAAACGCCTTTGGTATTCTTCCAGCCATCGTAATATATCCCTGTGCAGCCAGTTCCTTATTCATAGCTTTCACCAGTTTGTAAGCATAAGATTTTGAGCAGTTTAATTCCTGTGCCACTTCATCAGCACTCATCATATAATTGTAGCTTGCCATACTGCATCCTCCTTTCCTCTCCAGATACAGAATACGTTTACTGTATTTCTATATCTGTACGATTTTCGTAAATTGATAATATCATGTATTTATTTCATTGTCAATATTTCGTAAACATATTTTTACGAATTTCGTATATTATTTTCTCTTTATTTTATTCCAGGTCTGTGCTATGATATTCTATAGATTTATGTTTTTCGTAATTTTGCAATATATGAAAAAGGAGGATTCTATGGGTGACGGTAAAAATTTAAAGAAATATCTTGATGAAAAAGGCACAAATGTCCGTAAAATTGCAAAGGCAACCGGAATCAGCGCCACAACCTTATATTCAATTATTCAAAAAGATTCCAATATTCGATTTGATTTTGCTTTAAGACTTGCAAATGAATTACAAATTGATGTGAATGAGATATGTTCTGCCAGTCCATTTTCTGGCACAATTAAGGAAGAAGAGATTTATCCTACACTTCCAGACGGTTTGAACGGAGCATTAGACGCAAGCCGTGTAAAGACTTATTTAAAAAATTCTATGTACCCGTTGATGTATCTTTTCGGTAAGAACAGTATGCCTGATGTAGATAATCTGCTCACATCGTTCTATCAGCTTGATGATGAAGCCAGACAGGAAGTTGTGGAAACGATCCGTCTGAAACTGCAATATCATCGTGATCCGGAACGTGCTGAACAGATTAAACAGATCAAAGGTTGGTAGAAAAATTACTCCTGTGAATAGCAAACATTCTCAGGAGTTTCTTTTTTGGCACCGTTTTGGCACCGCTGGTCTGATTTTTCAATTTTAAATTTATCCGTATTTCATTTTACTGATAAATGTTTCGCTATTTCTAATCTGATAAATTTACGAACAATTCTTTTCTTAGAATACAGAAAAACCCCGGAAACCTTGCGGTTCCGGGGTATCTTACGTTTGGACACAATGTACCTTGCGGTACTCAATATATATTAATCAGTGATTACTCGATGATTGTAGCAACACGTCCTGATCCTACAGTACGTCCACCTTCACGGACAGCGAACCAACGTCCATGTCCACGCGAACTTTTTCCGATTCCCGCCATTACTACCATCACCGCGAGAAATCCACAACGTATGTGTTTCATCACTTTCTTCCGCAAAACCTTCTACCACATCGGCTTCTGCAGGCAAAACGGCAGCTCCAGTCCGTTTGCCTCAAGAAGCTCTTTGTTTGTCAATATTTCTTTCGTATCCCCGTCGCAGACAATCCGTCCGCCGGCCATCAGAATCACGCGATTGCAGGTTTCCAGAATCATATCGAGATCATGCGATGCGATGATTTTCAGATGTTCAAAATCGTTCAGTATATGAATTAACGTTCTACGGTTTTTTGGATCGAGTGCAATCGATGGTTCATCCATCAGAATGATATCCGGTGTCATTGCGAGGATCGTGGCGATCGATGCCATCTTTTTCTCACCGCCCGACAGCTTATAAATCTGCTTGTCCCGTAAATGCCCGATATGAATCTGTTCCAGTGCATGGCTGACACGCTGTTCCACTTCTGTTTCCAGCAGTCCGTAATTGCGTGGTGCAAATGCCACGTCCGCGAATACCGTCGACATGAACAGCTGACTGTCCGAATCCTGAAAGACATATCCGATTTTCTCGCGCACTTTCGGAAGCATCTCCTTCACAACCGGCATCTCCTCCACACGAATGCTGCCCTCATAGTCCGGATTTAGCCCGACCAGCAATTTCAGCAGCGTGGATTTCCCGACACCGTTCGCTCCAATCAGCCCGATGCTGTCATTTTCGTGTGCGGTAAATGTGATGTCCTGCAGAATCGGGACTGTTTTTTCGTAAGAATAATTAACATGTTCAAAATTGATGTGAATATGGCTCATTTTTGATATCTCCCGACAATTCTTTCCTCTTCCGCGTGCAGGCCACTGCACCGGGTTGCTTTTCTACATCTTCCGACTCGTTGCAAATAGATGTCTCCCCACGCAGCATTTCATCCCGTTACCTTCAGCACGGCAAAAAGTGCAAGCCACACGCCCAGATACAGCCAGTCCTTCGCTTTGCACGGCTCCTTCGCTGTATAGTAAAATTCTCCCCGATAGCCGCGCAAAGTCATGCTTTCATACACCTCATTTGCGCGGTCCATGCTGCGCAGAAGCAGCTGGCCGGCCAGTGTTCCCCATACCTTGAAATGAACACCCTTCTGATTCGGCGCGCGCAGACTGTACGCCTGGGTCATGCGGTTTGCCTCCTCGAGAAGCACTGTAACATAGCGGTACGTCAGCAGCACCTGTGTCACCAGAATGGCAGGGATGTGAAGCAGACGCAGTGCATAACAGATTTTTTCGATGGATGTTGTCGCAATCAGAAGATATGCCGCCAGTACGCTGTAAATGCCTTTGATCATCAGCGTCACCATGGAAAGCATCCCTGCTGTCAGCGGAACGGTACCAATATACCCGATTACCTGACGGTCAAAAATCGGATTAAACAGCCCCACAAAGCAGACAAGTGGCAGAACAATCCGAAGCCGCCGGATACTGTCGCAGAATGAAATTTCGCCGACGATAAAGAGTACAATCGGATAAATTCCCATGCGCAGCAGGCCGGTCAGATCGTATTTTTGAAAGGACATGGTTACGGTCAGAAAAACAATCGTTAAAACAAGTTTAACCAGTGGATGAAGCCTGTTCACCCACTGGTCCTTCGCCGCAAGCATATCCATATGATGGATTTCATATAGTGCATTGCCAAGTTTATTCATTTCTTTCTCCTGTTCCGTGCAGCTTATGACTTTTTCTTTTTAAAGAAACGGAATGCATAGCATGCACCGACACAGACAATAAGAACAACTGCGGATCCCGCAATTCCGGAAAAGCTGGTTCCAAACGTGGAATCGGAATTTTTAAATCCATAGTCCGGCAGAAGTGCCGTTTTTTCCTGAATTTCTTCCGCCGCTGCATGTGCGCCGGTTCCGTCGTTTTCCAGTTCCGTCGAACCAGTCAGACGCTCCATAGACCACTCAAGTCCATCCGGATTGGAGGATGCCGCAAGAGAAACGGCTCCGCCGATCACCAGTGCTGCGATTCCTAAGATCGCAATTGTCTTCTTGAAAGAAAATCGGCTCTTTGCCCTTTCTTCGCTGCACGAAAGCATCTCCGGGCGGGCTTCATAGACGAACAGCAGAACGGCCGCTGTAATCAGGCCTTCTACAAGACCAATCGCGAGATGAATCGGCTGCATTGTTGCCACAAATACCGAAAACGGCAGATCCGTTATGCCGGATGCAAGTGTTTCCAGTGCCACACTAAAAGCGCCAAGCTGCAGCGTCACCACGCACCCAAGGATGGAAGCACCTACAATCTTTCCGCGCGACATTCCCTTTTTCATCATCGGACGCCAGAACAGGAAATAACCGAGAAAGCACCCATAAAACGCCATATTCCAGATGTTGCACCCGAGCGCCAGAAGACCGCCGTCCGCAAACAGCAGACACTGGATCAGCAGCACACCGATCATTGTTAAAAACGCGGCATACGGTCCGAGCAACGCGGTCAGCATCATACCGCCGCAGAGATGACCACTCGAGCCTGTGCCCGGAATTGTAAAGTTAATCATCTGCGCCGCAAAGACAAACGCACCCATCACTCCCATCACTGGGATCTTTTTCGGGTCGCTCTCCAGGCGTACTTTTTTTACAGAAAAGCCAGCTACTCCGCCGGAACAGACATACATTGTTGCAGCCACTGCAGGCGCAACCAGCGCATCAGCCATATGCATAATGTTCTCCTCCTTTTTGGTTTCTGTTTTTTTCTTTTTTTACTTTACTACGCTAAAATTCGTCCTGCAAGCCCCCGTGGGGGTTATTTTTTGGGATTTTTTTATGATCCTTTTTGTTCACTTTTACCGATTTTTTATGAACATTTTGTTTAAATTTAAAGGGTGACTTTTTAACATTTATATGGTATTCTATAGACAACACAGACGGATATCCCGGTGTCGGGAGTCCGTACACACACTATCTCGAGGACAGGATTCCTGTCCGATCCGCGGCCGCCTGCACGTCATCGGGTCGCCGCGGTTTTTTCTACAGAAAAAAGCCCTCCGGGCAGGATTCTTTCTTATTTTAGTGCCAAAACCGGCTCTTTAACGGGTTCTGGCTGTATTTTCGAGTATTGGTGTGAATTTCATCTTGACGAGAAGGAGACTCTCTTATGAGCACAGAGAACTTAGAACACGAAGATCAAAACAGAACAACGGAACCGATCATCGATATCCTGGGCAATGAAGCGCCCTCTGATCCAGAACAGGAAATTGTTTCCCAAGGTGTCCACAACTACAGCGCCGCTGAAACGTATGTGTGTCCGACCGATCCGGCTGTTCTGCAGCAGCTCGAATGGTTCCGGGATCAGAAGCTTGCGCTGATGATGCATTTTGGATTGTACTGCCAGCCCGGCATGGTTGCCTCCTGGGCATTAAGCGACAAGGATTCAGACTGGTCCCGCCACCAGGTAAACTGGACGGACGGCGAAACCTTTAAAAAACAGTATTTCGGCCTGAATCGTTCGTTTAATCCGGTCCGCTTTCAGCCGGAGGAATGGGCGCAGATGGCAGAGGACTGCGGATTCCGTTATCTTCTTCTGACCACAAAGCATCACGACGGATTCTGCCTCTGGGACACCAAATATACAGATTATAAAACAACTGCAGAGGACTGCCCGTTCCATGAACATAAAAATGCGGATATCGTAAAATCCATGTTTGATGCATTCCGTGCAAAAGGCATCGGCATCGGTGCTTATTTTTCCAAAGCCGACTGGCACTGCCCGGACTACTGGAATGAAGATCTGAGAAAAGATGGTCTGACATCCCGCGGACCTTCCTACGATCCGAAGGAATATCCCAAGGTGTGGAACCGTTTTAAAGAATATACAAAAAATCAGGTTCTGGAGCTCTGTGAGAATTACGGTAAGCTGGATATTCTCTGGTTCGACGCGGGCTGGGTCTCTGAGAGCAACGGCCAGGATATTGAGCTTGGAAAGATCGTTGAGGAAGCACGTAAGATTCAGCCGTGGATTCTCTCCGTTGACCGTACAATCGGCGGTGCTTACGAAAACTACGTGACACCGGAGCTCTGCATTCCGGAAGAACCGCTGAACGTTCCGTGGGAAAGCTGCCTTACCCTCGGCGTTGACTTTACGTACGAATACGGCGACCATTATAAATCTCCGCGTGAGCTTGTCGGCATGCTTGTCAACATCGTTGCCAAAGGCGGCAACATGGCACTGAACGTCAGCCCACAGCCAGACGGCCGCATCCCGGTCGATGCCTGGGACAGCCTGAACGGTTTTGGCCAGTGGATGAAAACTTTCGGCGATGCTATCTACGGAACCCGCGTCTGCGCGCCGTACCAGAGCGGAACCCTTTCGTTCACACAGAAAGGTGATTCTGTCTATGTATTCCGGTTATATCCGACGGTACAGGAATCGGTAGAGGCAGAAATTTTCGTACCGTATACCGAGGCGAAGATTTCGGAGATCTGTATGGTGGAAAACGGAGAAAATGTTGCATTCAAAGAAGTCGAAGGCGGCCTTTGCATAACTGTCCCGGCAGGATACAGACGAGGCTCCGCACCGATTGCGCTGGTGTTTGAGATGAAGAAAGAACGGTAAATCAACAAGTGTAAAATTTTCCTTGATCCATTCAGGTCGGCTGGATTAGTCATTGATACGCCTAACGTCAAAACAGTTCAAGTGCATTTCTGCACCTGAACTGTTTTTCTGCTTTGTCAATATAATTGAAAAAACTATATTCATTTAAGAAGTTGTTTCAATCCACAGTCGGTAATTTCACAGAGTCTGACTTGTCAGCAGAATGCTGACTGTGGTTTGCCTCATGTCAGTAGGGATACCGATTTCTCTCCGCCCTCCACTGCCGTTAATTTTCTTATTTGCAATTCATCTCACCACCTATCGAGGTGGGAGAATCCTTGCCATTATTTGTTGAATCTTCCCTATATGGTAATATTCTCAGAATTTCATCTGTCTGCATGTTCTGACACCGTTGACGTAAATATCATTTGCCAGTTCTATGACTAGCCGCATATCCTGCCAGGTTTCACACTTGTTCCCCATAAAAGTAATGTTATCAAAATGGACATCATGAACACGTACTTCTTCTGTCGGTGTCTGGTACCCCCGGATTACGGAAACCGGGACATCTCCGTTCAGCACCTGGATATTATCAAAATAGATATCATTAATCTCTCCTTTGGCAAGCTGTTCCGTATATTTGCAAAGCAGAACCTTAATATCAAACAGTTTCTGTTCTGCCTGCTCTACTCTGATGTTTTTATAATGTATATCATGAACATGACCTCCATCTGCCTGATGTATGGAAATCGCCGCACCACCCATGTTTCCTTCATACTGGCAGTGTATGATGTCACAGTCTTCAAATACCAGGTCGTGGATTTCGCTCTGGAGGGCATAACCAAGCTCTATGGCATTACCGGGTTCTGCATTCCAGATTACGTTATTGTGAACACGCACTTTTGTTACATCACGTACCGTTGACGGATCTTCAAACAATCTTTGGGATTTGATGCAGATACTGTCGTCTGTGGAACGGATAAAGCAATTTTTTACCTCTACATCCTGGCTGCTCGTAATATCAATACCGTCTCCCGTTACAATCCTCGACATAATATTCATATTATCAATCACAACATGGTCACACGCCGCAGGAACTACATGCCAGGAAGGTCCGTCTACAGCCGTAAAGCCTTTTAAGAGTACATTATTACACCACTTGGCATAGATAAAGAAACGGTGTGCATTACTGTCCGGCAGATGCCAGCAGGATCCGTTGATAATTCCGTTTCCTACAATGGAAATATTGTCACAGTGGTCTGCATATACACACCCTGATACAACCGCACCTTCCTCAATATAAACCGTATCATTGGACTTTAAGGTAAGAACTCCTACATTATATACCTTGCCCTTTTCAAAGCAGATGGTGGTATCTGCCGGTTTCTCAATCCTGTGCGAGCAAAGTACAAACAACGCATCATGAAGACCACCATCTGTCTCTACAGTAAACTTTCTCGGTTCATCAAGATGGATATGGATTGTTTCTCCTTTTACAGAAGGAACTATGCCAAAGCTGGACGGACGGATTTCAAGTTTTTCATATGATGCATGGATTGAAATCTCCAGATCATACGCTTCGTTATCTACTACAACAACATAGTCAAACGAATCTGTATGGTATACCACTCACTCTGTTCCATTGCAGGTAACACTGTATTTTGCTGATTTTTCCAATTCATCTACAGAATTTAAAATAAATCTCGGTTCCTTGACCGGGTCCGGATTAGGATAATAAATCAAATCATTTTCAAAATCCTTCATGTCTCTTTTCTCCTATGCTTGTATAATGTTCTCAGAAACAAGGTGGTCACTACTGTTTCCAATACTGATACGCAGTTTCATTCCGCTACTGACGGTTTCCATGTTTTTCCCATAATATGAGAATTCTTCCTGATCAATAAAAAAATCTACATCCTTCTTTTCCCCCGGCTCCAGGAAAACCTTTCGGAAACGGACAAGTTCTTTCTTTGGACGTACTACAGATGCATATAATGTTTCATAATAACACTGGACTACTTCTGCTCCCACAACATTCCCTGTATTGCACACATTACAATGTATATGTACTTTTTTATCCTGGCCTATCTGCACATCAATGTCCGAAATATCAAACTCTGTATAAGACAATCCATAGCCAAATGGATATAACGGCGTATTTGGGATATCCATATATCTGCTGGTGAAACGATTTTCTGAATTATCTTCTGTAAATATATGTCCGGTTTTTACATCCCAGTAGCTTATGGGCACCTGCCCCACACACCATGGGATACTCACAGATAATTTGCCGGAAGGGTTTAATCTGCCATACACAATATCTATGATTGCTTCAGCTCCCATAGTGCCGGGTCTCCATGCCATAATGACAGCCTTGGATCTTTCCGATATCCTCCGCAGGTCCAATGGTCTTCCTGTAATTACCACAGTCACAATATTACTTGTACGTTCTGCTATTTTTTCAAATAACACCTGCTGTTCCTCCGGCAAAGTCAGAAATGCCCTGCTGGCAGCCTCTCCTGACTGGGACTCATGTTCACCCAGTACACATACAACCGTATCTTCATGGGTTATCGTTTCCAGCCACTGCTCATCCCTTGGCTTGTCAGACAATTCCTGTTCCACCTGCCATACCTTACACTCTTCATCAGAAAGAATATTGCATCCTGTAATACATTCTGCTTCTATCTGCTTTTTTTGCAAAACATCTTCTATTGTTTCAACTGCCTCATGTTCTCCAAAAATTGACCAGCGGCTTAATAGTTCTCTTGACGCTGTATAAGGACCTGCCCAGATAACTTTCTTCTTCCTGCTTAATGGCAGCAGCTTTTCATTTTTCAAAAGGACACAGCTTTCGCCCGCCAGCTGATATGCCTTTTCCCGGTTATGCAAAGTCAGTTTTCCACTCTTTCCAAGACCGGCAAACGGATTTTCAAAAAGCCCCAGCTGATTTTTCATCATCAGGACCCGGAATGCACTTTCATCAACAAACGCTTTCGGGATTTTTCCGCTTTCTACCAGTTTTTCCAGACACAGCATATAAGCAGGACTCATCATATCAATGTCTACACCGGCTTCTGAAGCCTGGATTGCTGCTTCTTCCATATCAGCTGCCACTCCCTGTTCTTCCAGCTGACCTATGGAGCCCCAATCTGAAATTACAGTTCCCTCAAATCCTTCCTTATCCCGCAGAAGCCCTTTAAGAAGTTCCTTATTTCCGCTTATCGGTTTACGATCAATAGCATTAAAAGCTGTCATGACCATAGCAGGCTTTGCTTTTAATGCCATACGGAAAGGTTTTACATACTGTTCCAGAAATGTCCGCTTGGATATTTCAACATCATTATATTCCCTTCCTGCATTCACTGCCCCATAACCCGCAAAATGCTTCAGGCATGCCGCTATTCCGGCATCATCTTTCTGCTGATAGCCATCTACCATTGCTTTTCCCATGATCCCATTTACATATGGATCTTCTCCAAAGGATTCCATCATCCTTCCCCATCTGGGATCTCTTGAAACATCAATCATAGGAGAAAATGTTGCTCTGAGCCCTTCTGAAGATGCCTCCAAGGCAGCTATAGAAGCCGCCTCAGACACCAGTTCCGGATGAAATGAACACGCCTGCCCCAACGGAATCGGAAAAATCGTCCGACATCCATGGATAACATCTGCCATAAAAAGAAGCGGAATATGATGGGGATGCTGTTCCATATATCTGCTCTGAATATCATAAATTTTATCTTTACCGATCACTCCAAGCACTGAACCGGCATATTGAATGATCCATTCCGGTGGTAACTGTTCGCCAACAACACCGGTGAGTACTGCCTCTTTATCAAAGTATACACCGGTGAGCTGCACCATCTGTCCTATTTTTTCCTGTAATGACATTTCTGACAGCAATTGCTGTAATTCATGTATTTCCATAAATACTCCTTATGTTCAATCCGTTTATTTCTAATGTTCATTTCTCCAAAGAGCACCTAAGCTGTTTTTCTGCTTTTTCAATATAATTGTATCATGCAAGCGGCCTTACGGTTCCTTCCGTAATTCCATTCTCATTAAACGCATCGACTCTCACATACACCGTTTCGCCTTCTACCAGCGCTCCAATATTTTGCTCCGGCATAAAGGTCATGCAGCTGTGATACAGCTTGTCCGGTGCAAAACCCCAGAGGACGTTGTATCCGACAGCGTCTGTCTGTGGCTCGATGATGATGCGCATATCCATAGTTCCGGTCCGCTCTGCCTGGTACTGCGGTGCAGACGGTTTTTCGCCGTTACCGAATCCGAAGACGCGAAGACCGGAGATGCATGGATTCTGATTGTACGGCACTTCAAAAACGGTGAGTTTCAGATAACGGATCTGTACACCCTCTTCTTTTACGACGAAATCATGCGGCAAATTGGTTTCTGCGTCTGATTTATCTGCCAGAACAAAATAGTTTGTTCCATCGGCGGATGCCTCAAGCAGCCATCTGGTCTTATGCTGGCTCGGGTCGATATATCGTTCCCCCTGACGCTCGCCCGGCAGAGGTGCATCGATTTTGTCATCTGCAAAATTAATCTGTACGGCGCGGACATCTTTTACCTCACCAAGATCCATCGAAATCCACTCACCCGGCTGATTTCCGGCTGCGCGCCACCAGGTCTGGATATTTTCATCTGTCGCAAACGACGGTTCTCTGCCTTCTTCCGAGGACGATGCCGTCATTGCTTTCTGATAGCTTAAGAGATACCACTCCGGTTCTGCCCACGGGTCTTCTTTTGCCTGCTCCACCGCCATCGGCCAGTCGCCGAACTGCTGATTGCAGAACAGGACACCATCTTTGTCGAAGCCTGCCCGCCAGATGCCGACGCGACGCTCCATATCGTGGTTTTTGCTGATCTGCATTGTCGCGGTATGCCACCAGTTTCCATAGCGGTCTTCCATCGTCGAACCGTGGCCTGCACCGCGCAGGAATCCGCCCGGTTTATAGGAATATGGATTGTTCTTTGCCAGACGGAACGGGCCAAGCGGGGAATCACTCTCGTAAACACCGTCACCGTAAACGTTGTATTCCGTTCCCGGGCCGGCATACTGGAGGTAATAGGTTCCATCATGCTTCGTCATCCATGCGCCCTCGATGAACGGTCTCTGACTGAACATAATTTTGGCAAACCCGATCTGCTCCTCCGTCAGATGATCCGCATCTTTTCCCTGTGCTTTCAGAAATTCTTTAAATTTTTCAACAGCTTCTTCTTCACTCAGCGGCATTTTGGAATGATTTTCTCCGACGCGCTCGTATCCGATTTTTTCCGGCTGACCGTAGATCAGTTCTTTTCTCTCGGTCTTTGGAACCATCGTCTCCGGTTCAAGCTCCACACCCCAGATCGGAGTCACGTTATTGCATCCCCAGTAAAAATAGAGCTTTCCGTCATCATCAAGAAACAGGTTCGGATCCCAGAAATCGAAGGTTCCCGGGATCCGCTCAAACGGCCCGTTCAGGATATCTTTCGTGCGGTAAAAATCGCAGATCGTGCCACGACGGGATGCGCTGAAATACACGTAATCGCCGACCACGCGCACATCCGGCGCATAGTCATACAGCGGCAGGCTGTCCGGCAGCCGGTGGCTCTCCCAGTGAACCATATCCTCCGAAACCCAGACGCTCAACGTCATGGATGCAAAAATATAATATTTTCCCTGAAATAAAATCATCGACAGATCGGCGGCCTCGCGGGAAATCTTGTCCTCACCGCTTCTCATATCCTGAATGAACTGGTAACGGTAATCCATATTTAACGGATTGCAGAAATACTGTTTTTTCATCAAAATTCCTCTTTCCGGACGGTACGTAAAAACCCCTGTTCGTACATCCTTTTTTCTTATGATAGAAAAAGTTTAGCATATCCCGCAAAGAAAGGAAATGTTCTGATTTGACTTTTTTGTTGCACTTTTTGGACTGTTTTTTGTCTCAGGTATTGGACAAATTCCTGTGTTGGATTTATAATTCGTGTAATTTCAAATTGCAGAAAACAAGATCTGCAAGCCGAGTTTTCAGCATGGATCGAGGTTGAAATGGAATGCGGCGATTTTACCCTGATACTGCAATCAGGAGAGAAACGTGCAAAGATAGATTTGAGTCAATTCACAGAAGAAAAACCGGAACCTTTCCCGATAAACACCGTTTTCGTACCGAAACAGCTTCTCGCAAATGTACTTCAGGCCGGAAAAGAGTTTTGCCTGGGTGCAAAAAATCTGAACCCCACAACGAAGGATTCTGCAATTGGAAAGGGAATCCAGATGATCGCCAGACAGACACAAGAAGTATTTGCAGACTGTCATGACGGAGATACAAACATCCGGGTCAGCACATGGATTGAAAAGCTGCTGGCTGTAAAAGACAATCTTGAATATGGAATTGTCAGTTCGGAAAGAACGACAAATCGCTGGGCCTATATGGATGAAAAACTTCTTATGATGGATTTCCGTACAGCTTTGGCGCAGAATTTATACCAGCTGAATGTCTTACCGATTGAAGCAAATGGTGCAATATTTGATCCTCATATCCATGATGCAGTACACATCGAAGAGACAGACCGGGTGGAAGAAGACAGAGTTGTCGAGGAAATACAGAAAGGCTACTTCTTCGGTGAAAAACTGTATCGACCGACAAAAGTTATTGTTTCTAAAAATCCCTGTCAAAAGTAATGCTCTGAATGCACTTCAAAAGCACCGGCCAAATGGTCGGTGCTTAAATAATGGTTTCATCATCCTGTCAAAAATAATACTCTGCCATGTGTGTCTTGATATATACGAATCAATTTCTCAAACGCACAGATCATTAACCGATATATAAATTAAGGGTGAAGAGGAGCCTGTTTTTAAAGCTCCTCATTACCCTTGACAAACCCTAAAAGAATTTAACCGAATCAACCAAGTCCTGATAAGCTGCGAAGCAGCTATTCAGTTATGAGCAAGTAACGAAGCGGATTGCGAATATCCGCTTTGGCTTTACAGACTGTTCCACAGTACTCCGGAAAATCTGTTTCTTGCAACTCTCACTCCACAGGACTGATTTTTTATGTCATTTCTGTATTTTTTCCTTCCATTTCTGTATTGTTTTTATGAAGACATGCTCTTTTTGCTTTTCATCTTCCTGTGCCTCATACTTAGATAATAAGGAATTAAGTTCCCTGTCCCATACCGAATAAAATCGAACAGTTTTTACTTCTTCCTGTATCGTTTTGATTTGTTTTTGATCTTGTCTCGAAAGACTCCGCATTCGTTTTTCTAGTTCCTTTTTGTAAATAGAAACCCCTTGCGGAAATCTTATATTGCTTGCCTCTCTTTTATCTTCTAACTCTATTCCTTTTCCCGATAAAACTTCTTCACTGTATAGCATTTGTAAAAAGGAGACTGCTTTTAAAGGTTGCTTTGTGTTCTTATTAATTCCTGCATAAAGTGTAACATTTGCAGTGAATCCGCCTTCCTGATTCGGCATTGCAAATACCGTATGAACTGTTTTTTCACCTCCAAGTTCTTCCAAATCATTTAGACTTACTACTCCTGTATCTTTTATTTTCCAGTTTAAAGCTAATGATCTTGTTTTTAATGCTACTGTTTCATCCAAAACTTTTTTTATCTGCTCTTCCGAATATAGAAGTGTTTTTTTCTTATAATCAACCACCTCACTAAATGTATCAAAAAATTGAACCCCACTTCTTTGCCCTACAATCTGTTGAATTGCTTTTTCTTTTTGTCTGGCTAATTCCAGCCAATTTCTTGATATTTCTGTATTTTCCGGTAAATCCTGTGTTGTAAATGCATATAGAAAATAATCGTATGTCATAGGAAGCAGTATTTGTTCCTCATTAGCCATACCTGCAGACAAAATCTTCTCTTCTAAAATATCTATATCAAAATATTTCATGTATGGTTTCAACGAAAGAAAGGTTCCCTGATACATTTCTTTTTTGGGGTCTTCAAAAACAACTACTCTTTGCTCACTCCAAGTCGGATTCGGCCCTTCTGCGAAAAATACATCCGGCCCTTCTCCCGTCGTAATTTCATTCTGGATCTCCTGTACTTTTTCTTCCGAAGCCTGTTGCCCTGATGGGATTACCATTAATTCCACTCCATTATTTTTATATATTTTCTTCCAGGCTGCCACTATTTGAAGTACCGTTTTTTTATTTTCTTCATCAACACAAATTTTTAATGGCATTTCCGTTTTCTCAATTTCAATCTTGGCTTGTGTATCTGCATATACCGTTTCTGCATTTAAGCTCCCACTGACTAATGTGATGTTAATCAGAATCAAACCAAAAATTTCTTTCAACCTTTTTCCCATCATTATGCTACCCCCTATGTTTCTATATAGCACAAGGCTATTGCATGACTTCTGTTTTTTTACATATCATACAACAGCCTTGTGTTTTAACCATTAATTATCATATCCGTGACAAATTGTTCTTGTTTCTTTCACATTAGCAGTATTTCCTGCGTTACAATTTAAACATTTTGTAGTTTTTATTCCTGTTCTATACTGCTTCAAATCAGTTCCCCATGCGTGACCATGAGTACATGTAACTGTACCACTGCTTATCCAGCTTCCCCATACGGTTGACGATGTTATTCTTCCTCCACATCTCGGGCAAACTGTAGCATACGGCATAATTTCTTCATACGCAAAAGTATTCTTACTTTCGATAACATCCGCTTTTGTTACATTGGCAGAAAATGTACTGGCCAACATTAAGGTCATTAGAAAAATGGAAATTTTTTTCTTTACCGCTTTCATACTTTTTTCCTTAAAAATTTATTATACCTGTCAACGTACATTCTACATTTGTATAATAAAAAATACCACACTTCCTACTTTTTGTCAATCTTTTTCTACGTTTGTCTAATTAATCATTATACCCATGGCAGACTATTTTTTCTTGCCTGATCTTTATCTCAAAAAAATTTCCACATTCATTACACCTGATTTTTTCTACTCCATATCTGGCTTTCTGTAAGTCATCTCCCCATGCATATTGATGTGTACATACTACATTTTTTTCATTTTCCCATGCATTCCAAACCACTTCTCCTTGTACCGCAGCTTTGCATTTGGGACAATTTTCTATATGCGATGATGACCATATTTGTCGCGCTATTTGCATTTCCGAAAAACTCAAAATAATTATTCCAAAAAGAAAAACAGTGACGTATATTCGAAGTTTTTTTCTTGCTAAAAACACATTGTAAAATCGTTCTTTCAGTATCTCTGTTTCTGATACCATTGAAACAACTCCAGATAATTCTTTTTTCGTTTGTTTTGAAGCCACTTTTAAAATAACATTGCAATAATCTTTCCGTTGCGTCAGATTCATATGTTTTGTAACAGTCTCATCACAGACACATTCGATATCTATATTTGCCATTTTTTGCACCCACAGCATTGGGATACAAAACCAATAAACATCCCTTATAATTTGAAGAAACCTTTTATACCATAAATCGTGTTTTTTCTGATGTGTCAATTCATGTAAAAAAATCAAATACCATTCTTCATAGGAGTAATTTTCCGTTTCCAGCATTTCTTGTGGAATCAATACTTTTGTATTTCGTACACCAAACAACATAGGAGAATAAAAATCTTGATTTTCACAGACCCATATTTCTGTTTTTTTTATTTTACAAACTTCGCTTGCTTTTTTTAGAGCTTCTAATACGGAATTTTTTTGCATTCTTTTACATTCTGCAAATATTCTTTTTTTCCATATTCTATATTGTATTGCGTGAAACAAAAGGCATAAAATCATCCCTGCAAGCCATATATACGGCAAAAATTTTTCGCCTGACATCCACTCTCGAATTGAAACGTTTCCAATTTTCGTCATGATCGCAGTCTTTTGATTTTGTTCCCCCATATAATATGCCGGCATAGAAATTATAAAAAAATGTTGCCGGAATTTCTCCGTCACACTCCAAAACGGAAAGCACATTTTAATTGTCAGAAGTATCCAGACTACCTTTCTCCAGTAATGACCGAGTCTTTTCCCCATTATTTTTTGTATAACATATGCCATAAATGCGACTATGCCTATGAAAAGATTCCACTTTATGATAAATGCCATCTGTAACTATGTCCTCTACACCACTTTTTCTATTTTTGTCTGTCAATAAATTCCTGCAATTGCTTAACCTCTTTTGAGCTAAGTTTTTCTCCATCATACAATGACGATGCGAATTTTGCTAATGACCCTTGAAACATTTTATCTAACATGTTTTTTCCAACTGTGCCTATATAGTTTTCTTTTTCTACTAATGGTACATAAAGATTTGATTTCCCATTCCTCACTTTTTGAATAAATCCTTTTTTTTCCAAACGAGTAAGCAATGTTAAAATGGTACTCGGTGCAATGTTTTTCTCTACATTCAATTTCTCTTCAATTTGAAATCGGCTGACAGGTTCCGCATATTCCCATACAATCATCATAATTTCCTGTTCTGATTCTGGTAATTTTTTCATTTCTACTCTCCGCTTTTCTCTACTTTGACCAGATTATAGCATATTTTCCAGAAAATTGTTGCACTTTTTGGGACTGTTTTCCGCCTTCCGAAGCTAGTACATCGTTTTCGAAATAACTATACCACTCACTTGTCTGCAAATCTGATTGCACAGGCATAAAAGCCTCGGCGTAGCCCGCTACGCCTACATTTTTATACCTGCACACTCGAATCTGCATCCTGCGTGATTGGTATAGTTATTTACAAAACGATGTACTAGATTCTAGCATGATTCTTGATTTTTTCTTCCGTTTCGCATAGCTTTGAATGCACTTCAAAAGCACCGGCCAAATGGTCGGTGCTTAAATAATGGTTTCATCAAAAATGGTTCATCCTATACCACACATAAATATGCAAAATATCCTGCATAGCATAAAAGCATAACGACACCACACGTTTTCCGTAATTCCCTGTTCTTGTACGTCCCAATCCATAAAACCAGACCTGCCAGAATTGCGATTCCTGTGTCTACAATAAATTTAGTTTCAAATGGCACAGGACAGATCAGTGCGGCTGTTCCAATTACAAATAAAATGTTAAAAATATTGCTTCCGACAATATTTCCGATTGCAATTCCTGCATTCCCTCTTTTTGCTGCTGTCACAGATGTTACCAGCTCCGGAAGGGATGTTCCGAGAGCAACAATCGTCAGTCCGATAAAACGCTCACTCATTCCAAAGTATCGTGCAATCTCGGTTGCCCCGCTGACGGCAAAATCACTTCCTTTTACAACCAGGACGCCGCCTGCCACCATCAAAAGAAGACATTTCCAGACAGGATAATTTTTCGCTTCCTCCTCTTCCGGATTTTCCCCTTTTTTCGACATTACAAACAAATAGCCAAGATATACAAGAAACAGTACCCATAAGACTATGCCCTCGGCAAACGTTACTTTTCCTCCTGTGATTCCGCATATCATTAAAACTACCGTAACAAACATCATAAACGGTATTTCATAAAACAAGGTAGACCTTTGTATTGCCACATTTGTTATTAATGCCGTAAGTCCGAGAATAATAAAAATATTCAAAATATTGCTTCCAACCACATTTCCTATCGTAATTCCTGCGTTCTGCTGCATCGCTGCGGTAATACTTACAGCAGCCTCCGGCATACTCGTTCCCATTGCAACAATGGTAAGTCCGATAATCAGCTGGGGAATTCCAAACTTTCTTGCTATGCTTGCAGACCCTTCCACAAACCAGTCTGCTCCTTTTACCAGAAAAAGGAAACCCACTATCAAAATCCCTGCCTGTAACATCATACGTATCTTCCTCTCTTTCTTTTGCATTCTTTGCAGCAGGTGTTATAGGCATAAAAAAAGAGACTCCTACTGCATCTACAGTAAAAGTCTCGCTATTTAATCACTTTCCGAGTTATTGAATATCAATAGCTGTACTGACGAAGAAGTGAACACGGTTGGCTAGCTACTCCCTTTTATTTTTCCAGTTTATCAAATTTCTTTTTTTTCGTCAACGTTTTTGTTTCTCCTAGTTCCTTATTTCCAGATATTCTTATCTTCATTACACTTCTTTAGTATATCCAACTCCTCCTGATCATACGGAGTAAAATCTGCATGATACAAATTATGCATCCATTCTGTATTAATCAGCGGACGATTAAACTGTTTCAAAAACTTTACCATTCTTCGTGCATGCGTATAATCACCATAAAAATGAAATGTAATAATGTCCGAGAGTTCTATGTTTTCCCGATCCACCTCACCATGAAAACATGGGTTGTTTAGCCATTCATAATAGTTTCCCTTTACCCGTTTTTTCTTTGATCCCGCTTTTTAAACTCCATGTAAAATTTATTTGCTGCTTTGATCATACTATATCTACATGCTCTTTTCTATATCTCTTTTTCCATTACCGTTCACTCCTCTTAATCTGACAATAACCCTCACAATCCTCTTTTCCAGTTTTGTTTTACAAAAGAACGGTTCCATACGCCTGCATCATTTTTCCGTTTTACTTTATTTTTTCTTTCTTGCCGATAGTATTTTTTCTCAATTTTTGCTATACTGAAAATGTATGCGTATCAAACTCCGGCATTGCTCTTTCAAGCTGCCGACACATACATAAAATTCATAAAAGGGGGTATCTTTTTCATGGATACGTATGTCATTTTAAAAGACCTGGCAATCATTATCGTATTCGCAAAATTGTTTGGTATTCTTGCCAGAAAATGCAAGGCTCCGCAGGTTGTGGGCGAGCTGATTGCCGGTATTGTCCTTGGACCCAGTGTGCTGGGACTCGTTCAGCAGTCTGACTTTCTCGCACAGATGGCGGAGATCGGTGTCATTTTGCTGATGTTCTCCGCAGGTCTTGGCACCAGCCTGAAGGATCTGCTCCGCACCGGAGTGAAATCCCTGCTGATCGCCTGTGCCGGTGTTTTTGTTCCTCTCGTTCTTGGAGCCATCTTATACATGAGCTTTTATGGCTTCTCTGCTGTCGGAACGGAAGAATTTTACCACGCTGTTTTTATCGGTGTTATTCTGACTGCGACATCGGTCAGCATCACCGTACAGGCCTTGAAAGAACTCGGCAAGCTGAAAACAGAGGTTGGAACAACCATCTTAAATGCAGCCATCATCGACGATGTCATTGGTATCATTGTGCTGACTGTTGTCATCGGTTTTAAAGATCCGACATCCAATCCGCTGAAAGTAGCAGCCTCCACCATTCTGTTTTTTGCCCTTGCGATTGTGCTCGGTTTTCTCTGCTTTAAGCTGTTCAACCGCATGAACTCCGTATTTCCGCACACCCGCCGTCTCCCGATTCTGGGTCTTGCGCTCTGCTTCGGACTGTCCTACATTTCCGAAAAATATTTCGGCATCGCCGATATTACCGGTGCATACGTTGCGGGCGTTATCCTGTGTTCCCTCGATTCTTCCGATTACATCGAAGAAAAAATGGATATCAGCTCCTATATGATTTTCGGACCGATTTTCTTTGCAAGTATCGGACTCAAAACAACGCTCAGCGGCATGAACGAGAAATTCGTACTCTTTGCCATCTGTTTCGTCATCGTCGGCCTTGTCGCAAAAATCATCGGCTGTGGCCTGATGTCAAAGGGATGCGGCTTTACCTGGGGCGACAGCCTGAAAATCGGTGTCGGTATGATGACCCGCGGTGAAGTCTGTCTGATCGTCGCGCAAAAGGGTCTGAATGCAGGCTTTTTATCCGGCGATTTCTTCAGTGCCGTGATTCTGCTGATTCTCTTCTCGAGTGTTGCAACACCGATTATACTGAAAATCTTATACGCGAAAATGCCGACGGCAAAAGATTCTGCAAAGGCATCCTGACTTTCCTTTTACCAAAACAGGGCGCTGTGCCATTTCCTGCACAGCGCCCTGTTTTTTTCGTATCAACCGGTAAGTTCTGATTTCTTCTACCACAGAATCTTCTCTGCCTCAGCTCCATCCGCAAACGGTCCCGGCATTGCTGCCACGCCGCGGTGCTCGCCGAGATAATCCTGATCGAAGATAATCGTGCTTCCGTCCGGATCTTCGAATCTCTGCTCCGGCTCGAAGGCGTATCCTAAAATATCACTGTTGATAATTCCCGTCCGGAAATCCTTCAGGAACTCATACACGTTCGTCTTGATGGAATAGTGGCCGTCTTTTTCCACAAGTTCCACCTTAACCTGGTTCTCGTTATCCATAAGATTCTCTTTTTCATTCACACACGCCTTTGCTCCGTTAAAGTAAGCGTTTCCGTTTACCCAAACCGGCAGATGACATTTATTGTGATACGGCTCCAGCTTGCTCATGTCGGCCGGTTTATCCAGCTCAAAGTGGCTGATCCACTCGTCATAGGTCGGATACTCGTCGAACACATGCGTTCCGACCTCCTGGTTATCCTCCATCTTGAAGCCCATGTCCTCAACCGTTTCTGTTTCCTCAACCGGGTAATTCTGGATAAAGATGTTGTTGTAGAACCGGTCATCGCCATGCAGGAATGTCATGAATCCGGCAACCTCGGTACGGTGACGGATGTGATACGGCGTGTAACGGTCTCCTGTTCCGCCGCCAACTGCAGTTAATGAGCCAAGCATCAGATTGTGTACGCAGGCAATACCATCGGTCGCCATACGAACGCTGACCGGTGAGAGCATAATGTTGTTATCGATCAGTGTCGGACCATGGCCAACCTCGATGAAAATATCCTGACTCATCATTGCGCCCTCTGCCTTTGGTGTTCCCTCCGGCGGGCAGTTGTCGTGCAGCAGGTTCTGGGTCAGGCGTGTTCCCTGTGCCTCCCAGTCGCACCAGATGCCCATCGTACAATGATGAATGTGATTTCTTCTCATCACAACATCGATCGCTGCATGCATCTTGATACCGGAAATCTCGGCCCCGCCAAGCTGCTGCATATTGTTGATGTTGTGAATGTGGTTGTCCTCAATGATACTGAACACACCGCCCATCCGTCCGACAATACCGGTCTGCTCACAGTGATGGATGTGGCAGCGGCGGATGATATGGCTTCCGATGTTCTCCTTCGTCCAGCCGTGATACTGGCCGCGGCACACAGCATCACGCTCCATCTGGGTCGGGCTTTTTACGTGTTTTCTGGTAAAGTAATGGTCGTTCTCCGGATCGTAATATTTTCCGAGCGAAATACCGCAGCACTTGCTGTTGCTGACCTCACAGTCCTCAATAATCCATCCCTTCGACCAGTGCGGACCGATCATACCGTCCTGATAAGCAGCCGGCGGCGCCCATGTCGTTGCTGCCTTGCTGACATCAAATCCACTGAACGTAATGTAATTTACGCCTGTTTTCGACGGCATAAAGCAGTTCCGGCGCACGTTGATTTCTACTTTTTCCTCCGTCGGGTTTTTACCCTGGAAGTTTGCGTAGATGACCGTCTGATTTTTCTCTTTGTCCTGCTCGGTATACCATTTGTAAACCGACCACTCCGGCTCCCAGGACGGCGCATAAACCTCGCCCTTGATACACTCCTCGAGCGTCTCTGCCTCGTATAACTGGCGGTCATTCAGATAAACCGCGCCGGTATGGCGTACCACCGGTGCAAAATACCAGTCACCGCCGACCATTGTCGTGTATGGGTTATAATTGCCAAACACTCCGTTGTCTACACGGCATACCCACACATTATCTTTGTAATGCTCCCAGTCATTCATCGTTTCCGCACCGGTGATCTTTGCGCCGAGCGGCTTCTCACTCTTATAGACGATTCTTGCATCCTCGGTTCCTCCGTTGACCGGATCAACATATTCATGGTAAATACCAGGTGCAACCAGAACTTCATCTCCTGCCTTTGCAATTTTTGCCGCATCGTTGATGAACTTGAACGGCATCTCTTTTGTTCCGTTTCCATTCTTCGGAGCGGAATTATTGACATAGTAAATCATTTCTCTATACTCCTTTTTGTTATAGTAAAACCCGAAAACACTGCAAAAAAGGCTGTGACGCAATCATTCACTCTCTGCGGCGCTGAATTTTTTACGCTATTTTTTTGCGGGTCTATAGAATTTCTTTACGATAATGCTTCTTCCGCAGCCTCTTTTGATGCAAACGGGCCCGGCAGCGGATGAATGCCCTGACGGTTTCCGAAGTAGTCATATCGGAACACGATCGGCGTTCCATCCGGATTCTCATATTTCTGTTCCGGCTCAAATGCCATGCCAAGCGTCTCCGTTGAGATCACTGCACAGGCATTCTGCGGCAGATAATCGTAAACATTGGTCTCCAGTTTCCATTTTCCGTTCTCTTCTTTTACACCGATGGTGATTTCATGCTCGGTATCCACTACAGCGTCCTGTTCCTGCTCTGCCGGCTTCGCCCCATTGAAGTAAACGTTGCCGCCAAGCCATACCGGCAGCTTCTCGTAATACAGATCCGGTGACTTTCCGGAACCCATTCCGCAGTAGCCCTCAAATCTTGCCACGTACTCCTCCAGCGTCGGATATCCGCTGTACGGCACGGTTCCTGCTGTCAGATTTCCGTCATCCCATTCATTATCCCCAGTCAGTTTACGGATTTCTTCCATTCCCGCACGAACCGGCTTCTGGATGAAGATATTATTGTAGAACCGGCAGTCACCGTGAAGAACCGTCATAAATCCGTTGATCTCCGTGCGATGCGGCACATGGTACGGTGTGTAGCGTGGCGACGGCAGCTTTTCGGAGCCATTGTTGACACCGCGGCCGACAGCAGTAAACGATCCCGCGATCAGGTTATGTACTACCGCAACACCCTGCGTTGCCAGCTTCATCGCGCGGTCCGAAAGCAGTACGTTATTGTCCACCAGTGTCGGTCCGTGGGAAATTTCAATAAAGATATCCTCGCCGATACCGTCCATACCTTCTGGATTTGCATTTTCCTCGTTCGGCAGCGTATTGTCATGGAACAGGTTCTGCGTAACACGTGTGCCCTGTGCCTGCCAGTCGAGCCAGAGGCCTCTCGTACAGTGATGGAAATGGTTTCTTCGAATGATCACATCGATTGCTGCATGCATCTTGATGCCGCCGATCTCCGCACCCGCAAGGTTCTGTTTATTATTGATATGGTGAATGTGGTTATCCTCAATGATCGAGAACACACCACCTAAGTGGCCTACAATACCCGTCTGTCCACAGTCATGGATGTTGCACCGGCGGATGATGTGGCTTCCGATGTTTTCCTTTGTCCATCCCTCCCGCTGCGCCTGGCAGATACAGTCACGCTCCGTCTGTGTGCCATCTTTGAATTTCCATTTGAGCCATTTATTGTCATTGTTCGGCTGTCTGTATTTTCCAAGTGAAATGCCCGAGCACTTCGAATCTGAAATCTCACAATCCTCGATGATCCATCCCTTTGACCAGTGCGGGCCGACCATTCCTTCCTGATATGCCGTCGGCGGAGCCCACTGGGTTGCCGCCTGTTTTACAACAAAGCCGGACAGCGTGATATAACCAATGCCCTCCTTCGATGGATAAAAGCAATTCTCGCGCACATTAATTTCCACCGTTTCCTCATTCGGGTTTTTCCCCTGGAAATTCACATAGAAAACGGTCTCATTCTTCTCTTCGTCCTGCTCCACATACCAGGTGTAAACCGTGAATGCCTGATCCCAGGATTTTTTATAGATCTCCGGCTTTTTCACCTGATCCAGACTTGTCACCTCATACATAGATTTTCCATTCAGATACACTTCTCCGGTGTGTGCCGTGTAGGATGCGATAAACCAGTCACCGCTGACCAGTGTCGTATATGGATTGTAATCCCCAAACAATCCGTTCGAAACGCGCGCTGTCCACACATCACCTTCCAAATGCTCCCAGTTATCCACAATTTCCGCACCGGTAATCACAGCTTTTCCCGGTTCCACAGAACGGTACACAATTCTTGCATCCTCACATCCCGCATTCGCCGGATCTACATATTCCCGATATACGCCAGGCGCTACAAGCACCTCGTCGCCGGGCATTGCAATTTTTGCCGCCTCGGAAATCGTCTGAAATGGATATTCCTTCTGCCCATTTCCGCTTCGCACAGCATTTCCATCTACATAAATCTGCATTTTTTGCTTACCTCCCACTTCTTCACTTTTCATAAATTTTTATTGTTTTTTTGTGAATTTTCGCCAAAACCGCATCACTCTTTTTTCAATTTCTGCCGTTCTTCACAATTTTCATATCTTAACCATAATACAGATCCTCGTAAAACACTACTTATATATTGCCGATCATTGCCCAGATGTTTCGATTTTTTCTATATTTTTTCTCTCTTCTGTTGTATAATACCGTTTATCAGATACGGAGGATTCTTTTGCCATGAAAAACGATTCGACTTCTTTTTTCGAAAACAATCATTTTGCTAACAGCTATGTTTACGATATCTCTATTTCGCATGTCCCCGCCTATTTCGGTCTGCACTGGCATCACTATATCGAAATTGTGCTTGCACAGGATAACGGCATTATCTATGAAGTAAATGGAGAAACCTTTCCGCTAAAGCCCGGTGATCTTCTTTTTATCTGGCCCGGCGAGCTGCACGCTGTTTCCACAACCAACAAAGAACATCGCCTGATCATGCTTCAGCTCGATGCAGATTTTCTGGAAAAACGCGTGGATTTCCAGTCTGTTGCTTATCTTTTTTATCAGATCCGTCTTCTGAATCAGAACAACTTCCCGGAAATCGAAAAGCTCCGCGGATTTCTGACAGAACTGCGCAGGCTCTCCCTCTCCGGTATCAGTTTTTCCGAGCTGCGCGGATGCGTTCTGCTGTATCAGTTTTTTATTCTGCTCGGCGAAAATCTCTCCGTGCCGACCGAAACTGCCACACCGCAAAAAACAGGCCATTCCGCACAGGTACACCGCCAGATGATTGCTGCATGTACCTGGATCTCGAGTCACTGCACCGAACCGGTTTCCCTGGAAGAAGCATCAAAGGTCGCCGGATTCTCCCGCTGCCATTTTTCCAAGCTGTTCCGCGCATACACCGGTCTCTCCTTCACGGATTTTGTCACCAGGGAACGGCTCCATATCGCCGAAAACCTGTTAAAAAAACCGGATCTCACGATCACCGAAGTGTCGCTCGAATCCGGTTTTAACAGTATTTCTACGTTTAACAGAGTCTTTTTGAAATCAAAAAATGTAAGCCCTACCGACTTCCGTCAGATGTACCTGCAATCCTATCAGAAATAGGCTATGAATTCGGCATGGCCTCTGGTCTTTCGCAGGTGGATGGAACCTTCTCAAATGCACCCGTTTCCGCACTCTTCATAATCTGATCGATCGTATCGAGTACGTGATATGCCATTTTGGCACTCGCACGGTTTGGTCTGCCCTCGGCAATTGCTTCTGCCATCTCAGACGGGCCAAGACCACGGCTGTTTTCGCTGTAATCAAAGCCATAATGTAAAACTTCCGGAACAGTCTGCTGTGTCCAGTCTTTTACACCCGGAATATAGACAACATCGCCGCCGAAATTGTTCGGATCAACAAGCTTTAAGATACCTTTTTTACCGTAAATGGTGAATACCGCCTGATCATTGATGACGCTGTCACCATTGACGCAGAATGTACCGGTCACACCGTTTTTCATTTCCAGAATGGTAAAGACCTGACTTTCGTTTGTATAGTCAAATTCCTGTCCGTATTCCGGGCTGCCCGGAATGATGTTCACACGCTTCGCCGCAAGGTTTCGCACGGACGATACAACGCGATCCACCGGACCAAAAAGACTCACAATTGCCGTCAGATAATAAACACCGAAATCGTAGCAGATACCGCCGCCCGGCATCCGCAGAAAACGGAAGATGCTCGCCAGCAAATCAAGATCGCGGTTTGCGCATGCTTCGAAAGATGTCACCTCGCCGATCAGCCCGTCGTCGATCGCTTTTCTTGCGGTCTGCAGTGCCGATCCAAGGAAGGTGTCCGGTGCGGAACCGAGATAGAGATGTTTCTCCTCTGCCAGCTCGATCAGTTTCGCTGCCGTTTCCGGTGCGAGGGTCATTGTTTTTTCAGTGTAAACGTGTTTTCCGGCTTCCAGTGCCTGACGGATCAGCCCCTCGTGGGTCGGTGCCGGTGTCAGAATGACTACCATTTCAATCGACGGATCTGCCAGAATTTCCTCGTAGGTACAGCCCTTGATGCCATACTGCTCTGCTTTCTTTTTCGCATGTTCAAGATGGCCTGCGCAGCATGCTGCTACCTCAAGATTCTCAAAGTTATGAATCATGTTCGTCAGATAAATATCACTGATCGCTCCGCAGCCGACAACGCCGACTCTCATTTTTTTCGTTTCTGTTGTTCCCATTTGTAAAAATCCCCTTTACTCTTTGTTTTTTGATTCTGTTCTAATAAAAACCCTTATTTTTTTTATACAACGAAATGTCTGAAAAAACAAGCATTCCGGCTCATATTTCACTTTCAAAATGAAAAAACCACCCACGGTTTCTGCAGATTCTCTGCATCACCGCGGACGGCCTTTTTCTGTTGTTTACTCCACGCTTTTCAGCGATTCAATCATATCAATTTTTCTTAACCGGTAGAACATCATAAAATTGACGAACAGAGCAAACGCCAGGGTAATCAGGGCGCTCCAGCCGTAGCTCCGCGGGAACACGTTTCGTCCGAACATCATCATATCGACCTCGACGGTCTGAATTACGCAATGATGTAAAAACGTTCCAATTCCCATGCCCGCGATAACGCCGAACAGTGTCAGCACCATGTTTTCCCGGTACACGTACGATGCCACCTCGCCGTCGAAGAAGCCGAGCACTTTCAGCGTTGCCAGCTCTCTCTGTCGTTCGGTGATGTTGATGTTGTTCAGGTTGTACAGCACCACAAACGCCAACAGGCCCGCCGATACGATCAGCACCACGATGACGATGTCGAGGGAACGAAGCATGTTGTCAATCTGATCAATCAGGTCGGATGTGAACGAGATTGCCGCTACACCGTCGTACGTCATGATTTTTTCTCCGAGTGCTGTCTCATAATTGCCCGACATGTCCTGATATTTCATCAGAAGCTGGTTGTAGTCCGGCGCTCCGCCGAACAGCTCCTCGTAGAGATCCGGGGCCAAATACAGGTAATGGCGCACGTAGTTTTCGACGATGATCGAAATCTTTACGTCCACAATATCATCGCCTTTTTTCAGCTGAACCGTGTCGCCTGCTTTTACGCCGAGCATCGTTGCTGTCTTTTCGCTGATGGCTGCGCCGCCGTCGGTCGGGAATTCGTAAACTTCTCCGCTTTTCCGGTCTCGGAAGGCATAGAAGTCATTGAAATTCGTCAGTTCTTTCGGCACTTCAAGCACTGCATCCACGGTCTTTTTGTCGGTCTGCAGTTCGATGTTCTGGCAGTACATTTCCAGCAGCTCATCGATGCCGCTGTAGTTTTCCAGATCGGTCTGCAATGCTTCTTTTTCGGATTCATCCACATCTGAATTCAGCACAGCATTCGCCTGATAGGTGAAGAGGCTGACGAACTGGTTTTTCGCAATCGCGGTGATGGAATCCTGAAGGCCGAAACCGACGAGGATCAGACCCATGCATCCGCCGATTCCGATAACGGTCATGAAGAATCGTTTTTTATACCGCACCAGATTCCGCACGGTTGATTTCTGCGTAAAGTTCAGATGTTTCCAGAGTACGCCGATGCGTTCCAGGAAAATCCGTTTGCCGTTTTTCGGTGCTTCCGGCCGCATCAGCTCTGCCGGACCTGCGGCGAGTTCTTTGTAGCATGCCGCGATCGTCGCCACGCCGGTGCAGGCTGCACTCGCCAGAATCGCAAGGCCTCCCTGCTCCCAGTTCAGCGGGGTCATGTAATACGGGAGTCCGGTATACAGCATGCCGTAGGCATTCATAATAACCCAGGGCAGGATTTTTTCTCCAACCACCACGCCCGCGAGAGCGCCGGATACGGTGGAGAGCATCGCGTATGCGAAATATTTAAAGGCGATCACGCCGTCGGAATAGCCGAGGGCTTTTAACGTTCCGATCTGCTGACGCTGTTCCTCGATCATTCGTGTCATCGTCGTCAGGCTGACGAGAGCAGCCACGAGGAAGAAGATAACCGGGAAGAATTTTCCGATATTCGAGATACGGCCGGCATCCTGACCGAAGCTCTCAGTTGACGTTACCTTATTCCGTCCCCAGACGTACCACGTTGGTTTTTTCAGGTCTGCGAGTGTTTTCTCACCGTCCGCAATTTCCTGCTTCGCATCCGCGATTTCTGGTTCGGCGTCGGCTTTTGCTTTTTCATATTCGGCTTTGCCGTCCTCAAGTTCCTTTTCTTTATCGGCAATTTCCTGTTTCGCATCCGCAAGGGAGATTTTTCCGTTGGCGATTTCCTGTTTCGCGTCGGCAAGCTGGGTTTCTCCGTCGGCAATCGTCTGCTTGGCTTCGGCGAGCTGACTTTCTCCATCGGCGATCGTCTGCTTTGCTTCTGCTAACTGGGTTTCGCCATCGGCGATCGTCTGTTTCGCGTCGGCGAGCTGACTTTCTCCACTGGAAATTGTCTGCTTTGCAGCGGCAAGCTGGGCCTCACCCGACTGAATCGTCTGTCGGTACGATGCAATCTGCTGTTCCCCATCAGCAAGCTGGGCTCTGGCAGCCGCAAGCTGAGTTTCTCCGTCTTTTAATTTACTGCGGTTCGTCTCAATCTGAGCTTCTCCGTCGGCAATCGCTGCTTTGGCGGATGCAAGCTGGGCTTCGCCATCCTCAATCTGTTTCTGATAAGCTTCTGCCTGTGCTTCTCCATCCTGAAGCTGGGCAAGAGCCTCTGTAATCTGAGCTTCGCCGCTTTCCAGTTCTTCTTTTGCAGAAGCAATCTGTGCCTCGCCTGCGGCGCATTCCTGCTCTTTTTCTGTTAATTGTGCATCTGCAGCGGCAAGCTGACTTTCTGCGTCGGTAATCTGAGCTTCTGCAGCCGCAAGCCGGGCTTCCGCATCAGCGCTTGCTGCTTCAAACGCTGCGATGTTTTGTTCCAGAAATGTTTTCTGCTCCTGCATCGTGAAAAGCTGCTGTGCTAACTCTGTCTGTTTTGCTTCCAGCGCAGTTTTCTGTTCCAACAGGGATACATATGCTTCATCTTCCTCTGTCAGTCCGTCAAGCTGAGCCTCAATCACCTCGATCTGACCAGTCACTTCTGTCTGCGCAGCCTCCACCATCGGAAGCTGCCTGGAAATCTGGGCTAACTGATCCCTGGCTGTCTCATACTGACTCTTCTGTTCTTCATACGCTGCCTTCTGCGCTTCATACTGTGTGCGTCCTGCAGCGGTTTCTGCTTTCTTGTTGTCCAGTTCCTCGCGTGCAGCGGAAAGCTGTTCCTTTGCAATATTCAATTCCGTTTCTTTTTTGGAAAGCTGCTCTTTTGCAGTATTCAGCTCCGTCTGCTTCCGAGTCAGTTCGGTTTTTGCCACCGAAAGCTGCGTCATTTTTTCCTCTAACTCTTTTTTGCCGGATGCCAGTTCTGTTTCTTTCTCTGCAAGCTGTGCTTTTCCGTCGGAAAGTTCTTTCGCTTTTGCCTCAAGTGTGGTTTTTCCACTTGCAAGTTCATCGGCTTTCTGATTCAGCTCCGCTTTTCCGCTTTCCAGCTCTGCCGCCTTTGCTTCCAGCGTCGCTTTTCCGCTCGCAAGTTCCGCCTCTTTATCTTTCAGCGTTGCCTTGCCGGATGCCAGTTCCTGCTCTTTATCGGCGATGGTTGCTTTCGCACTGAGAAGTTCCTGCTCTTTGTCTGCAATGGTCTGTTTTCCGTCAAGGAGTTCCTGTTCTTTCTCAGCAATCGTCTGCTTTCCGTCAAGAAGCTCCTGTTCTTTGTCCTTTAACGTCTGTTCGCCGTCGAGAAGTTCCTGCTCTTTGTCCGCAATCGTCACTTTCGCGTCGGCAAGCTGCTGTGCACCGTCATCCAGCTCTGTTTTTGCGTCCGCTAATTTCTGCTCTGCATCAGCGACCTGCTGTTTTGCATCATCAATCTTTTCCTGTCCTTCGGTTTTGACTGCCGTATACCGCCGGTCGCACGCCGCATCCTCGAGCGCTTCAATCTTCGTCTGTACAGCCTTCACCGTCTCATCATACGCATCGCTGTAGCTCGCCTCTTCCTGTGCGCCGTCCGCCTGGACGTAAATCTCTGTATAGAGATCCGAGGTAAATGTCTCCGGAAGCAGCAGTGCAAAACTGTTGATGCTTCCGTTTCCAATCGAGCCCGTTCCCCGGTTCAGATCCATATAATAAGGGAGTGTCGCCGAACCAACAATCGTAAACGTGTCCCCGGTCAGCGAATCTGAGAGCGGATCCTCCGTTCCGGAAGTGAACGTTACCTGATCTCCGATCTCACAGCCGGAACTTTTCAGAAACTGCGTATCAACAAGAATTTCATCCTCTTTCTCCGGCATCCGTCCCTCGACCACGCGCGGCTCATTCACACCGTCCGTCAGCGCAATCAGCTTCACAACCTGCTCGCTCTCGCCGATGTCATGCAGCACTTCCACCGTTTTTCCGCCGTAGACCGCTTTCACGCCATCCGTCTTCGCGATATCCGCCAGATCATCGTCTGTCAGCCCCAGCGTTCCAAGGACTTTCAAATCCATATAATTTACTTCATCATAATACCGGTCCGCCGAAACCTTCATATCTCCTTCCGCCGACCGAATGCCCGAGAAAAACGCCGCGCCAAGAAGCACGATGAAAAAGACTGACAGAAACCGCCCCTTGTTCTTTGTGATTTCCCGGATAAAGTCTTTTCGAAATGCTCTCATCGTCCACCTACCATTCTATCTCTTCCACCGGCGTCGGGTTCTCATTTGTTTTCATGCCCGCCACTTTTCCGTTTCGAATTTTAATCACGCGGTCCGCCATCGGTGTCAGCGCCGAGTTGTGGGTGATGACAATGACCGTCATCCCCTTCTCCCGGCAGGTATCCTGCAGCAGCTTTAAGATCGCTTTTCCCGTCACATAATCGAGCGCGCCGGTCGGCTCATCGCAGAGCAGCAGTTTCGGATTTTTCGCCAGCGCACGCGCAATCGCCACACGCTGCTGCTCCCCGCCCGAAAGCTGCGCCGGGAAGTTATTCATCCGTTCTTCCAGTCCAACCTCCGCAAGTACCTCCGACGCATCCAGCGGATGCTTACAGATCTGCATCGCCAGCTCCACATTCTCGAGCGCCGTCAGGTTCTGCATCAGATTATAAAACTGAAAAACAAACCCAATATCCTCCCGCCGGTACTGGATCAGATTCTTGCCGCGGTACTTGCTGATCTCCGCTCCGTCCACCAGCACCTTCCCCGAAGTCGCCGTATCCATTCCACCGAGGATATTCAACACCGTCGTCTTCCCCGCACCGCTCGGTCCGACCACAATCACAAACTCACCCTTTTCCACATCAAAGCTGATCCCATCCGCAGCCTTGATCGTAACCTCACCCATTTGATAGGTCTTGGTTACATCCTGAAGACTCACATATCCCGCCATGTCGCCGTGTTCCTCCCATGTAAAAAATCGATATTTCCTATTTCTTTTATTGTATCAATCTACAGCCGCGGCGGCTAGTCCTAAGTGGGCGAATTTACTGTTTTTTTATAAATGGCATCCCCCCTTTATTTCAATACTGCCCTGATCATATATCTTATCCCAACCAGAATAATCACCACAGGCATCAGTGCATTGATCCATGCCCAGGTATTATTTAAAAATGCCGTAATGATAAATTCTCTGTACTTCACACAACTGACAATTACCAGCAGACCTCCGGCCGCAATCCATCCGAATAAAAATCTTTTGATCACTGTCCATACTGTCACCGTACCAAAATCCATGACGCTCTATAGCAGAATTACAGAGAAGGAAGGCGATCTTCTTCTGAAAGAGATGATACGAAATACACTTACTTATCTGCCAGGGAAATGGAAAGACTCTTAAACAAGTAATCTTCTATAAACTAAAACACAGCATCGACTGTTTCTTAACAATCGACGCTGTGTTTTTATTTTTAATTATTCATCCAATACCTTCACATTAAATTCCTGGAAGGTACCACGTCCATTCTCTGCAAACAGACCAATATATGTTCCCGTAAACGTCATGGTTTTCGTGCTCTCTGTACAGAGTCCTACCGTTAATCCTGTTCCTAGCATCTGGAAATTTTCTCCATCCAGACTATATGAAAATGTATAATAAGTTTTATCTGTTTCAAGCCTAAGCGTAATATTTTCTCCTCTTGGAATTTCCGCACTTGCTGTAACCACAAAAATGTCATGAATATGCTTTGCAAGACAGACTTTATACTTTTCCTGTTCCCTTGTCAGATATATTTCATAATGATAAGAATCATTATAAAATGCTGTCAATCCAGCTCTCATTCCTTGCACATCTTCTGCTGAAACTTTTACTACAGTTTCAGTATAAAACCCCTTTTGTCGAATTCCAATCCATGTAGGGCTCTTAGTTTCATTTAAAGTTACCTTTGTACCTTCCAGGCATAACATCTTCTCTTCCGGATACAATTTATAATTCTTCATTTCGGGATTTCTCAGAAAATTATATTGCAGTTTAAATTTACCATCCGAAAAATTATCATGGAAATTTCTATTTACCGGTTGCACTTCTCCACCCGGAAGCGGACCATCCATAACAGTTGAAATCAAACCATGATTTCCTACAACCGGCCAGCCAGCCTCTGTCCAAACGACAGGTGTAAGAAATGTTTCTCTTCCAAGATTATGAAGCAATACCCTCCTATTTTCATCTGAACAGGTTCTCACTGCCAGACACACCAACCACCAATTTCCATTGTGATCTTCCATTATGTCTGCATGGCCTGTACAATAAATCTCCTCTCGCATGTCTTCCTTGTGAGATAAAATCGGATTATGTGGACATGGTTCATAAGGACCATAAGGACTATCTGCTCTTTGCATTGTCTCCATATGTCCATATTCCGTGCCGCCTTCCGCCAACATAAGGTAATATTTTCCAAACCATTTATATAAATGCGGTCCTTCTGGATATCTTCCACCGCATCCACGGTTAATACACACACTCTCCGTCAATTTTTCTCCTGTAAAAGGATTTACCTCACATAAAAATATACCAGCCCCCTGTTCATCTGAAGTTGTAGATACAAAATATACTTTATCACCATCAAACAATAACGACGGATCTATTCCTCCCTGATCTACCCATGCCGGTTTTGACCATCCTGACTTCATATCTTTTGTATGTACGATGAAGTTTCCCTTTGATGTAACATTTGTTGTTATCATAAAAAATGTTCCGTCATGATAACGAATCGTTGGTGCAAAAATTCCCCCTGAAGGTCTGCTCTCTTCCAACGGAAGCTGTTCTTCATCCGTCAGACAATATCCTTCCAATTCCCAATTCACTAAATTTTTGCTGTGATAAACCGGCACTCCCGGAAAATACTCAAAAGATGAGTTCACAATATAATAATCTTCTCCAACTCTGCATATAGATGGATCCGGATTATAACCGGAAATAATAGGATTTCTGTATTGCATAATACACCTCTTTTTAACCTTTCAATAATTCAAATACTTTACATTCTTCCACTTCACTGCTATTTCCGATAAACACCTCAAATTTTCCCGGTTCACTTCCAAATGTATTGTCCGCTCTTAGGAAGCGAAGCATTTTTTCGTCCACTGTAAAGCACACTTCTTTTTCTTCTCCGGCATTTAATATTACTCTTTCAAAACCCTTCAGCTGTTTTACAGGGCGCACTACACTTCCTGCAATGTCATGAATATAAAGCTGCAAAGTTTCTGTACCTTCTCTGTCACCGGTATTTTTTACTTTTACAGATACCGTAACAGATTCACCCGGCTTCATAACCGTTTTACTTAGCTCTAAATCTGATATTTCAAATTGGGTATATGTAAGGCCATATCCAAAAGAATACAGTGGTTTATTCGGCATATCCAGATATTTCGAGACATAGCGATCCTTATCTTTTCCAGGATGATGTCTACGTCCGGTAGGAAACTCATCATAATGGACAGGAACCTGTGACACGCAATATGGAAAGCTCATTGGCAGCTTTCCTGCAGGCGAAACTGCACCTCTTAATACTTCCACAATAGCAGCTCCTCCCATAGTTCCGGGCATCCAGACTTCCAATATTGCCTTCGCTCTTTCTTCCAATATGCGAATATCTAATGGTCTTCCATTAAATAATACTACGGCAATTTCAGAATTCACCTCCGAAAGTGCCTCAAATAATTCCTGCTGAATCTTAGGAATTTCTATAATTCCTTTACTGGTAGCTTCGCCCGACTGCAGAAAATGTTCTCCTATAGCCAATACAACCACATCTGCTTCTTTAGCCGCCCGCAGTGCTTCTTCCTTCATTTTTTCACAATCTTCCTGTGAGAATTTTTCTTCTGTATAATTTGCAAACCCTTCTAATTTTACATCTTCGGAAAGAATTGGGCATCCCTGAGCATAAACAATTTCATAATCTGCAAGTTTCTCTTCCGCCGCATTTTTTATTGTTATTACATCCTCCGGATTTCCTGTAAAAGACCATCCTCCCAACATATATCTTCTGTCTATATACGGTCCAATCATTGCAATTTTCTTCTTTTTATCCAATGGCAGAATATTATCTTTATTCTTTAATAGAACAAAAGAATTTTCTGCTGTTTTTTGAGCCAATTCTCTGTGTGCTTCACTAAGTATGCAAGCTTTAGCCTTAATTTCATCAGCACCCTTATATGGATTTTCAAAAAGCCCAAGGTCATTTTTCAACTTCATAATACGCCACGCACATTCTTCAATTAGTTCCACACTAATACTTTTGTCTTTTAAAAGTGCAGGTATATTTTCCGGATAAGTACCTGACATCATATCAATGTCTACTCCTGCCTCAAGAGCCTTTTTTGTTGCATCTGCCCTGTCTTCTGCTGCCCCATGGTTTACACACTCCCCAATGGCACCAAAATCAGAAATCAATACACCATCAAACCCCATCTCTTCTCTGAGGATATCCCTCATAAGCCACTTATTTACACTTGCAGGAATTCCATTAATCGTATTAAAAGACGTCATCACTAACGCACTTCCCGCCTCCACAGCCTCTTTATATGCTGGAAGATAAAAATCACGAAAAGTCCTTTCTGATACTTCCACTGTATTATAGTCTCTTCCTGCTTCTGCACCGCCATACCCAGCAAAATGCTTTACGCAAGCCCCCAGTTTCTCCCCGCCACTGATGTCTGCACCTTGATATCCTTCCACCATTGCCCTTGCATATAATCCGTTCAAATATACATCTTCTCCAGTGGATTCCATTACCCTGCCCCATCTAGCATCCCTTACCAAGTCTACCATAGGTGAAAATGTTATATGAAGTCCATCTGCAGCGCCCTCTTTTGCCGCCATAGCCGCACATTCTTTCACAAGATCCGGCTGAAAAGTTGCTCCCTGAGCTAATGGAATTGGATATACTGTTTTATACCCATTAATAATATCCAACATAAATACAAGTGGAATATGGTGTGGATGAGCTTCCATATATTTTTTTTGAATCCTCTTTATCTTTTCCGCCCCCATAGTACCTAACACAGTTCCAGCAAGCTGAATATCTTTCTCTGTAATTCCCATTTCCTGCATAGGACCTGATATTACGGCCTCATCATCATACATAGCACCAACCGTCTGAAACAATTGACCAGCTTTTTCTTCTATTGTCATATCGTCAAATAGTTTTTTTAATTCTCCGATTTCCACTACTAACCCTCCTTCTCATCTGTAGTTTCTTTACAATAAATATAATGGCGTACTTCTGCATATTGTCCAAATCCAGACATACTTCTTTCATCCCCGTTCAGCACACGTCCAGAACTCCATTTTCCATTATCAAAAAAACCTTCCTCGAGACATATAATGGTAATACAGTCATGACTACTTTTTTTCGGCAAAAGTCTAATGTCAGTATTATATCCTACAGCCCAAAATTCACTTTCATTTTCTTCTATAATCATCCCTGCACACCCTGGCCTTTCATTTCCTTTTGGTCTGTAAGTCAGTTCCAAATCGCAGCCAGACAAAGAAACAATCGTACCTCTTTCATGCTCATTTCTACACATAAATGCATGTATATTTTCTGTTCCTTTAAATCGAAAATATAATTTTTGCATATTTTTCAAAATTTTATATGTTTCTTTGAGGTATTTTCCTGTTTCTATGCTTGTGAAGGCCAGTACATCTATTTGAAGTTGTTCAAGAAGCTCTTTATCCTGTTTTTGGCGTGTATCTTCCATAAGTCCTTCTATCCCAAAAGGCGAAAAACCAATTGCCCCATATTTCCCAAAAGCATAAAAAGCATTGCTAGCTGTTACCGGATCTCGCCTTGCCTCAGGTATAAACAATGGATTCCCTTCCGTTGCATATTCTTTACATACCCCTTCAAAATCAGAAAGGTATATATCCGGAGCAAAAACATCTATGCTTTTTGCAATATTTCTCCATATTTTTTTATTTCTCGCTATAGGTCCTCCTGATGGGTAATTTCCAGGTCTATCCGGAAACTGATTCAGCCAGGCATTCACATACATCGGAAGTTCATATGCCCTTTTTCCTGCTGCTGCTATGTATTCTACTGCCTGTGCATAATTCCATGCCATAAACATCTCTGCTGCATCCGACTGAAACACTTCACTCCATGTCCCTGATATACCATATATTTTTTCCAGTTCTTCTGGGATATTACTCCTAAATTGCTTCTCTGCTTCTTTTGAATAATCTCTATCTGATTTCAAAAAACCAATTTCATTTTCCACTTGTACCATGAGAACTGTCTGTGATTCTGCATCAATATCTTTCAATTTTTTCATAAAAACCGTAAATGCTCTTGCATCCGCTTTTACTGCATTTTTACAAAGAGGTGATATCGTCTGAGACAATTCTCCCCCTTTATATCTTGCTCTGAAAAATCTCCCGCTATCTCTTTTTACCCAACCTGGAACATAAGTACTTTCTCCATTTTTCCAAAGGCCAAACCACAGTAGTATCAACTTCATTTTTTCTCGTCTCGCCTGGAAAATCAGTTCTTCTAACAAAGAAAAATCATAAACTCCCTCTTCTTTTTCTATATTTTCCCATGCTACAGGAAGAAGAACTGTGTTTAGATTTAGTTCTTTTAATCTGGGCCATACTTGCTTTTCCATATACTGTAGATTACTGGAACTCGAGTTATGAAGCTCACCTCCAAGAATTAAAAAAGGTTCATCATTTACATAAAGTGTTCCAAAACCCTTTTCATCTTTTTTAATCTCTATAGTCTTTTTCATTGGCATTTCTGTAACATCATCCTTTCAAGCCTGACATTTTAATACCCTGTATAAAGTATTTCTGACAGGTTGCAAATACAAACAGTACCGGTGTCAAAGATACCAGTGCCATTGCCATCATCTGTCCAATCTGTACATTTCCCTGTGATCCCTTAAAGAACTGCAGACCCACTGCTATCGTGAATTTCTCAGATGAATTCAGATAGATCAATGGATTAAAGAAATCATTCCAGTTATATACCAGTGCCATTACCAGTACAGCCAGCATGACCGGTTTTACCGCTGGCAGCAATATCTTCGTAAATACCTGCCAGGAATTCGCCCCATCAATCTTAGCCGCTTCATCCAATTCCTTCGGAAGCGTTCTAAAGAACTGAATAAAAAGGAAAATGTTAAAAGCTCCCCCTCCCAGCCAACTTGGAATAATCAACGGCCAGAATGTATCAACCATTCCCAGTTTATAATACAGCAGATACTGTGGAATCAGAGTCACCTGGGAAGGCAACATCATGGTTCCAAGAAGAATCATGAATAAGACCGGTGATAATCTGGATTTAAATCTCGCAAAACCATACGCTACTACTGAGGAAGAAAATACAGTCCCTATCGTAGCCAAAAATGTTACGACTGCTGAGTTCTGGAAGAACATACCAAAATCTGCACCCTTCCATCCCTCGATGAAATTCTCCAGCGTCGGATTCGCTGGCAGCAATGACGGCGGCATTTTATAGATATCGGATGTTTCTTTAAAAGAAGTGGATATCATCCATATAAAAGGAAACAAACAAACAATAGCTGCCGCAATCAGAATCGTGTATGTGATAATTCTTCCTATAAGTTTTGCTTGTTTTTGTGATCTTGTTCGCATATATTTCTTCCTTTCATCAATCATCATAGAACACCCAGTACTTGGATGTTGAAATCACTACCAGTGTAATCACCATAATTACAACAAATAAGCTCCATGCCATCATGGATGCATATCCCATTTTTCCATAAAGGAATCCGTTGTTATACATATGTATCGCTGCTGTATAAGTACTGTTAAGCGGTCCTCCATTAGTCAAAATCAATGGCTGCTGGAATACCTGGAAAGCTGCAATGATCGTTACGATCAGATTGAAATAGATCGTCGGGGTACATAACGGCAGGGTAATGGAAAAGATCTGGCGTATCGCACCTGCGCCGTCGATCTGTGCACTTTCATAATAAGACTGTGGAATATCCTGAATTCCCGCCAGCATGATGATGATATTATTTCCTATCGTCCACAGGGACAGGATCACGATTGATATCATTGCAATATTTTTATCTCCCAGCCAGTTCACACCTTTTATTCCAAACAGTGATAACACGTAGTTGATAATTCCATAATCCTTCTGATATATCCATCCCCACAAGATTGTTACTGCCACACCAGAGGTGATGTATGGAATGTAAAATGCTGTCCGGAAAAATCCCAGTCCTTTTACTTTCTTGCTAAGCAGCAGTGCCACAAAAAAAGCAAGTATAATACTACTTGGTACAAACATCACCACGTATTTCAGGGTATTTATAAATGCTTTTATAAACAGTGGATCATCCGTAAATGCATACTTCAGGTTCTCTAATCCAATAAACTTCCCTACCCCGGTTAAATTCATATCTGTAAACATCAGATAAAAAGAATATACAATCGGGTATAATGTCAGCACAAAAAATCCAATCAGCCATGGTGCTGTATATAAGTAAAAATTTCTGGCCTCCCGCCGTTTCATGGCTGAATATACTTTTTTTCCTTTTGGTTTTTTCACTCTTCTTCGCCTCCGTAAATAGAATCTGCCAGTAGCTGAATGAACAAGAAGGTGCTGCATATCGTTCGCAACACCTTCTTGTGATTTAACATTTAGTTTCCATTTGCTTCATTAAATGCTTTTTCCAGTGCCGGATAGTATTCATTGATCGCCTCATCAGCACTCTTACCATCAATGGTTACTGCCTGCCAGATCTGGGTCCATACATCTCCAGGTGCTGCATATGCACCGCCCCAGATATTCAGTTTTGCATCAGAAAGCCCTTCTAGGTATGCGCTGTTATCAATCGGACCATATGTCAGTTCTTTATAGTAACCCTCTGCAACGCTCTTACAAGCTGTCATTCCTGCACGGCATGTTTCCTTTGCCATGTCTTCATTTTCATAAGATGCCTCTTTCAAGAATGTCCATGCAGCATCTTTATTTTCAGAATCCTTCAGCATGGCATATCCTGTTGCGTATAAAAGATTGTTTTTTCCACCGTCCGGAACTTTCGGCATGGATACAACATCCCAGTTAAAGTTTTCACCGATCTCTTCTGCAATCAGCTTTGTCTCAAATCCGCCTAATGTATACATTGCCGCATGGCCGGATACAAAAAGCTGTTCTTTCGGAAGACTCTTGGCTGCTGTATCATCAGGCATTGCACCGCTCTGGATCATATCTCCGAATAAATCCAGACCATCTCTGACTTCCTGTGAATCGATCTCACATGTTGATAAATCATCTGAGTATGCATTTCCGCCTTTACAGATGATAGACAGCGGCGGATCTATCCAGTGGTTAACAATACCGAATGTAGCATCTGCGCCTTCGCCTCCGGCAAATTTCTTCGCTGCTTCCGCCACATCATCCCATGTCCATTCTGCTGTCGGATACTCTACGCCAAACTCATCGAACATGTCTTTGTTATATGCCAGTACAAAACAGTTCTGGAGCAGAGGCATACCTTCCAGTTTTCCATCCGGGCGGTAATAAGGATCCATCATGCCCTCTGTAACTACAGAATCTAAATCCACCCCTTCTTTTTCCACATATGGATTTAAATCTTCATAATAATCGGTGTATAATCCGTAATAATCCGGTGACATCTGGATGACATCCGGACCTGTTCCTGCTGACAGGGCTGCAGTCATCTTCTGATCCCATACATGATCGGCTGTAGGAATGACAGAATGTTCCACTTCGATCTCAGGATGTGCTTTCTGAAATGCTTCAACAGCTGCTTCCCTTGATTTCTTCTCCTCATCTGCTCCCCATGACCAGATAACAAGTTTCTGTTTTTCTTTTCCTGCTTCTGTTTTTTCACTAGATTCTTTGGTTCCTCCACATGCTGCCAGACCTACGGTCATGATCCCTGCAAGTGTCAATGCGAGTACTTTTTTTAACTTCATTTTCCTTCCTCCTAGTGTTTATTTTCTCTATATCAGCCGAAACTGCGCGCTTTTTCCGGCAAATATTCTACTTTAAGTCCTTTACTGTCTCCCCCTCTAAAATACCGTAGGGAGAATAATTCATATATTTATATTTTTTCCCTTCCAGCATATCGATTAATACTTCTACACATTTTGCTCCTTGTCTTTCAGGATAAATGGACATTGTGGTCAACTTAGGTTTAAAATGATTTCTTGTAAAAATACCATCAATTCCCATAACCGATATATCTTCGGGCACTCTCAAGCCTATTTCTTGTAAGCCAGCAATAAATCCCTGAGCTAAATCATCATTAAAACATATAAGTGCCGTTGCTTTATACTTTGAACTTTTATACAAATTTGCTGCTTCATATCCAACTTTGAAAAGATCATAATATACAAATCCTTCTGATTCCGATTGATAAGGACCTAAATATCTGTAATCTTTTTTCTTGTTTTCCTCTTCTGGTTTTCCACAGTTTATAATATAGTGTTCATAGTTAGTCTCTACCCCTCCCCCTAAAAAAATTGATTCCATCTTCATACGTTCCTTCCAGGCTTTATATCTGGAATTTGCATATCCGTAATCAAACGGAAGGAGCATTCCTATCTTTTTATGTCCTTTCTGTATAAGATAATCAATACTGGCATTAATTATTTTTTGATTCTCAATAACTACCGAAGGCATTGGTTTAGCAAATATCGCCGACGGGTCAAAAGATATTGTTACCGTAGGCAGACGATAATTTTTTCCTACTGTTTCAGCATAATCCTGTGCTACATTTTCTGTCGGAAATATAATTCCATCTGCCAAGATTTTTTTTACTGATTCAAAATCATAATCTTTTTGAAGTAAAAGATGATATCCCCTTTCTTTCGCTGTCTTCGCCATTCCATGATACATTTGATTATAATAGGCACCTGTCAGATCATTGCAAAAAAATATTATCTGATATGTTCTTCTTGTTTGAAGAGCCATAGCTATCGGATTTGGAATATATCCCAGTTGCTCTGCTATCTTAATAATTTTTTTCTTTTTTTCTTTGTCGACATATCCACTGTTATTAAGTACTCTTGAAACAACAGACACCGATACGCCTGCTTTTTCTGCCACATCTTTTCTAGTAATATTTTTTTCTGCAGACATATTCTATTCATCTTTCTTTCTCGTTATATTGTTCTTGTCTTGTTACAAGCATCATTTTATCTGTATATGTTATTTTGTTCAATAAGCAAAAATGTGGTCACGTATCCATATGGTATTTCGCTATTAATAATTATATTTTCGACAATTACCCTCTCCATTTTTACCATGCAAAACTACTTATTCTTTGTTTTTATACAATATTTTACATATACTCTTAAAAAACTTATAAAAGCGTTGATTCCAAAATGAACCAACGCTTTTATAAGTTTTTTGTAACTATTCAGAACCCCTGATAGAGTCCATGTGATTTTTTGTGAAAAACAGAGAAAATAAAAAATCTGTTTTCACTTCATTTGCTTCCTGTCGGTGGATAACTAACCGATGGTGAAGCAGCTATTTCCATCTTTGTGGATTACTGATTTTAATTCATCATTTTTGTATTTCAAAATCCTATTTTTATCGGATTTTGATTAAATTTAGCAACACTTGCACCTTAAAAAAATAGCTTTATCCACAGTCATTTTGCCCAATGAGCATTTCCACACAATTCGCTTTTTTTCTGATTTTACGCTAAAATAGAACTATCATATTTTAGTGAAAGAAGGTGGTCTCTTTGACAGTAGAGGAAATGAATACGCAGCTGCAAATGCAAGTCAATGCATTAAATGCATCTTTGAATTCCCTGCAACAATCATTTGATGCGCAGACTGCGCTTATCACCCAGCTCAATCAGACCATTCAGGAACTGAGAGAACAGCTTAACAAGAATTCTAAAAACAGTTCCAAGCCGCCTTCAAGTGATGGCTTTAAAAAACCTGCGCCAAAAAGTCTGCGTAAACCTTCTGGTAAAAAGGTTGGCGGACAGGAAGGTCATCAGGGAACATACCTGTCTGTCATTTCAGACCCTGATGAGATTGTGAAACATATGCCATCTGCCTGCGAAGGATGTCCTCATTACAAAATGTGTAAAGGAACTGCCTGTGTTGCAGAAAAACGACATGTCATTGATGCGGTCGTCACTGTTAATGTCGTGGAACATCAGCTTCTCGAGATTCCAATCTGTATGCTTCATGGAGATACCAGAAAAGGGAGCTTTCCTAATGATGTTAAAGCAACCGTGCAGTATGGTGAGAACTTGCAGGCACTATCTGTTGCTTTAAATACAGTCGGAGCAGTCAGTGTGAAAAGAACACATGAGATTCTCTCTGGCGTATTTAACATCCCACTTGCCACCGGAATCATAAGTAACATGGTAAAACGTTGTGCTGACGCAGTATCCGAGACAGTAAACCGGATAAAGCAAAAAGTTGCCGATTCAAGTCTTGGTCATTTCGATGAGACCGGAACCCGTGTTGATAAAAAACTATGGTGGGTTCATGATGCATCAAACTGTGAATTCACGTACCTTGATATCAGTCCAAAGCGTGGATATCTTGGCATGGAGCAGTGCGGTGTGCTGCCATTGTTTCACGGTATTTCCATGCATGACTGCTGGGCTTCTTACTGGAGTTACGAAGATTGCCAACATGCAGTCTGCTGTGCCCACTTATTACGGGAATTGACAGGCATTGCCGAGAACCATCCCGAGCAGAAATGGGCGTCTGCATTTATAGGCCTTCTGATAAAAATGAAGAAGGTCAAAGATAAAGCTGTAGAGGCCGGTAAAGAAACTCTCAGCTATTATCACTATCATAAGTTTGATAAGCGATACGATGAACTTATCAAACAAGCCAGGGAAAAAAATCCGCTTCCGGTTACCGCAGAGAAAAAACGTGGGAGAAAGAAAAAAGGAAAGATTCTTGCTCTGGTGGAGCGCTTTGATAATTACAAGGCATCAGTCTGCCTTTTTATCCATAACTTCATGGTTCCGTTTGATAACAATCAGGCGGAACGAGATTTAAGGATGATAAAAGTTAAGACGAAAGTATCAGGCTGCTTCCGAAGTGAAGAAGGAGCCAGGGATTATCTGAAAATCATGTCCTATGTTGGCACAGCCCATAAGCAAGGGCACAACGCATACGATGCAATCAGAAAGGCAATCTCAGGATGCCCAGATTTCATTTTCGAATAGGGGGTTCTGAATAGTTACATGAGAATAGCATTTAACTTAGCTCATCTATTGTTTTATCAATCTTCTCAATTGCATAGAGCGGCAAATTTATAAGCCAATCTTCCTTTTTGAAATCTGCCATCGAAGTACGAACAGATATATCAGGTGAAAACTTCTCCTGATATGTTTTCAAGCTCTTTGCTCTAAGGTTAACTTCTGCCTTCACTTCAACCGGAATAATTTGCTCACCTGTATCAATAACAAAGTCAACCTCACAAGAACCCCTATCGTTGGTATAATAATAAATACCTAAATCTTCGATGGTTTTTAATTGCTGACAAACATACTGTTCAGTAAGTGCGCCTTTGAATTCGACAAAAAGATCGTTCCCATCAAGCAAAGTACGTTGACGAAGCCCCGTCATGCATCCGAGCAATCCCACATCTACCAAAAATAACTTAAATGCTTTTAAGTCCTCATACGCCCGTAGCGGGATGCCCGTTGCATTTACACGGCTGACCTTATGAACGAGACCGCAATCACTGAGCCACATAATTGCGGTTTCATAGTCTTTCGCACGGGCACCTTCACGGACGAGCCCGTAAATGAATTTTTTGTTTTCTTTGGCTAACTGAGAAGGAATACTGTTCCACAACATACGAAGTCTTGGTACAATCTCATTTGGAGCATGTTTAGAGAAGTCTTGTTCGTAGGCTGCAAGGATTCGCTTTTGAATTTCACGGACCTCATTAAAGTCTTTGTTCTCTGCGAAGCTTTGCACAGCTTCAGGCATACCACCGACAAAGTAGTATTGCTTTAAGGAATCGATATATGTTTGCTTAAAGCATGTAATCATCCCAAAGTCTTGCTTATCAAGAAGTTCGGCAAAACGTTCCTTATCGGTTGCCATCAAAAACTCTTTGAACGAAAGAGGATAAAGCTTTAAGAAATCTACCTTGCCAACGGGAAAAGATGTGCCTTGATGCAAAGCGATACCAAGCAAAGAACCGGCACATACAATGTGGTACTGCGGGGCGTTTTCATAAAAATACTTAAGAGATGCCAGCGCTCTCGGAACTTCCTGTACTTCATCAAAAATCAATAAAGAATTGTCTGGATCAATTTTGCGACCAGCATACAACTCTAATCCCATAATTAAGCGGTCAGTATCCAAGTCAGAAGCAAATAACTCTGCCATTCTGGAATTAGAGTCAAAATTGATATATATGGCATCTGTATACGCCTGCTTGCCGAATTCTTTCATTAGCCAAGTCTTGCCAACCTGACGTGCCCCTTCAATAATTAAGGGTTTGCGGCGTTTGCTTTGTTTCCATTTTAATAGTTTTTCAATAGCAATTCGGTACATAGACGCACCTCCATCATCATAATGTAAGTATAGTATATTACGCAATTACAAAAAATACAATGAGTTTTAGTCTGATAATTACATTTTTTACAGTGATGAAAGTCGATGAGTTTCATAATATTCTGGCAGCGAAAGCGGCGTATTTATTCCTGTGAAGCAGGCCTCCGATCTTGCTGAAGCAATGAAAACTGCTGCAACTTCCTATTCCACAAGAGATCTGCTTTCTGTCCGCTATATGAACCATTTTAATACGCTTTTTGGTTTTCTCAGAGTCATTTTCTTGAGTCTCATTGGTTTACTCATCGGCGGACTGCTTTCTCTCCCCTACATGGATCATGCCAGCATTCCACTCATTGTTTCCAGCAGTGCGGCCGATTCCCTTCTTGGCAGTGTTCTTCTGGAATCCGGTGTCCAGAGTGGTGTTTATCAGAGTATTTTATGGTTTCTCCTGTGGATTCTGTTTTCCGCTACGCTGGGATTTCTGCATCCCAAAAAACAAATTTGGGGTCCAGGAAACATAACCGTTCCATGGATGCTGAAAAATAAACAGATGAGTGAAATGAAAAACGGAAATATCCGCGTATAATTTTTATCCATTATGCCAAACTGGCTTAAACGATTGATTTATTGAGCAAACTTGTTTTTCTACCAGTCCCATCTTTCCAAAACACTCTTCCAATTTGTCGCATCTTTTTCCGTAGAAACTCACACAAATTTGACAATTTGTGATACACTAACCTATAGCAATTCCGAATATTTTATGCTTCATCACTAATTTTTCGGAACTGAAATTGACTTTTCGATGCATAAACCAAACGATTTGTGGTATACGAAGAAAGGAATTCTTATGAAACTTATTTTTATCCGCCACGGCGAACCGAATTATGAGATTGATTCTCTGACTGAAAAAGGCTGGCGTGAGGCTGAGCTACTTTCGAAGCGGACGGTGAAATGGAACGTCACCGATTTTTACTGCTCGCCGCTCGGACGTGCGAAGGATACGGCTTCTTTTACGTTGAAAAATGCGGGCCGCGAGGCCGAAATTCTTCCGTGGCTGCGGGAGTTTGATGCGCCTGTCCTTGATCCGGAGACCGGAAAGCGCCGGATTCCGTGGGATTTTCTTCCGGATGTGCTCGATGCAAACCGGGATCTCTATGACAATAATCTCTGGACGAAAAATCCGATCATGCAGACCGGAAACATGGACGAGAATTATCATTTTGTGACCGACGGACTCGATGCACTGCTTGCGCGCTACGGTTATGTACGCGACGGTTACCGCTATCACGCTTCGGATGAAACGAACCGCGAAGCTGTCATTGTCTGCTTCTGCCATCTCGGCGTTACGTGTGTGGCGCTGTCCCACCTGCTGAACATGACACCGGTGCAGCTCTGGCAGGGCATGTTCCTGGCGCCGACTTCCGTCACGATCGTCGGAACCGAGGAGCGCAAACCGGGCGAGGTGTACTTCCGCTGCCAGACCGTAGGCGATGTCCATCACCTGCTTTCGGCGGGCGAGCCGGTTTCCTATTATGGAGCGTTTAACGATCCATTTCAATTTTAAACTTTACAAAAAGGAAGATTTTTATCATGAATGAAGCAAAATTAAGAGAATACGCAGAGCTGATCGTAAAAATCGGCGCAAATGTACAGAAAGGACAGCGTGTCCGCCTGCAGACCGGCGTTGACCAGGTTCAGCTTGCTACCATGGTTACCGAAGAGTGCTACAAGGCCGGTGCCAGCTATGTTGAAGTGATCTGGGAGTGCGGTCCGATCAACAAACTGAATTATCAGTATGCATCCGCAGAAACTCTCGGCACCGTTCAGACCTGGGAAGAAGAGCGCCTCAAACAGATGACCGTGGATCTGCCGGTCCGCATTTTCATCGACTCCTCCGATCCGGACGAGCTTGCCGGCATCTCCGCTGACCTGCTCTCCACCGTTCGCCAGATGCGCGCAAAAGTAACGAAAAAATACCGCGACCAGATCGACGGAAAACATCAGTGGCTGATCGTTGCCGCTCCATCACCGGCATGGGCTGCAAAAGTATTCCCGGGCGAGCCGGAGGATGTTGCAGTTGAGAAACTGTGGAATGCCATTTTCGACTGCCTGTACTTAAAAGAAGGCGAAGATATCGAAAAGATCTGGCAGGCACACAGCAACCGTATGATCAGCAAGGCAAAATGGATGACCGAGCAGGCGTTCCATAAACTGCATTACACCAGCAAAAATGGAACTGATTTCACCGTTGAGCTGATCCCGGGCGCAAAATGGAGCGGCGCCGGCGATATCAATCATCTGAACAAGGTCTTCTTCGTTCCGAATATGCCGACCGAGGAAGTTTTCACCAGCCCGATGCGCGGCAAATGCGAAGGCCGCCTTGTTTCCACCAAACCGCTCAGCTGGTCCGGACAGGTTATCAACAACTTTACTGTTGATTTTAAAGACGGAAGAGTCGTTGACTGCCACGCAGAGCAGGGCGAGGAAGTTCTGAAAAAAATGTTCGCCATGGATGACGGCGCTTCGATGCTCGGCGAGGTTGCACTCGTTCCGAAGGAGTCCCCGATCAACCAGTCCGGTCTGATGTTCTTCAACACACTGTTCGATGAGAACGCATGCTGTCATGTTGCCGCCGGTGCCGGATTCTCTGAGGTTCTGGACGGATTTATGGATATGAGTGATGAAGAAATCCTCGCAAAAGGTGTCAATGATTCCCTGATCCACGTTGACTTTATGGTTGGATCGGATGACCTGCACATCGTGGGTATCCACGAAGACGGAAGCGAGACCGATGTCTTTGTAAACGGCACCTGGGCTGAATAATCATCGCCCCATCCTTTCCATCACTTTGCAGAACACCACCGCCGCAATCGTACTCGCCGCTGTCGCCGCAAGCGCCGGTCCGACAATTGCCGTCGGATGGACACTGCCGTACTGACTGCGGTACGCGATGATGTTGACGGGGATGAGCTGCAGGGATGAAATATTCAAAATCAAAAACGTACACATTTCCCGGTTCGCGGTTCCTTCTGGAACTGCGGCCGGGTTTTTCGTTTTCCGCCGCTCCTCCTCCAGCTCCTCAAACCGCTCCATCGCCGCAAGCCCCGGCGGCGTCGCAGCCGCGCCAAGCCCAAACACATTACAGATCATATTCATCCCCGCCGCCCGCATTGCAGGATGCTCTTCCGGCACTCTCGGAAACAAAAACCGCAGCACCGGCCCCATCCTTTTCACCAGCCCGTCAATCACTCCCGCCTTCTTCGCAATCTCCATCAGCCCCGCCCAGAACCCTGTCACCCCAACCAGCGAAACCGCCAGCACCACCGCCTCCCGCGAAGCCCGAATCACCCCATCCGTCACCTCCGGCATCCGCCCCTGTATCGCGCCGTATACGATGCCGAGAAGCAGCATGGAACTCCATAGAACGTTCATTGCATCACCTGACTAAAAAAGATCTTTATAAAAATATGCTGACTTTATATTTTCCATGATTCGAACAGGATCCTGTTATACCCTATCCAGTGAACAAAATAGACTATATATTTCTTCGTGTATTGCCCGGCACTTTTTCATTTAAAAATCAATTTCCCGCTTTCCCTTTTCTCATATAAGGATTTCGATACAGTGAAATCACAAGCTCCGCAGCCATGAAGCACCAGATAATCGGTTCGCACCAGATTACGGCGCTGTAATGGTAACGCGGGATGAATACCATTGCGAAGATAATCTTTCCAAAAAGCTCAATAAAGCTCGACAGCAGCGGCAGAATTTTTTCTCCCAATGCCTGAAGCGCCAAGCGGCTGCAGTTGACGAGGCCGAGTGCGAAGAAGAACGGGATGGCTACGCGGAGGTAGCGGGCGCCGTTTCCGAGGACGGTCGGGTCGGAGGAGCCGGAGATCAGGTGTACCAGGGTTGGCGCAAACGGTGTGACACAGATAATCAAAGCGATGGTAACGCTGAAGCAGAATAAGTAGGCATAGCGGATGCCTTTGTGTACGCGCTCCCGGTTATCCGCACCGCGATTCTGTGCAACGTAGGTGTTGACGGCCTGCGCCATCGAAGAAAGCGGCATCATGGAGAACGAAAACAGCTTTCTCGCAGCGGTATGTCCCGCAATTGTTTCATATCCAAGACTGTTGATGCCCGGCTGCAGGACGATCGAACCAACGTAAATGATACTGCTCATGAATCCCATTGAAAATCCCTGCGCCAGCAGATCTGCGTACAGTCCGCGGTCCAGCGCGAAGTG
>NZ_QUJK01000018.1:0-58390 GCF_003480905.1 Blautia sp. AM28-27
TAAGTTTGTGGGATAAGTTTGTGCAAAATTCGATATTTGCTCATTTATAGTTATAGAAAAGAAAATTATGCATAAAATTAAAAAAAGAAATAATGTAAAAAATAATGTCATAAAACGTCGAAAGCCGTCGTGAAGCGTCAATAATTGTCGAAAAACGTTTATCAAAAAAGAAAAAAATTTGACGATTTCTTGCATTTACAAGTGAATTAAATTATAATAAAAAAATAGCACAGATAAGGAAATGATGTAATGGAAGAACAAAGGAAAAACAGTTACGATCCGAACGAAGATATCGTGGACCGTATGTGGAAGAGGTCAAAAAACAGCATCAATCTGGTCATCGTCGTATGCAATATTCTGGTATTCCTTGCAGTCACACTGACCGGAGGGACAGAGAGCTCCAGACATATGATGGACTGCGGTGCGGCGTATGCGCCGCTGATTGAGAGCGGAGAATACTATCGCCTGTTTACGAGTATGTTTCTTCACTTTGGCATCCAGCATCTGATCAACAACATGCTGCTTCTTTTGTTCCTTGGGGATTACCTGGAACGCGCAGTTGGAAAGATCCGTTATCTGGTCATCTATCTGGGCGGCGGACTCGTCGGAAATCTGTGCTCGTATCTGCATGAACTGTCCCTGATGAAAACAGGGGAAGCACCGGCAGTTTCCGCCGGCGCTTCGGGAGCGATTTTTTCTGCTGTCGGAGCGATGCTTGTTCTTCTGGCATTTCGGAAAGGAAGGCTGGAGGATCTCACCTTCCGGAGGATGGCCGTCATGGCTGTCCTTTCGCTGCTGGTCGGATTCCAGTCTTCAAATGTGGACAACTTCGCACACATCGGCGGTTTTCTGGCAGGTGCAGTCCTGATGGCGGTTCTCTATCCGGGAATGGCAAGGATCAGGAAAAGGGGAAAACGACCGTAAAGGTGCTTCCTTCCCCGGGAACGGAAGAAACGGAAATCGTGCCGTCGTGTGCGGTTACAATTTCCTTGCAGATGGCAAGTCCAAGGCCGGTTCCGTTTTTCTTATGTGTGACAAAAAGGTCAAAGAGAGTCGGCAGATCCTCGGCGGGGATTCCGCAGCCAGTGTCCTGCACACGGATGGTCAGAAAGTCACCGTCGAAACAGAGAGAGATTTTGATCGTTCCGCCGGAAGGCATTGCTTCCGCCGCATTTCGGATCAGGTTCAGAAAAAGCTGACGAAATTGCGTGGTATCAAGGGCAAAGCGCGGAATGGCAGATTCCTTGACAAGTTCAATGGAAACCTGTTGTTTTTCGAGGAGAACGCCGGTATCGGCACAGAGATTCTGGAGCAGAAGATAAGGATTCACGTAAGCGCGTACCGCCCGATATGAATGATTATAGCAGGAGAGCTCATCGAGCAGGGAGTTCAGAAAAGCCATATTTTCCTGGATTTTCTGAAAATAGAGATCGTTGGAAAGCTCCGGATGCGCTAAAAGAAGAAGCTGATGAAAGCTGTGGATAACCGCAACAGGATTTCGAACCTCATGTGAAATCCGGGAAATCATAGCGTGACATTCTTCCGATAAGCCCTGTGAATTGGTTGTTGGTTCTTTTGACATAGCCGTATCCTCCTTATGATGCGTAGGTAATGATTTTTGATTAGGCAAAAGTTTAGCATTGAAAAGGGGGAGCGCGCAACAAAAAGCGTTCTGCATTATTTGACATTTTTCGACAAATAGTGAGAAAATAGAGTTGTTCGGAACCGTGCAGAACGGGATTCGGAACAACAGAAGAATTAAAAAAAGTAAAGGAGAAAAAGATCATGGATTGTATTTTTTGTAAATTAGCAAACGGAGAAATTCCAACCGCGACATTGTATGAGGACGATGAGTTCCGTGTCATTCTGGATCAGGGACCGGCAACGAAAGGACATGCGCTGATTCTTCCAAAACAGCATTTTGCAAACATTTATGAAATTCCGGATGAAACCGCAGCGAAAGCAATGATTCTCGGCAAAAAAATGGCGACGGCCATGACGAAAGCGCTTCATTCTGATGGCTTCAATCTGGTACAGAACAATGGTGAGGCAGCAGGACAGACGGTATTCCACTTCCATATGCATCTGATTCCAAGATATGAAGGTGACAATGCCGGTATTGCTGCATGGAAGCAGGGAACTCTCGAGGATGCGGTAAAAGAGCAGATCATTGAGAGCGTGACGGCAGAGCTGAAGGCCTGAGAAAAGGCTGTCAGCAGCCAGAAAAAGAATCAATGACAGACGAACAGGGGCGGAGAACAATGGACAAAAATAACTTTTCAGAAATATATAAAAAGTATGTAATGACAGCCTATTCAGCCGCAATGCAGGTGGTACACAATGAAGCCGATGCGGATGATATCGCACAGGAAACGATGGTGAAACTGTACCTGAATATTGATGCGCTGGATGAAGACAGAGTAGAAGGCTGGGTCCGTGTCGCTGCAAAGAATCTGGGAATTGATTATCAAAGAAAAGCACAACGTTTTGACTGGAACGAACTGGATGAGGATCTTCGGGCGGAAGAGATGGAACTTCCGACGCTTGCAGAGGAAGAAAAGCAGGAGAGAAATCATTTTTTTCGGGAAGTGATGGATGCACTGAAAGATCATGATGAATCGGGTTATTATATTACGCGTGAAATCAAGGTGCATGAGCGTTCGGAAAAGGAAGTAGCATCCGAAATGGGTATCACCATAGGAAATCTGCGGGTGAAAATGACCCGGACGAAAAAATGGCTTTGCCAGCACTTTGCTGACAAAGCCAGAGAAAGGGGATTTCTGTAGTTACTATTTGCGTTCGCATTCCTGGATCAGGGAAAGGATGCGGCCGATGGAATCGGTGTGGCTGCTCTTCTTCATCGCATTGATGTAGGTCTGACGGTTTTCGTAAACCTCACGGATTGCGGACTGAAGAGTCTGCGCATTCACGGATTCTTCTTCCAGAACTTTACTGTAACCCTGACGCTCAAAGGAACGCGCATTTAAAATCTGGTCTCCGCGGCTGGCATTGGCAGAAAGCGGAATCAGAATGTTTGGTTTTGCCAGAGCACTGATTTCGCAGATCGCATTTGCGCCGGCGCGGGAGATGATCAGATCTGCTGCGGCGAAGAGATCCGGGAGCTCATCTTTGATGTACTCGAACTGAACGTAACCTTCGGTACCATTTAAGGATGCATCCAGTTTATCTTTACCGCAGAGATGAATCACCTGGAAATCTTTCAGAAGTTCTGGTAAAATAGAACGGACCGCATTATTGACAGCGACGGAACCGAGGCTTCCTCCGATGACGAGAATAACCGGTTTTGCGGCATTGAATCCGCAGAACTTCAGGCCTTCCCGTGCATCGCCGGACAGCAGTTCCTGGCGGATTGGCGTTCCGGTCAGAACGGCTTTGTTTTCCGGGAGACATTTAACGGTTTCCGGGAAATTACAGCAGACCTTTGCAGCGGACGGAATACACAGCTTATTTGCCAGGCCAGGCGTCATATCCGATTCATGGATGAGCGCCGGGACTTTACATGCTTTGGCGGCAAGGACAACCGGTACCGAAACGAAGCCGCCTTTGGAGAAGACAACGTTTGGTTTCAGCTTTTTGAGCAGTTTTTTTGCTTCAAAGTAGCCTTTTACGACGCGGAATGGATCGGAAAAGTTTTTCGGATCGAAGTAGCGGCGCAGCTTTCCGGATGAAATTCCGTAATACGGAATGCCGAGATCTTCGATCAGCTTGCGCTCCATACCGTCGTAGGAACCGATATAAGAGATTTTATAACCTGCTTCCTTTAATTTTGGAATCAGGGCAATATTCGGGGTAACATGGCCGGCGGTACCTCCGCCTGTCAGAACAATATGCTTCATGAGAATTCCTCCCTGGAATTTGATAATATCATTTGGCTTTTATTATCCCCTCAAGAAGAAAAAAAGTCAAGAGCGGTTACAACATGGAAAATGCCGAGGAACGGAAGAAGATGAAAAAGATAGAAAAAGAAGAACAGCTGAAAAAGAAACTGGAGCAGACGATGGAAGAAAAAATGGCTGCGGATTCGAAAACGGTGGAAGGGGAATCGGCAGTTGTAAAGGCAGAGGAAGGAAACACAGCAACAGAACAGGAGGCTGCGCCTGCGCTTTCAGAGGAAGAACTGAACGCAATGTACGAGCGCTTCCAGCAGCGCCTCCAGAAGGAAGGACTCGCGGACGCGGAAGGGAATCCGACAGAAAAAACACTGGAGATCCGCCGCCAGATCGTGGAGAGAAAGGCAGAACGCGAAAAGCAGGCGGAGAGACAGAAGAAGATTGCGAAGAGAGCGAAAACAACAAAACACTGGGTACGGACGGCGAAAGCGGCTGGTGTTGTGTTGGTTGTGGGGGCTTGCGTTTTTGGAGCTAGTATGACGAGCGAGGCGAATCGGATTCGACTGGTGGAGAGTGTACATGGAGTTTGGAATGCAGGGAGTTCAACAGGAACAGACAATGGTGAGACGAGAAAATATTCGACGGGAAGTTTAGATGAAGCACAGAAGGAAATAAGGGAGAATTTGCACATAGAAGTTCCAGAATTTTATTACATTCCAAAGGGCATGGAGTATAACAGAACATACATATCTAAAGAAACTAAGCTGGCTATAATCCAATACAAATATGGTGAAAAAGAAATTTATTTTCGATTATCAGCAAATGAGAATGATTTGTCACAAAGTGATTGGCAAGATAGTGAAAATGTTGAGGTAGAAACGTTTGATAACATATTGGATATTGAAATGGGAACAATATCTGAAAATGATGAAAAGAACTATTATGTAAAGTGGCGTTATAAAGATGTTTATTATGAATTGAGTGGGCAAATTGCGAAAGAAGAGTTATTAAAAATATTGAATGAAATGCAGTATAACTTGTAATAATTATATGATTTACACGTATATAAAATGTAGATGAGGACGAGGGGAAAGAGGAAGTATGAAAAAGGTTATGAACTTGAAGAACTTACTCTTTTGTGTAATGTTTGTTTTGTCTTTAACATTAAATACCATCAATGTGCAAGCAGGAACATTGGATTATTTAGGAAATACAATAGATGGATCCATTTTAACAAATGAAGAGGAGTCATCAGGAGAATATCTTAGCGTAGCTAGAAGTACGTATTTACATCAGGGAACTGTAAGAATTACTAACAATGGAAATGGTTATGTAGGAATATTTGGTGGAACAGAATGCAATGTAAGTTGCAACACAGTAAAATTAAATGTATATTTAGAACGCTCTAGTGGAAGTGAGGATTTTTATAGTTACAAAAAATGGGAAAATGTAGACTATAATACAAATTCTCTGTATTTCAGTAAAGAAGTAAAAGTAGAAAAAGGCTATTATTATCGTTTAAGAGGATATCATTCCTGCACAAAGAATGGAGTCACTGAAAACGGAGGTAGTAGAACCAACGGTATTTATATTGGATAACGAAATATCTAAAAATTAAACAAAACAAACAAATCATTGTTTTATGAGCACAAGAGAGAACTGCAAACAAATAAAATCAATTTTTAAACCAGTAATTTGTAACTCCCTCATCCCTTTAAAACCCCACGGGGCCAGTCCCCTATAGAAACCTTATAACAATGAATATATTAAGACGAAAACGCAGATCTTTCAGGATTTTCAACGCGTCGAAATTCCTTTTTCCAACCACAACACAGATCTGAGTCATCATGTGTTACTATGTTCAGCGTGTGAGTGATCATACGGAACATCGGCTGGCCCCGATAAGTGAGGCATCGGTATTACTGCAGGAATACCGGTGCCTCTTTTCTATGCACTTCCGGCGGCCGATGCCCATAATTGAACAAAAATATCAAGATTGTTGTGCAATCTGCCTTAAAATTCCGTTGGAATCTGCCAGATATTATGCTATAATAATCAAAAAAGAGAGAATAAGCATAAAATACAAAAGGAATTTCAGATTATTTTCGCGGACAACGCGTCAAAGACCATGCTGGCATGAGAACTTGACGACTGCCGCGATAACGGGCCAAACGCATAACGCGTGATTTGACCCGCAGTGACAACATTTTGTCCCCGAACAAAACGGGAGAACAGGAGGCATCTTATGCGTCTTACATTTCTTGGAGCAACACATGAAGTGACGGGCAGTTGTTATTATCTGGAGGCTGCCGGGAAGAAGTTTTTAGTGGACTGCGGTATGGAGCAGGGACCGAATATTTATGAAAACAAGCCGATTCCGGTTCCAGCATCCCAGCTGGATTTCGTATTGATCACGCACGCGCACATCGATCACACCGGAAATCTGCCGCTGCTGTATGCACACGGCTTCCGCGGTCCAATCTATATGACCCCGGCGACGGTAGCGCTTTCGGACATCATGCTCCGCGATAGCGCACACATTCAGCTCGCCGAGGCCGAGTGGCGGAACCGCAAAAACCGCCGGGCGGGAAAAGAAGATTACGTCACACCATACACAATGGAGGATGCCCTCGGCGTGATCCGCTTACTGGAGGGCATTCCGTATCATCAGCGTGTGACACTATCGGACGGCATTCAGATCCGTTTCCTCGATGCCGGTCATCTGCTCGGCTCCGCATCCATTGAGCTGTGGCTGACAGAGGACGGTGTGACGAAAAAACTGCTCTTCTCCGGTGATATCGGAAATATCCATCAGCCGCTGATCAACGACCCGGAGTACCCAGAGAGCGCTGATTACGTGATTATGGAATCCACCTACGGTGACCGGAGCCACGGTCCGAAACCGGATTATGTACCGGAGCTGGCAAAAATCATTCAGGAAACGCTCGACCGCGGCGGCAACCTCGTGATCCCGTCGTTTGCTGTTGGAAGAACGCAGGAGATGCTGTACTTTATTCGTGAAATTAAGGCAGAACATCTGGTTCACGGCCACGGCGAATTCCCGGTTTACGTGGACAGTCCGCTTGCCGTTGAGGCAACCAATATTTTCCGCGATCATCAGAAAGAGTGCTACGATTCCGATGCAGCTGCGCTCCTTGCGCAGGGCATTAATCCGATTCTGTTTCCGGGCTTAAAGCTCTCGATTACATCCGATGAGTCGAAAGCCATCAACTTCAACGAAACCCCGAAGGTCATCATATCCGCGAGCGGCATGTGCGATGCAGGACGAATCAAGCATCATCTGAAGCACAACCTCTGGCGGCAGGAGAGTACGGTTCTCTTCGTCGGCTATCAGGCCGTCGGTACACTGGGACGGGCGCTGATCGGAGGCGCGAAGGAAGTGAAACTGTTCCAGGAAGAGGTTCATGTGAACGCGCACATCATCCAGTTCCCGGGCATGAGCGGCCACGCAGATCAGGAAGGACTGCTCAAATGGGCGGGCAGTCTGCGGGCAAAACCGGACCGCGTTTTCGTGACGCACGGAGAGGATAAGGTGACGGAACTTTTTGCAGAAAAACTGTGGGATGAATTCCGCTACCCGGCGATGGCTCCGTTCTCCGGAACCGTATTTGATCTGAAAGAAAATGAATTTATCGAGAAAACTGTCGGCATTCCGATCCAGAAGGAAACAACGGCAAACGCAGGAACACTGCGCACGAGAAGCAGCGGAAATGCCGTCTTCGATCGTCTCGTTGCGGCTGGTCAGCGGCTGCTCACCGTCATTACAAGAAACAAAGGCGGTGCTAACAAAGACCTTTCGAAATTTGCCGATCAGATCAACAGTCTCTGCGACAAATGGGACAGATAAAACTGTTTCAGCGACCGGAAGGAAGAAAGACCGCGCTATTATATATAGAAGAAAGAGCGGCAGAAAGCAGGCGGCAGGGAGGCTGTGCTGCATCAGAAAAGAAAAAACAGAAGTGCATAAATTACAAAATCCCCGGGTGAGCATTCCCGGGGATTTATTATAAAAAAGAGCAAGCGTTAAAAAGAGTTATTTCTGAATTGCCTGTTCCAGTGCTTTTGCAAGCTGGTCTGGACATGATGTTCCGCGTCCGTTGCAGTCGATGCCTTTCATGCGGGAGATGGCTTCGTTTACGTCCATGCCCTCAACGAGTCTTGCAACACCCTGTGTGTTTCCGTTGCATCCGCCTACGAACTGTACGTTGTGTACTTTACCGTCTTCTACCTCAAACAGAATTTTTCTGGAACAGGTACCTTTTGTTGTATATTCCATCGATAAGATCCTCCTTTGTGAATAAAAAATTAGAACATTATCGTGAACTTCAGCCACGATAATTCTTCGGTTCCTGCTATTATACCATAGATTACGAAAACAGCAAAGAAAAAAGATACCACAGATCCAAAATTTATTGTATACTGTAACAGGAATTACAAAGAAACCAGAAGGAAAAGAAAATGGACTCCCGGAGTTTTCCGTTCTTACTTTAGCGGCTGACCGCTGACAAAAATGATTTCATAAAAGCAAGAACAGAAAGAATCGGGGAGTACATGTAAAGTTATTGGAGGATATCATAAACATGAAGTTAATCGGAATCATCGGTGCAATGGAAGTTGAAGTTGCAAGCTTAAAGGAAATGATGACGGATGTTACAATCCGCACGAAAGCATCCATGGAGTTCAACCACGGTTACCTGAACGGAAAAGAAGTGGTTGTTGTGCGCAGCGGAATCGGCAAAGTAAATGCCGGTATCTGCACCCAGATTCTTGTAGATGATTACGGCGTGGACTGTGTCATCAACACCGGAATTGCAGGCTCCCTGCGGAATGAAATCAACATCGGCGATATCGTCATTTCGACCGATGCTGTTCAGCACGACATGGATGTGCGCATCTTCGGATACCCGCTCGGCGAGATTCCGCAGATGGGTGTTTTAAGTTTCCCGGCAGACGAGCACCTCGCAGAGGTGGCAGAGGAAGTCTGCAAGGAAGTCAATCCGGAAATCCAGGTATTCCGCGGACGCGTGGTCAGCGGTGACCAGTTTATTTCCAGCAAAGAAGTGAAAAACCGTCTGATCGAGGAATTCAACGGTTCCTGCGCCGAGATGGAGGGCGCTGCGATTGCGCAGGGCGCTTATCTGAACAAGATTCCATACGTCGTACTCCGCGCCATCTCCGACAAAGCAGACGACAGCGCAACAATGGACTACCCGACCTTTGAGAGCGAGGCAGCCCGCCACTGTGTCAACCTGCTGCAGGAAATGGTAAAACGCCTGTAATCTAAAAAAAGCAAGAAGAAAAAATCGACAAACGGGCAGGCGAAAACCAGCGAAACCACGCGAACCGGCACGAAAGCAGTCCCCTGAAGGAACGAAAAATAAAAATTCACGCGAAAAAGCACAGAATCACAAAGAATTTGACGAACGTTTTTTGTTTCCAAATTTTTCCGGCAGTGCTATACTGTGGCACATCGGAGGAGGAGACGTCCTTCTGTCCGATATGCCAGCGGAAGAATCCTGTGCGCGCAAATTCTGCCGCGGCATCCGCCGATGCACCGCAACGGAACGGGAGCACCGGCATATGATCATGACAGGCAAATTCAAAAATCATCAGGGGGAATAAGAATGCTGGAGTTTTGTGTGAAACAAAATGTGTTCTTATACGCAATGATAGCAGCAGGAATCGCCGGTGTGTGGTGCCTGTTCTGGAATAACCGTTTCTACACCCGGGCCATCCGCGATCTCGGAAGGCTGAAGGAACCAAAGTCGAAATGGACCAGGTCGGTGCTGGAAACGTGTCAGAGAAAAGCGCATCCCTTTTCGAATGCCGGGGCGTTTATGCGCAGCCAGATTGCACAGGGCAGGTCAGCGGGAATGGCAGTCCCGACGCTTCTGCGCGGAAGCCAGAATATGATCCTCACGGTTCTGGCGCTGTCGATTCTTTCGCTGTGGGCGATCTACCGATACCGTTATGGAGAGGCGGAGCTGATGCGCTACCTCGGAACGGGCATCGCGCTCGCCGGATGCCTTGTCTTTTTCCGGCTCTGTCTGGATTTCGGCGGAAAAGAGGAAATTCTGCTGAACGGCTGGACAGACTATCTGGAAAATGAGTTTGCAGCGACGAAACAGAGTGCGGTGCTGGAAACCGTACAGCAGACCGAATGGCAGCCGGTGCAGGCGGAAACCATGGCACAGGAAGGAACCGGAGCGGCGAAAGCAAAACCGCAGACTGCGGGAAGCGAGTCCGCCAAAGAGCGGAATGAACTGTTCGCAGACCCGGAAAAAGAAGCGAGGATTTCGAAAGTCAGGGAGGGCATCCGCCAGACCGCCGCGGCCGAGAGCAGGTTTGCCGGAATGCTGACGCCAGAGGAAGAGAAGCTGATGAGGGAGATTATCAGCGAATACGTGTAAATACCAGGGGATCAGGCCGGGGAGCATGGCATATCGACATGACCATATTTCCGAATCGGCAGTCCGCAGGTATCTAAGATAAAAATATTTCAGGCAGTGCCGTCTTTCAAAACAGACAGGCGGCACTGCTTTCCCGGATAAAGCAGAATCATCATCTGCAAAAGGAGGAACCAACATGAGACTTGTAATTCTTGAGGCAGAGTCACTGGGAAAGGACATGGATCTGTCCGGCTTTTCCCGTTTTGGAGAAGTGACAGTATATGAAAAAACAACGGAGGAGGAATGCCCGGAGCGTGTGCGGGAGGCGGATATTGTCATCTGCAACAAGGTGCGCATGTGCAGCCGCACCCTGTCCGGCGCGGAGAACCTGAAACTGATCTGCGTCACCGCAACCGGCATCAACAACATCGATCTCGATTATGTGAAGCGCCACAACATCGCCGTGACGAACGTCGCCGGCTATTCCACCGTCAGCGTGGCCCAGCACACCTTTGCGATGTACTTCTATCTGGCAGAAAAACTCCGTTATTACGATGATTACGTAAAAAACGGCAGCTACGCCGCCAGCAGCCTTTTCACCTGCATGGACAGACCGTTCACCGAGCTGGAGGGCAAGACGTGGGGCATCATCGGCCTTGGCGCGATCGGCAGAAAAGTGGCTTCGATTGCACAGGCATTCGGCTGCCGTGTGATCTATTACTCCACCTCCGGTGCACACGACGATCCGGACTACGAGCGGGTCGATCTCTATCGTCTGCTGAAGGATTCTGATGTGGTTTCCATCCACGCCCCGTTAAATGAGGCGACCGAGAACCTGATGAATATCGAAACGTTTGCCAACATGAAGCGGAACGCAATTCTGATCAACGTCGGCCGCGGCTCGATCGTGAATGAGCGTGACCTCTGCTGTGCCCTGCGCGAAGGCCTGATCGCCGGAGCAGCGCTCGATGTACTTTCCAGCGAGCCGATCCGCAGTGACAGTCCGTTGCTGAAAATGGCGGACGACGACCGCCTGTACATCACGCCGCACATCGCCTGGGCATCGAAGGAAGCCCGCACGCGCCTGATCGGACTGGTGCAGAAAAATATTGCTTCGTACCTGGAAGGCGGCATGGAAAACCGCGTGGTATAAAAGGGATACAAAGCCAGGGACAAAATACATAAAAAGAGCCGGACATCCGACGGAACCGCAGAGGGGACTGTAAGAACAGCCGCTCCCAAGTTCCGCCGGATGCCCGGCTTTTGCATTTGCTTTATTCGCTGCAAAAACGAGAGAACATTATTCCTCTGTAATCTGAATTTCCAGATAATCAAACTCCAGCGATTCAATAAAATTATCCTGTGTGAACCGCGTTTTCGATCTCCGTTTAAACTCCGAAATATTCGTATCGAGCCAGATCGGCTTCGCCAGATTCCAGGCATCACAGATTTCATCGAGCGCACGGAAGACCTTGTGCGTTCTGGTATCCTCATCGTCGATGCAGACGGTAAGATCCTGAAGAATATGATTGTTTTCCACTAATTTTCCCCACATCTGAAACATATTAAAAATCCTCCTGAAAAGTACAAAGTGAACAGTGCATTTGGAACGACCGTGTTAATCGCTGGTAACGGTATGCAGTTCTTTAAAATCCTTCGGCGAGATTCCGTACTCTTTTTTAAACGCGCGGTAAAAACTCGAATAGTCGTGAAATCCGAACAGCAGATACACCTTCGTGACCGGTACATCGCCGAGCAGCGCTTCACGGCACCTTGCCAGCCGCTTTTTGGAAATGTACTGGTGGATCGACATGCCGATTTCATCCTTGAAAACGTGTGCAATGTGATATTTGCTCACAAAAAGTTCCGCCGCCAGCCGTTCGAGCGACAGATTCTCGGACAGGTGCTCATCAATATAGAAACAGAGCTGTTCATACAGCGAGAGCTGTGCTTTCCGGGTGAGCGGGTGATGCTGCTCATACACCGTTCGGTTGATCTGCATCAGCAGGTCGCTGACGTAGAGAAAAATCTGCGTCTCTTTTCCAAAATGATCGGACCGCATTTCTTCGATCAGGCGGATGGTGCGGTACTGGATCGTGTTGAACTCGACGGAATCGAGCGGGAACAGATATTTCTGATTTTCGGCAGCGTATTCCATCAGGTAAACGTAGTCGGCGGAACGGGCGCGGAGCTGCTCTGCAAAAGCGGCGCTGACCCAGAACACAAAGCGGCGGTACGGCACAGACAGGTCGTGCATCACCAGATGATGCGGCACGCCGGGCGGAATCAGAAGAAGATCGCCGGGCGTCGGTGTGTAGAGCACTCCGTCGATTTCTAGTGAGATCGCCCCTTCGAGAAAGAGATAGAACTCATAATGCGTATGCGTATGTTCTTTTACGCCGGGCACATCGTCGGTGCTGTAATAGTATAACTCAAACGTATCCGAAATCATGTACTGCCGGGTGGCAAATTTCGTCTGCAGTTTTTCTTTCATAATAAAAGCATCCTTGCAAAAAAATGATATTTTTGAACCATAACAACAATTCCCAGCATATCACAAAACAGCAAGTTTTACAATGTATTCGGCAATTCGCACAATAGAAAAAAACAACTTGTCCGGTTATGATACAAGGGAATAAAATAAAAACAGAATGCAGAATAAATTTCAGATAAAGATCAAAACGGAGGAACAGCTATCATGAATCAGATTCTCGAACAGCTTGGAACATACGGCATTGTGCCGGTTGTCGTTTTACAGGATGCAGCAAAAGCAGAGCCGCTTGCCGAAGCTCTCTGCAAGGGCGGACTTGCCTGCGCCGAGGTGACCTTCCGCACCGATGCGGCAGAAGAATCCCTCCGCATTATGAGCGAAAAATTCCCGGAGATGCTGGTGGGAGCCGGAACTGTGCTCACAACCGAGCAGGCGGACCGCGCCGTGAAAGCCGGAGCAAAATTTATCGTCAGCCCGGGCCTCAACCCGGAGGTAGTAAAATGGTGCCAGGCACACGAAGTACCAGTGATCCCGGGCATCGTGACCCCGACTGAGATGGCGCAGGCAATCGGTCTTGGGCTCACCATGGTGAAATTCTTCCCGGCAGAACCGGCAGGCGGACTGAAATACATCCGTGCCATCGCAGCACCGTACACCATGATGAAATTCATGCCGACCGGCGGCATCAACCCGCAGAATGTAAGAGAATACCTGGCATACGACCGCATCGCAGCATGCGGCGGAAGCTGGATGGTAAAAAATACGATGATTGAAAACAACGAATTCGACCGCATCGAAGAGCTGGTGAAAGAGGCGGTTGAGATCGTAAAGGAAAGCCGGACGTGACGATATCCTTCCCGCAGCCGCTGGGCACCGACCGTTGACCTCGAGCGTGATCCGAGATGGGGAAGAAACGAGGAGGGCTACGGCGAGGACCCTGTGCTGACCGGAAAAATGGCCGGCGCTTACATCGAGGGAATGCAGGGCGACGATCCAAAATATCTGCGCTGTGCATCAACCCTGAAACACTTCTATGGAAACAACACCGAGGTCGGCCGCGGCTGGAAGAACTCTTCGATTGACCCGCGGAATAAATATGAGCTGTATCTCGAGCCGTTCCGCAGATGTATTGAGGAGAGCGGTGCAGAGGGCATCATGACGGCGTACAACAGAATCAACGGCACCGTCGGCGGAATGGTCCGGGAAAACATGGAAATCTCGGAATCCGTCATCATGAAACAGGCGGACCAGAAGATGTATGAAAATAAAAAAAGTTCACGGTGAATCGCCGCAATGGATTGTCCCCGCGGGTCTTTTCGTGGTACAATGAAACATAACCGATAAAAAGAAAAACGAGGGCAGAACATGAACGAATTATATGAAATGATTGAAAAGAAAATCAAAGAATCCGGCTATCCGCGGCCGATTTCGGGAAGCGATGTTTACGATGACATCTGCGACCAGATCGAGGGAAAAGAGAACGGTTCCTATGTGGTATTATCGAAATTTGATGATGATGTGATTTTCGAGTACCACATCACGGTGATGGATGATGAATTCAACCTCGGCGTGCTGACGATGCGCACCCCGGAGGGCGTGTTTGAGACTGATTTTGACCAGTAAAAGAGAAAAGAAAGAGGTTGTTACTTATGCCGAATGTTGAAAAAATCACAAAACAGACGGAAAATCCGTTCGTAAATCTTTACCTGGTGGAAGGGACAAACAAAGTAAACCATCACTTCCGCTATTACGTGGCTTCCCGCGCAAAATCCATCGAGCAGATGAAGATTAAAACAAGGAAAAATACGCCGGACGGTGTGCTGATGTACAGTCTGTACGGGGAAAAACGCGACAAAATTGTCCTGGTGCGCCAGTACCGCGTTTCCATTGATGACTACATCTACGAATTCCCGGCAGGCCTGGTGGAACCGGGCGAGGAGTTCCATGAGGCTGCCGTGCGCGAGATGCATGAGGAGACCGGTCTTACGTTTCACCCGTTGAAAGTAGATCCCTGCTACGAGAAACCGTTCTTCACCACAATCGGCCTGACCGATGAAGCATGCTCTGCCGTTTACGGCTGGTGCGAGGGCAAGATCAGCCGCAAATACCTCGAAGAGAGCGAAGTGATCGAAGTTGTCCTTGCTGACCGCGAGGAGGCAAAGAGAATCTTAAAGGAAGAAAATGTAGCAATTATGTGTTCTTATCATCTGATGCATTTTATTCATGATGAGGAGCCGTTTGCATTCCTGAAATAAGTGGAGGGGAGCCAGAAAAACACAACCCCTGGAAGTTCTTAGCACGAACTGCCAGGGGTTGTGTTTTTCTGACTCCCATTTACGTTGTGGGGGACGGGATGGTGAGGACTCAGGTGTAGTATTGGGCCTGGGTTTCGTAAAGATTGGCGTAGATGCCGTGGTTTGCGAGGAGGGTGTCGTGGGTTCCGTCTTCGGCGATGCGGCCGTGGTCGAGGACGATGATGCGGTCGCAGAATTTGCAGCTGCTCATGCGGTGGGAGATGTAGACAGCGGTTTTGCCGGCGGTCATCTGGCTGAACTGTTCGTAGATTTCAGCCTCAGCGATCGGGTCGAGGGCTGCGGTCGGCTCGTCGAGGATGACGAACGGGGCATCCTTGTAGAGGGCGCGGGCGATGGCGGTGCGCTGGGCCTCGCCGCCGGAAAGGTCGACACCGGAGCCGTTGTTGTTGTAAAGGCGGGTGCGGACGCCCTGCGGGAGTTGCTGTACACGGTCGGTGAGACCGACTTTTGCAAGAGAGGATTGCAAAGCAGCTTCATCAATCTCGGTTCCGGCGGCGATGTTTTCGTCGAGCGGGAGGGAAAACAGGTGGAAATCCTGGAAAACGACGGAGAATGCCTGCGTGTACTCTTTGTAGCTATATTTGCGGATGTCAATGCCATTCAGGGTGATGTAACCTGAAGTTGGCTCATACAGGCGGCAGAGCAGCTTGATGAGTGTTGTCTTTCCGGCTCCGTTACGGCCAACGAGGGCGGTTTTTCCGCCGACGGCAAAGGACAGTGTCACATGTTCGAGTACCGGAATATTCGTACCGGGATAAGAGAATGAGACATCGTGGAACGCAAATTCGTACTGGCCGTCGTCGCGTTTCTCAATCGGCAGTGTACCGTCGTAGGCCATAGACGGCTGCGCAATGAAATCCTCATAGGTCGAGAGATAGGAATTGATATAGTCGAACTCCGATCCGGTTGCGAGAAATGTCTGAAGATCACTCATGGCGCGTGTCACGGAACCGGCATACAGAAGAACATCCCCAATGGGGAGAACGCCGTACAGAGCCCTGGCGCCGATCACAAGGTACGCAGCGAAATTGGAAAGGAGCGAAAGCAGCGCGTTTTTTCCGTCTGTGATGGCGGAGAAGCGGGCGAAGTCGAGGTACATCGGCAGAAAGTGTTCCATGGCTTTTCCAAACTGTACGTCGAGAAAATGATCGAGATGACCGATGCGGATATCGTCCGCGCGCCGTTCTTCAAGCATCACATTAACGAGATAATTGGCAACCGAGTTGGAATGGTCGTTGCCCTGGTTCAGCTCTATCTTTTTCTGCGTACTCCTGCGGTTGATGCGGGAGGAAAGTGCAAGCTGCACACCACAGAGCAGGAGCAGTGCAAGCATCGAAAACGACGAGGTGAAAAAGTTATTCCTGCTGCTGTCGGACAGAAGAAACAGACGGAGCAGGAAAAACAGGGCATAGAGAACCGAGAGCAGGGAAGTGATCAGCGTATGAATGACAATGAGCTGGTCACCCACATTTCCCGATCCCATGGAGGAGACGTTGGTGCGCCGGATGGCATCCATCGTCTCTGTTTTTTCGAATTTCTCAAACTCCAGCTCCAGCGCCTTTGCGGTGATTTTCTGTTCCGTGCGTGCAAGACAGAGCTCCTTCTGGCCGTTGAGATACTGGCGGCAGATTTTTTCAAACAATCCCAGCCCATACTGCGTAAGCAGAAAGACGACAACAGTATACAGACAGGCGCGGTACGACTTTGCAAGCAGTAAATTCAAAATTCGCGCCGAGAAAAACAAGGAGAGATACGGCAGCGTTGCAGCTGCAAAAGCGCTTCCGAGAAGCCAGAACAGCACGCGGTGATTGCCCTGGCTCACCATAGTTAAAAAGCGGCAGATGGCATGAAACCGTTCTTTCATTTTCATCAGATATCTTCCTCCGTTTCCTGATAATACTGGCTCTGCACCTCAAACATATGCGCATACGATCCGCCAAGGGCAATCAGCTCATCGTGGGTTCCGCATTCTTTGATCTTTCCGTTTTCGAGAAACAGGATCGTATCGCAGAAGCGTGTCGATGCAAGACGGTGCGAGATGAAAAGCGCAGTCTTATTTTTCAGCAGTGTGCTGTAGGTTTCGTACATTTTATTTTCCGAGATTGCATCGAGCGCAGCCGTCGGCTCATCGAGCAGGAGCAGATGGCAATTTTTATAGAGTGCCCGCGCCATCATCAGTTTTTGCATTTCACCGCCGGAAAGCGTAATGCCGTCGTCCGCCATATCCTTGCCAAGATAGGTTTCTTCTTTCTGCGGCAGACTTGCAATTTTTTCCCAGAGTCCGGCGCGGATGAGTGCTTCTCGGCAACGGTTACGATCGGTCTCTTCCAGTGGGGAGCAGCTCACATTTTCTGCAATCGAAAACGAGAGTGCAAACGGGTCCTGAAAGACCGCCGCGATTGCTTTGTAATACTGTGCCGGATTCAGACTGCCAAGGGGAATGCCGTTGATGGTGATATTCCCTTCCGTTGGCTGATATAGCCCGCAGATCAGCTTGACAATGGTGGATTTTCCGGCGCCGTTGATGCCGACAAGTGCCGTATGCTCGCCCGCATGGAGTGTAAAACTGACATCATCGAGGATCCTTTTATCGCCGCCCGGATGGGAAAACGAGACGTGGGAAAAGCAGATTTCCAGCGGTTTTTCTTCCGCAAGTTCCGGCCGGAACGGCAGCGTGTGGCCTGCAGGGAACGGGAGATCGAAGAATTCCCGCAGCCAGCGGATCTGCTCGAGACAGAGCACGGATTTGGAGAGCGCGGCGGTGATCTCGTTAAAATATGAAGAAAAACCGGAGACGGCACCGAGCGCAAGCACAAAGCCGGATACGGTCATCGTGCCGTGGGATAGACGGTAAATCAGAAAGCCATAGCAGATTCCGTCGCGCAGAAGCTGTAGTGTAAGTGTCAGCAGATCATTTGCAAAGTAGGCGCTGCGGATGCGGAACAGAATTTTCTGATACCGCTTGTTGAGCTGGCGATAAACACCATCGAGCCATCCGTTCAGCTGATACAGACGGATATCCTTTCCGGCGGATGTGTTGTACGACTGTTTCTGGAAATAGCGCTGCGATACTTCAATTTCAGACAGATCGTCTCTGCGGCGGACTTCGTAAGAAGCCGCGCGGCGGTAGCTGAGAAACTGCAGAACCGAGAGCACAAGCAGCAGAAGAATGATAGCCGGATGGACGGTTCCGATCAGTCCTGCGTAGAGAATCAGCCCAAGAAACGAAGAATAAATTGTGACATCGTATCGGAACATGCCTTCCACGCCGACCCAGTTGCTGCAGGTGGCTCCGACGGCTTTTTCGGCGAGCTGCAGCGTTTTTGGTTCTGTCAGAACCGCATAATCTATCTGCATGAAATGACAGAGAAGGCGGCGCGTAAAAAAGCCGGTCCGGAATTCGGTATACTGCCAGGCGTTCCGCGATTGCAGAAAGGTGTGGCTGACAAAAACAACGGCATAGCAAAGAAAGAGAACGAGCGTTCCAAGTGCAAATCCGGAAAAGCCGCTGCTCTGTTCCAGAAACAGGAGAATCCCGGCAGGAAGCAGAATCCCGAAAAAGCCGGTGAGCACCTGTGAGACGATTTCGAGTGCCTGAAAGAGAAACGGCTTTTTGCTGTAATGCCACAGCTCCCGATGAATATAAATGTAGTTAGACCATAATGAATACATAAAGACCTCCTCTGTCACATGTCTTTCGTGAACTGTAGTTATCCTACCATATTCATGCAAAACACGGGGGAAAAGTACGTAAATGGAACAAAAAAGAACGCGAACAGCAAAAAAAGTGTTCACGTTCTGCAAAATTTTTCTGTAGAATCATCGGACAAAATCAAAAAATTCTGGAAAGAGCTTTTTACAGCGGCAGCATAATCTCCGTCACGAAAACGCCGGGCTCGTTCTGCCGGTTGATATATCCTTCGTACTTTTCCACAACAAGATTGATCCGTTTCAGCCCATGCCCGTGATTTCCGCGCTTCGTGGTGATATACTCGCTGTCCAGCTTCCGCACAGTATCCTTTGTTGCATTCGTAACGGAAATATACAGCTGGTTTTTCAGCACACCAATATAAAGCCGGATATAGGGATCCGCAAGGCCCTCGCATGCTTCCACCGCATTGTCAATCAGATTTCCGATCAGCGCGCAGAGATCAATATCACTCACCGTAAGATTGGCCGGGCAGGCTGCCTTGTAATCCACGCGGATGCCGTTCTTTTCGGCGAGTGAAATTTTGGAATTTAAAATCGCATCGAGATTCACATTCCCCGAGTCGCAGAGCTGGTTGACCTGATCGAGATCATTTTCGAGCAGCCCGAGATATTCCTGCAGCTTATCATACTGTCCCATCTCAACATATGCCTTCATTGACTGCAGATGATTGTGGTAATCATGGCGCCAGCCGCGCATTGTCAGATAGATATTCTGCACTTCCTCGACCTGGCGGGCGAGAAGCTGGTTCTGGTATTCGATATTTTTGCGTTCCAGATAATGGGATAAAAATGGAATGTGCGCCATGAAACATCACCTCGGTTCGTTCGGAATTGGAAATTAAAAAATGCAAAACCTTTAAAACGCATTCGGCCGGTAAAACTGCAGGAACGCATGGTTGAGTGATGCATAGCATCCGCGGCTGACCGGAATTTTTGTTCCGTCCGACAAGAGACATTCCGTCCGCGTGATCCGCTCCACATGAGCGAGATTCACAAGATAACTCCGGTGTGCGGCCGCAAAACATTCCCCCGTCTCACCAGAAGCCTGCCATGCGGCAGAAAGTTCTTCGCGGAACTCCGACAGATTTTTCTTAAAAGTTTCCATTCCGGCGGCTGTATGCAGCGTCAGATAATGATTATCGGATTCCACAAAAAGCAGGTCGGAGAGAAACAGCTTCTGCGTCTCCCCGCCAAGTGAAAGCAGCAGATGCGGCTTTTCCTGTCCGCGCATCGCCTGCAGCTCCTCGAGCAGCGGAAACAGTGTATCCTCTGTCACCGGCTTTAAGAGATACCGGAACGCCTGCACCTCATATCCTTCGAAAACATATTCTTTATGATTCGTCAGAAAGAGAATCGGCACCTCACTGTCCGTTTCACGGATTTTCCGCGCCAGCGCCATGCCGTCCATTCCGCCGAGATCAATATCGAGAAAGATGAGATCAAACGGATACGAGCCGGGATACTGGAACAGAAAAGCGGCGGAGTCTGAAAAGGCTTCCACGGTCAGAGGAAGCCTTTTTCGCTCCGCAAAGGTGCGGAGCAGCAGTTCCATCCGGGAACGCTGCGCCGGTTCATCTTCGCAGTAAGCAATTCTCATGTTATTCACCCAAACATTTTTTGAAGAAGTTATCGTAAACGGTAATCATTTCCTCGGTCCAGAATGCGGCACCGCCGTGGTCTGCGCCGCGAAGAAGATACAGCTGTACATCTTTTCCGGCATCCTTTAATGCGTGGTAGAGATCGACACTCTGCTGGCAGAACACCATCGTGTCCTTGGTGCCGTGTGCGATCAGCATCGGCGGGAAATCCTCGTTCACGTATGTTTTGGAGCAGGCTGCCTTAGCCTCCTCAAGATGCTCGGTAATGTCATAGCCCATCAGCATGCCCTCCGGGCTGTCTGGTTTCTGATGGTTCAGCGTTATCGGATAGCCGTACGGCAGTGTCACATCAACAGCTCCGTACAGATCGATAATACCGCATACCTCGCAGCTTTCCTCATTGATCGGCTCGTCAAGTTTTCCGCTCTTTGCGGTCATGCCGGCAACGGAAGAAACCTGTCCGCCGGAAGAATCTCCCATCAGGAACATCTGCGATGGATTCAGCTTGTATTCCTCCGCATGCGCACGCAGAAAACGTACCGCATTTTTTGCGTCGATGATCTGCGCTGGGAAATGTGCGATTCCGCTGTGACGGTATTCGACGATTGCAACAACGTAGCCGCGCTGCGCCAGACGGGCGATCATGCCGACCTTCTGGTAGACATACTGTTTCATCCAGGCGGATCCCTGAATAAATGTGATGCACGGCCAAGTGCGCTCCGGGTGCGCCATCTGGAATGGTGTGAAAATTTCCAGATGAAGATTGTGCGCCTCGTCGTAGACAACTTCATGCGCATAGCGGATCTCAATTTCCTCTCCGGTCACCGGAATTTCCACGGCGCCGTCTACCGCGTCTGTGTAGTCCGGCATTGTCTCATACGTGTAGTTTGATGGTTCAATGATCATGTGTAAAAACCTCCTTTTTCAAAAACCCATTTTTCGGTCCGAAACAGCAATCCACAGGATTTACGATTTCTTCGACTCCTCATATGATTTTAACTCGGAAAGCGCCTCACCTGCAAGTGGATACAGTGCAATAATGTTGAAAATTGTCATCAGCCCGATGCCGACATCACCAAGATCCCACACAAAAGTGTATGCGGCAATACCGCCGATAAACAGCATTACAAGTGCAAGAACCTTGTAAGCGGTCTGGAAACACCACTTGTCACCGAACAGGTAGGCAACGTTGCTTCTGGCATAGAACAAAATGCCGAGGAACGTGGAAAAGCTGAACAAAAACAGCGTAAGTGCAATGAAAATCACACCGAATTTTCCCAGATGATACTGCATGGCGGTCTGCAAGAGATCCATGCCGGAAAGGCCATTAATCAGATCCTTTGGTGCAAGCAGCATAATCATTGCGGTGCAGCTGCAGATGACGATTGTGTCAACAAAAACGCCGAGCGCCTGTACAAGGCCTGCTTTGGCCGGGCGGTCACATTCTGCGGCGGCAGCGGCGCATGGAGCGGAGCCGGAACCGGCTTCATTCGAAAACAGACCACGCTTTACACCGTTCATCAGAACAGCACCAAAACCGCCGGCTGCCATCTGACGAAGTCCGAAGGCTTCCTCAAAAATGCGTGCAAACACAGAAGGAATCTGACGGAGGTTGACTGCGATGATAAACAGTGTGATAAAGAAATAGCAGACTGCCATGACAGGAACTATAAAATCCAGCACCTTTACGGTTGCATTTTTCCGCAGTACGATGATTGCAGAAAGAATCACCAGCATGATACTGGTGTAAAGCGGCGGAATGGAAAATGCATTTTTAAAAGAAGAAGCCACGGAGTTGCTGATTACCTGACTGATACCGCACCAGCAGATCAGACCGGCAATGGCAAACAGAACAGCCGGCAGAACGTATCGTTTTTTCTTCTTGAGGTGGTCTTCAACCAGATCGTGAATGTAGTAGGCAGGACCGCCGCGGTAGCCGCCGTACAGAGGATCTTCTTCTTTGTGAAGCTGTGCGAGCGTAGCTTCGATAAACGCGGTAGACGAGCCGATGATAGCCGTCACCCACATCCAGAACACAGCACCTGCGCCTCCGGCGGAGACTGCAGCGACAACGCCGACCAGATTTCCCATACCGACACGCGTTGCGGTGGAAACGATCAGTGTCTGAAAAGAAGAAAGGCTGCTTTTTTCATTTTTCTTTTCCGACAGGGCACGGATCATGTCCGGGAACAGACGGATAGGAAGAAAACGTGTCCGGATCGTAAAATAGATGCCGGTTGGGATCAGCAGAAGAATCAAAAGGGAGATTCCGAGACTGCCGCCGCCCGGGAGCGGAATCGTAAAAAGATCGCCCCAGAGAAAGTTGTAGACTGTGGTGATGAGATTGACAATCATGTTTTCAAAAACCCTCATTTCAAAATATTTGCGGCACTGTGAAACGTCAAAGCATAAAAGCACCGTTACCTGCTATTATATCGGTTTCTGTTTGGAATGTAAAGAAGGGAAGAGAAAAGATAAGAGGCAAATATCAGCTTTTTCCGAAACCAGAAAAAGTTGATATCTGCCTCTTAAAAATTTTTCAGTCGTATCAAAAGATCAGCCTGCGAGATGCAGCATCTCGATCAGGAACAGCCAGCTCAGGCCATAGAATGTAACGACAGCGACAAGGTCGTTGACCGTCGTGATGAGCGGACCGGAAGCAACCGCCGGATCGATGTGGATCTTTTTGAAGAACAGCGGAATGCAGGTGCCGACGGCACTGGAAATCAGCATTGCCAGCAGCAGTGCGATGCCGATGCAGGCGGAAACGGAAAATGCGAACATCATGGTCTTTCCCTTGAATAAGAAGATGAAAAGTCCGATGACAGCAAAGGACAGAACACCAAGCAGAAGACCATTGCAGAAACCGATGCGCATTTCCTTGAAAACAAGCTGTAATTTCTGTTTTCCGGTCAGGGACTCATCCATCAGGACACGGATGGTAACAGCCAGGGACTGGGTACCAACGTTTCCGGCCATGTCAAGGATCAGGGACTGGAAGGTCATGATGATCGGAAGGGTTGTGACAACCTGTTCGAAAATACCGACTACAGAAGAAACCAGCATGCCAAGACCGAGCAGGATGATCAGCCATGGAAGACGTTTTTTCATACTGTCTTTTAACGGCTCTTTTAAATCCTCCTCTGCGGTCAGACCTGCGAACATCGCGTAGTCCTCACCCATCTCATCATCAACCAGGTCGATGATGTTTGATGATGTGATGACACCGAGTAGGCGGTTGTCATTGTCGAGGACCGGAATAGAATCCTCGGAATAATCCTTCAGTTCTTCGATACACTCGTTGATCGGCTCCTCTGCATATACGTACGGGTAAGAAGTTACGGTCAGATCCTCGAGCGTCTCGTCGCGTCTTGCGATGATCAGGTTTTTCAGATCGATCGCTCCGTAAAATTTCTGCTGCGCATTGACAACAAAGATGGTAGAGATGTTGTCGTTCTTTGCGGCCTGATCGATCAGGCTGCTCATCGCCTGTTTGACATTCAGATCCTCGCGGATGATGATGCAGTTTGTCGTCATGCGGCTACCGATTTCATCTTCATCGAAGGAGGCGATCATCTCAATATCGTGGCGTACTTCCGGATCGAGCAGTTCGATCAGAAGTTTTTTCTTTGCTTTGTCGAGTTTCTGCAGAACCTCGGCCAGTGCATCGGTCTCCATTTTGGAGAGGATGGAAGCGGCTTTTTTGACATCCATCTCTTCGAGGTACTCGGCTACGTTGTCGGATTCAGCATACTCAAAAATATCGGACAGCATGTCCGTGTCCAGAATGCGGTACAGTTTGCATCGCTCCGGAACCGTTAAAAGCGGCAGAACATCTGCCAGGTCATTTTCGTGGTAATCTTCCAGGCGGCTGCCCATGACAGCCGGAGAAGAGTTACTGCGGATTGTATCCAGGATCTCCTGGGTATAATCCTGTACTCGTTTTTCCATTTTTTCGTTATCCTCCATTCTTTTTTTGACAGCAGAAAAAAACATGCGTGCTGTCGGTGCGAAAAAGCATGTTGGAACCCTCACAGGGCAGTAAAAGCACACGAAAAAAGAACCAGAGAATTACGTTTCAAAACTGGTTTGGATCATGTGTCTTACTTCGGGTTTTCATAGGATAAGAAGGGAAAATATTTAAGATTAAAGCAGGACAGAAGGATGGCCGTCATCCTGCATATTTTCCGGTTCCCGTCCTATGCTGGTACTTCGCCCATGAGAATCACAACTATCCATTCTGTTCACCTGCCTTTTTTTAGAAATTTTTTGATCAAACAGCCGTTTTTGCCGGTCTGTTTCGCTTGAAATACGGGATTCAAAAATCATCCCTCAAGTATTCTAACTGCTTTCCAGAAAAAAATCAATTCCTATTTTGGTAAAATTTTCGCAACATTCTTATCTCGTTTCTGTTTCTCCTCGTAAAGCATTGCATCCGCATGCGCGAGCATCTCCGGAAGTGTGGAATCCATGTCTTTCGGAAGCAGATAAAAGCCGGTGGAAACGGTAATATTATATGCTTTTTCGCTCGTTCTATTAAAAATGTCGAATGCGGAGTGCAGCGTCCGGTACAGATCCCTGGACATTGTTTCGTCGGAACACGGAACAAGACATGCGAATTCATTGCCGCCGATGCGTCCGCAGACACCGCGTTTGCCGATGGAATCCTGCAGAAACTGTCCGACAAGGCGGATGGAGAAGTCCCCTTCTTCATGCCCGTACCGGTCGTTGATGATCTTTAAATTATTGCGATCCGCATAGACGGCAAGCAGGGATGTGCTAAGAAAATAATTGCAATTGTCTAAAAAATGTTTGAGCTCTGAATTCACAGACAAAACTTTATAGAAACTTAAGATTTTCCTTTGCGGACCTAAAGATTCCTTTGGTACAGTAAGGATGAAAACAAAAGACATCTGGCAACTTGAGGGAATTTGCGGTACAATCATCTTTGAATCATGTGGGAGGTCCGGCGCGGAAAAAAAGTGCCGGAAAAGAAAAAATGAAAGGTGGAGAAAGAAGAAATGTACAACATTTTAGTATGTGATGATGATAGAGAGATTGTAGACGCCATTGAGATTTATCTGACCCAGGAGGGCTATCATGTGCTGAAAGCATATGACGGCATGCAGGCCATCCAGATGCTCGAGAGGGAGGAGATTCAGCTGCTGATTATCGACGTCATGATGCCGAAACTGGACGGCATCCGTGCGACGCTGAAAATCAGGGAAAAGAGCAGTATTCCGATCATTATTCTGTCCGCAAAATCAGAGGATGTGGACAAAATTCTGGGACTGAACATCGGCGCGGATGATTACGTGACGAAGCCGTTTAACCCGCTCGAGCTGGTGGCGAGGGTGAAATCTCAGCTGCGGCGCTACACGAAACTTGGAAATCTTCCGGCGGACGACGGAGAAAATGTGTATCAGGTCGGCGGGCTTCTCGTCAATGACGATTTAAAAGAAGTCAGCGTCGAGGGCGAACCAGTCAAACTGACCCCGATCGAATACAACATTCTCCTGCTGCTGGTAAAAAATCCAGGCAAGGTATTTTCGATTGAACAGATCTACGAGAGCATCTGGAACGAGGAGGCGATCGGTGCGGACAACACCGTTGCGGTCCACATTCGTCACATCCGTGAGAAAATCGAAATCAACCCGAAGGAGCCGCGCTATCTGAAAGTTGTATGGGGAATTGGGTATAAGATTGAGAAACAATAATAAGGAGTGAATAATTGTGAAAGAACGAAAACTCTACAGCCTGACGGGGAAGCTGATCGTTTTTCTTCTGCTGATCGTTTTTGCCGCCAGTGCGCTGTTCGGGGGCATTCAGACACTGATGCTTTCCAGCGTCGGCCTGACGCCGAATGCGGCAGCAAAAAAGTATGCGTTTGAAGAAACCACCGCATGCGGCACACTGGTGCAGCGGCAGCTTCATAACGTCATGAGCTACTATAATGATATGAGTAAATTCGGCACAAACGGTCGATACGACGGAACAAAAGAGATTGATTACCGTGCCTTTGCAACCGATGGAGAGGGAAGCGGCGGGATAAGTACAACGTACACCATTGACCAGCTTGTCAAGATGTACGATGACGGCAGCAGCGCAGACCTCAATGAGGTGGCAGCGTATACTGCGGACAATTATGCGACGAACGATGCCGGAATTGACAAAGAAGCCTATCTTGCATACGAAGATGGAACTGACGTGAGCCAGGAAACAGAAGAGACGGATGTAGCCGCACTCACCGAAGAAGTGAGCGCGGCAGATGCAGAGACGTTTGACAGCTTTTCCCCGGACGGCGAGGTCTACTTTCCTTCCGATAATGCAGTGAAAAGCCTGAAAGAGAAAAAAATTGATCCTGCTGATGTTTCCTCCCAGTTTTTGTATCTATACGATCAGGGAATGAGCCTGGAAACGCAGAAAACGAAAGCGGGAACGTACCTCTATGAGTACGCGGCGGCAAATCTGAAAAAGGTATCCATCCGCGATCTGTATATGACACTTTCCGGGGTCACGGAAGAAGTTGCTGCTTTTAAAAACCAGGAGAGCGGCATCAGCGTCGATGCGGACGATGACAATCTCTGGTACTGTCTGGAGGATAAAGAAGGAAATATCTATACGAATGTGGATTCCTGGAAAAATAGTTACACAACAGCCATTGCGCAGAAATCGCCCTATCCGTTCGCCTTTGCTGTTGACCGGACCGGCGGTGCCGACAAAGTCCGTTCTTATGCAACAAGAAAAAACAGCCCGGCCGTGGAAGCAGCGAGAAGCTATCTACTGAACAATCAGATTGCAGATAATTATCAGAAGATCTTTGTTGCACTGGATCCGGATCTGGCAGCAAGCGACTATTTCTCCCAGTACAGTGAGATCTACAGCCAGTGGCTTCCGAAAATGCAGCTCCTTCTTCTGATGATTGCAGTTGGCGGAATCGGAACGCTGGTCTGCCTGGTCCTGTTCACACTGCAGGCAGGAAGAAATGGAAAAAACAAAGAAATCCGCCTTTACTTTTTCGATCAGTGGTACACGGAAATCGCAGCTGCAGCCGCCATCCTGATTGTGATGGGAGCAGTTGGAATCGTTGCTGTCTGCATCGAACTTTCCTACGGCGGCGTTCATTATATCCAGAATTTTGACGGAAACTACATCTACAGCGGATCCTATGGAAATGAAGCAGATACATGGCGAAGCCTGGTGGCCGCATCGGGCATCCTCGCCGGATTTCTGATCACACTGATTCCGTACTGCTCACTGGTGCGCCGGATCAAAGCACGCAACGTCTGGAAACAGTCGTTTTTGTACTGCGTCGGCCACCGGATCGTGTCTGCCGGAAGAACCTTCTATGAAGGCAGACAGGAGTCGGAGCGAACGATCCTTATGTTCTGCGTTTTCTGCGGCGTGCAGATCATTCTCTGCTGCGGCTTCGGAATGTTCGGCGTATTCCTTACCCTGGTGATGGATGCCGCAGTGCTGCTTCTTCTGCTGCGCGAGGCATCCGGAAGAAAACAGATTGAACATGGCTTAAAAGAGATTGCTGCGGGCGATCTGGATTACAAGATTGACCTGACGGAGCTGCAGGGGGAAGACAACCTTCAGCTTGCCGGAATTGTCAATTCGCTCGGAGAGGGAATGAAAGCGGCAGTGCAGGAGCAGATGAAGAGCGAGCGCTTAAAAGCGGATCTGATCACCAACGTATCCCACGATATCAAGACACCGCTTACTTCTATTATTAATTATGTCGATCTGCTGAAACGGGAAAATATTGAAAACGAGAAAGCGAAAGATTATATCCGCGTACTCGACGAAAAATCACAGCGCCTGAAACAGCTGACGGAGGACCTTGTCGAGGCATCGAAGATCAGTTCCGGAAATATTAAACTGGAATTCATGAACCTGAACCTGAATGAACTGGTACAGCAGGTGAACGGAGAATTTGCGGAGCGGTTCGAAGGCCGCAATCTCGACCTGATCTGTATTCTCCAGCCGGAACCGCTTCTGATCCGTGCGGACAGCCGCCGCATCTGGCGCGTGCTTGAGAACCTGTACGTAAATGTCTGCAAATATGCCATGCCGGGAACACGGGTTTATGTGGATGCCATCAAAAAAGACGGAAAGATTCAGCTCTCGATCAAGAACATTTCCGAGAACCCGCTGAACTTCCAGGCAGATGAACTGACGGAGCGTTTTATCCGCGGCGATGTCAGCCGGAGCACCGAGGGCAGCGGCCTGGGTCTTTCAATCGCAAAGAACCTAACGGTATTGCAGCATGGAAGCTTCAACATTTATCTGGACGGCGACCTGTTCAAGGTTACGATTACGTTTGATGAAGCTGTAAAGGAGAAAAAACCGATGCCTCCGATGATCGTACCGGAAGCGGTACAGGAGGAAGCACAGCAGGATGCCTGAGAAGTGTTGAAAAATAAAAGAGAATAGAAAACGACAACTCCCCGCCGGGAAACACGCAGCAGATGCGGTTCCCGGCGGGGAGTTGTTTATGAAATGCAGTTTATTTATTCGTTTGTTTCGTCTGTTTCTGTCTGTTCAGCCGGGCTTGCAGATTCCTCTTCCGAAGCAGTTTCTGCAGCATCGGTAGTTTCAGCCGGAGCAGCGTCATCGGAACGTTCAGTCAGCGGGCTTGGTCTGTCCATTGCTTCGAGTGCCCGTAAGGATTCTTCTTCCGGTGTCAGAACCTCGTTTTCTTCCTCAGGCATATAGAATGGGAAGATTTTGTTTACGAAGAACCAGGAGCATCCAAGCGCTACCGTGGAAAAGCCCAGAAGGAACATCAGAAGAATCAGATAGCTGACAATCTTTGTCGTGGAGAATACATAGATCAGCAGCGGACAGAGATTGACGAGCAGGATCATGATGGTCCACGGCAGGTGGCGGATTGCCATCAGGATGGAGTTCTTGATCGTGTTTTTTACAGTATTGTCAAAGCGGCTCAGTACCGGAAATACATAGGAAAGTACCATGGCCTCGAAAAAGATCAGTACCAGGAAAACAAAACGCAGGTAGGTGATGGTACCCGGCATTCTCATGACCAGCAGAAGATCAAGAATCAGAACAATCAGAACCGCCAGCAGGATGAGCCAGATGGCAGTTGCCTGCTTGAAGTTTTCGCGGAAGGATTTCCAGTAGGTACGGAAGATATACGTCTCCTCATTTTTGATCATCTTCAGCGTGACGTAGTACATTGCTGTGAAATTGGCGCCGATTGTCACAATCGGGATACACATAATAAGGAAAATAATGTTCAGCATCATCAGGTCGAAGACACGGCCCATAATCTGCGAGAACTTACTGTCCAGGCTGAAAAAACTCATAATTTGTTCCTCTTTTCTGTTGAATTAAGTGTGCCGCCGATTAACGTTCCGGCTGGCAGACATCATAGAAAAGTATAGCGAATTTTTCAGAAAAATGCAATGAAGAGAATATAAACTTTTCGTTTCGTCATTTTGTATAAGAGTGAACATTTTGTTTGTGCAAAGTGGACAGAAGAGAACGGTTCGAGAAAATCCGAAAGCAGAATTGCCAATCTGCCGGAGGAAAGTTTGTGTAATTGTGGCATGGTCGAATGCGGGTAGAAAAGGTATACTAATCCCATAAGCAAGAGAGATGCAAATGCAAAACTCATAATAAAACGCATGATGTTCATTTAGGGAGGATTCAAAAATGGCAAGTTTATCTTTACAGCACATTACAAAAAGATATCCGAACGGTTTTGAAGCAGTAAAAGACTTCAACCTGGAAATCGCTGACAAAGAGTTTATCATCTTCGTAGGACCATCTGGATGTGGTAAATCTACAACACTTCGTATGATCGCAGGTCTTGAGGAGATCTCCGATGGTACTCTGAAAATTGACGATAAAGTAGTAAACGATGTAGAGCCGAAAGACCGTGATATCGCAATGGTATTCCAGAACTACGCTCTGTATCCACACATGACCGTATATGATAACATGGCATTCGGTCTGAAACTGAGAAAAGTTCCGAAAGATCAGATCGACAAACAGGTTAAAGAAGCAGCTAAAATCCTTGACCTGGAGAAACTGCTTGACCGTAAACCGAAAGCTCTTTCCGGTGGTCAGAGACAGCGTGTTGCTATGGGACGTGCAATCGTACGTGATCCTAAAGTATTCCTTATGGACGAGCCTCTGTCAAACCTGGATGCAAAACTTCGTGTACAGATGCGTACCGAGATTTCCAAACTGCATGAGAGACTGGGCGCTACCATCATCTACGTAACACATGACCAGACCGAGGCTATGACACTTGGTACCAGAATCGTTGTTATGAAAGACGGAGTTGTTCAGCAGGTAGATACCCCGCAGAACCTGTACAACGCACCGGGCAACCTGTTCGTTGCAGGATTCATCGGATCTCCGCAGATGAACTTCCTGGATGCAAAAGTAAAAGTTAACGGAAACGACGTTACTCTTACTGTTGGTAAATACAACATGAAACTGCCGGCTTCCAAAGCAAAAGCTGTTATCGACGGCGGATATGACGGAAAGACCGTTGTTATGGGTATCCGTCCTGAGAACGTACATGATTCTCAGATGTTCATCGAAACTTCCAAAGACAGCGTAGTTGAGTGCAAGATCAACGTATACGAGCTGTTAGGTGCAGAAGTTTACCTGTACTTCGATTGCGAAGGCTTCCCAATGACAGCCCGCGTAGATCCTCGTACAACTGCAAGAAGCGGTGATACCGTTAAATTTGCTCTGGATATGGAGAAAGTTCATCTGTTCGACAAAGAGACAGAGATCACCATTACCAACTAATCCATATGAACATCAGCGCGTATGCGCAAACATAGAGAAAAGGATCGGCATCCGTTCGGATGCCGGTCCTTTTTGCATATGCACCGCCCTCCTTTTGCGAAGCAAAAAATAGTTGCCAATGAGAAAAAAATAAGCTATAGTTATAGATAAGACGCACCCTGGAGTAAAATACGCCAGGAGAAAGGAAGTGGCAGATTTGGTATCAAGTCAGGTATTACAGAAAACCCTTGATGAATTAAGAAATATTACGAGAATTGATTTATGTGTGACGAATACGGATGGTGTTCTGCTGGTGACCACATTCCCGGAAACCGCGATTGATGCAGAAAGCATCCGTTCTTTTGTATTATCCGCTGCGGACAGCCAGATTGTACAGGAATATCATTATTTTAAAGTATATGACAACCAGAATGTGGAGTATATTTTGATTTCTAAAGGAAGCAGCGACGATGCATATATGATCGGAAAGGTTGCCGTATGTGAGATTCAGAATCTTATCATTGCATACAAAGAGCGTCTGGACAAAAACAACTTTATCCAGAACCTTCTTCTCGACAATCTTCTTCTGGTGGATGTCTACAACCGCGCGAAAAAGCTTCGCATCGACACAGATGTGCGCCGCGTTGTTTACATGGTAGAGACGAAGCTGGAAAAAGACATCAGCGCACAGGAGACAGTAAAGAGCCTCTTTGCTTCAAGACCGAGAGATTTCATCACCGCAGTCGATGAGAAGAGCATTATCATTGTAAAAGAACTGAAAGACACCGACACCTTCGAGGATATGAACCAGACCGCAAGAATGTTGGTGGATATGCTGAATGCGGAGGCCATGTCCCAGGTGCGCGTTTCCTACGGAAATCCGGTCAACGAGATCAAGAGTGTATCGCGTTCTTACAAAGAGGCGAAGATGGCACTCGAAGTAGGAAAAATTTTCTACGCAGACAAAAACGTGGTACCATACAACAACCTCGGCATCGGCCGTCTGATCTATCAGCTCCCGATTCCGCTGTGCGAAATGTTTATGACCGAAGTCTTCGGCGAAAATCTGCCGGATACGTTCGATGAGGAAACACTGACCACAATCAATAAATTTTTTGAAAATAACCTGAATGTGTCCGAGACATCCCGTCAGCTCTATGTACACAGAAATACTCTGGTGTACCGTCTGGAGAAGCTCGAGAAGAGCACAGGACTCGACATTCGTAAATTTGACGATGCGCTGACCTTTAAAATTGCCATGATGGTCGTAAGCTACATGACGTATATGAACAACAGCGAAAATCTGTAAAACCGTTCAGAGCCGTACAGGATTGCGGGAGTGCAAAGCACGGAGCAATCCGGGTATCGAAGGGGTCAAAAGACTTTTTGACCCTAACATTTTATCAACAACAAGAGGAGAGGAACGACATGATTGAATTACTGAACACAGGTGCATACCTTGTCAACGGAATCGATATCATCCCGGATACAGAAGAAGGCCGCGCGGAACTCAAAGCGCGTACCGGCGCTGTGCCGTGTCCGGCGGATGCTGCAAAAGAAACCATTGCCTATGGAATCTTAAAAGACCACAATGTTTCCGGCAACATGGAAAATCTGCAGATCAAATTTGACAAACTTACATCGCATGACATTACTTTTGTTGGAATCATTCAGACCGCGCGCGCGTCAGGACTGGAAAAATTCCCGGTACCGTACGTGCTGACCAACTGCCACAACTCCCTTTGCGCAGTCGGCGGAACCATCAACGAAGATGACCACATGTTTGGTCTTACCTGTGCGAAAAAGTACGGCGGCGTCTATGTACCGCCTCATCAGGCAGTAATTCATCAGTTTGCCCGCGAGATGCTTGCCGGCGGCGGAAAAATGATCCTCGGATCCGACTCCCACACCCGTTACGGTGCACTCGGAACCATGGCCATGGGCGAGGGCGGACCGGAGCTGGTAAAACAGCTTCTCTCCAAAACATATGATATCGCTATGCCGGGAGTGATCGCAATTTACATGACAGGCGCACCGCAGCCGGGCGTAGGACCGCAGGATATTGCACTTGCCATCATCGGTGCAGTCTTTGCAAATGGTTACGTAAAGAACAAAGTTATGGAGTTCGTAGGACCTGGCGTATCTTCCTTAAGCGCAGATTACCGGATCGGTGTGGACGTTATGACAACCGAGACAACGTGTCTGTCCTCCATCTGGAGAACCGATGAGAAGATCAGCGAGTTCTATCAGATCCACGGCAGAAGCGCAGATTACAAAGAGCTGAATCCTGGCGCGGTTGCTTACTATGACGGCGTTGTAAAAGTAGAACTCGACAAGATCAAACCGATGATCGCGATGCCGTTCCATCCGAGCAATGTTTATACCATTGAAGAGCTGAAAGCAAACCTCGATGACATCCTGAACGATGTAGAGAAGAAAGCAGCCATCAGCCTCGACGGAAAAGTTCCGTTCACTCTGAAAAATAAAGTACACGACGGAAAACTCCTGGTAGACCAGGGAATCATCGCAGGATGCGCCGGCGGCGGATTTGAGAACATCTGCGACGCAGCCGATATCCTGAAAGGCCACAGCATTGGCGACGATGCGTTCACCTTAAGTGTTTACCCGGCAAGTACCCCGATCTATATGGAGCTGGCAAGAAACGGAAAACTGGCAGACCTTTTGGAAACCGGTGCGATCGTAAAAACCGCATTCTGCGGACCGTGCTTCGGCGCAGGCGATACTCCGGCAAACAATGCGTTCTCAATCCGTCACTCCACCAGAAACTTCCCGAACCGCGAGGGATCCAAGATCCAGAACGGCCAGATTTCTTCTGTTGCCCTGATGGATGCACGTTCCATTGCAGCAACCGCAGCAAACAAGGGATTCCTGACCGCAGCAGACGAGTTCACCGGAACATACACGAAACCGGCATACCACTTCGATAAGAAGATTTACGAGAACCGTGTCTTCGACAGCAAGGGTGTGGCAGATCCGTCTGTAGAAATCCAGTTCGGACCGAACATCAAAGACTGGCCGGCTATGCCGCAGCTTGCCGAGAACCTGATTCTGAAGGTTGTTTCCGAGATCCACGATCCGGTTACGACAACCGACGAGCTGATTCCATCCGGCGAGACTTCTTCCTTCCGTTCCAACCCGCTCGGACTGGCAGAGTTCACCCTGTCAAGAAAAGATCCGGCTTACGTGGGACGTGCAAAAGAAGTACAGGTCGCAGAGAAAGCCATCCAGGAAGGAAACTGCCCGGCAGAGGCACTTCCGGAACTGAAACCGGTCTTCGCAGCCATCCATACCCAGTACCCGGATATCGACAAGACAAACGTCGGTGTCGGATCCACCATCTTCGCTGTAAAACCGGGCGACGGCTCTGCGCGTGAGCAGGCAGCTTCCTGCCAGAAGGTATTAGGCGGCTGGGCAAACATCGCCAACGAGTATGCAACGAAGCGCTACCGCTCCAACCTGATCAACTGGGGCATGCTTCCATTCCTGATCCCGGAGGGAGATCTGCCGTTTACAAACGGAGATTACATCTTTGTACCGGAGATCCGCAAGGCAGTGGAAGAGAAAGCCGATGTGATCAAAGCGTACGTTGTAAAAGACGGAGCACTTGTTCCGTTCGAGATGACGTTAGGCGCGCTGACCGATGATGAGAGAGAAATCATCTGTAAGGGATGCCTGATCAACTATTATAGAGGATAAGTATTTGAGAAAGAGCTGTGTGGCAGGAGAAAAGTCTGTTTCATAGCTCTTTTTCTGCGCACTTATTTGAAACAAAATATCAGAAAACAATATAAAATTCAGAAAATAAACACAATAATTAAGAAAAGGAAAAGTGATATAAAAAAACAGTAAAAATATTTTAAAAATGTGTTGACAAATGCTGGCGGATCTGTTATATTAAAATCACAAAGAAACAAGAAAACAAAAACCTAACCAAGAGGTACAAAGAGAAAGACTTGGGACCCCCTTTTCAAGAGAACAAACCATTTTCATAGAAAGAGACGAGAAATCTTCTATAGAAGAATGGAAAAAAAGGGAAAAGGAAGATGTTCTTAAGATGAGAGACTTCCGAAAGGAAAGAAAACCTGAGATAAAGATCCATACAAAAGAAGTTCGAAAGAAAACCTTTTGATAAACATGAGATCAGAGCAGATCTTAGGAAATCCTAAGGAAAAGATTTTCGGAGTGGAAATTTTAACCGCAAAGGAAAAGCCTCTGAAAAAGAACATCTTCCCCAAAAAAGAAAATCTACAACAGGGAAATGGAAGAGAAACGATCTTTGAAATATCAAACGAAAGCGAAAACAAAGATCACAGATCGGTAAAGAAAGAAAACCAGTGAAAATCCTTGAAAGTAGAGAAAAAACTGAATATGGAAAATGAAGAAAAAGCGGTCGCTGTATCAGAAAAAATGATTGGTATGGCGATCGCTTTCTGTGTTGTGTAATTCGTCAGCCGGGCATGTTTTTCTTGACAGATGCGGCGGAAATGGTGCATACTTCTTAAAGCATAACAGCGGAGAAATCCGTGTATCGAAAATAAGAAGTCAGGACAGGAGAAGAAAGTGGCTGGATTTTGCAGAGAAGATATTTTAATGGAAGATAACGATATTCTTGTTGTTCACAAGCACGCGGGTATGGCAGTGCAGAATGCGCGGATGGGACAGATGGATCTGGAGCATGCGCTGCTGAATTATTTGGCGAAGCAGGCAAGGGCGGAAACACCGGGTCAGGCGCGGACTCAGATTCCATATCTGGCGGTCGTTCACCGGCTCGATCAGCCGGTTGAGGGCGTGCTGGTGTTTGCAAAAAACAAAGACGCCGCAGGAAAACTGGGACGGCAGGTGAAGGACGGGACGATGAAGAAAGAGTATCTCGCCGTCTGTGAGGGAAAAATCGAAAAACAGGGCGTGCAGAAGTTTGAGGATTTCCTTGTAAAAGACGGACGGAGCAACACATCCCGCGTCGTACAGCCAGGCACCGCCGGAGCGAAAAAAGCGGTGCTGGAATATGAAGTGATAAGGACACAGGAGAACCGAACCCTGGTGCGGATCCACCTCGGAACGGGCCGCCACCATCAGATCCGCGTCCAGTTTTCCCATGCGGGATATCCGCTGGCGGGGGATGCAAAATATGGGGCGAAAGAGAAAGGATCTCTGGCGCTGTGCGCGCATCATCTCGAGCTGAAGCATCCGCGGACAGGCAAACGGCTTTCGTTTACCGTAAAACCAGAAGGTGAAATCTTCCACAGCTTTGTGTAACTATTCAGAGCTATGTGAAATTGCAAAAAAGTTCAGAAAATCATAAGAAAACAGGACTGGACTATTTTTACGGTTTGTGTATAATAGAGAAAGGTTATGTAACAAAACTGTAAAAAGTAATGGAAAATGATTCATCAGGCAAAGCAGAAAGGGAGAATTATGAAACGCAGAATGATTGCAGTACTGCTTTCCGGAATCCTGCTGTGCTCGGCAGCTGGATGCGGAAAAGAAGCAGTGACAGACAAGAGCACCGCAGCATCGTCGTCTCAGGAAGTGACAGAAACTCCGGCGGCAGAAGAAAGCCCGGAGGCCTCATCGTCCAGCGCAGATTCTACAGCAGAGTCAGCCAGTGCATCCACATCTTCTGAAAGCTCTGGAGATGAAGGAAAAGAAGCAGACAAAAAACGAATAGAAATCACCGTTCCGCACAAAGACGGCATGGAAGCATTGTACGACACCGTGGATGGACTTACCGTTGAAAAAGGCTCTTACATCGCCGTGGTTGCAAAAGACTTAAGTGCCGGTTTTTGGAAAGCCGTAAAAGCCGGTGCGCAGCAGGCACTTGACGATCTGAACGCCTCGCTTGGCTACACCGGAAACGACAAAGTTTATATGACATTTGAAGGCCCGGAAAATGAAAGTGACACCAACTCTCAGATCAATATCATCGACTCTGTCATTTCGGAAAATCCGGACGCGCTGATCCTTGGCATCATTGACCAGCAGTCGGGACAGGCACAGATGGAAGAGGCTTCCGACAGCCAGATTCCAGTCATCATCGCGGATTCCGGCATCGAGAGTGATCTGATCACCTCGACATGTGCGACTGATCACGCAGCGGCAGCAAAGCTTGCGGCAGATCATCTCTGCGAGGCCATCGGCAACAGCGGAGAGGTTGCGATTGTTGCACATCAGTACAACACCGAGAGCAGCGTAGAGCGCGTGGAAGCATTTAAAAAAGAGATCGAAGAAAAATATACCGACGTGAAAGTGGTTCAGGTGAATTACGGAGATGGAGAAGAATCCATCGCGGACATGCTGAAGAATACACTTGAAACCTACCCGGCTCTGAAGGGCATCTTCTGTACGAACGAAGACATGGCAGACCAGACGCTGGATGCGCTGGCAGATATGGAAAATACTGAGCAGATTCAGATTGTCGGTTTTGATTCCGGTGAAAAACAGCAGAAAGCGATCCAGGAGGGACGCGAGTACGGTACCGTAACGCAGAATCCGTACGGTCTTGGCTATGCGGCAATCGTGGCGGCCGTCCGCGCGATTCAGGGACTTCCGGTAGATCAGAAGATCGATACGGGATATCAGTGGCTCGACAAAGACACGATCGATCTGGAGACAAATCAGAAGTATCTTTATAACTGAAAATCAGGATAAAAAATGAACCCGGCAGACAAGGGAATGTTCCTTTGCCTGCCGGGTTTTCTGCGCTGCAGTGCGGATTACGAGTTCTGATCGTCTTCGTAAATTCTCTGTACCTCTTCGGAAATCTGCTGCCGGATCGCGGAGAGATCGACATCCGGGATGCCGTCCTCGGTGATCTGCGGTTTGGAAGGAGAGGTATACGGCTTCGTGTCGCCCATGGAAGCTTTTGGGGATGTTTCTTCTTCGTCAAACTCCTCCGGAGCGGCCGGTTTTGCGGATGGCCGGCGGCGGATGATTTTCGGAAGATCTTTCTCATCGTCGTCATCGTCAGGTTCTTCCGGAACAAAACGGAAATCGTACATGGTGTTTTGCGAAACACGGGTACGGTTCGACGGTTTCTGATAGCTGCGGTACGGATCTCTTGCGTTGCCGGAAGAAGAGGAAGAGGAGCCGCGGCGTTTCTTTTTCTTCTTTCTGGATGGAAGAGGATCGAAACCGGATCTGCGCTTCCGTCTGGCGCGCGCTTTTGCACGGTGTGCGCGTTCTTCATCGTCGTCATCCTCCCAGTAGTCCGCCTCTTTCCACGGTTTAAACTGGAAGAGCATGCCTGCTGCGGCGAGAATGGCAGAGACAATCCAGAACATCATGTTCAGATCGAGGTCCTTGAAGAAATATGCCATGCGGGTCGTCGTGAGGGCGCCGCAGATGGAGGTGACCAGGATTACGGAAATGCGTTCGAACGGAACGCAGATCAGGCCGATCACGAAAGCGACGAGGGCGACGAGTCCATAACCTGTGATATCGTTTGGATTAACGAGATGCCAGAGGCAAAAGCCGACGAGCCCGCAGATCAGAAGAAAAAGTCCGATCCGGTAGAGGACGAAGGCAATGATTGCGGTCAGAAGACCGGTGCCGACGGCAAGCGCCAGGGTGATCGTCGTGGTCTGATTCGTGTAGGTACCCGCTGCATAACCGGCGGCCGCGCCGAGAAAAAATCCGGGAATGACGCTCCAGAGCTTGCGGAGCGTATAGCCGAAGAAACAGTTCAGCAGGGCAAAAACAATCACAATCAGAAGAAGCTGCTGCTGGTAAACACCCATGACGTCCCGGACTTTATCGAGACCGCCAAGCAGCGTGTTGATGTTGAAAGCTTGCATATTCAGATTCATGATATTCACTCCTATATGATGTATCGGAAAAATAGATACAGGTTGTATTTTAGTACGGAACGGCGGTTTTGGCAAGTGAAATTGTGTTTGAGATCTGGGAAACGGCAGAATGGCGGCGGTGTGCATATGGTATAAGGAAGAGCAAAAAGGAAATAAAACAGGCATGAATCAGGATAGAGTGTATGAAAATAGAAGAAATTCCTATCAGGGAAATCCGATGGAGCGGCCGGAGCCGTTTTTTGCGGCACAGCCCTTATGGGGAAGAAGTATGGAGGAGCAGCAGGAAGCGCGGGAACGGCAGCGGATGCAGTCGTATTATTCCCGGACGGCATCTGATCTGCAGCGGCTGGTGGAGGCAGAGTGTGACCGCATGGATTACCGCGGCAGCATGATGTACGACGAATTCCCGGACCGGCTCATGATGGAGCACACCTGCCGGAATATCGCACGTCAGTACAGCAGGGAAAACGGCGGGAAGGATGAGAAAACGGCAGAAGAGGAACTGCTCGATTTGATCGGCGTTCTTTTTTATAATGAAATGTTCCGGAGGCGGAGCAGGAGGAAACATTATTACAATCTGTGGCTTTAAACCGCGCCATAAAGTAATAAGAGGGTAACACATTTTTAATAATTTTTCTGTTGTGGTTTTGCGGAAAACAGATTACAATATTAGCGGGGTTGTAAGGGGCTTTGTTACACATGTTTACAAACGATTCAGAAAGTTTGGAGAGTATAAATGGAATTACAGAAATTATTACAGGATGAAATCCGGGAAGGGCTGTATCGTATCACGATCAGCGGCCCAAGAGGGGACAGTGAAGTGTCCAAAGTGAGAATACGCCCGGTTGAAATAAAAGGAAAACTGCTCTTTCAGTGCCAGGAGACCGTCGGCACGAAGGAGTTTCATAAAAATATGACAAAAGACGATGTGATCACCCGGATCAGCGACTGGATGAACGGAACATTCAAGCAGATGCAGCTCGAATCCGACACCTGCACAGCATCCGTTCTGGTCAGCAAAAAGGGAACGATGACGATCAAAAAGAAACCGCATATGAAAGGAACCGGCAAACCCGTCAATCTGGCGCACAACCGGAAGAAACGGTATATTCTGGAAGAAGGAATCCCGGTTCCTTTTTTACAGGATCTCGGTGTTATGACAAAAGAAGGCAAAATCGTGCGGACCCGCTACGACAAGTTCCGCCAGATCAACCGCTTTCTGGAGTTCATCGAAGATATCCTGCCGCAGCTCCCATCGGACCGCGAGATCACGATTCTCGATTTCGGCTGCGGAAAATCGTATCTGACGTTTGCGATGTATTATTACTTCCGCGAACTGAAAAAACTGGATGTCAATATCATCGGACTTGACTTGAAAGAGGATGTCATCGCGATCTGCAACGGACTGGCGGAGAAATACGGCTATGAAAAGCTGCATTTCTATCAGGGCGACATCGCTTCTTATACCGGCCGCGACGAGGTCGATATGGTGGTGACGCTGCACGCGTGCGACACGGCGACTGACTATGCGCTGGAAAAGGCCGTCAAATGGAATGCAAAAGTTATTCTTTCCGTTCCGTGCTGCCAGCATGAGCTGAACCGCCAGATTGCAAACAAAGAACTGTATCCGATCATGGATTACGGCATCTTAAAAGAGCGCATGGCGGCGCTTCTGACCGACGGAATCCGGGCAAAGCTTCTGGAGAATGCAGGCTATGAGACACAGATTCTTGAGTTCATCGACATGGAGCACACGCCGAAGAACCTTCTGATCCGCGCGGTAAAACGCCAGGAAGGCTCGAAAAAACTGCCGGAAGAACTGAAAGCGTACCATGTGAAGCCGACACTGGCAGACCTCCTCACAGAAAAGGAGGAGCCGTGATGAATAAAAGAGCAGCAAGGATTCTGATCCTTTTTCTTGTTTTTGCCGCATCAGTCGGTGTGTTCACACACCTGATGAGCCACGAGACGACGGAGAATGCGACCGATCTGGACGCAGCGAGTCTTCCGGTGCTGTACATGAAGACCGCGGACACGACAGTGAACCGCATGTACGGATACCGCCAGGAGATGAACGGCGTAACGACAAGAGAAAACCTGACACCGCTGCCGATGGACCGTTCGCTTACGCTGGAAATTGATGCGAAGGGACAGAAAATTAAAAACGTGACCTATACGGTGGAAAGCACAGACGGCGGAGCGCTGATTGAAAACTCGGTGCTGAAATCGTTTGACGAGGACGGAAGCTATCTGAAAGCAGACTTCCAGTTAGAGACCGCGATTCTGATGAATCAGGAATATACGCTGAAGCTCGAGGTTGCCTACGGAAACGGCCAGTCTGCCTGGTATTACACCCGCATTGTACAGCGCAACGGCGTGGAGGTCGGCGATTATCTGGCCTACACGCAGATGTTTGCGCAGACATGCCTGGATAAAACGCAGGCGGAAGCGCTCGTTCCGCAGCTTGAGCCGGATGAGACGGGGGATAATTCTTCGTTCCTCAATGTCAACATTCATTCCAGCCTCGACCAGATTTCCTGGGGAAGCCTCGCACCGACGATCGTACAGCAGCCGGTGCAGCAGATCAAAGAAGCGAATGAGACGACGACCAGCATCAAACAGGAGTACATGATCAGTGCGCAGGATGAGAACGGACAGACGGAGTATTATACCGTAAGCGAGTTCTACCGGATGCGAGAGTCCGACGGAGAGATTATTCTGCTGGACTTCGAGCGGAGCGCACAGCAGATCTTTGATCCGGAGCTTGGTGTTCTGACGAAATCCGGCATTAACCTCGGTGTGACCGGCGAGGATACCAAGTATGTGACGAATACGGCAGGTGATATTGTCGCATTTGTAGTAAACGGTGATCTCTGGTGCTACAACCGCAGCGCCAACAAGACGATCCGCGTTTTCAGCTTCCGTGAGAACGGCAGCATGGATGACCGGGAACAGCACGGAGAGCATGATGTCAACATTGTACGTGTGGATGATGCGGGCGATGTGACGTTTGTTGTTTATGGCTATATGAACCGCGGAAACCACGAGGGTGAAGTGGGAGCAGCCGTTTACTATTATCGCGCCGAGCGGAATGTGGCAACCGAGGAGATTTTCGTTCCGGCGGATATTTCCTACGAGATGCTGAAAAAACAGCTCGACCGCCTCTCCTACGTCAACAAGCAGAGAGAGATGTATCTCTATCTGAATGAGAACCTGTGCAAGGTTGATATTGGAACCGGCACGACGACGGTGGTCCGGGAAAGTATCCCGGAGGACTGCTTTGTAGTATCGGAAAGCCAGGAGAGCATCGCGTGGATGGATGCGGACAATGCAAGCAGTGCGATGAACATCACAGTGATGAATCTGGAGAGCGGGGAAACGCAGCGCTTTGCGGCGGATGACGGACAGAAGATCCGGGCACTTGGCTTTATCAATGAAGACTTTGTCTATGGTATGGCAAACGACAGCGATATTTTAAAAGATATTTCCGGCAATGAAGTTTTCGCTATGCATACGGTGCGGATTGTCAGCATCGACGGAACCGTGAAAAAAGAGTATCACCAGAACGGCTATTATGTGACAGGCGTGTCGATTTCGGACGGCCTTCTGGAGCTGGACCGCGTGGTACGCCAGGAAAACGGCTATGCGGATGCGCCGGAGGATCACATCATGAACGGCGAGCAGCAGAGCCAGGAACTGGTGACGGGCCGCCTGGCAACGGTGGACGACAGAAGAGAGCAGCAGTTCCTTCTGGAATTCTCGACGAGCGGCAAAACACAGTCGCTTCTGACACTGACACCGAAATATATCTATTCAACCTTACGGACCGATCTTACGATGTCGTACGAAACAGGCAGCGCAGATCTTTACTATGTATATGGAAAAGGAAAACTGATCGCCATTTTAAGCTCCCCGGCCGAGGCCGTACAGCTTGCCGATGAGAATGTCGGCGTTGTGCTGAACAGCAGCCAGTCCTATGTGTGGGAGCGCGGAAACCGCCAGCAGGGCATGCGCCTCGACGAGACAACGATGCCGTCGGGATTCCAGAGTGCATCTCTGGACGAAAACGTGCTGAAGGAGTCACTCGGTGATGATTACGAACTGCTGAACCTGACGGGCTGCACAAGAGAAGAAATTCTCTACATGATCAGCAGCGGCTACGGCGTTGTTGTAAAGACCGGCGAGAACGAGAGTCTGCTTCTGACCGGATACGATATTTTCGGAAATTCCTGGCTGTACAATCCGGCAACGGGCGAGACAACCGCACTTTCCGACGATGACAGCGATGCATTATTCGCACAGTACGGCAACGTATTCATCAGTTATATCAAAAAAGTAAAGATCGAGTGATTTGCGGGGTTTTCTAATGACGCAAAAAGTGCTAGAATAAAGAAAGTACTATGAATATTTAGGGAGAAAAAAACAATGAAACTTACAACCATCCGAGAGATTTATAAAAACCGGGAAGCATACCTGGACAAAGAAGTAACCGTAGGCGGCTGGGTCCGCAGCGTACGTGATTCCAAAACCTTTGGTTTCATCGTTCTGCACGACGGAAGCTATTTTGAAACACTGCAGATTGTGTACCACGATGAGATGGAAAACTTTGCTGAGATTTCGAAAATGAACGTTGGCGCAGCCATCATCGTAAAGGGTACCCTCGTTGCAACACCGCAGGCAAAACAGCCATTTGAAATTCAGGCAGCAGAAGTTACCGTAGAGGGCGTTTCCGCACCGGATTACCCGCTGCAGAAAAAACGCCACTCCATGGAATACCTTCGTACCATTTCCCATCTGCGTCCGAGAACCAACACCTTCCAGGCAGTCTTCCGTGTTCGTTCCCTCTGCGCCTATGCGATCCATCAGTTCTTCCAGGAGAGAGACTTCGTTTATGTCAACACCCCGCTGATCACCGGAAGCGACTGCGAGGGAGCCGGCGAGATGTTCCAGGTAACCACCATGGATCTTGACAATATTCCGAAAACCGAGGACGGCGCTGTTGATTTCACACAGGACTTCTTCGGAAAGAAGACAAGCCTTACCGTAAGCGGACAGTTAAACGGCGAGACCTTTGCACAGGCATTCCGCAATATCTACACCTTCGGACCGACCTTCCGTGCAGAGAATTCCAACACCACCCGCCACGCAGCTGAGTTCTGGATGATCGAGCCGGAAATCGCATTCGCTGATCTGGAGGACGATATGGAGCTTGCTGAGGCAATGCTGAAATATGTCATCCGCTACGTTATGGAGCATGCACCGGAAGAAATGCAGTTCTTCAACAGTTTCGTGGACAAGGGACTGATCGAGCGTCTGAACCATGTCGTAAATTCTGAGTTCGGCCGTGTAACCTACACCGAGGCTATCGAGCTTCTGGAGAAAAACAACGACAAATTCGATTACAAAGTATACTGGGGATGCGATCTGCAGACCGAGCATGAGCGTTATCTGACCGAGCAGATCTTCAAGAGACCGGTTTTCGTTACCGATTATCCGAAGGAGATCAAAGCGTTCTACATGAAGCTGAACGATGACAACAAGACCGTTGCCGCTATGGACTGTCTGGTTCCTGGCATCGGAGAGATCATCGGCGGAAGTCAGCGTGAGGACGACTACGAGAAACTGCTTGGCCGTATGAAAGAGCTGGGACTTGCTGAGGAAGATTACGGATTCTATCTGGACCTCAGAAAATATGGTTCTACCCACCATGCAGGATTCGGACTGGGATTTGAAAGATGCGTCATGTATCTGACCGGAATGGGCAATATCCGCGACGTCATCCCGTTCCCGAGAACAGTAAACAACTGCGAGCTGTAAAAAAAGAAAAGCAATATAGAAAGTGAAAAGTACGGATGCCGGGTGCAGTGGAATCCCATGTGGATTGGGTGCGCCTGACGTCCGTATTGTAGTAAACGGAGAAAATAAAGGCAGAAAGGGGTGTGCGTATGCGTTTTCTTCATATTGCGGATGTACATCTTGGCATGCAGCCGGATGCAGGATTTCCGTGGAGCAAAGAGCGCGGGGAGGCGATTTGGGAGAGTTTCCGGCGGATCATTCGCCTTGCCGGCCGGGAAAAGATGGACTTTCTGCTGATCGCAGGAGATCTGTTCCAGCGCCAGCCGCTTTTGCGGGAACTAAAAGAGGTCAACGATCTCTTTGCTTCTATCCCGGAGACGATCGTCGTGCTGATTGCGGGAAATCACGATTATGTGAGGCGGGAGAGTTTTTACCGTGGATTCGACTGGGCGGACAACGTGGTGATGCTTCTGTCGCCGGAGCCGGAATGTGTCGAAGTTCCGGAGAAAAAGACGGCGGTATACGGATGCAGTTATGATAAAAAAGAGATTCTGGAAAACCGGCTGGACGGTTTGAAACCGAACGGGAAGATGAAGTATCATCTGCTGCTTGCACACGGCGGAGATGCGCGCCACATGCCGTGGAATCCGGGCCGCATGGCACAGGCGGGGTTTGATTATATTGCGTGCGGGCATATCCACAAGCCGGGGATTCTGATCCCCGATAAAATGGCGTATGCAGGCGCACTCGAACCGACCGACGAAACGCAGATGGGGCCGCATGGATATATCCGCGGAACGGTGGACGAGCACGGAACGAGGATTTGTTTTGTGCCGTCTGCCGGATATGAGTACGAGGATCTGGAACTGAACGTGACGGAGGATCTGACGCAGTATGCGCTTGAGACAAAGCTGAAACAGGAGCTGGCGCTGCGGGAAGATGAGAAGATTCGAAAAATCCTCCGTCTGAAACTTACAGGACACCGTGCTGCGGAAATGGAATTTTCTCCGAAGCGGCTGATGGACTGCGGCAGGATCATCTCAGTAGAGGACGAAACGCGGCCGGCGTACGATCTGGAACAGTTAAAGAAAACGTATGGTGCGAGTCTCATCAGTGCATACATTGAAGTGTTTGAAACAAAGACGGACACGCAGTCGCAGAAAGCGCTCGACTATGGACTCGAGGCACTGCTGGCGGCACGCAGGAACAGTTGAAAAAAATTGCGGGAGGGATAGAAAATGAAAATAGAAAAACTGGAAATCCGCAATTTTGGAAAAATGCAGAACCGTACACTGGAATTTTCCGACGGGATTCAGCTGATCAGCGGGGAAAACGAGAGTGGAAAGTCGACGGTGCACACCTTCATCCGCAGCATGCTGTTCGGCATGACGCGCGGCCGGGGACGGGCGGCGAAAAATGATGTGTACAGCCGTTATGAGCCATGGGAAAACCCGGCATACTATGCGGGGGAAATGGTGTTTGAAAGCGGCGGCAAACGATTCCGTCTGACACGGAATTTTGGACGGCAGAACGCGGATGCAAAACTGGTGTGCCTGACAGACGGCGAGGTGCTTTCGGTGGAGGACGGCGATCTTGGCATGCTGCTCGGCGGTGTCAGCGAGACCGTTTATGATAATACGGCCTCGATCGGTCAGCTGAAAGGACGAACGGAAGAGGGCCTTGCGGATGAGCTGCGGAACTATATGGCAAATTACCAGGGAAGCAGCGATGGAGAGCTTGATGTGTCGGCAGCGCTCGATCTGCTGAAGCAGAAGAAAAAGCGCCTGGAGCAGGAACAGAAAAAAGCGCTGGCAGGACTGGAAAAACAGAAGGAAGAACTCGAGACAAAGATTTCCGTTTTTGAGGAGGAATGCCGCCGGAGTGAGGAAAGCCTGCTGCAGGCAAAAGAGCAGATGAAGCGGGAGATTTACCAGAAGGACGTACCGATAGAGCGGGTGCGTAAGATGAAAAAAGAATCCCGGAAGAGCCGGAAATGGGGTGCTGCGTGTGTGGCGATTGCAGGTTTTCTGCTGTTCCTCTGTATTCTGCAGTTCTTCCATATAGATTCCATGCTGACCAGAACGGGTCTCGGCCTTGCGATTGCAGGTCTTTTGTATCTGGCGTACAGTCTGTTCCGCCACCGGAAAACGGAGGTCGAACAGATCGTGACAGAGCCAGAGGAGCAGGCAATCCGCCGCCAGCAGTGGAATGTGGACCGCCTGAAACAGGAACTTGGGCAGAAACAGACGGTGCTGTCGAATCTGCAGAGTGAATACGAGGAGCTCTGCATTTCCATGACGGAAAAAGATCATCTGCAGGAGGAACTTGACGCGCTTTCCCTGGCGGGAGATACGATCCAGTCTCTCTCCGTGCAGATGCAGAGCCGGATCGGCGGCCGCTTAAAACAGCAGATGTCAAAAACACTTTCGGCGCTGACGAACGGCCGTTATCTGCAGGTGAATATGGATGAAAATCTGCGGATCGGACTTCACACTGCGGACGAATATGTGCCGCTTGAGCAGGTCAGCCGCGGTACGATTGAGCAGGCGTATTTTGCGCTCCGTATGGCGGCGATGGATGTACTCTGCAGCGAGGAGGAGCTGCCGGTGATTCTGGATGAATCGTTTGCGTTTTATGATGAAAACCGGTTAAAAGAAACCCTGAAATGGCTGGCGGAAAACCGGACGCAGGTGCTGCTCTTTACGTGCCAGAAGCGGGAGGAGGAAGCACTTCGAAAGATGGGAATTCCGTACCGGAAAATTGTGTTATAGAGGAGAATGTTATGCTGACAATAGGATGTCATTTATCATCGTCCAAAGGATACCTTGCCATGGGAAAAGAGGCGGTGTGCATCGGGGCGAATACATTTCAGTTTTTTACGAGAAACCCGCGGGGAAGCAAGGCGAAAGCCATCGATGAGGCGGATGTCGCAGCGTTTCTTTCGTACAGCAAAGAGCATGGAATCGAACGGATTCTGGCGCATGCGCCGTACACGCTGAACCCATGCTCGAAGGATGCGCATACAAGAGAGTTTGCATGGATGACGATGGAGGATGATCTGAGACGGATGGAGTACACGCCGGGAAACTGCTATAATTTTCACCCGGGCAGCCACACCGGCCAGGGAGCAGAAGAGGGAATCCGCCTGATTTCTGAGATGCTGAATGAAATTTTAAAACCGGAGCAGACGACAACGGTGCTGCTCGAGACGATGGCAGGAAAGGGAACCGAAGTCGGCCGTTCTTTTGAAGAGCTGGCGGCGATTCTGGAGCGTGTGGAATTAAAAGACCATATGGGTGTCTGCCTGGATACGTGTCATGTGTACGATGCGGGATACGATATAGTACATCAGCTTGATGATGTGATTGAGGAGTTTGACCGTGTGGTTGGACTTTCGAAGCTGAAAGCGATTCATCTGAATGACAGCAAGAATCCGTTTGAGAGCCATAAGGACCGCCACGAGAAGATCGGGGAAGGATCGCTTGGGCTTGCTGCGTTTGAGCGGATCGTGACGCATCCGGCACTTACAGGGCTGCCGTTCTATCTGGAAACGCCGAACGAGCTGGATGGATATGCAAGAGAGATCGCGCTGCTGCGCGGGTATGCGAAATAGAAGGAAGAGGGTAAGGAAACGTGGAAAACAAAAAAGAGAGGAACAGGCAAATGGCCGGAGAGAAAAAGACATTTTCCGGAAAGAAAAGGGAAGAGTTCCAGGGCGCGGGAAAGAAAAAAGAAACCGGTAAACAGGAAAAACCGGGACAGGACAGAAAAAAGAAAAACCGGAACAATGCAGCGTCGTCGAAATGTCCGTATCAGAAAAAATGCGGCGGCTGTACGTATTTGAAACTTTCCTACGAGGAGCAGCTCGCGAAAAAAGAGCAGTTCCTGAAAAAAACACTAAAAGGCATCGTTCCGGTCAAGGGGATGGTTGGCATGGAACATCCTTATCATTACCGGAATAAAGTAAACTCTGCTTTTGCGCGCAAAAAAGACGGAACAATAATATCCGGTATCTACGAAAAAGGAACACACAAAGTAGTCTCGGTTGATGAGTGCCTGCTCGAGGATCCGCGTGCCGATGCGATCATCCGCGATATCCGCAGCCTGCTGAAGAGCTTTAAAATCATGATTTACAATGAGGACAGCGGTTACGGTCTCCTGCGCCACGTCATGGTGCGCACCGGCTTTGTCTCCGGCGAGATCATGGTTGTCCTTGTCTGCGTATCGCCGGTATTTCCATCAAAAAACAACTTCGTGAAGGCACTGCGGAAGCTTCACCCGGAGATCACAACGGTTGTTTTGAATGTGAATGACCGAACCGACAGCATGGTGCTTGGAAAACGTGACATTGTGCTGTACGGGCGCGGCTATATCGAGGACGAACTCTGCGGCTGCACCTTCCGCATCTCCCCGCAGTCTTTCTACCAGGTCAATCCGGTACAGACGAAAAATCTGTACGAAAAAGCCATTTCCATGGCTGGCCTTACTGGAAACGAGCGCGTCATGGATGCTTACTGCGGAATCGGAACCATCGGTCTGATTGCATCCCGCAACGCGAAAGAAGTCATCAGCGTTGAACTGAATCCGGACGCAGTGCGTGATGCGGTAACCAATGCAAAACGAAACGGAATCAAAAACGTTTCCTTCTACCAGAACGACGCAGGCGCTTTCATGGTTTCCATGGCAGAGAAAGGGGAAAAAGCGGATGTTGTTTTCATGGACCCGCCAAGAGCCGGAAGTGATGAAGCCTTTTTATCTTCTGTCGTGATGCTGGCACCGGAGAAAATCGTCTATATCTCCTGCAATCCGGAGACACTGGCAAGGGATCTTCGTTACCTGACGAAACACGGTTACCGGGCAGAAGAGGCGTGGGGATATGACATGTTTGCGTGGTCGGAACATGTGGAAACAGTCTGCCTTCTGTCAAGAAAAGCCCAATAAATCAAAGGATTTCGCCATTTTGGGAATAAAATAGATGTGTGTTTCTGTTTCCGCAGAGTGATGATATATCAGGAGGTTTACCCCAGGGGATAGGCTTTGGAGAACGGGAGATATACATTTTGGCGAAAGAATACTTTTTCGCAAAAGCGGTTTTGTTAAAGGAGCGTATGATGAAGGAAATTGAACAGTTCGCAACCCAATTTCGAAGAGCGATTGACTTGGCTTTGGAAGCAGGGGAGTTTGATAACGACAGCATATATCGCAGATTTCCACGTGCTTGCTGCGGAGATACGAGTGATTTGTTAGCTCAGTATTTATTGGATAAAGGTATCAAAACAGATTATGTCTGTGGAACATATTGGGGTAAACCGGATGGAAACGGACAATCTCATGCATGGCTGATGGTAGACAAATATATTATTATAGATATCACAGGTGACCAATTTAGTGGCAAGTCTACTTTTCTTAATTATGACAAATCAGTTTATGTAGGTGAGGGAGATGATTTCCATAGGCTCTTTGAGGTTGAAGATAGAGATGTTCATGAGCATCGTGGATTGAGTGCTTTGGGTGGTTTTTGTGGACCGAGGCTGTGGGATTTATATAGAAAAATTCTAAAATACATTTAGTCAACCACTTTTTATGGGGATAAAACCATTACCCCACTTTGAAAACCTATTGCATACTTTCGCTATGCAGTATAAAATAAATGTTCAGGGGAATATTGAAACCGTATGTCTGCTTTCAAAGAAACCTTGATTTTCTGCGGTTTGTGGGATATTAAGGAACGAAAATGGATATGTGTTTTGTAGCCTTATGAATGAACCATTTGAATATCGCAGCAGTGGGGTGTTTTGAAACTCTGCTGAATAATAGGCTTTTGCTAAAAGGTATCACTTTTGTGAAAATGTATGATACTTCCTGGCAGAAGCCTTTTTATATAAAGATAACTTGACTTCTAAATCTTACTGATGTAATATTTAAACAAGTGCAGTAGGATTGCGGACGAAATTTTTTTGTTGCGAAATCTTACGCATGTAATAAAAGGAAGGAGGAATGCATAGTACGATATACCCAGCAAAGAGAAATTTTTTTACTTCAAAATCTTACGAGTGTAATATTTTGAAGATATAGCGTACATTGAAAATAGAATATGACCATATCAGCAAAGCAAAATGAATGGAGGTCAATATGAAGAAAGGAAAAAGCAGAAACAAGCGAAAGAAAACAAGAAGCAGGCTCCTATGGATTGCGATTGCTGTTATAGGAATAGCTGCGGTAATTTCTGCAGTATGTGTGGCAGGAATGTTGGCAACAAAGGAAAATGCCTGGAAGACACCGGAAGAACTTCTGGTGGAGTACATGGATCATATTCCAAAACAGGAGTATGAAGAAATGTATGCAATGCTACATATTGAGGCATCGGGAAATGTCAGTCAGGAGGATTTTGTAACTCGAAATTCAGCTATTTATGAAGGTATAGAAGTCCAGAATATAGCTGTCCAGATTATTGCATATGACGAGGAGCAAATGACGGTAACCTACCAGACTTCTTTCGATACAGTTGCAGGAACTATCAGCTTTGAGAATAAAGCACTTTTCCTAAAGGACGAAGAAGGATATCAGTTAGTTTGGGATGATTCCCTGATTTTTCCGAATCTGGCATCTACAGATAAAGTAAGAGTTTCCACTACACAGGCAGAACGAGGAGAAATTCTGGATAGGAACGGATGTGTCCTTGCAGGAAAAGGTACAGCATCTTCGGTTGGAATCGTTCCGGGCAAGTTGGAAAACAGAGAGGAAGCAATCGCACAGATTGCAGAACTAGTGGAAATCACACCGGAAGCGATAGAAAAGAAACTGTCTGCAAAGTGGGTAAAGGATGATTCTTTTGTTCCCATTAAAACAATTCCAAGAGTGGAAGAAATTGAGTTAATGTCTATCAGTCCAGATGAAGAAGTCCTAAAGGAGAAAGAAAGGCATGAAAAGTTGCTGGAGATTCCCGGAGTGATGATATCTGATGTTGAAGTGCGTGAATACCCATTAGGAGAAGCAGCGGCACATTTGGTCGGATATGTTCAAAGTGTTACTGCGGAAGATTTAGAGGAGCATGCAGGAGAAGGCTATACAGCCAATAGTGTAATCGGCAGAAGCGGAATGGAGAGCTTGTTCGAGAGTGAACTGAAAGGCCAGAACGGTTGCAGGATTTACATTGTAAACTCGGAAGGCAAAGAGAAGGAGGAACTTGCTTGTATCCTGGTACAGCATGGGCAGGACATCCAGCTTACGATAGATACTGATTTACAGGTTTCCTTGCATGAGCAGTTTAAGGAAGATAAAAGCTGCTCGGTAGCCATGAATCCTTATACCGGAGAAGTATTGGCTTTGGTCAGCACACCGGCCTATGACAATAACGATTTTATTATGGGATTGTCGAGTGAGCAGTGGACTGTACTTAACGAGGATGAGAATAAGCCAATGTATAATCGCTTCCGGCAAGTGTGGTGTCCGGGGTCTACATTCAAGCCAATTACCGCAGCGGTCGGCTTGGAATCAGGAGCAATCGATCCAATGGAAGATTACGGCAACGTAGGCTTAAGTTGGCAAAAGGATGCATCGTGGGGTTCCTATCATGTAACAACACTCCATGCATATGAACCAGTCATTTTAGAGAATGCCCTAATATATTCCGACAATATTTATTTCGCAAAGGCAGCATTAAAGATTGGCTCAGAAGAGATGGAGAGTTCTTTGACTGGACTTGGTTTTAATGAGGAACTGCCATTTGAGATTAAGATGGCAGAGTCGCAGTATTCTAATTCAGAGGGAATTGAAACAGAAACACAGTTAGCAGACAGCGGTTACGGTCAAGGGCAGGTTTTGGTGAATCCATTACATATGGCATGTATCTATTCTGCTTTCTGTAACGAGGGAAATGTTATAAAGCCGTATTTAGTATATCAGAAAGACGCAGTAGCTGAGTATTGGATTCCGGGAGCCTTTTCTAATGAGACAGCAAGCCGTGTATTGGAAGGAACAAAAAAGGTTGTGAATGATTCTAATGGAACTGGATATGCAGCCCATCGGGATGACATTCTTTTAGCAGGAAAAACAGGTACGGCAGAAATCAAGGCATCGAAGGATGATACTTCGGGTACGGAATTAGGATGGTTTGCAATTTTTACAGCAGAAGATACGGTAGAACGTCCTATATTGATTATTAGCATGGTAGAAGATGTGAAAGGAAGAGGAGGAAGCGGATATGTTGTTAAGAAAGACAACCTGGTTCTGGAAGAGTGGTTTGGCAGCAATTAGCTTTGTATTAATACTTAGTATTTCGGGGTGCAGTGATGCACCCCCGGAAGAAAATACAGTTTCGGAAACGGTAATAGATGTTCAGGCTATTCAGGAAGAATCAGAGGAGGATGCAGATGAAATTATAAGCGTCTGCATTGATCTTTATGAGAAAGCAGAAGAAGAAAATAAATTAGCGGATTTGGAAACAATCCGTAGTATTGTAAATCGTCTTGGAGAAAATGGTTATTCGGCAGTTGACAGCAGAAACCAAATTAACATGACGGAACCAGAGAAGGTAGTGGAATTCTGCGAAAAGGTGGATGCACAGGAGGAAGCAGAAATAACGATTTTTGAAATCAGTTATTTGGGCGGATTTGTAAAATACGATTTGCACACAAAAGGCGGAAATGTGGATGTGGTCAGAAGCTATTACAAGTATGAAAATGGAAATATGAAAAGAGAGGTTATAGGAAACTATCAAGCGGAGTATTGGAATTATACAGAAGAAGGTTACCTGATGTTTTCCGGTGTTTGGTTTTCAGAAGAATTATATGTTCTTACATTGAGTGGAGCAGAGGAACATACCGCATTACGGGTACAGCCATTGGATGAAACATATAGGGAGTTGAGTCGGAAATATCTCAACCCAATCAGCTTTGAACGGAATAATATGTTCATTGTGGATTGGAGTGAGGAGGATTTCGGGGATTTGAATTTCTATGATATGTATGACATTCTTTATCCAAAAGTGAATGGTCAATATGCTCCCTATGTTGCTGATGACAACTTATCAGTCAGTGCAGTTTATCAGATTCCAAAAGAAGAATTTGAAAGTGTTATTATGAAATATTTCAACATTGATAGTGAAACGCTACAATCAAAAACCATCTATGATTCGGAGAATTTGACTTATGAATATAAGCCGAGAGGCTTTGAAGAAGTAGAGTACCCCGAATATCCATATTCAGAGGTAGTAGGTTTTACAGAAAACAATGATGGGACAATTACACTTACAGCCAATGTAGTATTCCCTTATGCGGGTAATTCCAAGGTATATGCTCACGAGGTTGTGGTTCGCCCTTTAGAGAATGGACGGGTACAATATGTATCTAATCGAATTATACCATCCGAAGACAACTACAGAGAAACTTGGCATACGCCACGGTTGACGTTAGAAGAATGGGAAGAATTGTACGGAGGAGAATAATGGAGGATGTGAAATGGCTGCTTAGAAAATGTGGACTTCTAATTTTACTGCTGTTGATTTTCGTGATAGTTGGGGGAAAATGCATGAAGAAGAACAAAAGGTGGCAGAAGAAGTATGGGAGCCACCTGTAGAAATCGAAAATAGCGAAGCAGAAACAGAAGAAGCCGAGAATGCGGAAACTTCCACAGAGTCAGCATATTGGTTTATTCCGCAAGCCAGTGATTGTCTTATCTCAGATGAGGAAAAGGAACAATTGCAGAGTATGGTTTTGTCAGCGGCAGATTCGGTAGCAGAAATCTATAAGGATATTGTAATTGCAGATGCACCAAGTTATTCTTCCGGCATTAGCGAATTTACCAACGAGCAGAGGAAAACTGTGGTGGAGCAATTGGGCAGAAGCGGTCTGGTAAGTGTTGAAGAAGATACTGCCATGCAAAACCATGAAGCAGTCGAAACATTTTATGCAGATTACTTGGATGGACGGGACTCAATGGTTACGGTATTCGAAGTACATAGAGATGGACTGATTGGAGCAGTTACTTTTATTTACCGGAAAGGTGAGTTGCAGACTTATTATATAGGTGTTCGTTGGAAGGAAGGTGGAGTGCCTGAAATACAGGGAACTTCGGTAAGTAATGTGGCTGAAATCAAACTTACGGAAAAAGGGTATTTTATCTACGCATATGAATATGTGATTGCACATGCAAGTTTGAGACAGTATTGGAGAATAGAACCGCTTCCGGAAGACTGCCAGGAACTGACGGAGAAATACATATCAGGACTAAGTTATGTGAATTACAATGTGCTTGTCACAAACTGGAACAGTAGCAATGTAAAGGATATTTTGATGCCTTGCATGTATGAAGATATTTACCGAATTTCCACGGGTGAAAATCTGAAAACTGAGGATTGGAAGATTCCGGCAGAGGAATATGAAAGGATAATGACCACCTATTTTCCAGTATCGATAGAACAGTTAAGAGAGTATTGTGGGTATGATGAAGGGAGTAACAGCTATGAATATGAGATGATTTATGCCAGCCCATACCCACCTTTTGGAGAAGTAGTTGACTATACAAAAAATGCGGATGGAACGATTACACTTATCGTGGATGGAGTATGGCCGGATTATAATTCTGATCTCGCTTTTCGGAATACGGTTGTGGTCCAGCCATTTGAAGACGGAACTTTCAGGTATCTTTCCAATTCTATAGAACAAATTGAATTGGAACTGCCGCCAATAGCAAGAACGAAAGGATGATTTTATGGTATTAAGGAAAAAGAGCATTCTACTGATCATGGTATTTCTGATTGGGGGTTTCGTGTGTGCCTGTGGAAAAGAAGATAGTGTTGCGGGAGAATCTCTTGTGGAAGATACGGAAGAAGTATCTTCCACGGAGGAAACAAAAAATACTGAGGAAGAGGCTGCAGTACAATGGGAAAAGGGCTACGATCTTCCGGTAGATGAACAGGAAAGGGAAGAAGCTGAGACTGACTGTAAAAAGCTGATGGAACTTTATCTTGACATTTATGAAACAGCAGATAAAGGGATAGCATCTAATGTTGTTTTGGATGATCAAACGGTTCTTGAAATTCAGAAGAAGGTAAAGGACGCAGGATATCCAATTGCTACGATGGTAACGTATTCTAACATGGAGAATTATGAAAGTGTTGACAGTTTTCTGAAAGAATGTATGGAAGGGAAAAGAGGCTCTGTGGTGATTTATGAAATCCACAATGATGGTGGACTGGGCAGAATGAAATTCATTTTTGATGGAACGGATATGTATGTTGTGAGTACAAGAGGAATCTGGAATGCTGACAACAAGCCGGGAATTTCGTACATTTCTTATACGAGACTCAAAGAATGGAAATACACGGAAAAAGGATGGTTCTGCTATGAGCTGTGTGTGCCAGAGCCGCCAGAGGTTAGTGAAATTATGGATGGAAGCTGCCTGATCAGAATAAAACCTATGACAGAGGAACAGTGTGAAATGTCTGAACGTTGTGTTCGGGGGCTTGGATATCAGGGACAGAACCTTTTGTGTTCCAACTGGAATGTAGAAAATATGAGTGAGTTGGATTATAACGGAATGTTTGAATATCTGTATGGAATGAAATATGGAGAAAAGTTCAATTCTGAAGATTATCCAAATGGCATTCCTAAAGAAGAGTTCGAAAGTCTGATTATGGAGTATCTTCCCATAACAGCGGAGCAGATACGAGAGTACGCAGTATTTGATGAGGAAAACCAGACCTATCTTTGGGCGAGACTTGGGTGCTTCAATTATGCGCCTACCTTCTTTGGAACTTCTCTGCCGGAGGTTGTCGACATCAAAGAAAATCAAGATGGAACAGTCACATTAACAGTTGAGGCGGTTTGTGACATGGTCATTTGCGATGATGCAGTCATAACCCATGAACTTACGGTAAGGTTTGCAGAGGATGGCAGTTTTCAGTATTTGGGGAATGAAATCCTAAATGACGGAATTATGCATATACCAGATTACCAATACCGTATTAAAGAATGATTTGATAATACTGGTGTTTTATGGTATTTTTACAGATATGAAGAAAGGAGACTTACATGAAATATATTTATAAAATCACGGGAAAAGTAAGTTTAATACTATATATATTTATGTTGTATCAATTCTGGCATCTATGTCAATATGGTGGCTTGAGAAGGCATATACCGATGTTGGCGTTAGGTATAATAGGATTGGTTGGCACAGTGGTTCTCTGGCTGATTTCGAAAAGGCATAATCAAGAAGTTAATTCAGGAGATAATGGAAATAAGAAACTTTTCTATACGGAAATGATACTCCTTATAGCAGCAACTTTATTCTTTGGTGGACGTATCGTTTATTCTGCAGTTCCGTATCACGGGGCACTGTCTTGGAAACTTGATGAGTGGATGCGTAAAAAAGAAGTAGAACTGGAGCATAATAATCTTTTTGAGGATGGTGTAGAAGGGATTCTGATGGATTTGGATGAAGCATTGCAACTGCCGGAAGAACTCTATATTGCAAATAAATATCAGGTGTCATTTGATGAAAACGGAACGATTCAAAGGATTTATGCATTCATATATGGAAAAAATGAGGCTGGAGAGAAAAAAACGTATCTTATTGATTATGACGCAGACAGCAGTAATGATATGACTGTTTGGATAGATGGTAATGTGAATGGAGAATATAGTGACGATATGCGTTTGTCTCCAATGATTGAAATTTTGAACAATTCAGACTGGACGAGTCAGGTAGAGGCGTGGGCTGAAACATTTGAAGAGCAGCAGATTTATGAAATACTCTATATGGGGCGAAGATCTTTTAGTTCAGAGGAAGGCTTACAATATATTTCGGGAGATGCAGATGGTGATGGAACTGAAACAGGAACCGGCAATTTTACTCAGCTTAGAAGCGGTGGAGAAATCGTTGGGTTTGAGGTATCTTTGCATATTCCTGATTTAAATAGTGTCACACCTGTTCGATATATTATGGAGCCTGAGTACGTCAGTCAACAAGAATTGAAGCAGGAGAATACGATGCAGCAGGTGGAGGATGCTAAAGATACAGAAAGTTGGACTGTGGATCAAAGTGATGGAACTATGTATTTCTTTTTAGATGAAAATAATGGATGGCGTTTGGTGATAACGGATGCAGCTGCCGGAAGCAGATTTTATGTAATGGAAAAGACAATGGATGGTGGTTCTACTTGGGAATGCATAAATGATGATCCGTTCAGTGGACAATTGGGAGTTGCAGAAGGTTTAATATTTTATGATGAGAACTTTGGGGTTGCAGGAATTACAGGCGCATCCCAGTCCTATTCCCGCTTATATGTCACTCGCGATGGCGGAAGGACCTTTGAAGAAATGAAACTTCCAATGGATCTTGTTTCAGAATTACCACAAATCGCTATCGATTGCGGATTTACGGTGGAGGATTTTGATTACCTGAATATGCCTGAAAAAGAGGACGACACATTGACGATAACGGTTACCACAGATGCAGCGGAGAAAGATGGGATTGTATTTCAGTCAACTGATTATGGAGCGACATGGGAATACAAAGGGCTTGTTCAGATAGCGAATTAAGAAAAATCGGGTAAAAGTGAGAGGAGGGTGCGGACATTTTCTTGGACTATCTAAGTGACCAATCCAAGTCTATGT
>NZ_QUJK01000019.1:0-55289 GCF_003480905.1 Blautia sp. AM28-27
GGAGGGTGCGGACATTTTCTTGGACTATCTAAGTGACCAATCCAAGTCTATGTCTGTACTCTATAGGACTCAAATATCCTAATGATTTTTTTATTCTTTTTTCATTATACCAATAAAGATAATCATTTAAAATACCAATAAATTCTGAGATGTTTACCCCAGATCAATCTGCATTATAGAACATCTCATTTTTAATTCTTCCAAATACGCCCTCACAGGCAGAATTATCAGGTGAACAGCCTTTCTTTGACATTGATCGTATGAAACCATTTTTCTCCATCCTGTCAATCCAGCCTGGCCAGCGGTAGTGTACGCCTCTGTCTGAATGTATGATTGGTTTTTCTCCTACAGATAGTAATTTAGCTGCATCGTCAAGCATAGAATTGACAAGTAATGCATCTGGAGAAGTGCTTATATTCCAATTGACAAGTAAGCCATCAAAACAATCTACTATAGGCGATAAATAAACCTTTCCTGCCGGAATTGCAAACTCGGTTATATCTGTTAACCACTTTTCGTTAGGTTTAGATGCAGAAAAATTTCTGTTAATTAGATTATCTACTGCTGGAGATATTTCACCTTGATAGGAATTATATTTACGAGTTCGTTTGATTTTTACTACAAGTTGTTCTTCTTTCATAATCCTACGAATAACTTTTTCTGAGACAATTATATTTTCACGCTTAAGTAGGGCGTGAATTCGTCTGTAACCATATCGACCTTTATTCTCTGTAAATAATTCAATGACTCTAACACGTAAAAGTGTATATTTATCTTCTTTTTGTAGGGATTGTTCCTGATAATAATAACTGCTTTTTGATAATTGTAATTTCTGTAATAATAATGGCAGTGAGTAGCTATTTTTCAAGACATCGATTATCACCGCCTTCTCTCTGTTGCTGAGAGCACTCTGATCGATGTCTGGGTCTTTTTTTAATACATTTATCGTTTCTTTAAGAATGTCTATTTCTAATTGCATATCTTGCATTTGAGCCTTCAACTGATTTATTTCATCAGAAGAAATATCTGTACTTGAAACAGAACCTTCTACTAATGTTCCCGGAGTAATGTTTTTGTGATTCATAAGACCTAATGTACCTTCTTTTAAATAACGTTTTCGCCATTGATAAATACGTAAGCGATGAATAATCACCCGGTTTTTCATCTCCTCAAATTTGTGAGATAATCTCCTCAAAGGAGTGGTCTCTCTTACTCTTCCAGTTTTGGCACTTAGGAGCATTTTACTTCAATCTGTTCCGAGAATCTATGCTAATTCCACTCCAAATACAAGAACAGGAGTTGAATACTTATGACACAAAGAAATCCAAGACGTACCGATGAAGAGTGGCTCAGCCTAATCCAGGAATGCCGTTCCAGCGGTCTCTCTGACAAATGCTGGTGTGAGGAACATCATATTCATACAAGTAACTTTTACTACCAGATACGAAGGCTCAGAAAGAAAGCCTGTACGATCCCGGAACCTATTCATTCTACTTTTTTAGGAAAGCAGGAAGTTGTCCAGCTGGCTTTTGGGGAAGCGGTTCCCTGTCCATCCGTCAGCCCGGCTGTTCCAGAGATCTCTTCTGATACTGCTGTAAAAATAGCATACCATGGCATTCAGATCGAGATCACAAATGCAGCACACCGTGAGACCATATCCAATATCCTGTCTGTGCTGCAGTGCCTTTGTTAGGTGACTTGTCCGGTGTATCAAAGATCTTCGTGATAACCGGCCGGACAGATATGCGCAAGAGTTTTGATGCCTCATGGCGATCATACGTGATGTTTACGAACTTGATCCCTACGCAAATGCGGTTTACCTTTTCTGTGGAAGGGACAGCCGCAAACTCAAAGCATTGCATTTTGACAAGGATGGGTTTGTACTTTTGCAAAAAAGGCTTGATGGAAGCGGCAGGTTCCAGTGGCCCCGGAATGCTTCGGAAGCCCGGCTCCTGACCCGTCAGGAATTCCGCTGGCTTATGGAAGGCCTTTCTATCGATCAGCCCAAAGCGATCAAAAGCGGTGGGAAAAAGAAGGATTTTTAATATTTTGTGCAAAACGGAGAATTTAAAGATCCTGTATTTCCAGTTCCGGAAAGGTGCTCTTACCGTTATCCACAGTCAGACCTTCTTTGTCCAGGTGTCATGTGGATGATGTCTGGATGGACAGGTCTCCTGCCAGAAAGGATGTGGATATCTTTCTAAAGAGGATGGAAAATCCGTATGCAGTCTTATTCTTTTGGGAGAGATATCCACATATGGGATACCGTCAGATTGACGGTACCAGCATTTCCGGCAGTTTGCCATCTGGCTGATATTTTCTTATAATAGTAGTAAGAAAACAAAGGACGGAGACCGCTATGCCGCTTGATGCCGAGGAAATGATCCAGCTTCTATTAAAAACGAATAAAGAACAGGAACAGACGATCACTGACCTGAGAGCAACCATAAAGGATCTGCGCAGTACCATTGCAAACCTGAATGAAACACTGGATGAGCTGAAGCGGAAGCTCTTTGGATCATCCAGTGAAAAGACAAAGGCTTCCCAACCAGTAGAAGAAACCGTCCCAGAGGCGGAGCCAACGACAATTGTAAAAGAGCATAAACGGGTCAGAAAGAAGAAATCCGTCCGTGCCGATCTGTACGAGGCCCTTCCCGTAGTAGAAGTTCCATGTGATATCCCGGAAGAAGAACGTATCTGTCCGGACTGTGATTCCAAAATGGAACATCTGGGCTATAAGTTTGTCCGGGAAGAGCTGCGCATCACCCCAGCAAAGGTCGTCCGGGTACGGTATATGCAGGAAACCCTTGTTTGCCCGGTATGCCGTGAAGAAGATGAGACGACCATCCTGGAAGGGAAAACACCAACGCCGCTTCTTGCACACAGCCCCGCTTCACCAGATATGGTTGCAACTGTCATGTACCAGAAAAGCTTCCTGCACCTTCCCTTTTACCGGCAGTCAAAGGACTGGCTTGAAAAAGGAGTGCCTGTCCCAAGGGAAACGGCGGCACACTGGTATAACTACTGTGCGCTGAACTATCTCCTTCCGGTCTATGAGGTCCTGCATCAGGAACTTCTGAAGAGGGAGGTACTCCATGCCGACGAAGTCCCATGCCAGGTCCTTCATGAAGAAGGGAAAAGTGCCACCTCAAAATCCTATATGTGGATCTATCTGAGCGGGACGGATGGGCTACCGCCCATTATCCTGTATGATTATCGGCCAGGACGTAGCGGGGATCATCCGATTGAATTCCTGTCCGGTTTTACCGGGCTGCTCCACTGCGATGGATATGCTGCATACGGAAGGATCGAGGACGTTATCCTAGTATGCTGTCTCGCCCACTGTAGACGTAAGTTTTTTGAGGCAGTCCCAAAAGCCCGTCAGAAAAACCTGAAGCTGCTGGATATCAATTCCGAACAGGAGATCACGGAACCGCCGGAAGGGACTGCTGCAGATGAGAAGCTGCTTCCTGCCGAAAAGGGTGTCGCATTCTGTAACCGCCTCTTTTACCTGGAACGTCTTTACAAAGGATTTCCAGCAGAAGAGCGAAGTCAGAGACGCCAGGAAAAAGAACCGGCTGTCTGGAATGAATTCTGGAGCTGGCTGGACACACTGGATCCTGCAGGAGGGAGCAAACTAGAAAAGGCAGTGAACTATGCTCTTAACCATAAGGAAACCCTTATGAATTATCTGCTGGATGGAAGATGTGAGATCTCCAATAACGCAGCAGAACGCCGGGCAAAAACTTATGTGACCGGGCGTAAGAACTTTCTGTTTCATGATACTACCAACGGGGCAATAGCAAGTGCAATCGTATTAAGTATCATAGAAACAGCAAAGGCGAATGGCCTGAACATCTTTCAATATCTGTACACTCTGCTGCTGTATATGCCGGACTACAAGGATGAGCCCGCAGGCATAGAAAAGCTGATGCCATGGAGTGATTTCATAAAGGAAAGATGCACAGGCATAACAGATATCGAAAACGTAAGACCGGAAAATCGTGGGAACCTGAACATTTGAGGTTCCCTGGAGGTCGTGAACGGGTGATTATTCATCGCTTACATAAATACTAGCTCTACTATACCCAATGTCTTCTGAAACATATTTTATATTTTCTCCGAGCTCATAGCAACGGTGAATTGCATTTAATTTTACTTCTAATGGAGGATTGCGAGGATGATCAGGAGGATTATCAATTACAGGGTATTCTTTCCTTGTTTTGGGTGGGGTATTTTCCTCAGCAATCCATGTGTACAGATTTCTACGTGTTGGATACCCTAGAATCCTAATAGTTTCAGTTACAGACTCTGTTTGATGATATATCCGTAGTGCAATATCCTTTTGTTCTTTTGAATACATAAAAAGGCTCCTTTCGAAGCCCTATAGTAGTCCAGAATTTTGTCCGCACCCTCCTTTGTTCATTTCACAGAGTGTGTTAAGATAACAGGAAAGGATTAGAAAAGGATGAACACACTCACTATGGCAAGAAGAAAAAAAGATGTAACCCCGAACCGACAGCTTGCACAGGCTATCCTTGAGCAGTACCAGCCAAAAAGCGTAGAGGATATACAGAATGCACTAAAAGATATTTTTGGTCCCATGTTTGAAGCAATGCTGCAGGGCGAAATGAACGTAAATCCTCAAACGGTTCTTTCCACACTTGGTTGAAATTGATGTGTTAAAGTTATATAATACATTCAAAATATATTTACCAAGAGGGATATTTATATGGACGAATTTATTAAGTTACTTGACCCAGCCTATGAACTAATACAATATCGCATAAAAGAAGATAAAGTGATTTTTCATATTGCATCAACAATAGCTGAATTAGAATGTCCGTTTTGTGGAAGAAAAACATCTAAAGTTCATTCTATTTATGAAAGAGAAATTCAAGATCTTCCTATGCAAGGAAAAAAGGTCATTCTGTTGGTAGATACCAGGAAAATGCGATGTATGAATCTGGACTGTTCTCATAAAACTTTTTCCGAGAAACATCCATTTGTGGCTGCTAAATCGAAAAAAACGAACAGGTTAATCCAAAATATTTTATATACATCATCCCAACTAAGCTCGTTGAATGCTTCTAAACTTTTAAAAAGCGAAAATATTTCAGTTTGCAAAAGCAGCATCTGCGATCTGCTTAAAAAAAATGCCATCCATTGTGGATAAATCTTCTGTAAAAATGGTATGTGTGGATGACTTTGCTCTCCGTAAAAGATTTTCTTATGGAACAGTTATGATAAATTTGGAAAATCATCGGATTGTTGATATGATTCCGTCAAGAGATACAAATGTTGTCTGCAACTGGCTGAAAACGTTTCACAATATCGAAGTTATTTCAAGGGATGGAGCCATTACATACGCATCCGCTGCTACAAATTCTCATCCTGATGTCATACAGATTAGTGACCGTTTTCACTTGATAAAGGGACTTTCGGAAGTTATCTGTAAATATATATTTCGTGAGTTTTCTGCAAGGGTTGAAATACCATTAACAGAAGGCGTTACGGATGAAATGAAAGCATTATATAACACTGCAAACCGGTCATTGCGTATAAAATTCGCCCATGAAAAACGCAGGGAAGGACTGACCATATCGGATATAGCATTATTGTTACATTCATCACCTAAAACAATCCAAAAATATCTTGCGATTCCAGAAGACCAGATTCCAGAAAGTAAGGAAATTGCCAGGGAACGGCAACACCAGCTGGCTATAAAACAAAAAGAACAGGAAATAAAAGAAGCAAGAAAAATGGCTTTGGCAGGATATCCGATTGAGCAGATTGCATCTCAGATGCACCGTGCCCATAAGACTATACAAAATTATTTAAATCCTGATTTTTCAGTTACAAATGGTCATTATAATGTTCGAATTCCAGGAAAATTAGCTCCATATGAGAACGAGGTAATAAAACTCAGGAGTCAGGGATTAACGTATCCCCAAATACATGATATTATTTGTAAAAAGGGATATACTGGCAGTGTAGCTTCGTTACGAATGTTTATGCAAAAAGAAAGAACACGAATACATGAACAGAATGAAACAGAAAAGCCGCATTCTGAATATGTGCAAAGGAAATCCTTATGCCAGCTGGTTTATAAAAAACTCGAGGATATTGGCACAATCACTGTCAAACAGTATCAGGAAGTATTAAAAAAATATCCTTTATTGAGTGAGTTATATACATTAACCAAAGACTTTTGTAATGTCATATTCTCTAAAAATCCTACAAAAATAGATGAATGGATCAATGCAGCACAAAAATATGATATCCCTGAACTTCAAACATTCATAAACGGCATAAAAAAGGATATAACTGCTGTAAAAAATGGAATTATATATTCGTATAATAATGGCTTAGCAGAAGGCAGTGTAAATAAAATCAAAGTCATAAAACGGGTAATGTATGGTCGAAACAGTTTTGAACTATTGAAAGCGAAAGTGCTATTCGGAGAACTCTTTCACGTTAAATTCAACTAAGAATGGAAAGAACCCCTCAAACATGAGTACTGGATATTAAAAATCCCCGCCTTTTAGCGGGGATTGAGAGGATTTTATAGAAATGGAAGGCACATTGAAAAATCAAGCCTTTTGGTATCGGCTTGGGCATTCTTTCTAAACTCTGGGTGACCATGGAAGCAGATCATCAATAAATCGCAGATCTTTATCATCCATATGCTGTGGAAGTTCAGTAAGCAGCAGGTTGAAATACTCTGATGGTGTATAAATAAAGTTGACAGCCTATTCTCAAGGATTTCATAGTATAATCAAGAGAATAAGGAGGTGCCCAACTATGGCACGAAGTCAACGTAAGTACGATCATGAATACAAAGTGCAGGCAGTTAAGCTTGCAAAAGAAATCGGTGGTGCTAAGGCCGCTAAAGAATTAGGAATTCCTGAAGGTACTATCCATACCTGGCTTAAAGCCGTAAGAACCGGACAACTGGATATTGGAGAAGGTGCCTATACTCCAGAATCTGCCATGAGTCTTGCGGAGGAACTAACCATGCTTCGAAAACGCGTGAAAGATCAGGATAAAGAAATTCGTCGTCTGAAAGAAGAAAACGAGTTTCTGGAAGAAGCCAGCGCTTTTTTCGCAGCGAGCCCCGTCGGAAGTCTCCAAGACCGAAAGAATGAAATTCATTGCGATTAAGACTGACGATGGCACCATCAAGGGAAAACTGGCTTTTTACTGTGTAGCAGCTGTCCTTATAAAAAGGAGTTCTACAGGACATTGGAGAATATCCAGCAGCTGTTCGTGCAGTTGGAATAGCAACTATTAACGTACCTTGACAGTTCCAAAGTAACTTAATCAAACTTCACAGGGGGTAGTCTGTACATTTTCTGGGGGTGATTCGATTGAATTCAAGGAAACTGTTTCAAGGCTTTGCAGTATTGAGCATTTTTATATGCTCATGAATAATTGAGACTAATATATAGAGCTGTATAAACAGTAACACCAGTAAGAGTATAGCACTTTTTGAAGCAGATGAAAATCTGCTTATTTGTCGTTGAAAATACATAGTTTATTTACTGACAATCAAGCTTTCAACTATATTTGAAGCCTACAGCATCGTTTGACATGGAATATCATCAAGTATTGTTTACGTTATCTAAATACCATTGGTGAGTGAACAGTAACTGAAAATCACCTGGATTAGTCTAAAATGTGTTTGCGTTTTGCTGAAATCAATGTTAGAATGTTTATAGACTGGCATTGTATGTTCCGATGCCCACATTATTTTTTGCAGAGGAGGAATAGAGGGATGAAACCCTGGATTATCGTATTAATCGTATTAGCTGTCATCGCTGTCATCCTTGGTCTGCTGTATTACTTCGGTAAAAAAGCACAGACAAAACAGGCCGCACAGCAGGAACAAATGGAGGCCATGAAACAGACTGTCTCCATGTTGATCATAGATAAGAAAAAGCTTCGCATGAAAGATTCCGGACTTCCACAGATGGTCATCGACCAGACACCGAAAATGATGCGTCGTGCAAAACTGCCGATCGTCAAAGCAAAAGTCGGTCCGAGAATCATGACCCTGATCTGCGACGCTGCTATCTTCGATCAGATCCCGGTGAAAAAAGAAGTCAAAGCTACCGTAAGCGGTATCTACATCACCGGCGTTCGCGGCATCCGCGGTTCTTTAGAGCAGCCGGAAAAGAAAAACGGCTTCTGGCAGAAAATGCTCCGCAAGGCACGCGGCGAGGAGAAATAAAATTTCATCTGAAACAAAAAGAAACACGCTTTGCGTGTTTCTTTTTGCTTTCGCGGCAGTCGCCAAGGTCTCGTGCAAGCCCGGACTTTGGCTCGTTGCTCGCGAAAATACCCGAGTTGAATGATTTTCATTCTTCCCGGGTATTTTTTTATAAATTCAGTTTTCCGCCTTCCCGCGGTCTTACCTCGATATCGATTACGCAGTCCCCCACGTAGCTGTCGTTGATGTCGAGCGCGTATTCTGCCTTCAGTAAAATCTGATCCGGCGTCTCTTTCATTCTGACCTTCGTCGCCGCAACTCCCATGTTGATCATGCCATATGGCGTATGATAAAACGAAATGTTCTTTTTATCCTCCTCAAAAATCATATGGACATCAATGAGGCCGCGCTTGCGCACCTCGAGGGCGTTTTCCGTAAATTTGATCATGTTGTGCGTCATCATGTCAAAGCCTTCGGTTGCCTCGTCGTAGATCAGAAAGTGATGGCCGTTTTTCTTGTAGTACGAACCCGTCGTCATAACCTCCACCGGTTCTTGTTCGCCGGATTCCTCATCCATCAGATACTGCAGTCCGCGGATGCTGATGAGTACGTCTTTTTCCATCCTTTTCTGATGTTCCTCTCTCTTTTCTGTATGTCGTTTTTAATAGTTTTCAATCTGTACCTGTTTCGTATCGCTGATCTGCTCCGGCAGAACGGAATGTGCGAAGGCATTGAACCGCTCCACGCCGTCGCTTGCGAAGAACTGGTATTTCTGACGGCCCAGCTCATCGTTTCCCGGATTCTCCAGATCCAGCTCCCGCAGCAGTCTGCACAGTGCCTGTGAGGTTTCGTATGCCGGGTTGACGAGTGTTACTTTTTCTCCGACTACTTTCCGCAGCAGAGAACGCAGCAGCGGATAGTGGGTGCATCCCATAATCAGCGTGTCGATGTCTTTATCCAGAATCTCTGCCAGATAGCGGCGCGCCACTTCCTCGGTGATCGGATCTTTTGTCCAGCCCTCTTCCACGAGCGGCACAAACAGCGGACACGGTTTTCCGTAAACGGTGATCGCCGGATCTGCCTCGGTAATGAGCTGCTGGTAGAGGCCGCTCTGAATAGTGCTCTCGGTTGCGATGACGCCGACGCGCTTGTTCTGCGTCGTCTCGACGGCCATCTGTGCGCCCGGTTTTACCACGCCGATGATCGGGAGATCAATCTCTTTTTCGATCGTATCGAGTGCCAGCGCACTTGCGGTGTTGCAGGCGATGACGATTGCCTTGACCTGCTGGGTTTCCAGAAAGTGTACGATCTGGCGGGAATAACGGATGACGGTGTTCTTCGATTTGGAACCGTACGGCACACGCGCTGTATCTCCAAAATATACGATTCGTTCGTCGGGCAGGTTTCGCATAATCTCACGCACTACGGTCAGTCCGCCGACACCGGAATCAAAGACGCCGATCGGCGCCTGTCTGTCTGCTTTCATACTTTCCTCCATTTTTCATCCGGCATTACTTTTTTGTCATGCCGAATGGGGTTCATTTCTATATTTAATATATCTGAATTTTTACATTTCTTTTTTCATTTCACGACCCTGGTTAAAATAGGTCGCTGATACATTATTTTAACCCGAATGGAGGAATATTGCAATCATTTCTCTTGAAAGTCTTTCGAAAAATCCGCCTAACGCCAGAAAAACCGGAACGAAATCCAGTCACTTTTCAGGATTTCGCGGTAGGCGGCGTCACTCAACAGATTCTGCAGCGGAATCCGGCTTTTTTCGACTTTTTCTGCACTTTCGCCATCCTCGTTTACGGGGCGCAGGGCATCCGAAAAGCAGATGGACGGGTACAGCATGCACCACCAGTTGTGCCCTTTGGCTCTGCCGATGTTGATCTGAAGAGCGTCGTACGTTCCGGCGGGGAGAATATAATTGCCCGTTTCTTTTTCCTCAAAACTGGCTTTTCCGTACGTTACGGTGATATCGTCAGTACTGCCTCCTGCGCGCAGCGTCTGAAGGGCGGCGGCACGGATGGAGGGCTCGTTTTCACGCAGGATTTCTTCGGTTTCTGCTTTTGTTTCGGCTCCGTGCAGGATCGTCTGCAGTTCTTCGGCAACGGCATCGCGTACCTGAAGCTTGATCTGCTGGTCGGAGGCGCAGTCGCTGTTGGCTCTTACGTGAAAGCGCACGATCTTTGCAGCGACTTCCTGCTGCAGACGGGACTCGCGGAGAAGATTGGCGGTTCCGGAAAGGATCAGCGCCGCAATGCAGACGGGGAGCCAGCGGCGGCAGAAAATTTGAAATGCCGCCTGGAATTGACTTCTATACTGGTTCCCAAATGTATTTCGGGGCTGCGCCTGCCTGTCCCTGGATTTCTTCTGTGTCTGATTTTGATTCCGTTTCCGGCTCTGTACTTTTTTCTCATTCATATGCTGCCTCCTGTTTTTTCCAGTTTTGCCGGATTTCAAAACTTTTATACACAGACACTCACTGCCCGCTCCGATATTCCATACACTTTAAACCTTTTACGGCGCTTTCGGAATCCACGGAATGCTCCTTTCGTTTTCCAACGCATAGCACAAGTCCGCCAGTGTCACCGCCTCTTTTCTTTTCACCCGGTTGTCATAAATTCCGCACAGGTACTCACCGACAGACTCCACCTGTTTTCCGTTCTGCTCCATGATATCTTCTGGTTTTTCTGCGTGAAACAGATAGGCACTGTGCCCAAGCGCACGGTCCTGTTCCAGGTACTTCAACAGTTCTTCCATCCGTCCCCGGTCACTGAGCAGTGCATCGGAAAATACAATCGCCTGGACGTGTCCGGTGTCGAGATCATATTCCTCTGTGCTGTCATATTGCTGCGCAATCTCCTCAAACGTCTCCGCTTCAAAGAACAGCGATGCAGGGTCCTCGTCGGTTCCCTCCTCCTGCTCATCCTTTCCCTGGCCGGTCACCACCGCAAGATTCGCAGGCGCATACCAGACGCGCCATTTACCGCCAGCCGTCTCCTTTTCTCCGCCGCTCTCACTGACCGCCGTCCCGGTTTCTTCCCCAGTTTCACTGTTTTCCGGCGCAGTCGCCTCTTCCGACACATAATCAAAGGCAACCGCCAGTGGATACAGCCGCTTTTCCGGCTCTACTGCCCCGCAGGATGACAGGAAAATCATACTGCCCAGCGCCAGACACACAAGCCGCAGTTTTTTCATATGCTTCTGGCAGAAGCCGAGCAGCACCGTGATGGCAAGGAAAAACGGAAAGTAACCGTATCGGACCGACCAGCCGCTTTCCGCGCATGACAGCAGCCATATAAAAAGCACTGTACCGATCCGTACATAGAGATTCTGCGGTTTCCACAGTCCCGTCTTCTCTCCGATCAGCGATACGTAAAACAGCAGACTTCCCAGTGTGAACAGCAGTCCCATCAAAAGAAATGCCATCCACAGAATATCAAACCGCTCCAGAAATCCACCCGGCAGGCTCGTTCCTGCCATTAACAGTAAGAGCGGGTCCTGCGCCGCAGCCGTGCCGCGCCGGCCGAAAACGCCGAGCAGCGCCATGCTTCCTGCAATTACAAGAAGCCCCGTTTTCCAGATACTCTGCGTCACCGGAAGAATGACACTCCTGTGCTCTTTCTGCACATGCCCCAGTAAAAACGGCAGCAGCGCAATCGGTGTTCCATTTTCCAGTGTTCTCCACACATTCCACCCAAAAAGTATTCCGTTATCCACAATTTCAACAGACTTTGCTGTCTCCCAGGCATCCTCAAACGAGGAAAAATGCATCTGCGGAACCGTCAGCAGAAGCAGAATCAAAATCCCGCCCACAATCCACGGATAGAGTGCTTCCGCCAGCCGTCCTCTTTTCTGTACTTCACTGCCGACACCAAACCCGGCCGCCGCGAGCAGAAACAGTCCGCAGAGCTCCTGCGGTACACCCGCTGTCAGATACGCGGCGGCAAGCTCCGCCATTCTGCGAAGCAGTGTTCCGCCGAGGAAAAGCAGATAACACAGATACATCACTGCCAGAAGGAGTTTCCCAGCCTTTCCCATCACGCTTTCCAGGCGGCAGTAAAGCCCGCCAAGGCGCACGAGATAAATGCACCACACCGCCAGCAGCCCATATCCAACGAAAATCCCTGCCATACCGGGCAGGCCGTCCGATGCGCCGTACGCCGCGAGCTGCCAGAACGCCGGGCAGAGCAGAACGAGCACGATCTGGCGTTCCATCTGGCGCTGTGAAATTCTGTCATTTTCCGAAAACATGCGTCACTCTCCCCTTTCCTGTTTTTCTTCCGGCTCCGCAGCTTTTCTGTTTTTCCGCAGCCGCACTCTCTGATCGCGCTTTGTAAAGACCGGCCGCTCCCGCATCTGATGCAGCGGCGGCCGCCATACGGAATCCTTCGGCGCATGGTAGCCCGCAAGTCCTTTCCCGACGAACGGCATCAGATAGGGAATGCCAAAACTCGTAAGCCCGGCGAGATGACCCGCGAGAAGAAACGTGCCGAGCACCATGCCGAAAATGCCGAGCCATCCGCCGAGCAAAATGAAGCCGAATTTCAGCAGCCGGAACGGCGCACCGAACTCTTCGTTCGGAATCGCCAGCGAACAGAGCGCCGAAACCGCAACCACAACGACGGTCATCGGGCTTACCAGATTGGCGGAAACCGCTGCATCTCCGATGATCAGTCCGCCCACAATTCCGATCGTCCCGCCAAGCGGCCCCGGCATGCGCACACCGGCCTCGCGGATCAGTTCAAAAGCAAATTCCATCAGAAGAATTTCCAGAATGCCGGGGAACGGAACGCCTTTCCGCGCTTCGGCGAACGCCAGCAGGAGTTTGGTCGGAAGCACCTGTGTGTGAAAGCCCGTGACAGCCAGGTATCCGCCCGAAATCCACAGGGCGAAAAAGACCGCCGCATACCGCAGCAGCCGCTCAAATGAGACGATCAGAAAATGATGATACCGGTCCTCACTGACCTTTAAAAAGCTGTCAAATGATGCCGGGAAGAGAATCCCGACCGGGGAATTATCACATAAAAGCAGGATTCTTCCGTCCAGAATCTCCATCGCCGCGCGGTCCGGTCGTTCGGTCGTCTCGAAGCGCGGGAACGGCGATTTCCACTGCGGTTCGCAGAGCTGCTCGACCATGCCGCTGTCAAAAACGCCGTCCACCTCCCAGCCGGCAATCTGCTGTTTTACCTCTTCCAGAAATTTCGGATAAATCAGCTCTTTCTCATACACCAGAGCCAGAACCGTATCAGAACGCGCACCAAAATGTATCTCCTCCACTTTCAGATCGGTGGTCCGCAGACGCTTGCGGACGAGTGCCGTGTTGGTTTTGACAGAGTCGGAAAAACCTTCGTTAGAGCCGCGCAGCACTTTTTCGGACTCCGCTTTTTGCACTCCTAAATTTGGATAACCCTTCGATCCGATCTTGACTGCACGGTCATAATGATCCACAAAAAGAATTGCATTTCCCGCAAGCATGGAAGCGAACGCAGCTTCCATAGTGTCAAATTCCAGTGCGTCCGAAATTCCGAGCTGATTTTCCGAGAGAACCCCCGGGATATCTGCCTCGGGAACCTCCATCAGACGGTTCAACAGCTTCCCGATCACGGAATCCTTCAACATAACGCAGCTCACCGCCACTTCTACGTAGATCAGCAGCGCACCGGTTCCGCCCGTTTTGCCGAGTTTCATCGGGCGGATCTGAATATCATTGCAATTTTCACACCATGTACGGATCACGCTTTCATTTTCCGCCAGTGTGAGTGAAATCTGCGTCTTCTCTTTTTCCATGCCTGCGTCCCTCCTTCTCCTCCTTTTGAAAGCTTCCGAAAAACCATCTGGAGAAATATACTCTGCAAAATTCCATAAAAAAACATTCTGTCACGATTTTTTACTCTGTAACAGAATGTTCCTTTTTCGAAATTTTATACGCTTTTATTTTTCTTCTACACCCGTCATGCTCTGGTGATGTACGGTCTGCATAATACTCTCCTGCTGTCGCTCGATATGCTCGCGGATCATCTTCTGTGCGCCTGCAAGATCCCGATTTTTCATACGTTCATAGAGGGCATCGTGCTCCTCGACCAGGGAACGTCGGGATTTTACATCCTTTAAATATTCAATCCGGTAACGGTACATTTGCTCCCGCAGATTGTTCAGCAGCTGAATCAGGCGCTCGTTGTTCGTCGCCTGATAAATCACATCATGGAATGCCACATCTGCCTGTGCAAGCTTCTGCAGATCATCCGTCTCTGTTGTCTCCAGCATTTGTTCAAAGCTGCGCGATGCCTGATAAAGCTTCTGCAGTTCGCTCTCTGTAATCCGCTGACACGCCAGTTTTACCGCCAGCTCCTCGAGTCCGAGCCGCACCTCCAGCACGTCGTTCAGGTCTTTTTCCGTGATCTGTGCTACCTGCGCACCCTTCCGCGGCACCATGATCACAAGGCCGTCCAGCTCCAGCATACGGATCGCCTCGCGGATCGGGGTACGCGAAACGCCGAGCTGATTTGCCAGCCGGATCTCCATCAGCCGTTCACCCGGCTTTAACTCCCCGCGCAGAATCGCCTGGCGCAGTGTGCGGAACACGACATCGCGGAGCGGAAGGTACTGATAATCCTCCATCTGCAGGTCTAACTCATTTTTTGCCATACTTTGTACCTCCCGGTTTTGATACTGTAGTCAAAAATGTCTGTTTCGACAGTCCGCTTACTTTTAACTGATCACGGGCAAATTCTGCCTTGTCCGGATCGTCGAAAATGCCGAATACGGTCGGGCCGCTGCCGCTCATCATCGCATTGACCGCACCGTTTTTCATCATCTGTGCCTTGATCTCATCGATCACCGGATACGCCGGACACGTCACGGATTCCAGCACATTTCCCATGCGGTCCGTGATGCCGTACAGGTCATGATTTCGGATCGCCTCTACCATGCCGTCGATATCCGGATGCTCCGTCACCTCGTCAAGATGCAGGTTTCCATAGACAAATTTCGTCGAAACATTGATGCCCGGTTTTCCGATCAGCACGTAGCACATCGGTACGCCGGGAAGGGATGTCAGCTTTTCGCCGATTCCTTCTGCCAGCGCCGTACCGCGCATCACACAGTACGGAACATCCGCTCCGATCTGCACACCCCGCTCCATCAGCTGGCGTTTGGTCAGACCAAGCTGAAACATGCGGTTAATTCCTACCAGTGCTGCTGCCGCATCCGAGCTTCCGCCCGCCATGCCGGCCGCTACCGGGATAAATTTTGTCAGGTTCATATCGACACCCTGACGGATATCGAATTCATCCATCAGAATCTTTGCCGCTTTGTATACGAGATTTCCGTCATTACACGGAAGGAACGGCAGATTGGTTGTCAGCCTTATGCCAGGTTCTTTTCTCTCCTTTATTTCCAGCTGATCGTACATCTGGATCGTCTGCATTACCATGCGGACTTCATGGTAACCATCCTCTCTTTTTCCGGTCACATCAAGACCAAGATTTATTTTTGCAAGCGCACGCAGTTTCATCGTAGGCACCACCTTCGGTAATGTTTTTTGTATACATAGATATTAATGGATTTTTCTTCTATTTTCAAGCGTTATCTTCTGTTTTTGTACATAATTTTATACAATTCAGTTCAACAGACTTAGAAACGCAGGCGTAAGCAGTGGCTGCGTGAAACGAACAAGAACAAAATAAGAGTTTACGAACCTGTCGAAACTTGCTATAATTTTCATCAGATATCAGGGCAAAAGATCAAAAAGCCGGTGCAAGCTCGCTTGCAAGAGGATTTTTGATCTCTTGACCCCAACATTTTTGCCAGATGCCAGAGCATGTCTGAAAAAAACTTTTCGTAAGCTGCGAATCTCAGATTACGGAAATGATTTTTCAGACATGCTCTAGCTTCTGCGAAGGAAAAGGAAGTAGCTTTTTATGAGTTCACAAAGATCTTATTCATTTTCCCGCCAGGTTCTGGTCAACGGAATCCGCGATGGCATTCCGATCGGGCTTGGCTATTTTGCGGTCTCGTTTTCGCTCGGCATTGCAGCGCGTAAGGCAGGTCTTAGTCCTTTTCAGGGCTTTCTCGCCAGTCTTTTCAACAATGCTTCCGCCGGAGAATACGCTGCCTTTACACTGATTGCCGCCAACGCAGGCTATCTGCAGGTCGCTATCATTACGCTCATCGCCAATGCGCGGTATCTTCTGATGAGCTGTGCGCTTGCCCAGCGTTTTTCACCGGACACGCCGTTTTTCCACCGTTTTCTCATTGGTTACGATGTAACGGATGAACTGTTTGGCATCACAATCGCGCGCCCGGGCTGGCTGAATCCATATTATACATACGGTGCCATTCTCGTCGCTGCTCCCGCGTGGTCGATCGGCACGGCTCTTGGCATTATTGCCGGAAATCTGCTGCCGCTGCGCGCTGTCAGTGCCTTAAGTGTGGCGCTGTATGGCATGTTCCTTGCGATCATCATTCCCCCGGCGAGAAAGAGCCGTGTGGTAGCGGGTCTTGTTGCCGTCAGCTTTTTCTTAAGCTTTATCTGCAGCTATCTCCCGGGCATCTCCACTCTCTCCGACGGAACCAGAACGATTCTGCTCACCGTTCTGATTTCCTGCGCCGGAGCTATCATGTTCCCGGTAAAGACAGAGGAGGAAAATGCTGATGTACAATAATTATATCTATATCGCCGTCATGGCTCTGGTTTCCTACACAATCCGGATTCTGCCGCTGACGCTGATTCGGAAGCCGATTAAAAATCAGTTTATTCAGTCGTTTCTGTACTACGTTCCATACGTGACGCTGTCAGTCATGACCTTCCCGGCGATTGTCCATGCAACACAGAGCCCTGTTTCCGGCGCACTCGCGCTTGTCGTCGGCATCGCAGCCGCATGGTTCGGTGCAAGCCTGTTTCAGGTTTCGGTGGCATGCTGTGCCGTGGTGTTTGTGATTGAATTATTTTTGTAATAGAAATGAGCCGCCCTGTGGGAACAATCCTTTTCCCCGGGGCGGCCCGTTTTGTATGTATTACTTTTCTGTTTCTGTTTTTCTGAAATGATAAACGCTGACCGAAGCCGCCGGCAGTGCAATCTGGAAGGAGTCTTTTTCCCGTGCAGGTGCTTTTCCTTCTTTGCAGCGGACTCGGTTCGGATGTTTCGCATCGTTGTAGTTCTGCGGATCTTTGGAGTACAGTGTTTTGGCCTCAACAAATTCCGGATACTGTTTGAATTTCAATTCGATTTTCTTTGATTCGCTGTAGCTTGTATTTACGAGGTTGACGTAGATATCATCATTTTTGATCGAAGCAAAGATGCAGACCTCAGGATCTTTGTTCTTTTCCTCAAAGCCAAGCGTATACGCACCCTGATGCACCTGATACATATCGAACACATCGTAGTTTGGTGTCAGAATACAATGCTCACCATCCGTCAGGAACAGGGAATTCAGGACATTGACAGACTGTGCCACACATGCCATGCGCACATCCCCGGTATTGCGGTGGAAGATGTCGAGCGTCAGTGCAGTTGTAACGGCATCGCGCATCGTACACTGCTGATACAGCGCCGGGCGCGCATTAAATGCACTGCTGTGCCAGTTGCCCCACTCACCGACAATCAGTTCACATTTTCTCGGTGCCGCCTGGAACGGACCCTCCGGTTTCGGAAGTGCCTCAAGACCAGCGTCTATCAGGCGGCGCTGCTCGTGAATGACATTTTCCAGCTCTTTGCATCCATTGATCACATCATACCACTGTTTTTCATCAAACTTTTTCTCTGTCTGAAGCTGTTTCAGATTCCAGTTGTAAAAATGGAGATCATAGCCGTAAAGCGATGGCATACGGTATTTTCCCATCTCCTTAAAAAAGTCTTTCGTCCACGCAGCACGTTCTTTCGGCTTATTTCCATCCGGGCCGCTGGCGATGCATTTCATGGAAAATGCCTGATCGCCGCCTCCAAACGACGGACAGGAGGAACTGAATTTCCGGTATTCGTTCGCATACATCTGCGGCGTCATTTTTCCACCGCCGTCCCATACTTCATTTCCGATACCCCAGTATTCAATCTCGAACGGTTTTTCATGGCCGTTTGTTTTTCGTTCCTGCGAAAGTGCCGTCGGCTCTTTGCGGTTACAGTACTCCATCCACTCTCGCATCTCGGATGGAGAGCCGGTCATCATATTGATATTAAACCATGGCTTCGCGCCGATCATCTCGCAAAATTCCATCATCTCGTGTGTACCGAACTGATTGGGATCCGTCTCGAAAGTACCGAAGTTTTCATTGTATGTAACCGGCCGCTGCTCCCGCGGGCCAATACCATTCCGCCAGTGATACACATCCGCAAAGCATCCGCCCGGCCAGCGGATCACCGGCGGGTGCAGCTTCTGAAATGCATCCACAAGGTCTTTTCGGATTCCATGATAATTCGGAATTTCCGAATCCTCTCCAACCCAGATTCCATCATAAATACAGGAGCCAAGAAACTCGATAAAGTGTCCCTGCAGTTCCGGGTAAATATATTTTTCTCCAGCTAATTTTCGAAACGTAATCTTCTGCATAAAAATCCTCCAAATGAAAGCGTGATGTGTATTTTTGCTACTTTTCAGTATAGGACACTTTGAAAGGAAATACAATTTAATCTGAAAAAAGTCTTATGGATTCCTGTTTTTCACGGTATTTCTCTACATATTGCAATTCTCTGCTTGACATCTAATATTATCAGTGATATATCAATAGTATAATCAGAGCAGATACAAGATTTACCACTTACGAACAATAGAAAAAACTACACAGGAGAATTTTCATGGATCAGAAATTATATGACAGTTATGTAAAGATTTTAAAGAACGAGCTTGTTCCGGCGCTTGGCTGTACAGAGCCGATTGCCATCGCCTATGCGGCAGCCAAAGCACGCGAAGTGCTCGGAGAGATGCCAGAATCGATTGAGCTTTGCTGCAGTGGAAACATCATCAAAAACGTAAAGGGTGTTAAAGTTCCAAATTCCAACGGTCTGAAGGGCATTGATGTTGCGGCAACGCTTGGCGTCGTCGGAGGCTGTGCCGAACGCGAGCTTGAAGTACTTGAAGATGTGACCGAGGCAGATATTGAAAAGACAAAAGAACTGGTACAGCAGGGATTCTGTACCTGTACTTTAAAAGAAGGCGTAGAGAATCTTTACATTGTTGCAAAAGTCATTGCCGGAGAGCACAGCGCGGAGGTAACGATTGTAAACCGTCATACCCTGATTTCACGCATCGTAAAAGATGGTGAGATACTTTATCAAATTGCGGCTCATGAAGATTCCCCTGAATACGTTGATAAAAGTGTGCTGAACGTCAAGGATATTCTCGAATTCGCCGATACTGTGAAGATCGAAGATGTCAAAGAAATCCTCGACCGCCAGATCACCATGAACTCTGCGATTTCTGACGAAGGTCTCCGCCACGCTTACGGTGCACAGGTCGGCCGCACTCTGCTGAATGAGTACGGCGATGACGTAAAAATCCGCGCCCGCGCCCATGCAGCTGCCGGTTCCGATGCCCGTATGAGCGGCTGCTCTCTTCCGGTCGTCATCAATTCCGGCAGCGGAAACCAGGGCATGACCGTTTCCCTTCCTGTCATCGAGTTTGCAAAAGAATGGAACGTTTCCCAGGAAAAACTGTACCGCGCACTCGTTGTCAGCAACCTGATCGCGGTTCATCAGAAAAAATATATTGGAAGTCTTTCCGCTTACTGTGGCGCCGTCAGCGCAGGCTGTGGAGCCGGCGCCGCCATTACCTATCTTTCCGGCGGATCCTATGAGGATGTTAGCCTGACGATCGTCAATACCATTGGAAACGTCGGCGGTATTGTCTGCGACGGGGCAAAATCCTCCTGTGCGGCGAAAATTGCATCCGCTGTTGACGCTGCTATTCTCGCCCACTACATGGGCCAGCATCACAGAAGTTTTCAGCCGGGCGAAGGTATTGTTCGGGAAGATGTGGAAGATACGATTAAAAGTATGGGATATATCGGAAGAGTCGGCATGAAAGATACCGATACGGAAATTCTGAATATTATGATTGACCGGGTGGATGTGAACGAGGTCTGCTAATAAAAGAATAACTGATTTTGCTCAATTGATACATGCCTTGTTTTATGGTAACATATACATAAGTTTTGATACTATGTCTAAAAAGCCAGCATGCATAGTCTCTGGCGCGTGTTTGACAAGAAAGGAATGACCGAAATGAGCAAATTAAGTATTCCCGTTGGCATCTCAAATTTCGAAAAAATCCGTAATGGTGGATTTTACTACATTGACAAAACAGGTCTGATTGCAGAACTTGTGAGATCATCAGCAGAAGTGACATTAATTACACGACCCCGACGTTTCGGAAAAACGCTTGGCATGAGCATGCTGGAGAGTTTTTTTGACATCCGCAAAGACTCAAAAAAACTATTCGATGGCCTCGAAATTTCACACCAAAAGAATTTATGTGAGAAATGGATGAATCAATGGCCTGTTGTGTTTTTATCGCTCAAAAATGTTGACGGTATTCATTTTTCAGATGCTTACCAACAGCTGGTCTATGAAATTTCCCTTCTTTATCAGCAGCATGATAACCTTTTGAAAAGTACAGCTTTAAGTGATCGGGATAAGTTTCTTTTTAAACAGCTGCAGGAACGACAAGCCGGAAAAACGGATATTATGCGTTCCCTCCAGTTTCTTACGCGGCTGTTGGAACAGCATTATGGAAAAAAAGTGATCCTGCTGATTGATGAGTATGATGTGCCAATCGCCAAGGCGAACAGTCACGGATACTATAATGAAATGATGGATGTTATAAAGGGATTGATGCAGGCATTAAAAGATAATCCATCTCTTCACTTTGCTGTTATCACAGGATGTCTGAAAATTGCAAAAGAAAGTATCTTTACAGGAACAAATAACTTTGTCTCGGATACAATTACCAATTCCCGACTGAATGAATATTTTGGCTTTGTTCAGCATGAAGTCGACCAGCTTCTCCTTTCTGCAGATTTTACAGATAAAGCATCTGCCATGAAGGAGTGGTATGACGGCTATCATTTTGGTACTTTCGATGTTTACTGCCCCTGGGATGTGATGAATTATCTTCTGGAATTGCAGCGAAATCCCCAGGCAAGTCCTGTCAGCTACTGGAAAAACACGAGTGACAATGCCATCATCCGGTCTTTCATTGACTACGCCGGAAGCAGTATTACAAAAAAACTCGAAACTTTAATGGCTGCCGGATCCATTGTGCAGCGTGTAGATGAAAATCTAACGTATGATTATCTACATTCCTCGGAAGATAACCTCTGGAGTCTGCTGTATCTGACAGGATATCTTACAAAAGCCCAAACTACGATTGATACAGATGAACTGCCTCCAGGAATGATGGAGCTGAAAATTCCGAATGCTGAAATCAAAGAGATCTTTGAGACAACAGTGGTCCGCTGGTTTGATGAAAGTGCAAAAACCTGGAACCGGAAAACACTGTTTGATGCCATCTGGAGTGGTGACTGCGATCGTATTACGCAAGAACTGACGGCTCTTCTTCGAAGAACGATCAGTTATCACGACTATCGGGAAGACTTTTACCATGCATTTCTTGCCGGAATCTTTACCGGGGCCGGTTACATGGTAGATTCTAACAAAGAACACGGCGAAGGCCGCAGCGATGTCGTTTTGTATGATTCCATTAACGGCCGGGTGGCAGTTTTTGAAGCAAAATATACGAAGGCTCTGGAAAATCTGAGTTCCGCATGCGACAGCGCCTTACAGCAGATGAACGAGAAGCTGTACGCAAAGGAATACGAGGATGACTACGATCAGATTTTCTGTTATGGAATTTCATTTTTTAAGAAACGCTGTCTGGTAAAAAAGGTACTGTGAAAGATCTCTTCTCCCGCAGAAAAGTTTTCTTTACAGCATGCACAGGTCTCTATCAAAAACGTCAAAAGTACAATTCTATTTTTCCAGATATCATTGGTATATAATAGAATCTTGACTTCTGACGTTTTTTCGTTCTTTTTTAGATCTTTTGTCTTTATCCTGTTTTATTTTACTCTTCCGCTATTCCATTCGGAATTATACCTCATAATTTCAAAATGACATGACCTCTTTAAAAAGCAAGGATGATGTGCTGACGCTGTTCGTTCACCTTGGGTATCTCGCTTATGATAAAAAGACACGGGAAGTATTTATTCCAAACAAAGAAACACTGGAAATTTGCAAAAGAAATAGTCTATATACAAAAACAGTCGTCCAAGCTATATCATAGCCGACGACTGTTTTTCTATGTAATTACGTTTTCTCACCCGCAAAAATCCGCCAGATCCTCTTTCAGATAATTCAGCGTTTTCTCCAGATCTTTTTCCCGAATACTCTGCATGATATCGGTATGATGTGCAATATCCAATGCCGGATTCACGTTGGACCATGTCTGCCAGTAAAACTGAGCATAAGCACGTTTTAAGACGTTCATGGTTCGCTCGAGTTCCTGATATGCATAAGCATTTCCGGAGAAGGAGATTAATTTCAGATGAAATGCCGTATTCGCCTCCCAGTGATCCCATACGCTGTCGGTGCTCTGTTTGCATCTCTCATCAATCTCGGCAAGCTCCGCCAGATTTTCTTCGGTGATATGTCCGATCGACTGACGAAGATATCCGCCCTCGAGAACAAGGCGGAAATCCAGAATATTCTGTGCCTCTTCGCGGGACACGCTGACAACCTGGTAGCCGAAGCGCGGGAAGCTGCGGAGGATTCCCTCATTGCAGAGCGTCACAAGGGCTTCACGGATCGGTGTCTTGCTGCAGCCGAATTTCTGTACCAGCTCCTGCTCGTTGATAATTTGATTGGGTTTATATTCATCGGTAAAAATGCCGTTCAAAATGGCCTGATATACCATATTTTTAAGGCTTTCCTGTTGTTTTTTCATAAGGGGAAACTCCTTATCTTTTATTTTCTTCACTTTTGCGCATCCTGATTTTTTTCTTCTCCAAATGCGCCCTGTTTTTTATCTTAACAAATTTTTTTTTGCTTGTAAATGCCGTGCTCCCAGATTTTTACCGGTAAAAAAAAAGGAAAATGATGTTTTCACCATTTTCCCTCTTCTGTTCCCTCATTGGACGTTATCGCTTATTCTGTCTGCCGTCAGATTACATACTCATTCGACTTCTGCATCTGCCATTCCACCAGATCTGCCAGCGTAATATTGTCCACCACACTGTTGATGGCATCGTTCAGTTTTTTCCAGAGCATCACCGTAACGCACTGATCTTCCCTGCCGCAGTCGGCGCCGTCTTCTACACAGTCCACCGGCGCAAGGCTGCCCTCGGTCAGACGCAGGATCATGCCCACGGTATATTCTTCCGGCTTTCGTTTCAGGGAATAACCGCCCGCCGGGCCGCGCACACTTTTTACGAAACCAGCTTTATTCAAAATCGAGATGATCTGTTCCAGATATTTTTCCGAAATCTCCTGCCGCTTTGCCACATCTTTCAAACGCACCGGTTCGCCGGTATTGTTGAGTGCCAGATCCAGCATCAGACGAAGCGCATACCGTCCTCTTGTCGAAACTTTCATTTTATTTCCTCCGAATATATGTCATGATAAAAATACCTTCTTTTATTTTATTCCATATTCTCTACATATTCAATAGGAAATATAACACAAACCCAAAGCATGTCCGAAAAATGCAATAACTTTTTATCCGCTTTCCATGCTTACTTATCATCTCAAATCCTGCGCAATCTCTTCTCCCATCTTCTCTACCGCATCCACAATCTCCCGGATCTGCTCTCCGGTAATTCCATCGATATGCACGCCACCGGTGCAGACGGTCACGGTACGGCAGGCACAACAGATTTTTTCCGCCAGCATCCGGCACAGTACCTCATCTTTATGTCCGGTGCGGTTCCATACCGAGGAAGTCGCACTCCAGCTCCCGTCTCCGGTCAGCGATTCCCGTGGTACGGCCTGCACCACACAGCCGATATGCGGCTTTTCTCCTCCGGCGAGACAGATCTGAAAATCTTCACCGATCTTCATTACCGTCACTTCCATCGTGCATCCTACAGCCGTTGTCTTTTTTGTCAGCATCCTTTCCATCTCCGGTACTCCTTTACTTCCACGCCGAACGGCAAAAGCAGTTTGGCCGCAAGATGTGTCACCATATCGTCGATGGACTCCGGTTTCTGATAAAAGGTCATCATCGGCGGAACAATCCATACATTTGACAATCTCGACAGTTCGTACAGATTCCGCAGATGAATTTCACTCATCGGTGTCTCCCGCGCTGCCAGTACAAGCGGGCGTTTCTCCTTGATCGTCACATCCGCCGCACGCAGCAGCAGATTGTCGGTGTATCCGCTTACAATTCCTGCCGCTGTTTTCATGCTGCACGGCACAATCACCATGCCTTCTGTCCGGTACGACCCGCTCGCCGGGCCTGCACCGATATTGTCCTGCTCGAGCACTTCATCTGCCAGCGCTTCCACCTGCGAAACACTCCAGTCTGTCTCCTGTTCCAGCGTCAGCTTTGCACTGCGGCTCATCACCAGAAGGGAACGGTATTCTTCGTTATCCTGCAGAATTTCGAGACATTTGATCAGCAGCGGCATTCCGCTCGCCCCCGATGCGCCGACTACAATTCGTTTTTCCACAGCCATCCGTCACACGCCTCCCTTTATCCACAGATTCCGTCAATCCATGCGAATAACTCGTCGAGATCGTAGTCGCCCGCATGCGGTGTATTCCATGGGGAATGATAATCCACCTCACAGCCTGCCTCACGAAGTTTTAATACCAGCATCGCCGAGATCACCAGCGAGGTATCGCGGTCGCACTCGCCGTGGCGGATGCGGAAATGGTGTGCCTTTTGCGCCATTTCATCCATGACATATTCCATTGGATTCAGCATTTTCACGATCTTTTTTTCTGCGCGCTCACCCTGCACTTTGGTGTTGGCCGCACTGTATTCCGTGAAATGACGGCAGTTCGTCATCTCATTTCCAAACAGATCATTCTCCGGGCTTTCCAGATCCAGCGCATCGAAGGCCGGTGCGGTTTTCATGCGGGTGATGTCTTTGACATACGCCGCAAAATCCATGCTCTGCACTTTGCCGTTTTCGATGGTCAGCCACGTTTTATCCGCTAAATCCACGCCGCCGTCAAGCGCTCTCTGTGCGGATTCCATCACAATGTGTTTGACATACTCTTTCAAAGAACCTTCGCCGTCCGCATCGAGCGTCAGCGGAGCTCCGTTTTCGTCTTTTAATCCAAGGCTGCTCACATACGCCGGAAACAGGGCTTTTTCCTCAACGGACACGCGGATCTGTTCTTCCGTCATCTCGCCGTCCACCGGTGTGAAAACCGGGCGGCCGCCCTCGTCCATTTTCATGTTTGCGCGGTGGAAATCATTCACACTGCAGAACTCCCACTCATACGCCATGTCCGCGTGCTCCAGATTGATGATCGGGCAGTAACAGGAGGCCGCAAACACATCATCCCCAGCATCCGCTGCGCCGAGCGCCTGCAGATACGGCTCGTAGTCAGGGTGGTTTCCCGTGCTTCCCATCAGGGATGACAGTGCGCCGCCGGCACTCGTTCCGTTGGTGATGATTTTATTTTCATCGCCAGGCAGCTCATCCGCCAAAAAGTGAAGATACCGCACAGCCGCTTTATAATCCACTACGCACGCAGGTGCTTTCCCATTATAATGACCGTCCTCACCCTTCTGCACTCTGCCGCGGATCGCTGGAGATGCTACGACATAGCCGTGCTGTAAGGCGCGGAAAATCGTATTCGGTTTTCCCTGTAAAAACGGATTCGCTCCCGGCTCGTCCGCCGGACCCGGCATATAGCCGCCAACAGTATTCGGCATGAAAACCGGCGCGCTCAGTAAATCGTAACCGTTGATGGACGTTCCCTCATAATAACTCTCCGGCACAAAGAGATTCATTTTCTGAAACTCCACATTGACCGGTTTTTCCACATAAACCAGGTCACGGAACGCCCGAAACCGGACCGTCTCCCCACACAGTGTTACTTCTTCTATGGTATAATGATTTTTCTTAAATTTCAGCATATCACAATGCTCTCCCTTTCCCAAAAACGTATTCTTTATTCCTCATCCAGCCAATGCTTCGGATCGACTTCCATAAATCTCGCCCGCACAAACCGTTCTTTTTGATCGTACGGCACCGTACAGTCGAAAATCGTCTTGCATGCAATCCCGTGATCGCGGATCGACGGTGAACACGTCGGATCGTTCGACGGATCGAGCGGATGGCACCGCACGCCTGGAATTGTGATGATGTCCGCGTCACCCTGGAATCTCGTATTCATTGCCCAAATCACATCGTTCATATCAAAGCAGTCCACATCCTCGTCCACCAGAAAAACGTGTTTCAGCTCACTGAACGCCGAAAATGCCAGCAATGCTGCCTGACGCTGTCTTCCCTCGTCGCTGGGACTCAGTTTTTTGAACTGGAGAACCGCCATATACTTTCCGCCGCCTGCGGAACCGCAGTACACATTCTGGAGCCGTCCCGGCATCGCTTTTTCTACCATGCCGTAGATGCTCGCCTCGGTCGGAATACCAGCCATCGAAACGTGCTCTTCACTTGGTCCGATGCAGGTCTGCATAATCGGACTGCGGCGGTGTGTCACGGCTTTTACTTTAATCAGACGGCACTGATCACTTGCCGGGCCGGTGTAGCCCGGGAACTCCGGCATCGCATAGCCAGTGTGGCTGTTCTGGTCCTCCTGCACACGCACACCCGGGATGACCTCGCCCTCGATGACGTACTCTGCATTTGCAATCGCCATCTCCTTCACGGAAACGCAGCGGCACAGTTCTACCGGCTCTTTCCGCAGTGCACCCGCAACGGAAAGCTCATCGTAACCGAGCGGTGTTGTCGGCGGCTCGAAACAGGAACCGATCTCAATCGCAGGATCAACACCGATACTGATGGAAATCGGAAGTGTCTGTCCCAGTTCCTCCGCGCGGTCTGCCATTGCGCCGATGTGGCGTGCGCCCGGGGTGAAGAAAATCGAAAGCTCGTCTTTTCCCTGAATGCAGAGACGGTGAATCGTCACATCATGCAGTCCGGTGTCCGGATGGGAGGCGTAGCACATGCCGAGCGTGATGTACGGGCCGGCATCATCCGGCGTATTCGTCGGCGCCGGGACGAGACGGTTCAGATCAAAATCGGGATCGGTCGCCAGATGTACCACTTCCTGGCATGGCGGCGCGCCCTGAAATTCAACCGGTGCAATCGGCTCTTCTACGCTGTGATACAGCATTTTTCCAAGACTCTCCGGCTCGCAGTCCAGCAGGGCAGCCACGCGTTTCCGGCTTGCCAGAACACCAATCGCAACGCTGGCGTCCGGGTGCCCTTTTACGTTGCGAAAAATCATCGCCGGGCCTTCTTTCGTCGGACGCTTTACGGTCCCGCCCGCACCGACGTAACGGTAAACACCGGCAAGCTCCGCCATCGGATCAACCTCAACGTCTGTCTCGGCAAGCTGTCCCGGCATATTTCTCAATCGTTCCAGCGCACTACGCAGATCTCTTACTTTTTCAGCCATAGTTCTTCTCCTTTTATTCTATCGACGGCGCCCCGAAGGATGCCTTTTCATCCTCATTTTCTACCCTTATTGTAAAAAGAAACCTTTGTGGAATCAATTCGATTTGTGGTACAATTGTTTCCAGAATGGAATGAATCAAACAAAAAGGAGGCTCCCCTTATGACTCTGGAACAGATCGACTTTTTTCTGATGGCCGTTCGATGCGACACCTTTTTAGAGGCCGCGGAAAATCTTCATATCGCACAGTCCACGCTCTCGAAACAGATCCAGAAGCTCGAGACTGAATTGAATCTTCCCCTCTTCGACCGCACCCGCCGCCAGGCCGTACTGACTCCGGCAGGCGAACTATTTCTGCAGGAAGCCGCGGAGCTCTCCCTCCAGTATCACCAGATGCTGCAAAAAATGCATCACTTCCAGGAAACCACGCGCCAGCCGCTCCGCGTTGGCTCTCTTCCGTTTCTGACGCAGTATCATCTCACTTCCCGCATCCGTGCCTTCACGCACGCGCATCTGGAAATTGGGCTGACTCTGGAAGAATGCGAAGAGACTGAGCTGATGGACGGCCTGCAATCAGGCCATTTTGACCTTGTGATCGCGCGGGATTCCATGATTTCACTGCAGAAATACCACTTCGAACCCATCACAGAAGACCGCCTCTGCGTGATGCTGCCCATCGATCATCCACTTGCCGAAAAGCCTGCTCTTACCATCGCTGATCTTGCCGCCGAACCGCTGATTCTCATGCACCCCTATACCTCGATTTATCAGCTCTGCATGCAGCTATTTGAAAAGGCAGGTGTAAAACCGCAGATCCTGCGCACGGCCCGCCTGGAATCCACGATCAGCTCTGTGGAAATCGGCGAGGCTTTCAGTCTCTTTGCCGAGAGCAACTTTGAACTTTTCCGCCATCCAAATGTCACCGCCGTTCCTCTTCTCGACGCACCACCGCTTGTAATCGGTGCAGCGTATCCGCTCCGAACGGAAACAATGAAAAAACCAGCATTAAAATCTTTTTCCTCTTTCATTCAAGATCCCACATAACCAAAACTCGCTTCACTCGTTATCGCGGCATTCGTCAAGGTCTCATGCAAGCACGGACTTTTCCTCATTGCACGCGAAAAATACGCCCCTGACACTTTGAACTGTGCCAGAGGCGTACGTTTTATTTACTATAACCTGTTTTCCAATTACTGAACTGCCTTAAATGCCTCATCCAGATCCTCGATAATATCATCGACATTTTCGGTACCGATGGAAAGACGGATGGTGTTTGGTTTGATTCCCTGATCCAGCAGTTCTTCCTCGGTGCACTGGCTGTGAGTGGTGGTTGCCGGATGGATTACCAGAGATTTTACATCGGCAACGTTAGCCAGCAGGGAGAACAGTTCCAGATTGTCGATGAAATCTTTTGCTTTCTGTGCATCGCCTTTGATTTCGAAGGTGAAGATGGAACCGCCGCCGTTCGGGAAGTATTTTGCGTACAGTGCCTGCTGCTTGGGATCGTCGGATACAGACGGATGATGTACTTTCTCAACCTGCGGCTGGCTCTCCAGATATTTTACAACTTTCAGTGCGTTCTCAACGTGACGCTCTACGCGGAGAGACAGAGTCTCAAGTCCCTGCAGAAGCAGGAATGAGTTGAACGGAGAAAGCGTAGCTCCGGTATCACGAAGAAGGATGGCACGTACTTTTGTAACGAATGCAGCCGGTCCAACTGCTTTTGTGAAGCTGATGCCGTGATAGCTCGGGTTTGGCTCGGTCAGGGATGCGAATTTTCCGGATCCCTCCCAGTCGAATTTACCGCTGTCTACAATCACACCGCCAAGAGTAGTTCCATGGCCGCCGATGAATTTGGTTGCGGAATGAACAACGATGTCTGCGCCGTACTCGATCGGACGAACGAGGTATGGAGTTGCGAAGGTATTATCGACAACCAGCGGAATTTTGTTCTCATGTGCAATTTTTGCAAGTGCTTCGATATCGACAACATCAGAGTTCGGGTTTCCGAGGGTCTCGATGTAGATGGCTTTTGTGTTCTCCTGAACGGCTGCGCGAACCTCATCCAGATCGAATACATCAACAAATGTGGTGCTGATGCCGTACTGTGGAAGGGTGTGTGCCAGCAGGTTGTAGGAACCGCCGTAGATGTTCTTTGCGGATACGATGTGGTCGCCCTTCTGAGCCAGGTTGATGATGGTGTAGTTGATGGCTGCTGCTCCGGAAGCTACTGCAAGTGCCGCAACGCCGCCCTCCAGTGCTGCCATTCTCTGCTCGAAGACGTCCTCTGTCGGATTAGTCAGACGACCGTAGATGTTTCCTGCATCCTGAAGTCCGAATCTTGCTGCCGCGTGATCGGAGTTATTGAATACGAAAGAAGAGGTCTGATAGATCGGAACTGCTCTTGCTCCGGTTGCCGGATCCGGATTTTCCTGTCCTACGTGAAGCTGTAAGGTTTCAAATTTAAGATTTCTTTCTGCTCTTGTTTTTTTGCTCATGATTGTATTCTCCTGTTCTGTTTTTCGTTTTTCTATTTCTTTTCATGTTCGATTTTCTATTATCTATCGGAACCGGTTGTCATCCTGTTCTGTCTATGCTGCAATGCGGCTCCGTTTTCTTTCGGTTTTATCTGCTTACGCTGCAACACATGACATCATAGATCACGATTCGATTCTCTGCGAAAACTGCTCTCATTCTCTTCGCTTCCTCTCGTTTTTGTGATATTTCCTATCTGTTTACAAGGATTATTATAGCGACAGTCTTCTGCTTTGTCCAATATAGAAAATTGATGGCTGGTTATAGGGTTTCCCTATAGCTATTCTTTATCGCCAATATTTTTTCTTCTGAAATTTCTATATCCAATCATGCTACATAAAACAAGATAACAAATGCAATTCATCTCCCACAAGATGGGACTCGCAGCTTGCGAAAAGCCTTTTTCAAACACACTCCAGAGAGTCAAAGCGGATATTCGCAATCCGCTTCGCTACTTGCTCATAACCGAATAGCTGCTTCGCAGCTTATCAGGAGTGGCTTGTACCACTCCTGATACAAGCAAGTCCCCACCCACTGCTTATTGCTTTTCGCAATGGAAGCAGGGGACTTACTTGATTCGGTTAAAGTCTTCTTGTTTCTCCTTTTTTACAGCACAAGCTCCTTATATTTCCGAATTTCTTCCAAATACTGCTGTCCCAGTGCGCTGATCGACATACCCTTCCTGGAAATATAACCGATCATCATGTTTTCCTCCGCGTGAAGCGGCACAGCGCGGTAGTCACTGCCGTTTAATTCCTCACAGATAATGCCGGAGCAAAGCGTATAACCATTCAGTCCGACCATCAGATTCAGCATGGTCGCACGGTCATTTGCTTTAATGATTCTCTTATATTCATACGTCGAAAGCACTTCCTCTGCCAGGAAGAACGAATTGTTGCTTCCCTGATCAAATGACAGGCATGGATATTCCTTCAGCTCCTCCATTGTGATCTCCGCCTGATCCGCAAGCGGATGATCTTTCCATAGATAGACGTACGTTCCGCAGGAAAACAGGTCGTGAAACTCGAGGTTATTATCCTTCAGCAGCTTGTTCAGCACCTTCGCATTAAAGTCATTCCGATATAAGATCCCAAGCTCGCTCTTGAAGTTCTTTACATCCATCAGCACATCATACGTTCTCGTCTCATAAACCGCAAACTCGTACTCATCCATACCAAACTGCTTCACCAGCTCCACAAACGCCTTTACGGCAAAACTGTAATGCTGCATCGACACGCTGAATTTTTTCTTTCCCTTGGTGCGATAAATATAGCGGTTTTCGAGAAGCTGATACTGGTCTGTGACCTGACGTGCGTAACCCAGAAACTCCTCGCCCTCCGGGGTCAGTACTGTTCCGTGGCTGCTGCGCTTGAACAGCTCAATTCCGATCTCTTTTTCCAGCTCCTTGATTGCTCCAGAGAGACTCGGCTGTGAAATATAGAGTGCCTTTGCCGCCTCATTCATGGATCTGGAGTCTGCGGCCTGAATTACATAGCGAAGCTGTTGTAGTGTCATAAGTAAAGTTCCCTTTCTGGTATAAATTAATATGCGAAACTGCCATTCGCGGTGGAGAGAAAGTGCCGCGGATGGCAGTGTTCACTGATATCTATTATTTTAAAATCTGAGGCTGTTCCCTTTTATTTGGCAAACAGAGCTGTGGAATAGTATCTGTCTCCGTTATCCGGCAGGAGCACAACGATGGTTTTTCCTTTATTTTCCTCACGTTTTGCCAGCTGGATCGCCGCATACAGAGCTGCTCCGGAGGAAATTCCCGCAAGAATAGCTTCCTCGGCTGCCAGATCTCTGCCGGTCTTGAAAGCGTCTTCATTTTCTACCTTGATAATCTCATCGTAAATGCCGGTATTCAGCGTCTCCGGCACAAAGCCTGCACCGATTCCCTGAATCTTATGTGGTCCGGAAACACCCTCCGACAGCACCGGTGAGGATGCCGGTTCTACCGCTACCACTTTTACTTCCGGTTTTTTCTCTTTTAAGTACTCACCCGTTCCGGTAATGGTTCCACCGGTACCAACGCCCGCAACAAAGATATCAACTGCTCCATCGGTGTCTTCCCAGATCTCCGGTCCGGTTGTCTTTTTGTGTGTCTCCGGGTTTGCCGGGTTCACAAACTGTCCTGCGATAAAGCTGTTCGGAATCTCTTTTGCAAGCTCATCGGCTTTCTCGATAGCGCCCTTCATTCCTTTTGTTCCATCCGTCAGAACAACCTCTGCGCCGTATGCCTTTACGATATTCCGGCGCTCTACACTCATCGTTTCCGGCATAGTAAGGATCATGCGATAGCCTTTTACCGTTGCTGCCGCTGCCAGTCCGATTCCGGTATTTCCGGAGGTCGGCTCAATGATAACGGAGCCTTCCTTTAAGAGACCTTTTGCTTCCGCATCCTCGATCATCGCTTTTGCAATACGGTCTTTGACACTTCCTGCCGGATTAAAGGATTCTACTTTTGCGATCAGTTTCGCCTGCAGTCCTTCTTTTTCTTCGATCCGTTTCAGCTCTACCAGCGGAGTTTTTCCTACAAGATCTAAAATGCTGTCATATACCTTTGCCATCGTTCATTTCCTCCTTATTCTGCACTTTTTTATTTCCTTATTTCCTATTGATTTTGTATGTTTTAAGTTGTTTCCATCTTATTCCAATCGTTTTGAAATGTCAACACATTTCACTGGTATGATCAGAAAAAATGGTCAGATCAACCGTGCAAGCAAAACACCGACTGTCATTCCAACAAGAGAAGAAAACAAGGCGCCAGCCAGAGTATACCGCGTTTTTTTGATCCGAACCGCACCAAAGTAAACCGTCATCGTATAAAAAACGGTCTCGGTACACGACATGATAATGGAAGCTGCCCGTCCGGCAAAGGAGTCGCAGCCCGCCTCCTTGTAAAGATCCAGCAAAAGGCTCACCGCCGCGCTGTTGGAAAACAGACGCACAACACTGAGCGGAACCAGCGCAGATGGGATTCCCGTCGGTTCCAGCACAGTTCCGAGCAGGTTTCCAAAATCCTCCAGAAATCCCGATGACCGCAAAACCCCGACCGCCGCCATCAGCCCGATCAGCGTCGGCACAATCCCGATCACAGTCCGCATGCCATCCTTTGCCCCGTTCAAAAAATCTCCAAACACATCCTGCTTCATCAAAAGCCCCAATCCGACCACATAAAAGATCAGCAGGGGAACCATAAGATCTGAAAGTACCGTAAGAATACGCAAAAAATCCCCTCCCCGGAAAACATTGCTGAAGATACACTCCATACAATTTATTCCGTGGGTGGGGATTTATGTTTTTATTTCGTAACGATTCAGCGCCATGCGAAATGGGGCTCTCAATCGTTACTTTATTTCACTTTAATCTGAAACAGCCGCGCCATATACGTCTCCGGAAAATGGACCTTCAGTTTTTTGCTGTAATCATCGTAATGGAATACATCTCCGCACGCTTTCGGATAAATACAGCTTACTTCCAGCTCTTTTCCCGGAAAGGCACGGTCAAGCGGAACTTCAAAATCCGTCTCTCCGCCGCGTCTCCATACACCAAGGTAAATCACATCTCCGGGTACCCGGATTCCGGCTGCAAGATGCTTGTCCTCATTATCCGCCCATCCCATTGACCAGAACGGAACACCATCCTTGATTCCGCTGCGGATCTCTTTGTAGCAGTCGATTCCCTCTTTTACCAGTGCAAACCGCTCCGGCGAAATTTCTGCCAGATGACCGCTCTGGTGAATACGAAGCAGAAGCGCGTTGACCATGTTGAAAATAACTTCCTCTTCGGTACCGTCCCGCAATGGGTACGACCAGATCGCAGCCTGCTCCGGCGTTACACCAATCGCCGCATTCGCCGAAATCGTCGCGTAGTTACGGTAATCCTCCTGATCACTGGTGGACTGAATACTGTTTCTTGCCAGCATCGCATAATCCATCCGAAGACCGCCGCTTGAGCAGTTCTCGATCACGAGATCCGGGTATTTTCTGTAAATACCATCCAGCCATGCCAGATATGCTCTCTCATGCTCTAAGAGACCATCTCCAAAACTGTCTGCATCCACTTCCGTACCGATACCAGGTTCGATATTGTAATCCATCTTAATATAGCCGACACCATAATCTCTGACCACGCGGTCGATCACTTCCGTTACATGCTCAACGACCAGCGGATGACGGAAGTCAAGCTGATAACGGCTTCTGTCATACACACGTTTTCCATGGCGCAGGAAGAAACACTCATCCGGCAGAATAGAAGCCTTTTTACAGTTAATACCCATAACCTCAAGCTCCAGCCATACGCCGGGAATCATACCCTTGGAACGGATATAATCTGTCACTTCACGAACGCCGTTCGGGAAACGTTTTCTGCTCTCCTGCCACTCGCCGACACTGTCCCACCAGTTGCCGTCCGCATACCAGCCGGCATCGATGACAAAGTATTCACATCCTGCTTTTTCGGCAGCATCCACCAGCGGAAATTCTTTTTCTGTCGTCGGATCTCCAAACAGACAGTTCATGTAATCGTTGAAAATAACCGGCAGGTTCTCATTGTCCTTATTCGGACGGCGAATTCTTCTGCGGTACTTCGTTAAGGTACCGATTGCCTCCTCAAAATCATCATGACCGACACCGACAGCCACCGGCACGGTTGTAAAGCTGTCTCCCGGCTTCAGGTTTTTCGACCAGTGCGACTGGATTTCCGTCGGGCCGCTCACAGCCAGGTAAAAGTGGCAGTTCTGATCTCCAATTTCATAATGCCAGGAACCGCTGTGATCGATCTCGAAAAACAGGCTCGCATCTGCTGCGCTGTTCCCAATATATCCCATCGGAATATATTCCTTCGCCGACCAGTTACCCGTATTTGTAATCTCAATCGTCTTCGATGTTCTCTGATAGTTGTGCGACTGCGTCTGCGCCATGCCAAGATCTGCAAAGCGGTATTTTTTCACCGTCAGCTCCTTCTGCCAGCCATTGTGAACCACTATCATCGACATCTTATCATCTGAGCTGATAAACTCCGGAATGCCCTCTTTCTGCTCTTTTTCGATGCCCCAGTAGCTGAAGCTTGAGATATATTCCAGTGTCTGGTTCTCACTGCCCTCATTCGTCACGGTATTGTACATTCTTGCAACCGGAAGGCCGTCATAAAACTGCATAACCGACTCTACCCTTGCTCCCGTCACATCATCCTTCTGTACAATGCGAAGCAGATCGCCATCTTCGTTTCTTTCTTCCGAAATCGAGTCAAATTTCAGCATAAAGCCAGGCGCTGTCACAATGTACTTATTTCCGTGCTTTTCATACGGCCGGTTATAACCGGAAAAATTCACCTGTACCAGCTGGAAGCTCTCTTCGATCTGAGCCTCCCGCATTCCCTCCATCGGCCACCAGTTATCCGGCTTCCGGCAGAGATTCTCTGCATCAAACGGCGCACTCGAAAAATGAAACAGCTTTAACGCCTTCTCTTTTGTCACCCCAAACACAATGTGAATTCCATTCACATCATAACAGATCAGCTCCGCCTGAATCGGAGTTTCCATTCGGTCTGTCCATTTTTTCATGTAAAAACCCTCCTGTAAAAAATCATTTTTTACTTATACCAAAAGCATATAACTTGTCTGCCCTAAAGTCCACCTTATTCTTGCTTTTTCCCCGTTTTTTGCAACGACCGCACGCCCTCCTGCCGAAGCGTCCGCTTATCTCACAACCCCAAACGTAGCAATCTCAAATTCCCTCAGCGACACATGATAAATACCGTCCGCATCCGGGGTCAGCACATTGTCCTTCTCTTCGATGACATTGCTGCGATAAACCTCTTTCATCCAATCTTCTTTCTTAAAAGAAAGGATCTCTCCCTGCTCCATATGATTCACGAACCGCACAAACAGATCGTCCTTCTTCTGACCTTTCTTAAATGCAGTCATATGAATACCATTGCCTTCAAATGTAAGAAAACTCATCTCTAACGGAAGTTTACCTTCAATCAGCTCCGGCTTTACCTGACCCGGTTTCCGAAGGAACGCTCTCTCCAGCCCGGCCTGTGCCACCGTCAGATCCTGCTGGAACGCATAGCCTTCCTCAAATGCAGTGCCGGTCTCCCCGGCCGCATATGGCACAACCTCAAACTCCAGACAGAATGTTCCAAGCTGCTGTGCCTTCGGTGTCGGGAAATATCCCCAATCGCCCATCTCCGCAACACAGCGAAGCAGCGTCACCGCAATTGCATTCTCCTGCTCTTCCAGAATCTCATACTCATACAAACCGCGGTTGGCAACCAGAAGGCCGCCCTTTTCGTCCTCCATCGCCGCAAAACACTGCTGTCTCTCACATCCGCATGGATTTGTCCAGGTATCGTTATGACGGTTATTTCTCCGAACCACCTCAAACGCAGAATCCGCCATATGCATCGATGTATGCAGTCCCGTCGGAAAAATCACACGAACCCGGTGATCCTTCGCCTGATTGCAGATGGTGGTAGCCACACGCAGCCCTTTCGCCGATTTTTCCAGCGTAAGCACCGTCTTCACATCCATTTCAACCAGCTCAAAAGAGCGGTTTGCCACCCGCGTATATGGATCAATACACATCTCGCGCTGCCGCTGCAGCTCTTCACCCATTCCGGACGGAACCATCATTTTGTGGCGGATTTCAACCACTGTACGGAACGCATTTCGCTCCACGCAGGAAACCTCCGCCTTTCTGCCCTTCGTGGAAATCACCTGTTTTCCGGTATCCTGAATATAAATATACTCATTGCCCATATCCCCGGTGTCTTCATAGCAACCCAGGTTCTCATACGTTCTGCCCGTCTTCTTGTCCAGAAGGCTGTAAGAACCATCCTCGTTCACAACAACCTTCATTGCATCATTTTCAAGCACATTCGCGTCACCGGAAACTACGTCCACGTTTTGCAGCTGTTCTGCGGTTTCCAAATAATACGTACGGTATCCAAGAGCCGGAACCTCTGCCTCAAACGTCACCCGTACCTTCTTCGCCATATATGGCTGACGGAACCGGTCATCCGGCAGATCGTATCCGAACGCAATCCCCGCATCCGCAATCTTCGCCGGAACTTCATTTCCGTCCGCATCGCGCAGCACCATTGCCGGAAGCTCCACCTGTTCTGCCGCCTCATAGCCATCCCACACAAACAGATTGTAATCCCGGAACAGGTGAATTTCTTTCTCCACCACCTGTGTTTTCGCTGTTCCCGATGTATTCCATACCACAAACGGGATTTTCTCGCCGTCCCCCGGAAGTGCCGCCGTGTTTACCTTATTCGTCAGATACTCCACGCTCTCCTCGTAAATTGCATCCGCAACCTGTCTGCTCTTTGCAAAACGAGTCTTCATTTCTTCGTTGACCTCGTCCACACTGCAGCCGCAGATGCTGTCATGCGGATGATTCTGCATCAGCTTCTTCCAGCTGTAGGTCATCTGGTCCTCCGGATATGTTTTTCCAAACACCTGTGCCATTGCAGCCGCAGGCTCTGCTTTTCGCTCCAGCGCCGTCTCTCCCGCGCGGTTGTCCTGTTTTAATCCGATCCAGGAAGACGCTGTATTTGCCAGCGTCCATCTTCCATCGGTTTCCTGGCTTGTCAGCTCACCCTTAACCGTAGAGAAGTTCTCAGAGATTTCCTTCTCCATTGCTTCTACATATTTTTTGAAATCAGAATGAATAAACTCGATGTCCGGGTACAGCTTTCTTGCCACGCGGATTGCTTCCGTAATGTTCTTCTGCAGCGGCTGATGATCGCATCCGTTCATCAGCAGAAGCTGATGCGTTGCAGCAAATTTTCTCGCATCTGCCAGCTTTTTATCCCAGTAAACCTTCGCTTCCGCCTCGTCTACCGGAATTTCAACGCCGTTGTTATACCAGTTTGCAAACAGGATGCCCGGCAGCTTCGTTCCATCCGGGGATTCCCACATCATCTCAGAATATGTAGACTCATACTGTCCGCCGGTAACTTCGTTGTTCGGTCCGATTGGTTTGACGCCCCGCCCGAAGACAACTGCCTCCATGCCTGCCTGCTTCAATACCTGCGGCATCTGACCTGCGTTTCCAAACGCATCCGGGAAATAGCCAACGTTTCCGACTGCACCGTACTGTTCTGCTTCCTGCATGCCGACCTGAAGATTGCGGACACATGCCTCTCCGCTCGTCAGGAACTCATCCTGCAGAATATACCACGGACCGGTCTGGATTTTGCCCTCGCGGATACATTTTTCCACCTGCGCACGCTTCTCCGGACGGATTTCCAGATAATCATCGATTGCGATGACCTGTCCGTCGAGGAAAAAGCCTCCAAACTCCGGGTCGTTTTCCGCCTTATCCAAAATATTGTCCACCAGCTCAATCAGTTTCATGCGGTGTGTTTCAAAAGACTGATACCACTCTCTGTCCCAGTGGGAATGGGAAATAATATGTACGGTTGTTTTCATCATGATCTGTTTCCTTTCGTTTCTTTGCAGTCTGGTATCAAATGGTTCAAAATACCTTTCTACCTATTTGATATATCATATTATAAAAATCAGACGATATTCTGTCAAGTATTTTACACTTCTTTTCTATATGATATATCAAGTTGCCATTTTCTCATGTCACACCTGATCTGGCAATAAATCGTGTTTGAAAAGGCCTGTTACAATTCACGCAGCACCGGAGCACTTGCTGTTCCGGTGTACAGGAAAATAATTCCGGCGCGAGCAGCTCTTATTTGACTTGCTTTTTTGCATTCGTTATAATAACAAAAGAAACACGCAGACAAAGTCAACGTTTTTATATCTTTTTATCCCAGAGGAATTTTATGGATTCACAGACCAGAAAAACAAAACCAAAATATGAAATCATCAAAGAAGCCCTGCTTGCACGCATTCACGCCGGAGACTTTTCGTTTGACGAATCCTTCTGCACCGAAAAAATGCTGTCGGAGCAACACCACGTCAGCCGGATTACCGCAAAGCGTGCTATCGAGGATCTGGAACAGCAGGGGATTCTGTACCGGAAGCGAGGTGTCGGAAGCTTTGTTTCTCGAAGCCTTTCACCGGTCAGCAAAACAACCGATGCGCCGAAAATGATTTCTCTTCTTCTTCCGTTCGCCACCACACAGGGAAATATTTCAGAGGCAATCGGAAGCTTAAGCGCTGTACTGGCTGAATGTGGCTATTTTCTAAGCATTCACGTCACCGGCTCTTCCTCACTGAAGGAACGCACAACACTGGAACTGCTCCGGTCTCAAAATATTGCCGCGCTTGTCTATTATCCGAAGCGCGACAACATTCACCTGGAAAAGCTGAACGATTTCATGTTCTCCGGCTGTCCGATCGTCATCGTTGACAAGCAGACGGACTGTCCGTATCTGAACAATGTTGTCTGCGACAACTATGACGGCGGACGACAGGCAGCGCGCCATCTGCTCGGGCAGGGACACCGAAACATCGCGTTTTTCACCGCGGCGCCACTCTCTGAGACTTCATCGGTACGCGACCGCTTTGCCGGATTTCTGCATGAAATGAAAGCCGCCGGGATCGCGCCGGACCCGCATCAGCTTGTCACCTGCTGCGAGGAGCTTTCCGATGATGCCACACTTTCCACAAAACGCACACCGTTTCAGCAGAAGCTTCTTGCCATGCACAGCGACGGCATCACCGCCATCATTGCCGAAAATGACCGCATCGCCGAGCTGATTTTCCTCGCCTGCCGCACAATCGGTCTTCGCATCCCGGAGGATCTCTGCCTCTGCGGCTTCGACGATACAAATGTCAGCCGAAGCCTCGGCATAACCTCCATCCATCAGGATTTTGCCGGAATCGGACGCGAAGTCGGACGGATTCTGCTTTCCGCCCTCAAAAATCCCGCCGCCGAGACGGAAAAAATCATTCTTCCGGTAACGATCGTTCCGCGCGCATCGTCGAAAAAAAATCTGTCTTCCATTTCCGAGCATGATTGAAGAATCTTTTTTTATCATGCTCGAAAACCGCAATCGCCTCATGGGCTTCCGACCCGTGAGGCGATTGTCTATTTTGTTTTGTATTCCCATTTGACACAAACTCTGTTTCCGAAGCAAGGTCAGATGCTCAGTCAAAGCGGATACTCGCAATCCGCTTCGCTACTTGCTTGATTCCGTTAAATTTTGTTTTCATATTCTCGCAAAAAAGAAACACTAAAATGGATTCAGAAAATTACCCTTCCACCCCTGCCAGAAATTCACGGATCTGTTCCGGTGACAGAAGTGCATAAATGCTTTTGTGAAATGTTGCCGCCACTTCGAGTTCGCCGTAGTAACCGGTGCGCACATCGCAGTTTCCGTTGAATGCTTTGTTCAGCGCAGCATTCAGTAAAGCTCCCTCCGGACTGTCCATGAAATCTTTCAGCATGCGGCAGCAGGTGTGCGTGTTTTCATAATAGCGGCGGTATGCCGGGTGGAACTCGCGCATCCAGCCGCTGACAGAGACGCAGAAAGCGGCGATCGGATGGATGAGCGGCTGGTAGAGGAGACTCCATTTTTCCTGCTGTACCGGGTCAGAGGCAAACGCAAGGAGAGAAGTTTTCAATTCTTCCACAAACGTCGGATAATCCGCCCCCGTGAGAGCAATGATTTTCTGGTTCCGCAGATACTGGTTAATATTCGTCGCATCAATCCGCTCCGGGGAAATAGACTGCAGATAACGGGACATCATTTTCAGATCTGTCCGCGCATGTTCCATGGTCTGCTGCATGATTTTCTGCCACAGAAACTGCTGATACTCCGTGACCGGCGTGTCCAGATAAGCCATCCAGAGATACTGCGCCAGCAGCCTGGCATCTCTCGATTCCATCTGAAACTGCGGCGGCTCATCGGGGCTGAAATTCGTGTCTTCCAGCATTCCCGCAAGCTGGTCGAGCGACTGGCAGACCGGGAGCTGGCCGCTTAAGCGGTCCATCTCGCTGATCGTTTTCTGTATCGTAAGCATCTGCGTCTGCAGCTCATTCATCTGCTTATGAAGATAAAACGGCGTTGTTCGCGGCTTACGCAGAATTGCACGGATATCCGCAAGAGAAAGCCCCGCCTCCCGCAGCTTTCGGATAATAAAAAGCTTCTGTACATCCTCCCCTGTAAAATCATGATACCCATTGCCCTCATTCACCGGGGGGATAATTAATTTCTGATCGATGTAATAATGGATCGTCCGTCTGGACAGTCCCGTTTTTCCCATTACTTCCTGTATTCTCATGAATTCACACCTTGTACATCATTTTCCCTTTTTGTCAGTTTCCCTCATCTTTTCCGGAGCATCGAACGTCTTCCAAAGCGAACCCTATCATCTGCCGCGCCGTCTTGTTTGCTCCCGGCACATTCAGAAAATATTTTCCAAACAAGAAAGTCGCAGCCCGCAAAACACCTTTTTCTGATACGTTCTGCTCAAAGTGTACACTTACTGGACACTTTTTTAGCTTTATTATAACTATTTATGGCAAAGAAATCCACACCGCAATTTCATCTACCCGCAAAAATCGTCGTTACAGTTTGCTGATCTCCGGCGCACTGTAACAACTCGTCTGATTTTAAGAAAAATTCACTGTTTTTTCCGGCAAAAAATATGTATTGACTGTTCACCAACGGAATCCATTATGATAGAAATAAGAAAATAGATTGTGAGGTGGTTTTTATGTTACAGAATAAAATAGCAGTTGTTACCGGTGGAACCAGGGGAATCGGCTATGCCATTGTTCAAAAATTCTTACAGAACGGCGCGAAAGTTGTACTTTTTGGCTCCCGCGAGGAGACCGTTGTAAAAGCGGTTGCTTCCCTGAAAGAAGAAAACCCGGACTGGGACGTTTCCGGCGCATGGCCAAAGCTGACCGATGCGGCCGCCATGGCAGATGAGATTGCTAAAATCAAGGAAAAATACGGAAGAATTGATATTCTCGTAAACAATGCCGGCGTTTCCGACAGCACACCGCTCGACAAATACACCGCAGAACATTTCGCCAACGTAATGGATCTGAATGTGAACGCCATGATGAACGGAATCCTGCCGGCCGCTGCTATCATGAAAGAGCAGGGCGGCGGATGTATTCTGAACACCAGCTCTATGGTCAGCATCTGTGGCCAGCCAGGCGGCGTTGCCTATCCGTCCAGCAAATATGCTGTCAATGGTCTCACCTGGTCACTTGCAAGAGAACTCGGACCGTTTCACATCCGCGTGAACGCCGTTGCCCCCGGTATCACCAGAACTGATATGGTTGCAGCACTTCCGAAGGAAATGATCGATCCTCTGATCAGCCACATCCCGCTTCGAAGAATCGGCGAGGCAGAAGATATCGCAAATGCATTTCTCTTCCTGGCAAGCGACATGGCTTCCTATATAACGGGTGAAATTCTTTCCGTGGACGGAGCGATGAGAACCTGATTTGCATGCTTTCATAGTAAGAAAAAATCCTGTCCGGTTTTGTATTGGACAGGATTTTTTTCAGAAGAACAGCATCACCATTCCCAGCACGCACAGCAGGATTCCGGTTACGCGATTCAGCATTTTTACGTTTGCGCTGTTCGCCCATTTTGCTCCAAGCTGCGCGAACACCAGTGTGCTGATCACACAGGCAATCATAATCGGAAGGTTCGGTTTTCCGCCGATATAGAAATGTGAAACAGCTCCGGTCAGCGCAGTAAAGGTCATGATAAAGACGCTCGTTCCAACCGCCGTTTTTAACTCATAGCCAAGCACACTTGTAAGCACCAGAAGCAGCATCATACCGCCGCCGGCACCGACAAAACCGCAGATAAAGCCAATTAACACACCGCAAAGAATGGACTGCCGGATTTTCTGTTCCTCGGATTTGTTTGCCTGTACTTCCTTCGTTGTCATGATCGGGCGAATCATAAATTTGAGGCCGACAAGCAGTGTCATACCTTTTGAAAATCCGCCCATTGTTCCGTTTGGCACAAGGGAGGAAACGAAGCTTCCGACCAGTGTAAAAATCAATACGGAGATCAACATAATCACGCCATGGCGAATGTCGATATTTTTGTTTTTCTTGTATGTCCACGCACTGACCCCCGACGCGAGGACATCCGATGCAAGTGCTATCCCGATCGCCTGGTACGCCGGCATATGCAGAAATGTGATCAGCATAGGCGAAACGACCGCCGCCGCAGAAAGTCCCGCAAGACCCGTTCCAAGGCCGGCACCGAGGCCGGCCACAATACATACGATTAATTCTGTAATAGTCATGAAATTCCTTCTTTCTCCATTCTTTCTCCATTCTATTTCCCGATTACATTTTTCCGGATCAGCTCACAGAGCCGCAAAAATTCTTTTTTATCTTCCTCTGAAATTCCGCAAAACAGAGATTCTCCAAATTCCTTCTGACATTTCTGTCCGTAACAAACGCACTCTGCCGCAGCCGGTTCCAGCTTCAAATGCACTTTCTTCCGGTCTGCCATATCGCCCTCTTTTCGCAGGTAGCCTTTTTCACACAACCCGTTTACGGCCAGCGAAACGTGTGATTTCTGCATTTTCCGCACACGTACAATATCTGTTGCAAGATCAAACTGACTGTTATTTGCAAGAAACAGCAAAATATCTACTTCTGCGGCAGACAAATGATAACGCATCATCACCTTTTTGCGGTACTGTGCATATTCCCGTTCTACTTCCACGGCAAACTGCCACTGCTCATCAAACATGCTTCCACCTTCCTCTTGTTCTAATTTGAACTTCTTGTATTTTAGTTCTAATTTGAACATTTGTCAACCCACAAAAATGGATATCCAGCGATAGAGTTTCCCCTGTAAAGTAAAATATGCTCCCTTCCTGGGAGACAAGTTTTTATTTGTCTACCCGGAAGGGAGCATATCAGCAAAAAATATTTGCTCATGTGACAGACCCGTCTTGCGTTTGAAAACAATATACCTTGCGGTACTCTACATTTTTCGCACAAATCAGTCATTGCTCAATGAAGGATTGTAGCAACACGTCCTGAACCTACAGTACGTCCACCTTCACGGTATCAGAATGGCGTGTTGCAGAGGCTAAATGGTTATTTTCCGTGCATTTTGTGTGGAAAAATACGGATTTTCCGCTGTGTCCGTGTGGTTTTTGGAGATTTTGTTATCATGGTGTTATCACAATATCTCTGTATTTATCTACATATCTGTATTTATACTATCTGAAAATGGTTTCAATTGTTGAGCATACATTGAACTAAACGATGTCAACGTTGCTCTCAATTGTTTAGCTGCATTTTGTGTGGCTTCCTTACTTTTTAAACCACTTACAATTGCCGGTTCAAGCGTAGAATGCCATGGCATCAAAACATCTAATATTGCTTTCCATTCTTCAACTAACTTATCAAAATTTTTATTATCTTTAAACACTAACCTCCAAGAATCTAAAATCTTTTTTCCAAGTAAGCTTTCCATACAAGTGCTTACTGCTGATATCAATAACATTTTAGAGCCACGCTTACTCAAAAAATTAAGTTCATCATCTTCTATATCCGTTCTTTGTTCTTTCTTATTTTTTAAGTTAATTTTAAATTCATCAATAGCTCTCCCCAATGAATATACGAAAATAATATGTTCTGCAGTTAATTGATCCGAAAAAATATTTGTGTATTCTTTATCCTCGTCCCATATCAATTTCTTTGAGTTATAAGCAGTTACACAATCTCCATGAAAAGCCAATAAAGTTTGTGCAACCAAATATGGATCAAAGACTTCTTTGTTTCTAACCCTTGTACTATCTCTTCTACCACCGCTATAATACAGTTGTGGATATTTTTCAAACTCTTTTCTAAGTCTTACTTGTTGTTTATCATTACTTCTTAAATCAGATGGCAAAATTTCATTTTGTTTATTGTTATTATTGATAATTTCTTCTATGATCTTAGGATCACTACATACAATAAAACGTATCGGCACAAGAAAATCTTCTTTTAAGCTTTCAACAGCTCCAATAGCTCCCGTTGATTGTGCTCCATTAATAATAGTTATTCCATGTACCTTTGTTATATTGTCATCATCTATTTCATAATCATTCACTAATGCTGTTAATCCATTGTTATATGCCCAAAAATTTTCTGGTTGCTCTTGCACTGTGTCCATAATGCCTAAATTAATTTTATTTTTTCTTTTTCCCGCCCCTAAATAGTTTCTTGGATTTCCAGAAAAAAGATCATCTTTATACATTAAGTAAAGTTTTCGTATCCAGCTACCTTTTACAGCTGTTACACAAGATTTCCACTTTCCTCCCTTGACTTCAAAGGCTTTTCCATTTCCTTCTACATCAATCTCTTCTTCAATTGTAATTCGTTTACTAGAGCTATTATACCAACGTTCAATCGTATCATTTCCAACTTCTAATGAAACTATTTTAACAGAATTATCTCCAGCCAAATTATTTACCAATTTTTGTGCTGCAATCTGAACAGTATTCAATTCCTCCTGAACTTCTGGATTATTTTTTTCATTCATATTATGAACATACCAAAAATAAACTGTGTTAATATCGCCATCTTTAATAGCTTCTTGTAACTCATTAACTGAATCTTTTATTCTATCTGGTATATCATTTATATCTCTCGTAAAAATCCATGATGCTGCCGTATTTAAATCACTTGCTTTATTTACCTTCGCCAAGTCTGTTTCCGTCGGATTTTTCTTCATATAAGCTTGCGCCACAACTGCAAATCCCGAATCTCTATCTATATAAATCAAATCACACTTTTTATCATCACTTCCATCTGTCAACGCTTCCGAAGCAACTGATATTATATCTTCAATGTCATATCTCAATTGTAACGCATACAATAACAATGAATTATCTCCATATAAATCGACCAAATCAGTTCGTCCTTTATAATTACTTATATAATTATACATTATCTACTCCTTATCTTATGCAAAATTATACTTTTTATCCTTCATTTACAATATCTTTACACATCCCTCACTAAACACTTTAGGAAAACATAATGGTATTATTTCATTTTGAAAAGCAACCACATATGCACGTATTATACCTTCGCCATATCTTTCATGCAATATAGTTTTTCCATCTGCATACAAACTAATTTCATCTGGAATCCCCACTAAATATGGAATTTTTTTATCTTTCACCTTTGCTTCGGGAAAATACACATCCATTGCAACCACTCGTCCTTCGCCATATATCAGATGACATATGTTTGCTCCTGGTGGCACTATCGGTAATTCTTTACTTTTACTTACTAATGGTCCTTTTTCCATTCTTTTTATTTTTTCATCAACTGTATTCCCTATATATGCCTTCCATCCCGGTGCATTCAAAATATCTCTTCTGGTTTCACATAGCAAAATCAATTCTCGTAGTTTTTCTGGATTAGCGTGACCTGTTCTAAACATCGCCATAAAATATTCCCGATACTGGGCTAATGTTAGTGGAACAATGTCCAATCTCTGCTTTAAATCTCCTCGTGCGTACCAAATTCCATGTCTAAATGTTTCCGCCGTATTGGTATCTATTTTCACAGCAATAAACATTCCATATACTGGCTTATCATATTTTAAGACAGCATCCGACACATGCCTTCTTACAGGTTCGCCCTCCATTGCTTCTTGGCGTGATGACGTAGACATCGTGACTTCCGTTAAGATTGTAAAGTCATTAAATTCGCAATATAGATCGCCTTTTCCTCCACCAGCGGCAGATACTGGAAGAAAATCAGAATCTAATTTAAATCCTCTTACCTCATAAGGTTTATTGACCATGTGATCAATAGCTAAAGAAGCTCTCCATAAAATCCACTCCAAATATGCCGGAGTCTCATCTTTTGGTACTTCAATAACATTATCATCATCGTATGTACGCTTTCCTCCACCTTTAATCAATAACTCCATATAATCTGCTATTTCCTGCCATTGATTACATTGTTCTTTCGCATACTGGATTTCATCTGTTTGAGATAAGATATTTTCTAAACGTCTTCTTGCAATATTGATTTCTGCTGCAGTATTCAATGGTAGATCATTAATGTTAAACAGAATTTGTCTACCCTTCATCTGCTTTATTAAATCATTTAATAAAGCCTTGGCGGTATCCATATTATCCGTTGGTAATTCTGCACCTTCGCATAATCTCTTGTACTGAACCATTATTGGTTCTTCATTTGATGTCGACTTTGCCAATTTTTCAGCCAAAATATGTTTAGCCGGGACAATAATCATTCCTCTTCCTTTTCGTTGTAAAATTCCTGAAATGCGTAAATATCGCATGTTCATGTCACTATATTCTTTAAAATTGTTAGCTTTTTTATTATAGTGCTTTCCACGTTCTTCAATTTCTTTTTTATCAAATTTACGTTTCGATGGTGCTTGTTTCCTACGTGCACGCAAATCTAAAATATTATTCACAACCTCTTCAACCGAATAACTCGGATTTGTTGTATGTCCCCATAATGCAAACTCTATTCTAGTAATCTCTGAACTTCCTGTTCTCCTCTCTAGCTCCAGCATGATTGCTAATATCCATCGCAATGGCGAAAAATAAGACTTTCCGTCTGGCATAGCAAATTGTTCAACACTTTGTGCTCTCAAATAACACTCCTGCACTGCTGGATATGTATCCGCCTTTAAAAAATTTCGTCCAAATGGTGTTATATCGTCCACTTTACCTAGTTTTTCTTGACTACCATCTTTCTTTTTCACTTGCGGATAAATAAATCCATTCTTTGAAAACATTAATCGCCATTTTCGAGCATGACTACCGGATGTATCTTTTCCATCTTCGTTTTGAATAATTCCCTGAGTATTTAAAAAATTCATAAAATCAATTTCATTTTCTTTTCGAAGATTCCCCACATATGGCGAATTAGCAAATGCTTTAAATCCTTCTTGTATTCTATTAGGATTTCTTAATCCAGTGTTCCCTACTTGCCAAATTTCTATTTTTTCTTCCATACATCTTCTCCGTTAAATCCAACAAATAAATATTCCTGTACCTTATTTCGATTTGTCTTAGCATGTTTCTGATTTCCAAAAGAATATGTATAATCTATTGGAACTACCTCTACATGTTCTTTATATTTAGACATAAGTGCAACCATTTCATCTTGTGTTGGTTGACTATTAGAAGAATAAGATACAATCAAAATACTGTCGGAAAACTTTTTAAACAACTTATCGAATGCATCTGCAGCACCTTTTCTAGTTGAAAACGGTGTCGGATATGACTTAAATTTCTTTGTTACTGTATTTTCCTGTATTTCGACACCTTTCCAATCTCGTGCCAAACCTTCGACAAAATGATATCTACGTACATATTCATTATCTGACAATGGAGAATAATACGGTGGATCAATATATACTAAATCAGGATGCTTAATTTTTACTTCCATTGCGTCGCCATGTTTAGATTTATTTTCACAACCGTTATCGAAAATTGCATTATTGATACTTTCCACCGCTTCCAAAAATTGCTGTTCTAAAGATTTCTGTAAATCTTTTCTTCCGTCATTATACCGATCTCCGGTGTATGTAAAAATTCCTCTTGGTCTTTTCTTTGTACAAGCTCTAATCAATGCTGTCATTGCAATTGCTTTCTTATATTGATCTCTAATAGCAGCAATATTAGTCCGCAAAATATCTATTAACCTATTTTCCTCATCTTTATAATATAAGCCTCGAAATGTCTCTTCTACAAAATGATCAGACTCTTTTTTTTCAATCAACAATTTTTTCGCCTCGTCCAATGGCAATACAACATTATTGTTTTCTACCATTGCCTTGGTAAAGGTTGCTGACATTGCCATATAGTCATTGCTAATTACAGTCTTTCCCTGCGCTTTAAACATGTAACCGACAATGCCAGATCCAGAAAACAGATCCACTACTGAGTCAAAATTGAACTGTGAAGCAACCGCCCAAATTTGAGGCAATAATTTACTTTTAGAGCCCATATATCTAGTTGCTGGATATTTCATTACCTGTTCAGGTAAAGGTTTCGGAACTATTTTTAACATAGTTTTTTGTTTTGGCAAAATATCTACTATAATATCCTCGCCTTTTCTTTTACTTCCGTTACAAGAAATATACCTTTTGGTTTGGATAACCTCAATCTTATAATCCGCGTATAGCTCATGAACCAATGGATGATTAGAATTGGTCAATATTACATGGCAACCTAATTCCTGTAATCTTTTGACCTCTTTCGCTAATTCTACATGATCTTCTTCGTAAAATTGCTCTTTTGTATATCTCTTAAAATCCGAATATTCTGAAATCGGCAAGTACGGGGGATCTAAAAAGATAAAATCTCCCGGTTCTGCATATTCTTTCAATACTGACAAATAATCTCCACATGTTATAGTTGCTTTTTTCAGCACATCTGATGCAGCGAATAAAGCTTCTTCATCGCAAAAGTTTGGAGCTTTATATTTACCAAACGGAACATTAAACTGTCCCTTCTTATTGACGCGATATAAACCATTAAAACATGTTTTATTCAAATAAATCGTTCTCGCTGCTGCTTCTTCTTTTTTCAATTTGAACCAATCTAACGAACGTACTTCATAAAAATCTTCTTTAGTATTTTTGTATTTCTTTAGATATGAAATAACAGCCTCTACATTATCAGCGACTTGTCGATACATGTTAATCAATTCCGGATTACTATCTGCGATTATTGCTTTATCCGGACTTAATGCAAAAAACAGTGCACCACCACCAATAAATGGCTCTATATATTTTCCATATTTCTGAGGAATTTTAGGCATGATATCCCCTAACATCTGGGTCTTCCCACCGGCCCATTTCATAATAGGCTTTGCCTGTATCTGTTTTTCTTTCTTTAAAACTTGTTCCATCACGCCTTTTCCCTTTCAATCTCTATTATTTCCATGATATCACTAATATCACATTTTAAGGCAGTGCAAATTTTCACCAGCACATCTGTTGTAACATTTTCATTTTTTCCGAGTTTCGCCACTGAAGCATGACTGATACCTGCAGCCTCACATAAGTCTTTCTTTTTCATATCTCTATCGATAAGTAATTTCCATAATTTTTTATAACTGACCGCCATATTTTAACCTCTAAACCATTTTTTCTAAAATATTGCTATGCCGTTATTCTACCATGTGATTTCAGTCATATCAACATTTATTTCAGCGATCGCAGACTTTTTTACAAACATATGTTTTTATTCAATAAAGACTATTTCTTTTCAAATAGGATTATGATCGTCTGCTTTCTCCAATATAAAAATATATTCATGTGCCAGCATTAAGAATTTTCTTTCTTTTCCCTCCCAATAATCAGTAGAACGACAATTATGTTGCTCTTTTATAACAATTTCTTTGAGTTTAAATCCAGCATCAACGAATTTTTGCATAGAATTCATGCCCAGTGGTAGAACATAGCCTTTCTTCCGTATATCTCCAATCATAAATGCACATATTCCTTGCTTTTTTAGTACCCTATATGATTCTTTTGCAACCTGTTCCAGTTCCTGCAAAAAATTCTTATATTTTAAATGAGAAATATCTCCTGGGATTTCTTTACTATACCGTATAATATCAGCATATGGTGGGTGGGTACAGATAAGATCTATACTTTCGTCTTTTATAAATGATAAATTGTTTGCATTTCCTTGTTTGGTGAATATTTTTGATTTTTCTTGACAAGTAAAATGTAGATTTTTGTTAGATAATTTGACAGCCTCAGAATTTATATCAACGCCAATTGCATTTCGTCCTAATAACTTTGCTTCGATTAACGTTGTGCCACTGCCTAAGAATTGATCTAGTATCCAGTCTTTTTTCTTTGAATACCTCAAAATAATATTTCTAGGAATATACGGAGACCAGTTCCCTCTGTATTTTCCTGAATGTGTAGCCCAATTCCCTCTTTCAGGAAAAGACCATATTGTTGTATCTTCTAATTTGAATCTTTCTGGTGTTTCTCTTATAACAATCGCTCCCTTCTTTTTTGCTCATTATACTTCCACATTGTTTATTTGTCCATGAAAAATCTCCATTCAAATATTAATTATCAATAAATATTTGAACAGAGATTCCTTTTGCATTATAAATATATTATTTCTTTCAATGCTATTTCTTCAGCAGTTGCTTGAATATTATTCAGCCTCCGCACCCATTCCATCTGATCCTGCATCTTCAATTCTTCCGTCACACCCCACTGTTCAGCCATCTGTTCCATCAATATCTCAACTTTTTCTCTTACTTCCTTATCAACCTGATTTAAATGCTCCGTCAGTTTCCCGGTCAGTACCAGATATTGATACCTGGCACTCCTGTGTTCCTTCAAAAACTGTTTTCGCATTATTCCATACTTCCTATATGTAGGTTCTTCCTCATTGATTTCCAAGTCTGGCAGATAATAATCTCCATGCAGTGTGTAGTTCAGTTCGTTCTTTTCATCATAAATCTGTTTCTTCATATTCTTACAACTCCATTCCTCTGTACTTTGCTTTATTCTTCTTAATTTTTGCATTGTGTTCTTCACTTCGTTCTCTTGCCCATTGTATACGGTCACCTATTTTTTTCGGCATCTGCTCTTTCTGTTTTTTCGCTTCAAGTTCCGTCTGCATCCGGATATCGTCCTGCACCAGTCGTTCTACCATATCTTTCCCCAACATGCGTAAAAGTCGGTTATACCTGTCTGCAATTCCCTGCAGTATTTCTTTCTCACCAGACAATTTCTGATAATCTTTCTGAACTTCTGCCAGTTCCTCTTTTGTTTTTTCATGCTCTTGCTTTTTCTTCTGAAATTTACTTTTCCAACTATCTCTTTCTCTTGTGAGTTCTTTCACCTGTGCAGCCATCGCACCGATTTTGTTTTTCATTTCGATGAATAATGGTTTTATTTTCTTATCCCGGTAAGTTATCGCACGTTCCAATGCTGTAGCTTCCGGCAGAAATGTTTTAATCATTCCATATTCTTTTATTTCCTTACTGACATTATCCATCACTGGTTGCAAGAATTCTCTTCTGTCCTCCAGTTTTTTCAATTCCGCTTCTGCTTTCTCAGCACGTCTTTCCGCTGTTTCTTTATCTTTCTGGAACTGAATTTTTTCTTCTTCCAAAAGCTTAATATCTGTCCTTGCGTCCGCAATCTGAGAAGTCAATCCTTCATTCTCCACTGTCAGATTTTCTTTTTCCTGTTCCAATTCCTGCACTTCCTTTTTGCGTTCTTTTTTCTTGAAATTGTAAATATCCAGATGTTCTTCATGTGTGCCTTTCTGTTCCCATTCAATTCCATGCTGTTTTGCGATTTCAGCCAGCACTTCTTTTTCATGATTTATCCACTGATTCAGTTCTGTATCATGCTTATTTCCACCTTGAAATCCAAGACTTTTCAATGCCTGTTTCAGTGAAACTCTGGTATCCATTCCTTTTCCCTTTCAGTTGGTCACATAAGGAACAAAGTCAATATGCAGATGCGGAGTAGCTTCGTCCTGATGCAGATAGCAGCTAAATACCCGAAGTGTCGGATTCCGCTTCTGGAAGTCTTTCACATATTCGTCCAGTATCTTTACAGCCAGATTTCCTTCTGATGTTCCCACTGCCATATCCTCACGATTTCCTATCTGAAAGATCACTTCATGGAACAACTTCTCCTGTTTGCCCTGTCGGATTTTTTCATAATAATTTGCAATTTGCCGATCCTTTCTTTTCCCGACATTGTATCTCTCAACCGCATCGTTAAACAGCTCTTTATAAACTTCCTTCAGATTCTCATTCTTATAACAAATGTTCAGTTGTACTCTGTCCGGATCTACATTTTCTGCTACAAAATCCCGTCTGTTATGAGCCAGTGAACCGGCTCCGATCATGCCACTGATTGTTCTTTTCATCATAAATTTTCTCACCTCTTTTCTGTTTGAGTGCCAGATATGGCACATAATTTTTATTTACGCCAGACATGGCGATATTTAAGAAACTTTCGCCGGATACGGCGGTTTTGTTACTTTTGTCAAAAGTAACGTAAAAGCACTTTCGACAGCCGTATCGTCCATCAAAAGTCCCCTTGCGCCCTGCCGGGGGCATAACGTCCGGTGGACGTCTGCTTTACACCAGCCGAAGCGGATCATAGACCTATTTATCCAGGTATCCTTGCCTGCACATATTCCAGATCTCCACAATAAGATGTCCCCACCAGATACCATTCTCTTGCCAGATTCATCTCCATTCTGGTCTGTACCCATTCATCACCTACCAGCACTTCCAGCCCTTCTCCACAGTGAAATCCTGTATCAATCCATAAGTCTGATGATAATAATCCATATCTTCCATTACTACTGTTGTATCCTAATCTTCCCTGTTTCATCATTTTCTTCTCCTTTCCAATTTGTAAACGGAATTTGTAAACGGTGCTCAAAAGATTTTAAAAGTTAACTTTTTAAGTTTTTTCTTCAAGTTCCGTTTACATCGTTTACAATAATCTTTACTCAAACGGTATTTCCAACTGTTCCGGTACTTCTATAAATCCGTCTTTATCTTTCTTCACCGAATCTTTCATCCGTTTCCATGACCGCTGTATTCCATATTCCTTTCCGAATCGATGTGTACCATGTGGTTTCCAGCCTTCAATTGCATTTTTCATAATATTGGCAATTTCTTTACCTTCCCACTGTTTCATTTCTCCGGTTCGATGTAGCGCTTCATCGAATAGAATTCTTGTACATACATAATCGTCATCGTAGTCATCAAGAAATTCCTGTATGATTCCGGCATTGGTATCTTCCGGCATAAATTCTTTCTGCAGACGCTTTGCCTCTTCCTCAATTTCCTTTGTAAATCCTAAGAACACATTTCCCTGTCGATACAGTACCATTGCCTCTGCCCAGGCCTGTTCGATATAGGCTTTGCTCTCTGCCTCATTGTCCAGAATATGAACTTCTGCTTTCGACATATCTGTCATCACCGGAGCAAATCTTCTGTTTCCGGTTCTGTCCAGCGGAAGGAAATTCAAATCATTTGAAGTACCGCAAAATACACACTGTCTCGGTCTGTCTTCCGGGTGAACTTCATAAGGTACTTTATAAGTTTCTTTCTGTCTGCTCAGAAACGATTTTATCTGTTCAATATTCTTTGCTGTGATAGTTGCCTTCATTTCTCCCATTTCGATAATCCAGTGATTTTGTAGTTTTCTGTAAATATTTTCATCATCCAAATGATCCAGATTGTCGCTGAACCATTCTTCTTTTATCGCTAGATATTTGAAAAATGTGGACTTTCCGGCTCCCTGACTCCCAACCAAACACAACATAATATCATATTTTATTCCCGGTTCATAAATTCTTGAAATCGCTGCCAGCATGTGCATTTTCATTACTCCGATTGTATATTTGCTCTTTTCTGCTCCCAGAAAATGTGGAAGCATATTTTCTATTCTTGGAATTCTGTCCCAGACCAGACTCTCCAGATAATCCCTAATTGGGTGATATTTATTTTCATTGGAAACAATATCTATTCCTGCTTTGATCACACGCTCACTTGTCAGTTCATAATTTTCTTCCAGATACATCTTCAGATTATTTTCATCAGTATCTGTAACCGTAGGACTGTTATTCCTCCGCTCCCAGGGAACCTCTTTTACAATGTCCATCCTTCCAGAAAGTTCATTTCGTTTAATCGCTTTTTCCAATACCGGATCATTTTGAAGTACGGTTACACAATTTCTAATTGTCTGCTTTGTTCTTCCTTTATCCGTATGCTCCAACATATTATTGACATCTTCTGTTGTAAGCATTTCCTCGTTCACAACATCTTCTAATTCCATCAAGGACTTCTCGCTGATATTCGTTAATTCTTTCTTCAATTTTTTCAACCTCCCTTCTCTTCATGGTAGTGTCAAAAACTACCTGTTTTTTATTGTTCTAAATCCTTTAAAACCTTGATTTTTCACAATGTCATTAACTTTAGCAAAGAGCAGAAATCGTAAGCATTTATAAAACT
>NZ_QUJK01000002.1:0-478325 GCF_003480905.1 Blautia sp. AM28-27
TGACTGTTACTAATCGGTCGAGGGCTTGACCTGAATGGTTGTGTTCACAAAAATGGAATGATAGATGTATAGTGTATGCGGTTTTGAAGGTATATCAGATATCTTCAATTGAATAATCCTCGATAGCTCAATGGTAGAGCATTCGGCTGTTAACCGAAGGGTTGTTGGTTCGAGCCCAACTCGGGGAGTGAATGCGACCTGTAAGAAACTCTTACAGGTCAGTTCTTTCAAAAAGTAAATATGGCTCCGTGGTCAAGCGGTTAAGACATCGCCCTTTCACGGCGGTAACACGGGTTCGATTCCCGTCGGAGTCACTGAATATAAAATATTTGTTATGTATGCCGATGTGGCTCAATTGGCAGAGCAGCTGATTTGTAATCAGCAGGTTATCGGTTCGAGTCCGATCATCGGCTCTTTGGACCTTTAGCTCAGTTGGTTAGAGCAACCGGCTCATAACCGGTCGGTCCCGGGTTCGAGTCCCTGAAGGTCCACTTTAGTTCCATATTTTATATTCTGTATATGTCTGGCCCGGTGGCTCAGCTGGTTAGAGCGCCGCCCTGTCACGGCGGAGGTCGTCGGTTCGATCCCGATCCGGGTCGCTTTAAAAAGTCTGCGGAAGCAGGCTTTTTTCGTGTATAAAATTTCTTCCAGCTATAAAAGATGCCGTATTTCAGACATAGAAAAAAGTCTGAAAGACGGCATCTTGCTTAACAGATAAATTAACGGATAAAGTTTGTGCCGACGCGCGGTTCCTTTTCCGGAAGACCAAAGGATTCTTTTCCGAGCTGGATGCTCTTCATCAGAAAACTCATATTCCGTGCAAGGGTACGCATGATCTGCAGGCCTTCGAGATCTTGCTGTGCCTCGTCCGCATTATTTCCATGGATACTGTTCCAATACTGGCCGGAAGCAACCGGCATGCCGGAGATGGTGAAGTATTTGTTCAGCTCATCAAAGGTAGCGGAAAGACCGCCGCGGCGTGCAGAGACAACCGAAGCGCCGACTTTCATGGTCTTGTCAAAGTGTGTGCTGTAGAACAGACGGTCAAGAAAAGCAATAAGTGTTGCATTTGCAGATGCATAATAAACCGGACTTCCGACAACAAGGCCGTCAGCCTCTTCAAATTTCGGAGCAACCTCATTTACCATATCGGAAAAAGCACATTTTCCGAGCTTGGAACAGGCACCGCAGGCAACACAGCCGCGGATATCTTTATTTCCGATATGTACGATTTCCGCCTCAATACCATTTTCTGTAAAGACTTTTTCCATTTCGTGCAGGGCAGTATAAGTGCTGCCTTTTGCGTGAGGACTTCCGTTGATTAATAATACTTTCATTTGATGGTACCTCTCTTTCGTAATTTCCTTTATTATAACACCGGAAAAGATGCAAATAAAGACGCTTTTTTGGGCAAAAACTGATCTTAACAGAAATAGCTGCTGGACGGTATAATACAATCAGCAAAGAAGGCAAAACTTGCAATGGGAGGTTACCAAATGAAGATAGAGAGAATTCTGATTGAAGATCAGATGGCACCGATCGGGCTGGATGAGAAAAAACCGGCATTTTCCTGGCTGCTGACGGCAGAAGAAGGAGAACAGAATCTGATGCAGAGCGCATGCCGGATCGTTGTGCGCACCGGAGAAGATACTGTGTGGGACAGCGGAAAAATGGAAACCGGCGTATCAACAGGGATTGGTTATGAAGGAGAAGCACTGCAGCCCTGTACCAAATATGAGGTAAAAGCAGAGGTGTGGGATAACCACGGCGGAAAAGCAGAAGCAGAAAGTTCCTTCGAGACAGGCCTTATGGATTCTTTGTATGCAGCATGGGAGGGAGCTGAGTGGATCGGCGCACCGCATGCGACGGTATGCGCGGAAAACCGCGGTGTTTTTACAATCGAGAGTGAATTTCGGATGGAAGGCGGGAAGGGAGAAGCGGGTATCGTCTTTGGAGCCAATGACTTCCGTCTGAACGATCATACGAAAAATGAGCTTGGCATGGAAGGGGAGAACTATATCCGTTATGCTGTGTGCCTTGAGGATGGAGATGCACGCCTCGAAATTTACCGCGTGGGCTATGCGCCGGAGGATACAGCGGAAAAACCGTTTGCCGTTACAAAACTGGTCAACTGGAAAGAGAAAACACAGGAAATCCTGACACCAGAGAATGCCGATGCCTTTCATAAGCTGACCGTAGAGGTTGACGGCAATGTGGCATACGCCTATGTCGACGGCATCCTCGTGGATGCCATTGAAGAGCATGGATTTTTTGGAACGAAAGTATCAGGCCGCCAGCTGAATCCGAGAGGAAATAACGATGTGCTGCCGTATCCGAGACTGAATGAGATCGGATTTTATGCAGGAAAAGGGACGACAGGATATTTTAAGAATCTGACCGTAAGAAACGTAAGAAAACCATCCGCGGAAATTGTTCGTGAGACGCCGGAAGGACGGCTGGATGGGGGAAAAAGTATCTTTGCGGATCAGATTCCGGTGGAAAACGGATACTTTAAAGTAGAAGACAGCCAGATTACGGCAGATCCGTCCCATCATTCAATTCCAATGCTGCGGTCGTGTATTTCCTGCCAGAAAGAGAAAAAACTGGCATCGGCACGCCTTTATATTACTGCGCGCGGTATCTACGACTGCCGGATCAACGGACAGGAGATCACGGAAGATCTGCTGCGTCCGGGTCTGACACAGTATGACCACAGAATGAACTATCAGACATACGATATCACAGGGCTGATGAAACCGGGCCGAAACGGAATCGGCGTGACGCTGGCATCGGGCTGGTGGAGCGAGGCACAGACCTTTGTGGTGAAGAACTTCAATTACTTTGGAGACAAGGAGAGTCTGCTTGCCAAGGTTGTCATGAAGTACGAGGACGGCAGCCGCGAGGTCTTTGGAACAAATACCGAGGATTGGAAGTATTTCGGAGAAGGTCCTTACCTGTTTTCCAGCTACTTTGCCGGAGAGCAGTACGATGCGCGCCGGGCCGAGGTTTACGAAACTTATTCTCTGCCGGAGTTTGATGACAGCACCTGGGAAAAGCCAGTTGTTGTGGATACCGTCATGATCGAAGAGTTCTGCACGATGCCGGGCTTTGGACGGTCCTGGCCGGCGGTTCATGAGCAGAAGCCGGAATATATCGGTGAGTACGATGCGCCGGTGCGGATTGTGGACCGGAGAACGGCAAAGACGAGAAAAGAGCTGTTCCCGGGTGTGTATCTCTACGATCTGGAACAGGAGATGGCCGGTGTACCGCGGATTACACTGCATGAGAAGGCGGGCACAAAGATCATCATCCGCTATGCGGAGGTGCTTTATCCGGATCTGCCGGAGTATGCCGGAAAAGAAGGCACGATGATGCTGGAAAATTACCGGGATGCGACGAGTACGGATGTTTATATCTGCCGCGGCGGGGAAGAGGTGTTCCAGCCGAAGTTTACCTTCCACGGCTACCGCTATATTGAGATCAGCGGTGTGGAGCATGCGCCGGAGCTGGAAGAAGTAGAGAGTCTTCAGTATTCTTCTGTGACGGGATTCCATGGAAGCCTTACGAGTAGCCATAAACTGCTGAACCGGTTTGCCGAGAATGTTTCCTGGTCACAGAAATGCAACTTTATCAACATTCCGACCGACTGCCCGCAGAGAAATGAGCGCATGGGCTGGGCGGGCGATACGCATATTTTCTGCCATACGGCGCTCAACAACAGCAGCCTGAAGAAATTCTATGAGCGGAACCTGCAGGCGATGTGTGATCTGCAGACACCGGAAGGCCAGTACCCGGAGATTGCACCGGTGGGCGGCGGATTCGGCGGCATTACGTATGAGTGTGCGAGTATTTTTATGGCGTGGGAACTGTATGAGCAGTATGGGGATATCCGCACACTGGAGAAATTTTATCCTGGCATGCAGAAATATATGGACTATATGAAGGATAAGGGTCTGCCGGGAACGAAGGTAAATCCGGCGATCGGACCGCTTGGCGACTGGCTGGCACCGGAAGAGACGGATCTGCTGCTTTTATGGAATGCATTCTATTATAAAGAAGCCGATCTGATGAGCCGGATTGCCGGTGCGCTCGGAAGAACAGAGGAGCAGCATCAGTATGAGGCGCTTGCTGCGAAGGTGAAGAAATTCTGGAATGAGACATTTGTACTTCCGGATTCCGGAAAGACCTGCAATGCGGACGGAACGCTGTGTGATACGCAGTGCTCGTATGCAATTGCACTGTCTTATGGTGTGGCAGAAGACAGAAAGAGAATAGGAGAGCATCTGATCCGAAAGACGAGAGCGATCGGCTATACGGTCGGAACGGGATTCTTTGGAACGGGTATTCTGAACCAGATGCTGACCGAGCAGGGCGCTGTGGAGGATGCCTGGAAGATGATGCTGCAGACGGCATTCCCGTCGTGGCTGTATCCGGTGACCCAGGGAGCGACGACGATCTGGGAGCACTGGGATTCTTACACGAAGGAAAAAGGCTTCGGCGGACAGAATGCGATGAACTCGTTCAATCATTATTCGCTCGGAAGCGTTCTTTCCTGGCTGTATCACACGGGACTTGGTATCCAGAGAGACGAGACAAAACCGGGTTATCAGCACATTCTGCTGAAACCGCAGCCGGGCCCGCTCGAGTTTATGAAAGGTTCCGTAGACAGCCCGTACGGCGTGATTTCTGCCGGATGGGAGCGGAAAGGTGACAAAATAGAGTATCAGGTTACGATTCCGGTCAATACAACGGCAACCCTGTTTAAAAACACGGAGGATCCGGCGGATACCGTGGAACTGGGAAGCGGAACGTATACTTTTATGCTGTAAAAAGAAAACCCGAAAGGCTCCGGCAAAGAAATGGGAGACTTTCGGGCGGAAAGAGAAACGCTGTCGGAGAGAAGAGAACTCCGGCAGCGTTTTCTTTGTCATGCTTATTTTTCGGCAGTCATGTGCAGATGACGTTTGATCGCTTCAAAGCTTTCCTGGCTGATGACATGCTCGATGCGGCAGGCATCTTCCGTGGCGGTCTGCTCATCAACACCAAGGCTCATCAGGCCGCGGGAGAGGAGCTGATGGCGCTCATAGATCATCTCTGCGATCGCGCGTCCGCTGTCGGTCAGGTAGATGTAGCCTTCCGGCGTTACGCGGATCTGCTCTTTTTCTCTTAAGTTTTTCATGGCAACGCTGACACTTGATTTTTTAAAGCCAAGTTCTTCTGCAATATCAACACCGCGTACAACGGGTTTTTTCTGACTTAAGACTAAAATGGTTTCCAAATAATTTTCTGCGGATTCATTCGTTTTCAGCAAGATGTTCACCTCGTTTTTCTAAATAGCTGAAGATTCATAAATATATATACATATAGAATAGCATATTTTTCGGAATAGGGCAATGATGGTTTTTGATGGTTTTTCTTAATTTCAGAAAAGTTGTAAGATTTCAGAAAAAAAAGACAATGAGGATAGAAGAAGAAAAGCAAGAGAAAAGATGACAGGGGGCAAAAAGAGAGGTAAAATAGGAAAAAACAATGAAATTTAGATGGAGGTTAGGACATACCATGGAACAGGTGATAAAGAAAAGACTGCAGCAGGTGATGGATGCGTCTGTTGCAAAAGGAGAGACACCGGGCTGTCTTCTGATGGTGATCAAAGACGGAGAGGAGCAGGTTTATCTGGAGAGCGGATATGCGGATATCGAAGCGAAAAAGCCGGTTTCCCGCGATAATATTTTCCGTCTCTACTCCATGAGCAAGCCGATTACCGCGACGGCCATGATGATTCTGGTAGAGCGCGGAATCGTCGATCTGGCGGATCCGGTCAGCAAGTATCTGCCGGGCTTCCGGAACCCGGTTGTATGTACAGCGGATGGGAAGATAGAAAAAGCGGAGCGGGAGATCCTTCTGGAGGATATTATGAATATGACATCCGGGCTGACGTACGGCGGAACGGATGAGACGGGACGGCAGACCGATGCACTTTTTCAGGAGGTGATCCACGGACTTAAGGAAGAAAACGGCGGAACGATCAGTACAGTAGAATTTGCAAACCGTCTTGGAAAAGTCCCGCTTCTGTATCAGCCGGGCCAGTCCTGGAGTTATGGAACGTCGGCGGATGTCGTAGGTGCGGTGATTGAGGTGGCAAGCGGCATGCGCTTTGGGGATTTTCTGAAAAAAGAAATTTTCGAGCCGCTCGGCATGAACGATACCGATTTCTGGGTTCCGGCAGAAAAGCAGGATCGTCTGGCGAAGGTGTATGACTGCAGGGAGGGACAGCCGTCCGTCCGTTATCTGGACAATAACCTTGGCATTCAGAACGATATGGCGTACCGCCCGGCATATGAGGCAGGCGGAGCAGGCCTTGCATCTACCATCGACGATTATGCGAAATTTACGCAGATGCTGCTGAACGGCGGCACCTACAACGGTGTACAGATTCTCCGTCCGGCGACGGTAAAATTTCTGGGAGGCCACACATTAAGCGCAGTACAGCAGGCAGGCTTTGATAACTGGATCGGCCTGGAAGGATTTTCCTACGGAAATCTGATGCGTGTTCTGGTAGATCCGACGCGTGCGGTAACGCTGGGAAGCAAGGGTGAGTTCGGCTGGGACGGCTGGCTTGGATGCTACATGGAAGTCGTGCCGGAGCAGAATATGACATTTCTGATGATGACCCAGAAAAAAGATGCCGGAACGTATACGCTGTCCCGGAAGATCCGAAATATTATTTTCAGCGAATAACTTTTCATGAGAGTGATTCTCAAGTAAGGCCTTCCGGCCCGTCAGATCAGACGAAAAAAGTGCCGGAAAAGAAACAACTTAACGAATCAGACGGAACATATGAGCAAATTGCTGTAAAACTACGTCGAATTTTGTCTAAAACGGATATTTGCAGTGAGACAGATGTATGCTATTTTAGTGTCAGTCGAAAATGAAGGCGATTTCATTACTACTTTCAGAAAAAACAGCAAAAAAGGGATATCGTGTAAGCTTTTGACCGATTTTGAAGGAAATAAAAGAAAGAATTCAAAATCATGAAAAAAAGACCAAAAAGCAGAAAGGATGCAGAAAATATGATTTCGTTACCGTTAAAGTTTGATGAAGTAGAGAGTGTAGAAGAATTTGTAAATATGGTGAAACGCCTGGATTACGACGTTGACGTAAAAATAGGACGATGCGTCTTTGATGCGAAATCCCTGATGAGTGTCCTGATGATCGCCGGAAACCCGGATGCGGTTGTGGAAGCCCATACGAACGATATCGAAGCATTTAAAAAGAAATTTAAGGATTACCTTCAGTAAGAAAAAAAGTCGGAAAGGCACTGTGTGTAAGATGCATGGTGTCTTTTTTGATGCACGAAAAAGCGGGTGAAGTATCTTGCCGGGGAGACGTGTGCATGGTAAAATAAAGTCTATTGGGATGGAAATAAGAGAATCAAAAGAACGGGCTGATGTAGAAGAAGTTTTTCGTAAAAAAGGAGGTACAAAGTGGAAGAAGAGAAACTGGAAAGAAGCATCAGAAAATCAGAGATTCCCGGACTTACGAGGGAAGAGGAGGAAGCACAGCTTGCGAAGGTGATCGGGATTGCCGAGCAGAATCTGGAACAGGCGAAGGCGGATATCCGGCTGGCGAATGAGGATCTGGCGGATCTGATGGAGACGTACGACGCAAAAGAGGCGGAAGGCCTGGCGCTCTGGAACAACGCGACGGCGAAGCTGAATGCGTACCAGCACGGCATGGCGCGGCTGGAAAAAGCGAGAAAGAAGCCGTATTTCGGGCGGATTGATTTTCAGGATCCGCGGCTTTCGTTTTTAGAGTCCTATTACATCGGGCGCGTCGGCATTTCCGATGAGAAGGCGGAACCGGTTGTGCTGGACTGGCGGGCGCCGATTTCCTCCGTCTATTATGAGAACAGCACTGGGCCGTGCAGCTATACGGTGAGTTCAGAGGGTACTTTTTCGATTGATCTGAAAAGAAAGCGGACGTATGAGATTGAAAATGACCATCTGAAAGACTTTTTTGATTCCGATGTGGTAGCGAACGATGAGCTGCTGACAAAGTATCTGGCGAAGAACAAAAAAGCGGTGCTCGGTGAGATCATTGCGACGATCCAGCAGGAGCAGAACCTCATTATCCGCAGATCCCCGAAGACGAATCTGATCGTACAGGGCGTGGCTGGCTCCGGAAAGACGACGGTGGCGATGCACCGGATTTCGTACATCCTCTATAATTACGAGGAGGACTTCCGGCCGGAGGATTTCTATATCATTGGAAGCAACCGCATTCTGCTGAACTACATTACCAGCGTTCTGCCGGAACTCGATGTGTACGGCATCCGTCAGATGACGATGGAGCAGCTTTTCATCCGGCTTCTGTATGAGGACTGGGACGAAGAAAAGTACATGGTACACACCATCGACCGCGCGGATGAGAAAAACAGCATAAAGGGCGGAAGCGGCTGGTTTTTCGATCTGGAAAATTTCTGCCGTACGTACGAGGCAGAGCAGATTCCGCGGGAGCCGGTGCGGCTGGAAAAAACGGGAACATTGCTTCTGGACGCCGAGTATATTGATAACTATTGCAGGGAGCAGTCCACACTTTCCATGGAAGGAAAGATGTGCATGCTGAACGAGATCCTGCTGGCAAAATTTGAGAACGAGGTTTCGGGAAAAGAAGTGACGTTTCCGGCGCGCGAAAAAAAGGCGCTGAAGCGGAAATACGAGAAATATTTTGGGGATGGAAAATGGCGGGGATCCATTTTTGATCTCTATTTACAGTTTCTGGAGCAGCAGGCGGAGAAAGGAAAAGCGGTGGAAGTGCCGGAAAACTCCTTTGATGTCTATGATCTGGCGGCGCTGGCATACCTCTATAAGCGGATCAAGGAAAACGATCCCGTGCGCGAGGCGAGCCATGTGGTCATCGACGAGGCGCAGGATTTCGGGATGATGGCGTACCAGGTGCTTCATTACTGTCTGCGTGACTGTACGTATACCATTATGGGAGATACGTCGCAGAATATCCATTTTTCCTACGGCCTGAACGACTGGGAGGAGTTGAAAAAGCTGATTCTGACCGGCACGTACGATGCGTTCGGCGTTCTGCGGAAGAGTTACCGGAACACGGTGGAGATCTCCGATTTTGCAAATGAAATCCTGCGGCACGGGGATTTTGCGATTTATCCGGTGGAGCCGGTGCTGCGGCATGGAACGACGGTGCAAAAGGAAGCGTTTGCGGATGAGGCTGCGCTTCTGGCAGCTGGAGTGCAGAAGATCAAAGCGTGGCAGGAGCAGGGATATGAGACAATTGCCGTTGTATGCCGGGATGAGGCAGAAGCGGCTGCGACGGCGCGGAAGCTGAAAAAATATGTGCCGGTTGTGGAGGAGGATCTCGAGACGGCAGAATTTGGCGAGGGCGTGATGGTGCTTCCGGTTGCGTATACGAAGGGACTCGAGTTTGACGCGGTGCTGCTTCTTGATCCGACAGAAGAAAAATATCCGGAGAATGACGGACAGGTAAAGCTGCTTTATGTAGCGGCAACGCGTGCGCTGCATGAGCTGGCAGTGCTGTATACGGGAAAACTCACAGGAATCCTTGCAAAGAAAGCGCCAAAGGGCCGTCACAATCAGGAATTTGCCATGGAGACGCTGACGAAGGCGAAAGAGTATGAGAAGGTTTCGCTGACGCAGAAGAAGGCGCGTGAGGAGAACCGCGCGATCGGCATTCAGGAGATGGACGAGCGGAACAGCCATGGACCGAAACGGATTGTGATCAAGCCGGAGCAGAGGCCGGGAATGGCGCTTGGAAATACAAGCACGACCGGAACAGCGGTGATGGCAAAAGGCAGTACGGCAACGCGGAGGGCTGCGGCAGAAACGGGAGAAGAAATTGCCGCAAAGACAATGCAGCAGCGTGCACCGGAAGGGGTGTCATCTATTTTTGCTGGTGCGGCTTATCATGGAAAGGCAGGCGGCAAAGCGCCGGGAAGCAGACGGAGTGCAGGAATGCAATATGGAACGGGCATGGCCGGAGTGCAGAGTGCAAAAAGACCGGGCGGAGCAGGTATGGTACCAGGAGAAGCCGAGAAGACGGAGCGCCTGAATACCTCACTTTACGCTTTCGGTGCAATCCCGGAAAACGAGCTGCTGCGCATCAAGGGCCATTCGAAGATCAAGTGTGCGGTGAAATGGGCGAAGAAAGGAAAATCGGCGGTTGAGATTGCCAGCATGTACGGCATTTTACGTATCACCCCGATCACGCCGGAGGTGATCCGCATCAGTTTCGTAAAAGGTGTGACCGCAAAAGTGCAGGACACGTACTGGAAGCCGAAGGCAGACACCGCGTTTCCGTGGAGTGCGAAAGAATCGAAGACGGCGGTTCTGGTCGAGACGGAAAAGCTGCGCGTCATGGTAGAAAAAAAGGACGGCGCGGTGCAGTTCCTGACGCCGGACAACAAACCAATCCTTTCCGAGAAGCGTGACGAGCCGCGCATGATCGACGGCGGCATGACATGGACGTTCTTCGACTGGAGCGGTTCCGAAAAGCTGAAAGCAAAAGGCATTCTTTCGACCGAGTGGCTGGATCTGACCGCGAAGGCGCGCTACGTCTCTTTTGGCGGAAAGCAGGCGCGGATGCCGCTGTTTGTTTCGAACCGCGGCTACGGCATTGCGGCCGCCGCGTCCCGGACGGCACTGCTGTGCAATGTACGGACGTTTGGAACGTATCTTCACACCGCAGGGGACGGACAGATTGATTATTACTTCATTCTCGGAAAAGACCGGGAGGAAATTGTAAAACAGTATAAAGAGCTATAAAAGGAGCAGACATTTTATGAAAACTCTGGTAATTGCAGAAAAACCATCCGTGGCACGCGACATTGCGCGCGTACTGGGGTGCAGCAAAAAAGAAAACGGAGCGCTGGAGGGAAACAAGTATATCGTTACCTGGGCGCTCGGCCATCTGGTGACGTTAAAAGATCCGGAAGACTATGACAAAAAGTATAAGGAATGGAATATGGCAGTTCTGCCGATGATGCCGGAAAAACTGCAGATCAAGGTCATTCCGCAGACGGGAAAACAGTACCATGCAGTGACGACACAGCTTGCGCGGAAGGACGTGAATGAGATTGTCATTGCAACCGATGCCGGACGCGAGGGTGAGCTGGTGGCGCGGTGGATTCTCGACAAAGCACATAACCAGAAGCCGTGTAAGCGTCTCTGGATTTCCTCTGTGACGGACAGGGCGATCCGTGAGGGTTTTGCCAATCTGAAGGATGCGAAAGAGTACGACAATCTCTACCGCGCTGCCGTTTCCCGTGCCGAGGCGGACTGGCTCGTCGGCATCAATGCGACGCGGGCGCTGACCTGTAAATACAATGCACAGCTTTCCTGCGGCCGTGTGCAGACGCCGACACTTGCCATGATCGCACAGCGCGAGCAGGAAATCCGTGAATTTGTCCCGAAACCGTATTACACGGTGACGGCCGCGGCGGGCGGTGTGGTCTACACCTGGAAAGATGAAAAATCGGGCGGCACAAGAATCTCCGATCCGGAAAAGGCAAAGCAGATCGCAGAGAAGGCAAAACGGTATCCGCTTGTCTTACAGAACGTAGAAAAGAAGAAAAAGCAGAAAGAAGCGCCATTGCTCTACGATCTGACGGAGCTGCAGCGCGATGCGAGCGCACGGTTCGGCTATTCGGCAAAACAGACGCTGAATCTGATGCAGAGCCTCTATGAGACCCATAAAGTCCTTACGTATCCGCGGACAGATTCACGGTATCTGACGAAAGATATTGTGCCGACGTTAAAAGAGCGGCTGGATGCGGTCAGCATCGGCCCGTACAAAGCACTGGCCCAGCAGGCGAAGCGCAGTCCGCTGAACGGAAAGCTCTCCTTTGTCAATGATGCGAAGGTTTCCGATCACCATGCCATTATCCCGACAGAGCAGTACGTGCAGTTATCCGCACTCTCGAACGAGGAGCGCCGCATTTATGATCTTGTTGTGCGCCGTTTTCTTGCGGTACTGCTGCCGCCGTGTGTATATGAAGAGACGGTGATCCAGGCTTCCATCGAAAAGGAATGCTTTACTGCGCGCGGAAAGCGCATGGTCGAGAAAGGCTGGCAGGAGGCGTACGAGGATAACCGGTACGACGAAGAGGATGAGGCGAAAGAAGAGGTGCGGGAGCAGAATCTGCCGCTTCTGGAGGCAGGCATGAAGATCGGGCAGCCGAAGATTAGTCTCCGCGAAGGAAAGACAAAACCTCCGGCACGCTTCACGGAAGGCACGCTGCTCTCCGCGATGGAAAATCCGGTCCGCTACATGGAAAACCGCGACAGCAGCCTGGTAAAAACGATCGGTGAGGCGGGCGGCCTTGGAACGGTTGCGACCCGTGCGGATATCATCGAGAAGCTGTTCCGCAGCTTTCTGATGGAGAAAAAAGGCAATGAGATCTATCTGACCTCGAAAGCACGCCAGCTTCTGAAGCTGGTTCCGGCGGATTTGAAAAAGCCGGAGCTGACGGCAAGCTGGGAGATGCAGTTAAACGACATTGCAAAGGGAAAGAAGCGGCGCGATGTGTTTATGAAGGAGATCCGCAGCTACACGGTGGAACTGATCGATGAGATCAAGACGGAAGAGGGAACGTTCCGCCACGACAACCTGACGAACAAGAAGTGCCCGAACTGCGGAAAACGGCTGCTTGCGGTGAATGGAAAGAACGCAAAACTGCTCGTCTGCCAGGACAGAGAGTGCGGCTACCGCGAGACGGTTTCCCGCACGACGAATGCGAGATGCCCGGTCTGCCATAAGCGCATGGAGATGATCGGAAAGGGCGAGGATGCGACGTTTGTCTGCGCCTGCGGCCACAAAGAGCGCATGACAAAATTCCAAGAGCGCCGCAAAAAAGAGGGCGGCGGCGTGACGAAGCGCGATGTGGCAGCTTATATGAAGAAACAGAAAAAAGAGGCAGAAGAGCCGGTGAACAATGCGTTTGCCGCGGCATTAAAAGGAATTAAATTATAAAAAAGGGAGCGAGTTCTGCCGAAAATCAAAAAACGGCGGAACCCGCTTTTTTTGTTAAAATCGTTGAGGAAAAGGTCAAAAAAAGTGATTGTTTTATGCAGAGTTATGCCGTAAAATAGAAACAAATGATATAAGAAACAGGAAAATTCTGAAAATAACAACAGGGAGGTTTTTCAATGAAACAGACAGATTTGGAAAAGCTGCTGGCGGATATGTCGCTGAAAGAGAAAGTAGATCAGATGCTTCAGTTAAGCGGAGCATTTTACCTCGGGGATGAAAACAGCGTCCTGACCGGCCCGGCAAATGACATGGGAATCGGAAAAGAGGACCTGGAGATGGCCGGTTCCATTCTCGGTGCAGCCGGTGCCGATACGATGAAAAAACTGCAGGATGACTACATGGCAAAACAGCCGCATCACATCCCGATGCTGTTCATGATGGATGTCATTCACGGCATGAAGACCATTTTCCCGGCGCCGCTGGCGCAGGGAGCCACTTTTGATCCGGAGCTCTCCGGCGAGTGCGCGTCTGCAGCCGCAAAAGAAGCATCCGCGACCGGACTTCACGTTACCTTTTCTCCGATGGTTGACCTTGTGCGCGATGCGAGATGGGGCCGCGTTGTGGAATCCACAGGCGAAGATCCGTACCTGAACAGCCGCTTTTCCGAGGCGATCGTAAAAGGCTTCCAGGGCGATGATTTAAAAACACCGGGAAAAGTTGCCTCCTGCATCAAACACTTTGCAGGCTACGGCGGAGCAGTCGCAGGAAGAGATTACAACACCGTAGAGCTCTCAGAGCATACCTTCCGTGAATTCTATCTTCCGGCATACAAAGCAGGCATTGATGCGGGCGCAGCGATGGTGATGACATCATTCAACACGATCAACGGCGTTCCGGCGAGCACCAACAAATGGCTGATGCGCGATATCCTGCGCGGCGAGATGGGATTTGACGGCGTGCTGATTTCTGACTTTGCAGCCATTCTGGAAACCGTTGCCCACAGAAGCTCGAAAGATGCCGCCGATGCAGCGAAAAAAGCGCTGGAGGCAGGCGTGGATATTGATATGATGACATCCGTTTACGCCGCAAACCTCTGCCGTCTCGTAGAAGAAGGTGAAGTGGACGAGCATCTGATTGACGAGTGCTGCCTGCGGATTCTGGAGCTGAAAAACAAACTGGGACTGTTTGAAAATCCATATAAAGATGCGGATGCCGAGAAAGAGAAAGCATACAACCTCTGCCCGGAGCACCGTGCACTGGCGAAAAAAGCAGCGGAGGAATCCTTCGTCCTGCTGAAAAACGACGGCGTACTGCCGCTCGACACTTCGAAAAAGATTGCATTTGTCGGCCCGTATACCAACAATCATGAAATCAAGAGCAGCTGGTCCTTCACCGGCGACAGCAAGGACTGCGTGACGATTCAGGAAGCAGCCGAGAAAGTCTTCGACGCATCACGCACCACGTATGCGGAAGGATGCCCGGTTATCGGAAACGATGTGGAGCTGATCGGATTTACCGAGACGACACCGAAAAAATACAGTGAGGAAGAGCTTGCTGCCATGGAGCAGAGCGCACTACAGGCAGCAAAAGAGGCCGATCTCGTGGTAATGCCGATGGGTGAGCATTATCTGCAGAGCGGCGAGGCGACCAGCCGTGCCATGATCGATGTGCCGGAAATCCAGATGGAGCTGTTCCACAAAGTGCTGGCCGTCAACCCGAATGTGGTTGTCGTTCTGTTCAACGGCCGCCCGCTGGATCTGCGGGAAATCAGCGCTAAAGCAAAAGCCATTCTCGAGGTATGGTTCCCGGGAACCGAGGGCGGAAGCGCTGTTGTGGATGTTCTGAACGGAAAGAAAAATCCGTCCGGCCATCTGCCGATGAGCTTCCCGTACTGCGTGGGCCAGGCACCGGTCAGCTACAACGAGTATTCCACCGGAAGACCGAATCTGCCGGGCATGAAAGAGCGGTTCCGCTCCAAATATCTTGACATTCCGAATGCACCGCTGTATCCGTTCGGCTATGGTCTTTCCTACACGACATTTGCCATTTCGGATGTCGTGCTTGACCAGAACGAGATGGATAAGAATGGCAGAATTGCAGCAAAAGTAACCGTGAAGAATACCGGTGATGCTGCAGGCTGCGAGGTTGTTCAGCTGTACATCCGCGATGATTATTCCGATGTGGTTCGTCCGGTGAAAGAGCTGAAAGGTTTCCGGAAAGTAGAGCTTGCCCCGGGTGAGGAGCAGGAGGTTACGTTCTATATTACCGAAGAGGATCTGCGCTACTACCGGCTCGACGGAACCTTCGGCAGCGAGCCGGGTACCTTTACGGTGATGATCGGCAACAGCAGCACGACGGAAAACAGTGCGGTATTTACTTTAAAATAAATTGGGAAAAGAAGGGTGAAACTTATGGAGAAAACAACGAAAAACGGAATCCACCGGATCCGCCAGGAGGGCGGAAAAACGATCGCCTGGGCAGAAGAGTCCGGAGTTAAGGTACTGGAAAAAGACGGGTATTACTTTAAAGACCTGGCAAAAACCGGTGAACTGCTGCCGTATGAGAACTGGCGCCTCTCCGATGAGGAGAGAGCCGCAGACCTTGCGGGCCGTCTTTCCATCGAGGAGATCGCTGGCCTTATGTTGTACTCACCGCACCAGGCCGTACCGCCGATGCCGGGCGGTCCGTTCCAGGGAACGTTTGACGGAAAAACGTATCTGGAATCCGGCAAAGAACCGTATGCGATTTCAGATCAGCAGAAAGAATTTCTGGAGGACGAGCACATCCGCCATATCCTGCTGACGAACGTGGAAAGCCCGGAGATTTCCGCAAAATGGAGCAATGAGCTGCAGAAACGGGCAGAGACACTGCCGTATGGTATTCCGATCAACCTCTCCTCTGATCCGCGGAACGGAGCAAAGGATTCCGGCGCAGAGTTCAAGAGCGGCGGAAGCGAGATCAGCAAATGGCCGGAGGGTGTCGGCTTTGCAGCATGCTTTGACCCGGAAGTAGCCGGACAGTTTGCAAAGGATGCCTCCCGTGAATACCGGGCACTCGGCATCACAACGGCACTCGGACCGCAGATCGACCTCTGCACCGAGCCGAGATGGATGCGCTTTGTCGATACGTTAGGCGAAGAAGTGGAGATGTCCAAAAAGCTTACCAAAGCGTACTGTGACGGTATGCAGACAACGGAAGGGGAAGCAGACGGCTGGGGAAAAGACAGCGTCAACACGATGGTCAAACACTGGCCGGGCGGCGGCACCGGAGAGGCCGGACGCGATGCACACTATGCATTCGGACAGTTTGCCGTTTATCCGACCGGAAATTTTGAGGAGCATTTAAAACCGTTTACCGAGGCAGCCTTCCACCTGGACGGACCGACCGACTGCGCATCCGCGGTTATGCCGTACTACACCGTATCCTACGGCGTGGACAAGAAAAACGGCAAGAACGTCGGAAACTCCTACAGCGAGTACCTGATCAAGGATCTGCTGCGCGGAAAATATGAATTTAAAGGCATTGTCTGCACCGACTGGGGCATCACCCAGGATCCGGAGAAGACGATTGAGGGATTTGGAAGCCGCTGCTACGGCGTGCAGGATATGACCGAGGCAGAACGGTGTCTGCTGGCGATCACAAACGGCGTTGACCAGTTCGGCGGAAACAGCGAGTCCGGTCCGATTGTCGAGGCATATAAGATCGGCTGTGAGAAATACGGCGAGAAAGCGATGCGTGAGCGCATGGAGCTGTCCGCCAAACGTCTTCTGATCAACATTTTCCACTGCGGCTTGTTTGAGGACCCGTATCTTGATCCGGAAGAATCCGCAAAGATTGTAGGATGCGAAGAGTTCTGCCGCCATGGCTATGAGGCACAGCAGAAATCCATCGTCCTGCTGAAAAACAGTGCGAAACGTGCACCGGAAGGACAGAAGGGTGTGCTGCCGCTGAAGAAAGGTTTGAAGGTTTATATTCCGGAGAGAAAGATCGGACCGTCCAAAGCGTTCTTCCGCATCGATCTGCCGGCAAAAACCGAAGATCCGCTGCCGGATGGACTGCCGTCCAAGTACGGTACACGCGTGGCATCACCGGAGGAGGCCGATGTGGCGCTGGTATTTATCGAAAGCCCGGCATGCAACCCGTATTCCACCGAAGATCTTGCGAACGGCGGCAACGGCTATCTGCCGATTACACTGCAGTACCGCCCGTATACGGCGAAAAAAGCGCGTGAGGTGAGCATTGCCGGCGGTGATTTCCGCGAGAATTTCACGAACCGCAGCTATCTTGGAAAGACAAACACTGCCTACAACGAGGCTGATCTCGACAATATTCTCGAATGCCGCCGCGCGATGGGCGACAAGCCGGTGATCGTCTGCGCAACCGTCAACAACCCGATGGTGATGCATGAATTTGAAGCCGAAGCCGATGCGATCATCGCAGAGTTCGGTGTTTCGAGAGCCGCTGTGCTCGACGTTGTCTTCGGCGGTTACAACCCGACCGGCCGTCTGCCGATCCAGATGCCGAAGGATATGGATGCGGTTGAGGAGCAGAGTGAGGACCGTGCGTTGGATATGGAAACCTATATTGACAGCGAAGGACATAACTATGACTACGGTTATGGCATGAATTACGAAGGCGTTCTTCCTGCATGGAAAAAGTAAAAGAATAACAGAAAACCTGATCGGCACCGGGACTGCGTGTGTTTCGGTGCCGATATTGGAAACAAAAGACAGAATAAGGAGGACTTAAAAAGAGATGATTGTTCCAAAATATTTCGAAGATTTCGATCACCTGCATGTGAATACCATGCCGAACCGTGCCTACTACATTCCGGCATCCCGCCGCATGGAGGATCTGGTGGAGAACCGGGAGGCGTCGGACCGCTTTTTCCTGCTTTCCGGCGACTGGAAATTCCGCTATTTTACCAGTGTTTACGATGTAAAAGAGGAGTTTTTCGCAGAAGGATACGACACTTCTGCATTCGAGACGATTCCGGTGCCGTCCGTCTGGCAGAATTATGGCCATGACCACCATCAGTATACGAATGTCCGCTACCCGTTCCCGGTGGATCCGCCGTATGTGCCGTATGAGAACCCGTGCGGTGCGTACGTGAGAACGTTCGAGTGGAAAAAACAGGAGGAAGCACCGAGGGAATTCCTGAATTTTGAGGGCGTGGATTCCTGTTTCTACGTGTGGATGAACGGCAGCTTCGTCGGCTACAGCCAGGTGTCTCATTCTACGAGTGAATTTGATGTAACAGACTTCTTAAAAGATGGCACCAACACCATCGCCGTACTGGTGCTGAAATGGTGCGATGGAAGCTATCTCGAGGATCAGGACAAATTCCGCATGAGCGGCATTTTCCGCGATGTCTATCTGCTTGCAAGACCAGAAAAAGGCATCCGCGATTACTTTGTAAAGGCAGCGCCGGACGCATCGTACCAGAATGGAGAAGTTTCGATTGCGATTACCTGGAATGACGGGGAACCGCAGGAAGGAACAGCAAAGCTGTTTGATGCAGAAAATCATCTTGTGGCAGAGGCAGCGTTTGGCGGCGATACGGTTCAGATGCATGTAAAAGATGCACATCTGTGGAATGCCGAGGAGCCGTATCTGTATACGCTGGTGCTGGAGACGGCGGGTGAGGTGATCACGGATCATGTCGGCATCCGTGAGATCCACGCGAAGGACGGTGTGCTGTACCTGAACGGCGTGAAGATCAAATTCCACGGAACAAACCGCCACGACAGCGATCCGGTGACGGGATTTGCAATCAGCCTTGCACAGATCAAAAAAGATCTGAAGGTAATGAAAGAGCACAACATCAATGCGATCCGGACCAGCCATTACCCGAATGCGCCGTACTGTTATCAGCTTTATGACCGTCTCGGTTTTTATGTCATCGATGAGGCGGACAATGAGAGCCACGGCACAGAGGCAATTTATGCGAATTACACGGGCTGGGAAGAGTATGCGAAGAACTGGAATAAACTAATTGCGAACAATCCGGTATTTACCGAGGCAACCGTAGACCGCACACAGCGTTGCGTAGAGCGCGATAAAAACCGCCCGAGCGTTGTCATCTGGTCGATGGGAAATGAGTGCGCATACGGCTGTACCTTCGAGGCGGCCTTAAAGTGGACGAAGGAATTTGATCCGACGCGTCTGACGCACTATGAGTCGGCACGGTATGTGGATGATCCGAAGAAATACGATTACAGCAACCTCGACCTCTACAGCCGCATGTATCCATCACTCGAGGAGATCAAAAAAGAGCTGGTGGAGTACGGGGATAAGCCGTATATCATGTGCGAATACTGCCATGCGATGGGCAACGGCCCGGGAGATCTTGAAGACTACTTTGAACTGATCCACAGCGAGGAGAAGATGTGCGGCGGCTTTATCTGGGAGTGGTGCGACCACGCGATTGATATGGGAAAAACGATCGAGGGAAAGAAGATGTACGCGTACGGCGGCGACCACAACGAGTATCCGCACGACGGCAACTTCTGCATGGACGGACTTGTTTATCCGGACCGCACACCGCATACGGGACTGATGGAATTTAAAAACGTGTATCGTCCGGTGCGCGTGACGGGATATGATGCCGAAAAGGGTACACTGACCATCAAAAACTATATGAATTTTGTGAATCTGAAAGATTACGCTGTGCTCGGCTATGAGGTGCTTGTGGACGGCGAAGTGACGGAGAGCGGCAAGATTACAGATGAAGCACTGCTGGAGCTTGCGGCAGGCTGTGAGAAGACGATTCCGCTTGCCATTTCCGTGCCGGAGCAGGGAAAATGTGCGCTGAAGGTTACCTGGTATCAGAAACAGGCCACTGAGGTGCTGCCGGAGCAGTTCGAACTGGGATTTGAAGAAGTTCCGGTGAAAACGAAAGACAATCAGAACCAGAAGGCAAAAGAGATGATGAAGCGCCCGGAGGGAACGGCTTCGTTTGGATGGAAAGAGGACGATCATTATCTGACGGTATCGACGGAACAGTTCAGCTATACCTATAATAAGTTCACCGGCCTGTTCGAGGAAATGTGCTATGCCAACCAGAATCTGCTCGACCGCCCGATGGAGCTGAACATCTGGCGTGCGCCGACAGACAATGACCGCAATATCAAGAATACCTGGATGCGTGCTCAGTATGACCGCACCGTGACGCGGGCGTATGAGACAACGGCAAAAGAAGAAAACGGCTGCGTGGAGATCGAGACAAGCTATTCGATTTCGTCTCCGGCTCTGCAGCGGATCCTTGCAGGTGTGATCAAATGGACAATTTACAGCGACGGAACGACCGATGTCCATGTAGAAGCAAAGAAAGACCCGGTATTCTCGGTTCTGCCGCGTTTTGGCCTGCGCCTGTTCCTGCCGAAATCGTTTGCAAAACTGACCTACTGCGGTCTCGGTCCGGTGGAGAGCTACGTGGATAAGCACCAGGCAAGCTATCACGGCGTTTTCCACAGCACACCGGCAGAACAGCAGGAAGACTATATCCGCCCGCAGGAGAACGGCAGCCACTACGACTGCGATTATGCAAGTCTTGCCAGTGATCGTGCGGTATTGACGGCAGTGGGCGAGAAAACCTTCTCATTCCAGGCATCTATTTACACGCAGGAGGAGCTGACCGCGAAAGCCCACAACTATGAGCTTCGGCCGTGCGGAAGCACTGTTTTCTGCATCGACTACCGCCAGGCCGGGATCGGATCGGCAAGCTGCGGACCGATGCTGCTGGAAAAATATCAGCTGAAAGAAACCGAAATCAGCTTCGATGTGCGGCTGAAACCGAAACTGCTGTAAAGTGTAGAATTTGAAAAATAAGAAAAGCGCTGTGCCCTCTCTCTGAAAGGTGAGGGAACGGCGCCTTTTTATATGATGTACAAAAAAGTCTTGATAAACCTATTGAATTACTATGAATACAGGATTATAATGGACGAAATTATAATTCAAATCTAATCCAGGTGATTCTGGAAAGAGAAAAGGGAAGGAGAAAATCAAGCATGAGTGAAATTACAAGAGATGAGGCATTTACGTTATTAAAAAAATACAACAAAGATCCCTTCCATATTCAGCATGCGCTTACCGTAGAGGCCGTGATGAAATGGTATGCAAGAGAGCTTGGCTATGGGGCAGAAGAGGAGCACTGGGGTATTGTCGGACTGCTGCATGACATTGATTTTGAGCTGTATCCGGCAGAGCACTGCCTGAAAGCACCGGAGCTTCTGCGGGAAGGCGGCGTGTCGGAAGATATCATTCATGGTGTCGTTTCCCATGGCTGCGGCATTACCATTGAGTGTGGCGTCACACTGGATGTGGAGCCGGTGCATGAGATGGAAAAAGTTCTGTTTGCAGCAGATGAGCTGACGGGACTGATCTGGGCAGCTGCGCTGATGCGGCCTTCGAAGAGCACAAAAGACATGGAACTGAAATCCTTAAAGAAGAAATATAAGAGCAAAGGCTTTGCAACAGGATGTTCGAGAGAGGTCATTGAGAGGGGCGCCGATCAGCTTGGCTGGCCGCTGGAAAAATTACTGACTATGACCCTGCAGGCAATGGCCGACAGCGAGGATGAGATCAATCAGGAAGTGGAAGCGGAACAGAACGCATAAAAACAGTCTGAGTTTCGGTGTAAAAACGGGAACTCAGGCTGTTTTTTTGCATGGCGCATCTTTTCCCAGGCATTACCATTTCTTTTTTTGTTAGATCGCAAGAAGAAAATACGGAATCCGCACAGGGCAGGAAGAGGCGTTTTTTCAGCATTGGAGGAAGTGACGGACAGGGAATTTTGTGATATAGTAAAACAAAATCTGAGTGAAAAGGTGAAATACAAAATGATCAGTGAAAAAATTTTTGAATTAATTCTTCGAAACGGGGTGACCCAGAAAGAATTCTCTGAAGAAACCGGAATTTCACAGAGCACCATCAGCGACTGGAAAAGAAAGGGGACGAATCCGTCGGCGGATAAGATACTGAAAATCTGCGAAGTGCTGAAGGTTACGCCGTATGAGCTTTTAGGAGAAAATGAGATCGAACGGAAAGCAGTGGATCTCGAAATGTGCGCGGCAAACACAGAGGAGAAAATGATTCTGGAAGGCTTTCGTAATTTGCCCGACAGAAAAAAGGAACGAATTCTGGGATATCTGGCGGCATTGCAGGAGGAATAAAAGGATGCAGAAACCATCTGTGCATATCCTGGCCTCTCAGATGAGGAAAATATTTCAAAAATCTGAGATTTTCTATCGCGAATCTCTCTTAGGAGTGATAAAATAAACCATAATACGTTCGGCAGAAAGAGGGAATCGAGTATGAAATATGCCTACAAAAACGGAAAAATTTTAAACGGAACGAAAGAGATGCAGGTCCAGACCGGTCTTACGATCCTGACGGAGGGAGAAAACATCACGGCGATTGTCCCGGAAGAATCGACCATCCGCAGGTAAAACGTAATCCGGTCGTGACGGCGGAGCTGGATAAATTTCTGGTGGATTAAAAACAGGATGGAGAAGACAAACAAGATGGAAGAAACGAAAGAAACACAGGAAAGCTTACAGCGAAAAAGAGAACAGGCCCTGCAGCGGCTCCGCAAGGAGCGGACAGAAGAAGCCCTATGGGACTGTGTTACTGCGTATCAGGATTTTGAGTTCCATACGTATTCCGGTCTGCCGTATTCCTACCATATGAAATACGGCAGAAGCGGCACCTATACAAAAGAGCTCTGGATCAACCGCAGAGAAAAAAGCAAAAGTCTTGTCTGGAGCTCCGTCCGGAGTGCATATCAGAAAGTGCTGGAATTACAGCAGGAGAGCGAAAGACCGGTTGTCGAGCGCCCGAAAGCGCTGGGCGATATCCGTGGAATCACGTATATTTACGGCATCTTTTACGAGTTTGCCCTGCTGGAAATGCCGGAAAAAGCAAAAGAAAAAATTGCTCTGCAGACAGCAGGACAAAAATCGCCGGAAAAATAAATTTTCTGCCCATGCAGGTCTTGACAACCACGCATTGGGTGATATAATCTAAAACTATCGGGAGCCAAAAAGCACCGAACACAAAAAACAAAGCGTAGAAGAGACGAGTAAATCACAGCGAATGTGACAGAGAGAAACCCCGTTTTGTGGTGCAAGGGTTTTAACAGGAACGTGATCGAAGACCAGCTCTGAGCGGCCCCAATCTGGCCCGGTGATTCCGTTATCGTCAAATGAAGTGGTTTGAAAAAACAAAATGGGTGGAACCGCGGTGAATGAAAATACATCGTCCCTTTTGACAGCATAAGCGTGTCAGAAGGGACTTTTTTGTTGCTGTAAAAAATATAAAAATTCTGAAACACGCTTGCGAAAAATATACAAAGAAAGAGGTAAAGCAAATGATCATCACACTGAAAGATGGAAGTACCAAAGAGTACTCCGAACCGAAATCCATCATTGAGATCGCAGCAGACATCAGCGAAGGCCTTGCAAGAATGGCCTGTGCAGGTGAAGTAAACGGTGAAGTAGAAGATCTTCGTACCGTCATCGACAAGGACTGCAATCTTTCCATTCTGACCTTCAACGATGAAGGCGGAAAAGCAGCATTCCGTCACACCACATCCCATATCATGGCACAGGCAATCAAGAGACTGTACCCGGAGACCAAGCTTGCAATCGGACCGTCCATCGCAGACGGATTCTACTACGATATAGACAGAGAAACTCCACTCACCAGCGAAGACCTTGAAAAAATCGAAGCAGAAATGAAGAAAATTGTAAAAGAGGATCTGAAACTGGAGCGCTTCGAGCTGCCGAGAGCAGAAGCCATCGCTTTCATGAAAGAAAAAGAAGAGCCATATAAAGTAGAACTGATCGAAGATCTGCCGGAAGACGCAGTCATCAGCTTCTATCGCCAGGGTGAATTCACGGACCTGTGCGCAGGCCCTCATCTGATGAGCACAAAGCCGGTCAAAGCCTTCAAACTGACCAGCCTTGCAGGCGCATACTGGAGAGGCAGCGAGAAAAACAAGATGCTGCAGAGAATCTACGGAACTGCATTCACAAAGAAAGCAGAGCTTGAAGAGTACCTCCACATGATCGAGGAAGCAAAGAAGCGTGACCACAGAAAACTCGGAAAAGAGCTCGGCCTGTTTATGATGAGTGAGGACGGCCCGGGATTCCCGTTCTTCCTTCCAAAAGGAATGGATCTGAAAAATGCACTGATGGATTACTGGCGTGAAATCCACAGAAAAGCAGGATACGTAGAAATCTCCACACCGATCATCCTGAACCGTCGCCTGTGGGAGACCTCCGGTCATTGGGATCACTACAAAGAAAACATGTATACCACCGTCATCGACGATGAAGATTATGCAATCAAACCGATGAACTGCCCGGGCGGCGTTCTCGTTTACAAATCCGAGCCTCGTTCCTACCGTGATCTGCCGCTGCGTCTGGCAGAGGTTGGTCTGGTACATCGTCATGAGAAATCCGGCCAGCTGCACGGCCTGATGCGTGTACGCTGCTTCAACCAGGACGATGCCCATATCTTCATGACACCGGAGCAGATCAAAGACGAAATCAAAGGCGTTGCAAACCTGATTGACCAGGTTTACAAACTGTTCGGATTCAAATATCACGTAGAGCTGTCCACCCGTCCGGAAGACAGCATGGGAAGCGATGAGGACTGGGAGGTAGCAACCGAAGGTCTCCGCGGCGCACTCGATGATCTTGGCCTTGACTATGTAGTCAACGAAGGCGACGGCGCATTCTATGGCCCGAAGATCGACTTCCATCTGGAAGACTCCATCGGAAGAACGTGGCAGTGCGGTACCATCCAGCTTGACTTCCAGCTGCCGCAGAGATTCGAGCTGGAATACACAGGAGCAGACGGCGAGAAGCATCGTCCGATTATGATCCACCGTGTTGTTTACGGTTCTGTTGAGCGTTTCATCGGTATCCTGATCGAGCATTTTGCAGGTGCATTCCCAACCTGGCTTGCACCGGTACAGGTAAAGGTTCTGCCAATCTCCGACAAATACGCAGATTACGGTAAGAAGGTTCTGGACGCCCTTCACGAGGCAGGCATCCGCGCAGAGATGGATACCCGTTCCGAGAAGATTGGATATAAGATCCGTGAGGCACAGGGACAGAAGATTCCATACATGCTGATCGCCGGAGCAAAAGAGGAAGAGGCAGGTCTTGTATCTGTCAGAAGCCGTTTTGCAGGTGATGAAGGCCAGAGAAGCCTGGAGCAGTTTATCGCAGATATCAAAGAAGAAATCGCAGGCCGCGTTAACCGCCCGGTTACTGTTGAAACAAAAGAAAATAAATAATAAAGCATAAAAAATTACCTCTTGGAAATAATGGTTTCTATGCGGGCGAAACCGCAGAAAACTAAATTTCAGGAGGTAATTTATTATGCCAGCATTAAGTTGTTCCGCTATGACCTGTGTTTACAACCAGAACGAGCTCTGTTCCAAAGGAGATATCCGCGTAGGCGGAAGCGAAGCCAAAAGCTCCATGGAAACGTGCTGCGAGAGCTTCAAGGAGCGCGGTGAGGGCACGATGTTCAACTCTACCGGCTGCGGCTGTACGAAAATCGGTGTCGACTGCAAGGCGCAGAACTGTACCTTTAACGACAACTGTAAATGCGAAGCCGGAGACATCCATATCGCCGGAGACAGCGCATGCAGCTGCCAGGAAACCGAGTGCAGCTCCTTCCGCTGTGGCTGCGGGAGATAAATACGAAAAAATGCGAAAATCAGTATTGACAACAGGATGGGAGAGTGCTATACTGCAATAGTCTGAGAAAAAGAAAGTAGAGTATCCACTCTCACCCTAGCGCAAACACGCGACTACGGTCCAATATTGATCTTAAGTTCTCTTTGTGTAGAGATTTATGTACAATGTTAAGTGGATAGTCTGTCTATCCACTTTTCTTGCGTTATCAGTCAAATCCGGTCCGGTGAGCCGAGTTTGATTTCGTTACACCGCAAAAGCGGGAACACAGTCTTTTATAATGATGGAGGTGCACTACAATTAGCGAATTAATGATTAATGAGCAGATCAGAGACAGAGAAATTCGTCTGATCGGTCAGAACGGAGAACAGCTTGGAATTATGTCTGCCAGAGATGCGTACCTGAAAGCACAGGAAGCAGGTCTGGATCTTGTGAAAATTGCTCCGACAGCGAAACCGCCGGTTTGCAAAATTATCGACTACGGAAAGTACAGATATGAACTGGCCCGCAAGGAAAAAGAAGCAAAGAAAAAACAGAAAACAATTGAAATCAAGGAAGTTCGCCTTTCTCCAAACATTGACACCAATGATCTTAATACCAAAGTAGGTGCAGCCCGCAAGTTCATTACAAAGGGAGACAAAGTAAAAGTAACACTTCGTTTCCGCGGCCGTGAGATGGCACATATGAACAGTAGCAAATACATCCTCGATGAATTTGCAGAGAGTCTGTCCGATATTGCAACGGTTGACAAAGCGCCGAAGGTGGAAGGCAGAAGCATGACCATGTTTTTGACGGCTAAACGTTAAAATACATTTGAATCAATATCAAGGAGGAAATTAAAATGCCAAAGGTAAAAACAAGCAGAGCAGCTGCAAAGCGTTTTAAAACAACAGGAACAGGAAAATTAGTAAGAAATAAAGCTTACAAGAGCCATATCTTAACCAAGAAATCTCAGAAGAGAAAAAGAAACCTGAGAAAACAGACTACTGTTGATGCAACAAACGTAAAGAACATGAAGAAAATCTTACCTTACATGTAATTTTTGCAAGGTAGAGTTACGCCCAACAGATCAAGGAGGAAAATAAGAAATGGCAAGAATTAAAGGCGGCATGAACGCTAAGAAAAAACATAACAGAGTATTAAAACTGGCTAAAGGTTACAGAGGAGCCAGAAGCAAACAGTATAGAGTAGCAAAACAGTCCGTAATGCGCGCACTGACCAGCTCCTACGCAGGAAGAAAACAGAAAAAACGTCAGTTCCGTCAGCTGTGGATCGCTCGTATCAACGCAGCAGCAAGAATGAACGGTCTGTCCTACAGCAAATTTATGTATGGTCTGAAACTGGCAGGCGTTGAGCTGAACCGTAAAGTTCTGGCTGACATGGCAGTTAACGATGCAGAAGGATTTGCAACACTGGCTGAGCTTGCAAAAAGCAAAGTAGCATAAGTAAAAACATATTCTGTGTGAATATACGAAGAAGCTGTGAGAACCGGTAAGGGGATCGCAGCTTCTTTTGAAATATAGAAAAACATGAGGTGAATATGAAAAAAAGCAAAGTGGCAGTGGTTGCCTGTCCCGACTATGAGCCGGCGCACGTAAAGGAAAGCCTGCAAAAGGGATTGGAAGCAATTGGCGGCCTGGAATCTCTGATCGGAAAAGAAGAGAATATCTTATTAAAACCAAACCTCGTCCGCTCCGCAAAACGAGAACGCGCCGTCGTGACCGACCCGGAAGTTATGGATGCCCTGATCACGATTTTGCAGGAAAATGGCTATGAGAATATTTCCTGCGGCGATTCCTGCGGCCTTGGCACCCCGGAGGGCATTGCAAAGGAAGCCGGGCTGAAAGAGGTGCTGGAAAAACACAACGTTCCGCTGAAAGATTTCCTTACGAGCGAGCGCGTAGAAACCGCCGATGGTAAATTTCTGATGATTGCGAAAGATGCACTCGACTGCGACGCCCTCATCAGTGTCAGCAAAATGAAAACCCACGCGCTGGAACGCATCACCGGAGCTGTCAAGAACCAGTACGGCTGCATCAGCGGCGTCTACAAAAAACTCGGCCACACGCAGTATCCGAACGCTGAGAGCTTCGCGCACATGCTGATCGAGCTGAACCAGAAAGTCGCCCCGCGCCTCTATATCTGCGACGGCATCGTAGCAATGGAAGGCAATGGTCCGACTTCCGGCGACCCGGTTTCGATGGGAGTTCTTCTTATGTCCACCGATCCGATTGCACTGGATACCGTGTTCTGCCATCTGGTGAACCTTGATCCGTCGTATGTGCCGACAAATCTCTACGGGGAAACGCTCGGCCTTGGAACGTGGCACGACGACCGCATCGAAATCGTGACAGCGGATGGCACCATATCCGAGGAAGAACTGAAAAGAAAGTACGGAAATCCAAACTTCAACGTCGACCGCCGCAAAGCCCGCAAAAAAGGAGCCCTCGACCTGCTCGAGATCCTCGGGGTCTTCCAGAGCCGCCCCTATATCATAGAAGAAAAATGTAAAAAATGCGGCGTCTGCGTCGAGAGCTGCCCGGTGGAAGGGAAAGCCGTCCGTTTTGATAACGGCCGCAGAAATCCGCCGGTCTACGATTATAAAAAGTGCATCCGCTGTTTCTGCTGTCAGGAAATGTGCCCGCATCAGGCAATCCAGGTAAAGAAACACCGTCTGCCGTGGGGAAAATAAGGGAGCTATCCTACAAAGTGACTGGAAAAGCAAAAAGAGAAGTGTTATACTTGAAACCGGACAAAATTTAGTACAGGAGGAACAACACCATGGAATTAGAAACTTTAAGAAGTGATATGATAGCAGCAATGAAAGCCAAAGACAAAGCGAGAAAAGAGGCCATCTCTTCCCTGATCTCCGCAGCAAAGAAAGTAGCCATCGACGAGGGCTGCCGCGATGACATCAAACCGGAGCTGGTAGACCGCGTCATCTTAAAAGAGCTGAAGACCGTAAAAGAGCAGATCGATACCTGCCCGGCATCCCGTGAGGACTTAAAAGCAGAGTATCAGTTCCGCTATGACGTCATCAGCGAGTACGCACCGAAACAGATGAGTGCAGACGAAGTCAAAGCCTACATCCAGGAGAAATTCGCAGACGTTCTGGCAACCAAGAACAAAGGTGCCATCATGAAGGCCGTTATGGCAGATATGAAAGGTAAAGCAGACGGAAAAGTCATCAACCAGACCGTTGCAGAACTGTGCAAATGAATATCATCAACATCGAACACATCAGCAAACTGTTCGGCGATAAACTGATTTTTGACGATGCTTCCTTCGGCCTGCAGGAGGGCGACAAGGTCGGCATCGTCGGAATCAACGGAACCGGAAAATCCACGCTGCTGCGCATGGCAGCAGGAGAGGAGACCCCGGATTCCGGCCAGATTATCCGCCAGAACAACCTCAAAATGGCCTATCTTCCGCAGACACCGGAATTTCCAAAGGATGCCACCGTGCTGTCCTACGCCCTTTCCGGCGATGAGGAGGACTGGCAGGTGCAGAGCAACCTTGTACAGCTCGGTATCACCGAATACGACGCAAAAATCGACACCCTCTCGGGCGGCCAGCGCCGCAAGGTTGCCCTGGCAAAAGTGCTTGCGTCCGATTTTGACGTCCTGATCCTCGACGAGCCGACAAACCATCTCGACAATGCGATGCTCTCCTGGCTCGAGGATTACCTGAAAAATTACCGCGGAACCGTCTTTATGGTCACCCATGACCGTTATTTCCTGGATAAAGTGTCGAACCGCATCCTCGAAATCAGCCACGGAAAAATGTACAGCTACGATTCCAACTATTCCCGTTTTCTGGAACTGAAAGCTGAGCGCGAGGAGATGGAACTCGCCTCTGAACGGAAACGCCAGAGCATCCTGCGCATGGAACTCGAATGGGCGAAACGCGGCTGCCGCGCAAGAAGCACAAAACAGCGCGCAAGACTCGAACGTCTCGAAGTACTCAAAAATGGCACGGCACCGACCGCAGACGCTGTCGTGGAGATGGATGCTGTCGAGACCCGCATGGGAAAGAAAACGATTGAATTCCATAACGTCAGCAAAGCCTTCGGCGATAAAACGCTGATGAAAGATTTCGAATACATCTTCCTGCGGAACCAGAGTGTCGGCATCATTGGCCCGAACGGCTGCGGAAAATCCACAATGCTGCGGATGATCACCGGAGAAGTCCTGCCGGATGCGGGAACCATCGAAATCGGCGACACGATCCGCATCGGCTATCTGGCACAGGAAGAGCCGGACATGGATACGAATCAGCGCGTGATCGACTACGTGAAAGATATCGCTGAGTATGTCCAGACCCGTGACGGCCGCATCAGCGCATCGCAGATGCTCGAACGCTTCCTGTTCACACCGGATATGCAGTACACCCCGATTTCCAAACTCTCCGGAGGCGAAAAACGGAGACTGTATCTCTTATCCGTCTTAGTGAGCGGCGCCAATGTTCTGATCCTCGACGAGCCGTCCAACAACGTTGATATCCCGACCCTGACCGTGCTTGAGGATTTCCTGAACACGTTCGTCGGCATCGTCATCACCGTTTCCCACGACCGCTATTTCCTGGATAACGTCGTGGACCGCATCTTCGAATTCGACGGAAACGGAAATCTTCTGCAGTACGAGGGCGGCTACACCGATTACCTCGAAGCAAAAGAACGCCGTTTCGGCGGAAGTGCGGAAGAAACGGCAAAAGCAGCGCCGTCCAAAACGTCCGCGGACGAACCTGCAAAGTCAAAGAACAATGACTGGAAGCAGAAACGTCCGACCCGCCTGAAATTTACGTTCAAAGAACAGCGCGAGTACGAGACCATCGATGACGATATCGCTGTACTCGAGGAAAAGATTGCATCGCTTGACGATCAGATGCTCAAAAACGCCACCAACTCTGCAAAGCTCGCCGAACTGATGGTGGAAAAAGAGAAGACCGAAGCTGCTCTGGAAGAAAAAACCGAGAGATGGGTTTATCTAACCGACCTCGCAGAACAGATTGAGGCGCAGAATCAGAAATAAAAGAAGCAAAGGAACTGTCCGCAGAAGAGAAAAAATATGCGGGTCGTTCCTTCTTTTTTTATCGAGAAATTCGACGCGGAATTACCAGAAGTTGTAAAAAACTTGTATTTTTCCCTGAACACCCACAGAAAATCTGGACAGAATGCCCAATCGGTGTTATAATTCAAATACTGGACATAGTGGCATTGCCATGCCCTTATCCGGGTTTTTCGAAGCGCGGAGGCAACCGAAACCCGGCAGAACACCAACCTGAGAAAAGCCAAAGTAATTTTTGGTCATCATTTTTTAAGGAGGATAAAATCAAATGGCTAGAAAGATGAAAACCATGGATGGTAACCAGGCTGCAGCACATGCGTCTTATGCGTATACCGACGTAGCAGCTATTTACCCAATTACCCCTTCATCCGTTATGGCGGAGCATACCGATGAGTGGGCAACCCAGGGAAGAAAGAACATTTTCGGACAGGAAGTTCAGGTAACTGAGATGCAGTCTGAGGCAGGAGCAGCAGGTGCAGTACACGGATCACTGGCAGCCGGAGCTCTTACCACAACCTACACCGCATCCCAGGGACTTCTTCTGATGATCCCGAACCTTTATAAAATTGCCGGCGAGCAGCTCCCGGGCGTATTCAACGTATCCGCTCGTGCCCTTGCAAGCCACGCACTTTCCATCTTCGGAGATCATTCAGACGTTTACGCCTGTCGTCAGACCGGAGTCGCAATGCTCTGCGAATCCAGCGTACAGGAGGTTATGGACCTGACACCGGTTGCACACTGTGCAGCACTGAAAGGCAAAGTTCCATTTATCAACTTCTTCGACGGATTCCGTACCTCCCACGAGATTCAGAAAATCGAGACATGGGATTACGAAGATCTGAAAGACATGGTAGATATGGATGCAGTAGATGCATTCCGTAAACATGCCCTGAACCCGAACCATCCGTGCCAGAGAGGATCCGCACAGAACCCGGATATCTTCTTCCAGGCAAGAGAAGCATGTAACCCGTACTACGATGCTCTTCCGGCAATCGTACAGGAGTACATGGACAAAGTAAACGAGAAAATCGGAACCGATTACAAACTGTTCAACTATTATGGAGCAGCAGACGCTGAGCACGTAATCATCGCTATGGGTTCTGTCTGCGATACCATCGAGGAGACCATCGATTACCTCGTAGCAGCAGGCAAGAAAGTCGGCGTTGTAAAGGTACGTCTGTACCGTCCGTTCTCCGCAGAAGCACTCATCAATGCAATTCCGGAGACTGTAAAACAGATTTCCGTTCTGGACAGAACAAAAGAGCCGGGATCTCTTGGCGAGCCTCTGTACCTGGACGTAGTAGCAGCATTAAAAGGCAGCAGATTCGAGAGCACACCGGTATTCACAGGTCGTTACGGACTTGGTTCCAAGGACACCACACCGGCTCAGATCGTTGCTGTATATGAAAATACAGAGAAACAGAGATTTACCATTGGTATCGTAGACGATGTTACCAATCTGTCTCTGCCGGTTGGCGCTCCTCTGGTAACAACTCCGGAAGGAACCATCAACTGCAAATTCTGGGGACTTGGCGCAGACGGTACCGTAGGTGCAAACAAGAACTCCATCAAGATCATCGGTGACAACACAGACATGTACGCTCAGGCTTACTTCGATTATGACTCCAAGAAGTCCGGCGGTGTAACGATGTCTCACCTGCGTTTCGGAAAGAAACCGATCAAATCCACCTACCTGATCCACAAAGCAAACTTTGTTGCATGTCATAATCCTTCCTATGTGAACAAATATCACATGGTAGAGGAGCTGGTAGACGGAGGAACCTTCCTTCTGAACTGTCCATGGGATGAAGCAGGACTGGAAGAGCATCTGCCAGGTCAGGTAAAAGCATTCATCGCAAACCATAACATCAAATTCTATGTGATCGACGGCGTTAAGATCGGTATCGAGACCGGCATGGGACCGACCCGTATCAACACCATTCTTCAGTCTGCATTCTTCAAGCTTGCGAAGATCATTCCGGAAGAAAAAGCCATCGAACTCATGAAAGCAGCAGCAAAAGCTACCTATGGCCGTAAAGGTGATGATGTCGTAGCAAAGAACTGGGCAGCAATCGATGAGGGTGCAAAACAGATCAAAGAAGTTGCAGTTCCGGAAAGCTGGAAAAATGCAGCAGACGAAGGTCTGACCACAACTCATGCAGAGAGCGGCCGCGCTGACGCTGTTAAATTCGTAAATACCATCCAGGCAAAAGTAACTTCCCAGGAAGGAAACAACCTGCCTGTATCCGCATTTGCAGACTACGTAGACGGAACAACTCCGTCCGGCACATCCGCATACGAGAAACGTGGTATCGCCGTAAACGTACCTGTATGGAATCCGGAAAACTGTATCCAGTGTAACAGATGTTCCTTCGTCTGCCCGCACGCTGTTATCCGTCCGGTTGCCATGACCGCAGAAGAAGCAGCAGCAGCTCCGGAAGGCATCCAGACCATGCCGATGACCGGTATGCCGGACTACACCTTCACAATGGCTATTTCCCAGCTTGACTGTACCGGATGTGGTTCCTGTGCAAACGTATGCCCGGGCAAGAAGGGTGTGAAAGCACTGGCTATGGAAAGCCTTGCAGCACACGAAGCAGAGCAGAAATACTTCGATTATGCAGCAGCTCTTCCAGAGAAGACAGACGTTGTAGCAAAATTCAAAGAGAATACCGTAAAGGGCAGCCAGTTCAAGAAACCGCTGCTTGAGTTCTCCGGCGCATGCGCAGGCTGCGGCGAGACTCCTTACGCAAAACTGATCACCCAGCTGTTCGGTGACAGAATGTACATCGCAAACGCAACAGGATGCTCCTCTATCTGGGGTAACTCCTCACCGTCCACTCCTTACACTGTAAACGAGAAAGGACAGGGCCCGGCATGGTCCAACTCCCTGTTCGAGGACAACGCAGAGTTCGGTTATGGTATGCTTCTCGCTCAGAAAGCAATCCGCGGCGGCCTGAAAGCCAAAGTTGAGGATGTTATGAACTCCGAGAAAGCTCCGGAAGAAGTAAAAGCAGCATGCAAAGAGTATCTGGATACCTTTGACTGCGGCGCTACCAACGGAACTGCAACCGAGAAACTTGTAGAAGCAATCAAAGACGCTGACTGCGACGTTTGCAGAGACATCGTTAAGAACAAAGACTTCCTCGCTAAGAAATCCCAGTGGATCTTCGGTGGTGACGGATGGGCTTACGATATCGGATTCGGCGGCGTAGACCACGTACTTGCCAGCGGAAAAGATATCAACGTAATGGTATTCGATACCGAGGTTTACTCCAACACAGGCGGACAGTCCTCCAAAGCTACTCCGACCGGTGCAGTTGCACAGTTCGCAGCAGGCGGTAAAGAAACCAAGAAGAAAGATATGGCAAGCATCGCAATGAGCTATGGCTATGTATACGTAGCACAGATCGCTATGGGCGCTGATTACAATCAGGCAGTCAAAGCAATCGCAGAGGCAGAGGCATATCCGGGACCGTCCCTCATTATCGCTTACGCTCCATGTATCAACCATGGTATCAAGAAAGGTATGAGCAAAGCACAGACCGAGGAGCAGCTCGCTGTTCAGACCGGATACTGGCATTGCTTCCGCTTCAACCCGGCACTCGCTGCAGAAGGCAAGAGCGCATTCACACTGGATTCCAAGGCTCCGTCAGGAGATTATCAGGAATTCCTGAACGGCGAGGTACGTTACAACTCTCTGAAACGTGCAAACCCGGCGAAAGCAGAAAGACTGTTCGGCAAGAACGAGCAGGAAGCAAAAGACCGTTACACTTACCTGAACAAACTCGTAAAACTGTACGGCGCAGAAGAAGAGTAATTCTTTTTCCTTAAAAAGAATTTGAAAAAGGAGAGAAGTCATACTTGAGAGAGTATGGCTTCTTTCTTTTTGGGAGAAAAAATGAATTAGCGACATTTGGCAATAGTTTTGTATCGTTTGTCAACATTTTTATCCCGGAAAATGTTGACAAACGATACATTTTTGAGCAAGAAGGCTTTGAGATATGGTATAATGTGCGTATCACGATATAATGAGCGTTAGCGAGAGGAATTTTATTATGTTGAAAATATATCTTGGAGAAATGAAAGGTGCAATCTATCATCCGCCAACCTATTTTGATAATTGTTATGAAGATGAATGGCTGACCACGCCACTGGCAAAAGAAATGATCCGCGATGTGGATCGCTCGGAGGTAATCAGTGCGCATCTGATTGACAGCCCGGTGCTTGGTCCGATTCCACCGAAAGATTTATCCGGAGGAATCAAAACGTTGCTGCTGATGGCATACGATACAGACGGAAAGATCTTTAATGCCTCCGTATGTGGAGATAATTGTGCAAAATGGATTTTAAAATTAGGAGAGCAAAAGGATCTGACGATTAATCTGCGTCATGTGATGCGGTTTGGCAAAGATCCTTTTGAAATCCTGATTTTAAATACAGGGACTATTGTGCGGAATATGTCCGAATTTGTAGATGTTGCCGAGGCTTATGTATAGGTGGATGTATGAAGGGAAAGAAAAGAGTTATTATTCAAAATAACAGAGTTCATTATGAATTTGTGATAAAGCGTAATATTACAATCATCCAGGGGGATAGTGCATCAGGAAAAACAACACTGGTAAATATGATCCGGCAGGCAGAAAATTTAGGGGAGTCCAGCGGAATCAACGTTTCCTGTGAAGTACCGTGCAGAGTGCTGGAAGGTGTTAATTGGAAAATTATTTTGGAAAACAGCCGGGAAAGCATCTTTTTCATAGACGAGGAGAATTATTTTATAAAAACAGAAGAATTTGCTTCTGCCATACGGGGTTCAGAAAACTATTTTGTATTGATTACGAGAGAAAACTTATATAATTTGCCGTATAGTGTAGAAGAGATTTATGGATTGCATGTTTCCGGAAAATACAGAGATACCAGAAAAATATATCAGAAAATGTATCAGATCTATCCCAAAACAGCACGGCTTCCTGTTAGAGTACAAAAAATAATTACGGAAGATTCCAATTCTGGGTATCAATTTTTTGAAAATGTATGTGCAGAAAGGAATATTACATGTGAAAGCGCTGGTGGAAAAACAAAAATACCGGAAATGATCGGCAAGGCAGGAACAGAAGAAACCTGTATTATTGCGGACGGTGCTGCAATTGGAGCAGAAATGAATCTTCTCAGCAATAAAATAGAGGAAAAACAGAACGTACATTTATATTTACCGGAGTCTTTTGAATGGCTGATTTTAAATTCAGATCTTTTACAGGACAAAGAGGTTCGTAAAATTCTGGAAAATCCAGAAGATTATATCGACAGCACAGAGTTTTTTAGCTGGGAACAATATTTTACAAAATTGCTGATTCAGAAAACAGAAGGAACATATTTGCAGTATAAAAAAGCAAAATTAAATCCATCTTATTTGCAGGATAAAAATAAAAACAAAATACTGGAGAGTATACAAGGGATTCAGTGGAAAATAAAATCCTTAAAATAGCAAAAATAATGAAAGAATAGAGAGAAGAACATGAACTATACAATTTATGACTATCTCGGCCTGTTTTTCTTTTACGCCTTCCTTGGATGGCTTCTGGAAACTTCTGTGGCCGCGATCCGGAAAAAACATATGGTAAACAGAGGATTCTTAAATGGTCCGCTCTGCGCCATCTATGGAATCACAGCTGTCTTTATGACACGTTATCTGTATGAACTGCAGTCAAGCCCCGTCTTTTTGTTCCTTGGCTGTATGATTATCGCTACCGCAGTCGAGTGGCTGGCCGGTCACGCACTGGAACGCATTGGCCATGGCAAATGGTGGGACTATTCCAATAAAAAATGGAACATGGACGGCTATATCTGCCTCCAGTATTCTGTACTCTGGGGAATTTTAGGACTGCTTGCCATGAAAATCGGCAATCGCCTCTGCTTTACAGTTCTTCATTTAATTCCGGCCGGTTTCCTGCATATCACATCCTGGATTCTCTTTGGTATATTGGTAGTAGATGCCGTCGGTTCCTATGCTGTTCTGCACCACATCACGAAAAAAATGCCGCGGATCAGCGCTATGAACGATCAGATCGACGCCTTCACCAGACGCCTTTCTGTCCGTGTTTACCGCTATCTGGAGCGTCGTGTGGAACGTGCCTATCCGGCCGTACAGCCAGTTCCGGAGAAAAAAGAGAAAACAGAAACCGGCGTATTTGCCGAAGGATGCAGCTTTTACAAAATCGTTCTTCTCTTCATCATCGGCGCATTTTTGGGCGATATTACAGAAGCCATATTCTGCCGCATCACCGCCGGTGTCTGGATGAGCCGCAGCAGCCTTGTCTGGGGCCCGTTCAGCATCGTCTGGGGCCTGGCCATCGCCCTCGCTACCTGGTTCCTCTACAACTACCGCGACCGCTCCGATGGATTCCTGTTTGCCTTTGGTACCTTCCTCGGCGGAGCCTACGAATACATCTGCAGTGTGTTCACCGAAATCGTATTCGGAAAAGTCTTCTGGGACTACAGCGACATTCCCTTCAACCTCGGAGGCCGTATCAACCTCCTGTACTGTTTCTTCTGGGGAATAGCCGCCGTCGTCTGGCTCAAAAAATTCTATCCTGTCATTTCGCGCTGGATTGAAAAAATCCCGATGAAATTCGGAGAAATCATCACTTGGATCCTGATCGTGTTCATGGTGGCCAACATGCTCGTATCTACCCTTGCTCTCGCCCGATACGACGAACGCGCCCACCAAAAGCCCGCAGCTAATGCCATCGAGCAGACCATAGATGCCCATTTCCCGGACGCCCGAATGGAAAAAATCTACCCCAATGCCAAAGCGATTAACTAGAATGTGTTAAAAAACATTTCCGTAGTCTGCACGCCCCAATTACAGACTACAAAAAGCCCTCTCCCGCCGTCATGCAAAGTCAGGCCCCGTTTCGACAGCTTTGGTCTGCGCGGTCCGTTACCCCCAAAGAAAACCTTTGGCAACCCACCAAAAGTATGATATAATGTCACATAGATATTTTGGGGATACCATATCCTCTAAGAGCGAAGAAAGGACTCAACCACAAATGACAGTAGACAACAGCTTCACAATGAAGAAATTTCAGAGCATGGAAATCATCTATGTCACATTTTCCCAGATCACGAAACTCCCATACGTAGAGTGCGATCCGGAAACCTTTGATGATCAGGTATACATGTTTACCGAAGAAGAAGCAGCTAAAGAATTTGCAAAATCCTATGTAGAGAAGAACACCCCGCTGCTTACCGTAAAAGTACTGCGCAAGCAGATGCCGAACTTCTATATGGGCCTCTACGCAGAAGGTGTCAACATGGTCATCTTCCACGAAGGCGGTCAGACCCGCCGCATCGAGCTGGAGCAGATCTTCCCGAAACCGGACATGGAAAAAATGAACAAACAGCATCTTCCGGTCCTCAACCCTGGCGTACAGCTCACTGTAGTCTATTTCCTGCAGGAGCTCCGCAAACCAAATCAGAAAAGAGACGATGCCGAACGCATGCAGCACCTGCGTGAACTCGAAGAAGAAATGCTTGTCAACCTGATGCGAAGCAAATTCATCCTTGCCATCGACATCTCCCAGGTACAGGGCGAATTCGATCCGGCCAACCCGGGACCAGACGTGCGCATCCCGTACATCAAAAACCAGAACGAAGACATCTTCCAGCCGCTGTTTTCCGATATTGGTGAATTCCAGAAATTCCGTCCGGATCCGCAGGCAAAACTCCGTCTGGCAGCCATCCCGTTCCAGCACCTTCTGCCGTACCTGATGAAACAGGCCAAAGGCTTCGTCATCAACCCGTCCGGCTTCAACCTTCTGTTGACCAGAGAACAGCTCCAGAGAATCATGGGAGCCCAGGCGCAGAGTGTCCGCCCGAATCTCGAGGCGATGATGGCACAGGCTGCCGCAGCTCAGGCGCAGAGAAATGCGCAGAACAATGCTGCAAATGACGAAGTAAAAGATCATGTGGATGAGGCGGAAACTACCGACGCAGAAACAGACCACGAAGAATAAAAACCGACAGGGCCGCAGAAAATCCCAGTAAACGGGCACTGCGGTCCGTTTTTGACTGCATAAAACCGGAAATAATAAAGAAAAACAAGAAAGGATATACAAAAATGAACGCAGAACATTGCAAAGCCTATACCCTGCTGCAGGAACAGCAGATTGATGATATCCACGCACATGGCTACCTCCTTCGCCACAACAAAAGCGGAGCCCGCGTGCTGCTTCTCGAGACGGAGGATGACAACAAAGTATTCAACATCGCGTTCCGTACCCCGCCGGCCGACAGCACCGGCGTAGCCCACATCCTCGAGCACAGCGTCCTCTGCGGCTCCCGCGAATTCCCGTTAAAGGATCCCTTCGTAGAACTCGTCAAAGGATCCCTGAACACCTTCTTAAATGCTATGACCTACCCGGATAAAACCATGTACCCGGTAGCCAGCACCAACGATGCCGACTTCCAGAACCTGATGCATGTCTACATGGACGCCGTATTCTACCCGAACATTTACAAACACGACGAAATCTTCCGTCAGGAAGGCTGGAGCTATCATCTGGAAAGCAAAGACGGCCCGCTGACCTACAACGGTGTTGTATACAACGAGATGAAAGGAGCCTTCTCCTCCGCAGACGATGTCCTGGAGCGTGAAACATTCAACACCCTGTTCCCGGACACTCCGTACGGCGTAGAATCCGGCGGAGATCCGTCCTGCATCCCGAACCTGACCTACGAAAACTTCCTGAAATTCCATCAGACCTATTACCATCCGTCCAACAGCTATATCTACCTGTACGGAAACATGGATATGGAAGAAAAACTGGTATGGATGGATGAAAAATACCTGTCCCATTTTGATGCAAAAGAAGTAAAATCCGAAATCCCGTATCAGAAACCATTTGCAGAGACCCTCGACATTGTACACGAGTACCCGGTGCTCGACGGCGATCCGCTTGAAAACAATGCGTACCTGTCCTACAACATGGTCATTGGCAGCGGTCTGGATGTAAAATTAAACGTGGCATTTTCTGTTCTGGAGTATGCACTCCTTGACGCACCGGGAGCCCCGGTCAAACAGGCACTCCTTGACGCACACATCGGAAAAGATGTTTACGGTTCCTACGAGGACGGCATCCTGCAGCCATTCTTCTCCATCGTAGCCAAGAACGCTGATGAAAATGAGAAAGAAAAATTCCTGTCCATCATCCGCGGCACCCTCGAGGATATCGTGAAAAACGGCATGGATCAGAAAGCCATCGAGGCAGGCATCAACTATTTCGAATTCCGTTTCCGTGAGGCGGACTTCTCCAGCTTCCCAAAGGGCCTGATGTACGGCATCGACGTCTTCGACAGCTGGCTGTACGACGAGAACAAACCGTTCGCCTACCTGCAGCAGCTTGCGATCTACGATGAGCTGAAAAAACTGGCAAAAGAAGGCTATTTCGAAAACCTGATCCAGACGTATCTGCTGGACAACACCCATGCCTCCATCGTGACCCTCATTCCAAAGACCGGTCTTGCCGCAGAAAATGATGCAAAGACCGCAGAAAAACTGCAGAAATACAAAGAGAGCCTGTCAAAAGAAGAGATCGAGAAAATCATTGCTGACACCAAAGAGCTGGCAGCATATCAGGAAGAAGAGGAGAGCGAGGAAGTACTCGAGACGATTCCGCTCCTGAAACGAAGCGATATCAAACGTGAGTCTATCAAACTTTACAATGACGAGCATGAAGTCGATGGAACGACAGTGCTTCATCACAACGTATTCACGAACGGCATCGGTTACTTAAGCTTGTTGTTTGATACGAAAAATGTGCCGAACGATCTGATCCCGTACATGGGCGTATTAAAATCCGTTCTCGGCTATGTGGACACCGAACACTACACCTACGGCGAACTGTTCAACGAGATCAATGCACAGACCGGCGGCATCAACTGTGGACTGCAGGTATTCCGCATTCCGGAAAATGATGACGACTGCCGCAGAATGTTCGGCATCCGCGCGAAATTCCTGTACGACAAACTGGATTTCGTCATGAAAATGATTGAGGAAATCCTGAACACCTCCCGCCTGGATGACGAGAAACGTCTTCACGAGATCATCTCCAGCATGAAATCCGGCCTGCAGAACCGCCTGTCTTCCGCCGGAAATGCAACGGCTGTGATGCGTGCAGCTTCCTATTACTCCCCGATGAGCAATTTCCAGGACCGCATCGCAGGCATCGGCTTCTACCAGCTCTTAAAAGATCTGGACGAGAACTTCGATGAGAAAAAAGCAGAACTGATTAAAAATCTGCAGACCCTGATGAAATACATCTTCCGCAAAGAGAATCTGACCGTCTCCTATACCGCAGACGAGACAGGCTACGCACCGCTGGAAGAAAAAATCGCAGCATTCAAAGAGAATCTGTACACCGACGAAGTGGAGCCGGGCAGCATTGTGTATGACTTTGAACAGAAAAACGAAGCCTTCCAGACCTCCGGCCAGGTACAGTACGTGGCACTCTGTGGAAACTTCGAGCGCGAAGGCTACGACTACACAGGAGCCCTGCGCATCCTGCGTGTCATGCTGAGCTATGACTATCTGTGGATCAACATCCGTGTCAAAGGCGGCGCTTACGGCTGCGGCGGAGCTTTCGGAAGAGGCGGAAACGCGTGCATTTCTTCCTACCGTGACCCGAACGTCGGAAGAACCCTTGAAGTATACCGCGGTATCGGCGATTACGTGCGCAATTTCGAAGCAGACGAGCGCCAGATGACCAAATACATCATCGGAACGATCAGCGAACTCGACGTCCCGATGAACCCGTCCGCAAAAGGCCAGACCTCCGAGAGCGCATGGTTCAACGGCATCACCGAAGCAGACTTCCAGCAGGAGAGAGATCAGATCCTCGATGCAACCCTGGACGACATTCATGCACTGGCAGACCTTGTAGATGCAGCCTTAAAACAGAACAACATCTGCGTTGTCGGAAGCGAAGCAGCCATTCAGAAAGAGAAAGAACTGTTTAAGAACGTAGAGAACTTATAAATGAGGAGAAGAGACAGCAATGGAAAACAATGCAAATTATAAATCCGGCTTTGTAGCCCTGATTGGCCGTCCGAACGTGGGAAAATCCACGCTGATGAACCACCTGATCGGACAGAAGATTGCGATTACATCCAAGAAACCGCAGACCACCCGCAACCGCATCCAGACCGTTTATACGTGTGACGAGGGACAGATCGTGTTCCTCGACACACCGGGTATCCACAAGGCGAAAAATAAGCTCGGCGAGTACATGGTCGATGTAGCCGAGAAAACGTTAAAAGAAGTCGATGTGATTCTCTGGCTGGTAGAGCCGAGCAACTTCATCGGAGCAGGAGAGCGCCATATCGCAGAGATCCTGGAGAAAGTCAATGCGCCGGTCATCCTCATTATCAACAAGACCGATACCGTGGAGAAAGACAAAATCCTGGAATTCATCGATACGTACCGCAAGCTGTTCCAGTTTGCCGAGATCATTCCGTGCTCGGCACTCCGCCATCAGAACACCGATGACATCATTCCGAGCATCTTCAAATATCTGCCGTACGGCCCGCAGTTCTACGATGAGGACACCATCACCGATCAGCCGATGCGCCAGATCGTGGCTGAGATCATCCGCGAGAAAGCACTGTACGCCTTAAACGAAGAGATCCCGCACGGCATCGCCGTTGTGATCGACCAGATGAAAGACCGCCCGAACGGAAAAATCGTTGATATTGATGCGACCATCATCTGCGAGCGCGATTCCCACAAGGGCATCATCATCGGAAAACAGGGCGCGATGCTCAAGAAGATCGGAAGCAACGCGCGGTATGAGCTGGAGCAGATGCTGGAGCAGAAAGTCAACCTGAAGCTCTGGGTCAAAGTCAAAAAAGACTGGCGCGACAGCGATTTCCTCGTGAAGAACTTCGGATATGATAAAAAGAAACTCGATTTATAATATTGCATTATAATAAGGAAGAAACATGCGAGAACCAATCAATGTAAGCGGAATGGTATTATCCGCCTCCCCGGTCGGAGAGTATGACAAGCGCGTCGTGATCCTGACCCGGGAGCTCGGCAAAATCACCGCCTTCGCGCGCGGCGCCCGCCGCATGAAAAGCCCGCTGATGGCCGTCTCCAATCCGTTCGTCTTCGGCGAGTTTCAGGTTTACGAGGGCCGTGACAGCTACACCCTCTCCGGCGCAAACATTAAAGAATACTTCCTCGACCTGGCGCAGATGCAGCCCGGCGTTTATTACGGCTTTTATTTTCTGGAACTGGCCGAATATTTCGGCCAGGAAGGAAACGATGAAACCCAGATGCTGAACCTTCTGTACGTGACGATGAACGCCATCCGCAGCGGAAAACAGGACCTCCGCCTGATCCGGTGCATCTTCGAACTGCGGACGATCACAATCAGCGGAGAAGCACCGCAGATGTTCTCCTGCATGGAGTGCGGCACGAAAGAGAATCTGACCGTTTTCTCCCTGCGCGACAGCGCCATCTACTGCCCAAACTGTGGAAAAACCATCAGAGATCCATGGCCGCTGCAGCCGGGCACCGTGCTGGCATGCCGCTATATCATTGCGGCACCGCTCGCGAAGCTGTATGGTTTTACCGTAAATGAAGAGATCCTGGACGAACTGGAACGATTGCTGCGTGCATATCTCCATCGCTATGTCGAAAAGAAGATGAAAACATTACAGATTCTGGATGTGATGAAATAATATAAAATGTAATAATTTGCAAAAATGTGAAATAATTATGTCCAAAAGTGTGTCCACACCTTTACAAATAAGTAGAAATGGGATAGAATATTTGGAATAAAGAAAAAAATGGTTCTGTATTCGTCACAGAAGATATTGCAAATGCATAGTACCAGAAAAAATGAGAAGGTTTTAGTGAAAATGGTAATATAAAAGCTAGAAAAACTATGCGAAACAAGAGAATGTTACGAGTACGGCGAAAAAAATACGACAGGGGAGAAAGGTATGTACAAAAAATCATCCACAGGATGGCTGAAGCATCTGGATTTTATGGTTCTTGATATTATCTGTCTTCAGCTGGCTTTCGTCATGGGTTATTTCTTAAGACATCACAGTTTTAAGCCATATGGAAGCCCAATTTACCGAAATGAGGCTATCGTATTCGCTCTGATCCAGCTGATGATCATGTTTTTTGACGATTCCTTCAAAAACGTCATGAAGCGCGGATACCTCGTGGAAATCGGAATGACTGTAAAAAATATGGTATACATCATCGTTCTTGGTGTATTCTACCTGTTCCTGATTCAGGAGGGAGATCAGTTCTCCAGAGCAACCATTATGCTGACCGGTGCTCTGTACGGAATGCTTTCCTATCTGATGCGCATCGGATGGAAGGCTGTGGTAAAGAAACGCAGCAGCGGGGAACACAGCGGCCGTTCGCTTCTGATCATCACGACCGAAAAACAGTCACAGTCCGTTGTAAAGAGCATGCTGGATTTCGATTACATCGGCGTTCGTCCGACTGGCGTTGTTCTCGTAGACCAGGACAGAACCGGACACAAAATCCACGGCGTACCGGTGGTATCGAACCTTGCAGATGCAGCTGAGTATGTCTGCCGTGAGTGGTTCGACGAAGTGCTGATCGTTCTGCCGGAAGGCAGAGAAATCCCGCAGAAAGTATTCGACGCATTCGCCGAGATGGGCATTACGATCCACGTAAAAATTGCGGACGTGAACGAAATGCAGGGAAAAAATCAGACTGTAGAGCGCATGGGCAACTATACCGTGGTCACCACCTGCATCAATATGGCAAGCGCAGGACAGCTTGTGCTGAAACGAATCATGGACATCTGCGGCGGTCTTGCCGGATGTATTCTGACCGGAATCATCTTCCTGTTCGTTGCCCCTGCGATTTATATCAAGTCTCCGGGCCCGATCTTCTTCTCACAGTACCGTGTCGGAAAGAACGGAAGAAAATTCAAAATTTACAAGTTCCGTAGCATGTACATGGATGCGGAAGAGCGGAAAAAAGAACTGATGAAACAGAACCGCGTCAGCGATGGTCTGATGTTCAAAATGGAGAATGACCCGCGTGTCATCGGAAGCGAAAAAGGACCAGGCAAAGGAATCGGAAACTTTATCCGCAAAACCTCGCTGGATGAATTCCCGCAGTTCTTCAATGTGTTAAAAGGCGACATGAGCCTTGTAGGAACCCGTCCGCCGACAGTGGATGAGTGGGAGAAATATGAGCTCCATCACAGAGCAAGACTGGCAATCAAGCCGGGACTGACTGGTATGTGGCAGGTAAGCGGACGAAGCGAGATTACAGATTTTGAAGAGGTTGTAAAACTGGATACGAAGTACATTTCAGAATGGTCCTTTATGCTGGATATTAAGATTTTGTTTAAAACTGTACTGATTGTATTAGGCCAGAAAGGTTCTATGTAAAAAAAATGAAAAATGGAGATATATTGTAGTTTTGGGAGTAGTGTGGTAAAATAAAGGTAAATTTTAAGAAAAATTTATGAATGGAAGCGCAAAGAAGTCCTGATGACGGCGAAAAGGAAAAAGGCTTCCTTTGACAGGTGGTCCAAATAATGTTAATTATTTGGACCTTTTTATGTGAACTTCCTGAAATATTAACTCTCGTTTCGACATGTTCTTGCTTTAAGCCAGTTGTAGCATACTTTAAAAGGAATTTTATGAGAGTTAATTTTATAGGAAGTTCACATATATACTACCACAAAAGTAATTATCTTTCACTGACAACTATCCTAACACACAGGGGATTGAAAAAGTCATAAAGTTATGGTATAATCGAAAACAAAAGTTCATGAAAAATGAAAGAAGGAAGTATATGAACAACTCAAAACAAGATATATTGAACAACCTGATAAAAGAACCCTTCATCAATCAGCGTATCCTTGCCGCACAGACCGGCCATTCGCTTGGAATCGTCAATCGTTCGATCAAGGAACTGATTTCAGAAGGTTACCTGGATGAAGAGATCCGTCCGACGGAAAAGACACTGCGTGAGGCAAAAGAGAAAGCGCCGAAAAACGCCATTATCCTTGCCGCCGGATTTGGTATGCGGATGGTTCCGATTAATACAGAGACACCGAAAGGACTTCTGGAAATCAAGGGAGAGCGGCTGATAGAGCGCACAATCCGTCAGCTTCATGAAGTCGGCATTACAGAGATTTACGTCGTTGTCGGATTTATGAAAGAGCAGTATGAATATCTGATCGATGAATACGGCGTAGAATTGATCGTCGCTCCGGACTATGTGTCGAAAAACAATCTGCATTCCCTGAAAACGGCGGCAGCCCATTTATCAAACAGCTACATCATTCCCTGTGATATCTGGTGTGAAAAGAATCCATACAGCAGAAACGAATTATATTCCTGGTACATGGTCAGCGATCTGGTGGATGATGACAGTACCGTCCGCGTAAACCGGAAGCAGGAGCTGGTCGTACAGAAAGAACAGGCAGGCGGAAACGCGATGATCGGCATCTGTTATCTGCTGGAAACAGAAGCGGAGATCGTGCGGGAGCGTCTGGAAGAACTGGGAAGAGATTCCCGATACGACGGAGCGTTCTGGGAGGAAACCTTATACCGGAAAGACAGAATGATTGTGACGGCCCGTGTTGTACATGCTGCCGATGCCGTAGAAATCAATACCTATGAGCAGCTGCGTGAGATTGACAGCGATTCCAGCCAGCTGCAGACGGATGCGATTCAGGTAATCTGTGAAGCACTTGGAGCACAGCAGAACGAAGTGACAAACATTACAGTTCTGAAAAAAGGAATGACAAACCGATCCTTTTTATTCTCCTGTAAAGATAAAAAATACATTATGCGAATTCCGGGAGAGGGAACCGATCAGTTGATCAACCGCAGGCAGGAAGCCGCTGTATATCAGACGATCGCCGGCCGCAGGATCTGTGATGAGATTGCCTATATTAACCCGGAGAACGGCTACAAAATCACAGAATATCTCGAAGGTGCGCGGGTCTGCGATGCAGAAAATGAGGAAGATCTTCAGAAATGCATGAAGAAACTGCGGGAGTTTCACGGGCAGAAATTAAGAGTAGACCATTCCTTCGACCTGTTCGGACAGATGGAATACTATGAAAGCCTCTGGGAAGGAACTCCGTCAGCATATAAAGATTACGAAAAGACGAAAGCGCATGTGCTTCAGTTAAAGGATTACATCGAAGCAAATGCCGGAGAGTGGGTGCTCACTCACATTGATGCTGTGCCGGACAATTTTCTGTTTGTGGAAGAAAACGGAAAAGAGGAGATCCGCCTGATCGACTGGGAATACGCCGGAATGCAGGATCCGCATGTGGATATTGCGATGTTCTGTATCTATTCTCTTTACAAAAAAGAGCAGGTGGACCATCTGATTGATCTTTATTTTGAAGGAAACTGTGACGACAGAACACGCATAAAAATCTACTGCTACATCGCAGTCTGCGGTCTGCTCTGGAGCAACTGGTGCGAATATAAACGGAAATTAGGCGTGGAATTCGGAGAATATTCCCTGCGGCAGTACCGTTACGCAAAAGATTATTACAAAATTGTCCAGCAGGAACTGGGAGAGGAAGGAAAAGAAATATGTACAAAGTAGAGCGCGCCATTATTATGGCGGCAGGCCTCGGAAACCGGATGAAGCCGGTAACGTTAAAAACACCAAAACCGCTGGTCCGGGTAAACGGTGTGCGGATGATTGATACCGTCATCAATGGACTGCACAAAAACGGAATCACAGAAATTTACGTGGTAGTCGGTTACCTCAAGGAACAGTTCCAGACACTGGAAGAGGAGTACCCGGGTCTGAAGCTGATCGACAATCCGTGGTACGATACCTGCAACAACATCGCATCGCTGTATGTGGCGCGGGAACATCTGGAAAATGCGTTTATTCTTGACGGTGACCAGATCATCTATCATCCGGAAATTCTGGCACCGGAGTTTGAGCGATCCGGTTACAACAGCGTGTGGACGGATGATGAGACCGACGAGTGGCTGCAGACCGTGGAAAACGGCATTGTGACAGGCTGCAGCAGAACCGGCGGAAAGGGCGGCTGGCAGCTCTACAGCATTTCCCGATGGACAGCAGAAGATGGAAAGCGGTTAAAAGGCCATCTGGAGCAGGAGTTTGAAGTAAAGAAAAACCGTCAGATTTACTGGGACGATGTGGCAATGTTCTGCTACCCGAAAGAGTATCAGCTTGGCATCCGGCCAATGAAGGCAGAGGATATCATAGAAGTAGACAATTTCAGCGAGCTTGTTGCACTCGATGCATCGTATGCGGATTACGCAGAAAGGGAAGAAAATGAACAGTAAGAACCAACAGAAGAAAAAAGAAATCGACTGGATGATTACGCTGGTGCCTCTGGCGCTGATCGTTGCTCTATGTATCGTATTTTTCTTTGCACCGGAGCAGTCGAATCAGGTACTTGGCCAGATTCGATTTCTGTTTGGAGACACCTTTGGAACGTATTACCTGGTCATCGGACTTGGCATTTTCTTTCTGTCTCTGTTTCTGGCAGGCTCCAAATACGGAAATATTGTGCTTGGAAAGCCGGATGAGAAGCCAAAATATTCCTTTTTTGCATGGGGATGCATGATGTTTACCTGTGGTCTGGCAGCAGATATTCTGTTTTATTCGTTCTCTGAGTGGATTTTGTACGCAACAGATCCTCACATCGCAGAACTTGGCAGCATTCAGGACTGGGCAGGCGTATTTCCACTGTTTCACTGGAGCTTTATCCCGTGGGGATTCTATCTGGTACTGGCTGTTGCGTTTGGCTTTATGCTTCATGTAAGAAAACGAAACCGTCAGAAATACAGCGAGGCGTGCCGTCCGATTCTGGGAAAACAGACAGATGGAATTGGCGGCCGTCTGATTGACCTTCTGGCTGTCTTTGCATTGCTGGCCGGAACTGCTACCACTTTTAGTGTGGCAACTCCTCTGATGGCGGAAATCATCGGCGAGCTGTTCCATATGGAAGTCAGCAGAACTGTGATTAATATTATCATTCTTCTGATCACCTGCTGTGTTTATACCTATTCTCTTCTGCATGGATTCAAAGGAATCAGCATTCTGGCCAAGGTGTGCATTTATCTGTTTTTCGGACTCCTTGCCTTCGTCCTGCTGTTTGGGGGAGAGACGCGGTATATTATTGAAACTGGATTTTCTTCTCTTGGAAAAATGATTCAGAACTTTATCGGCTTATCGACGTATACGGACCCGATGCGTACGACAAACTTCCCACAGAACTGGACCATTTATTACTGGGCATACTGGATGGTATGGTGTGTGGCAGCACCGTTCTTCATTGGCAGCATTTCCCGCGGAAGAACAGTGCGCCAGACGATTCTCGGCGGATACGGTTTTGGTGTGGGTTCCACGCTTGTCAGCTTTATTATTCTTGGAAATTATTCGATGGGAAAGCAGATTTCAGGTGCAATTGATTTCATTTCGCAGTATAATGAAAGTGGAGATTTATATCATCTGATCGTGTCGATGATCAAAACCATGCCGTGTGCACCGCTGATTATGGTTGTTGTATTAGTTACGATGGTTGCATTTTATGCGACATCGTTCGACTCGATCGCATTGACGGCATCGTGCTACAGCTACCGGAAACTGGAAGACGGCGAAGAGCCGGCAAAAGGAATTCAGCTGATGTGGTGTATCCTGCTGATCCTGCTTCCGATTGCACTTCTTTTTGCAGAGAGTTCCATGAACAGTCTGCAGTCTGTCAGTATCGTAGCGGCATTTCCGATCGGCATTGTGATCGTGATGATTGCGGTCAGCTTCTTAAAAGATGCAAAACTGTATTTAGAAGAATTGCAGGGAGGAAAAGCGCATGGAGAGGAGAAAAAAGAGAATCGTTAAACTGACAGCATTTTTGTTTCTGCTTGCGGCATCCATTTTTGTGATGCCGCAAAAGGCGTTTGCGGACGAAAATGAGGATGTTACATTGCCGACGGGCGATATTAAACCCATGGAACCACAGCAGGATGAGTCCGGGATTGATACATACGGGGCCGATGAAGGCGATGAGTTCAGCGGAACGGAGTATGAATTGTATACGGTTCTGGAGAATCGTGTGAAAGAAGCGATGCTGTCTGGAAATGAATGGGTATCCATTAAAGATTTAAAAATAAGAAGGGATACCTATGACTTAAGCTTTTATTATGGCTATTCGCCGTATTTTCCGAGTGATACGTATAATAGAATCATTGCCTGGTATGGTGATGCATACTATACAGGTTTGAGAATTACCAATACATTCGGAACACCGGAAGAAACCAAACAGATTTTTAATGCAGTGGATGAGAAACTGGCATCCATCTATAAACTGATGAACAATTCCATGACAGATGAGTAGAAGGCGTTTGTAATTCACGATTATCTGGTATTGCATGCAGAGTATGATCTGAATTATAAGAATTATACCAGTTATGGTGTGCTGATGGACGGAAGAGGTGTGTGTCAGTCGTATGCATTGGCCTATATGTATATTCTGAATCATTTGGGAATCGAAACACATAAAGCAGTGAGAATCCCCCATGGTTGAATGGAAGCGTTCAACCATGGGGGATTTTAATGGATGTTCCTCTTGCAGTCCCCCCCATTTTGTGTTAACATAAAACACGCAAATAACCAACAGCAAGGAGTTCTATTTTACATGAACATTACCTCAAAATACCGTTCTCTCTCCGTCCAGGCGAAGGCGGCGCTTTGGTTTACGATCTGCAGTTTTTTACAGAAAGGCATTTCGTTCATCACAGTTCCGATTTTCACGCGTCTGATGAGCACCGAGGAGTACGGAACCTATACGGTTTATCTGTCCTGGCTGCAGATTTTGACGATTATGACATCGCTGTATTTATTTAATGGTGTTTATGACAATGCGATGGCAAAGTACGAGAAGCAGCGGGATGAATATACATCTGCAATGCAGGGACTGACGCTTGTGATTACGGGTGCGGTTTTTGCATTGTATTGTTTTACATCGGGTTTCTGGGAGAAGATTTTAAATCTGCCGAAATCCATGATTCTGCTGATGTTTCTGGAAGCGCTGCTGAGTCCGGCGCTTTCTTACTGGTCGGGGCGGCAGCGGTTTGAGTATCGGTACCGGATTCTGGTCTGCGTGACGATTCTGCAGGCGCTGATGAACCCGATCGCGAGCCTGGTGCTGATCCGTATCAACGGCGGTACGGCCATGATGCGGATCTTAGGTATCGTCGGGGTGCAGGTCTGCATCTGTGTGCCGATTATTGTGTTCCAGTTTTGCAAAGGAAAAGAGTTCTTTTCGAAGGAATACTGGGGCTACGCACTGCGGATCGGAATTCCGATTGTGCCGCATTATCTGTCCGGTATTATCCTGAATCAGGGCGACCGCATCATGATCGACAAGATGGTCGGAAAGACGGAAGTTGCGCTGTACGGGCTGGCGTACAGCATTGGTATGCTGGTGCAGCTTTTCATCAGCGGTATGAACAGTGCATTGACACCGTGGATGTACAGCAAGATCAAAAAGGGCGACATCCGCTCGATGCGGAAGGTGCTGCAGCTTCTTAGTATTGTAGTGGTCGGCATAGCCGTGGCGCTGATGCTGATCAGTCCGGAGATGGTGCTGATTTTCGGATCGCCGAAGTACCGCGAGGCGGTGTACGTCATTCCGCCGGTGGCAGCGAGTGTGTTCTTTATCTTTATTTATAATATTCTCTCGATGCCGCAGTTCTATTATGAAAAAACACAGTTTCTGATGGCTGCATCCATGGCGGCGGCTGGAGCGAATGTGGTGCTGAACTTTATTTTTATCCGCCTGTTCGGCTATATTGCGGCCGGTTACACGACGCTGGCATGCTATATGCTGTATTCGGTCGGCCATTATATTGTGAGCAAACAGATTCTGGTGAACGAAGGAATCCAGGAAAATCTGATGAATCCAGGATTTCTTCTGGCGTGCTCCGTTTTTCTGATTGGAGCAAGCATCATCTGCAATCTGATTTTCCCGTACAGGATCCTGCGTTACGCGATTCTGCTCGCAAGTGCAGGGCTGGTCTTCTGGAAGAAAGAACTTCTGTTGAAGACGATGGCGGATATCCGGAAAAAATAAAAAAGTGGGGGAGGATTTGAAACGAATGTTCAGAGACTCCCCGTTTTTTCTTGACAGTCACAGAAAAAACGATACAATGAAAGAATGAAGAAAAGTAAGGCATTTTAATTAGAAAAGGAAAAATTACATGAGTACCAGTATTTCAATAAAAGAACTAAAAGAGCTCGATCCGTCAAGCTATCAGATCGTCGATATCCGCGATGCGGTAGAGATCTCCCACGGCGCGATTCCGGGAGCGCTTGTGATGAAGACAGAAGAAATCGAGACAAGTGATGCGATTGACCGGAGCAAAAAGACGATTATCTGCTGCAGCCGCGGCCGGTTCAGTGTCGCAGCGGCGGAAGAATTACAGGAAAAGGGCTGGGACGCTGTGAGCCTGGAGGGCGGTTACATCGCCTGGCTGATGGATGTGATGAGCGCGCCGGAGGAGCAGGACAAGGCGGCAGACGTGGAGAAGAGTCTCCGCAAAAAATTCAAAAAGTCGATCTGGTCCAAATTTACGAAAGCGATCAACACATACGAGCTGGTAAAACCGGGCGATAAAATCGCTGTCTGTATTTCCGGCGGAAAAGATTCGATGTTGATGGCGAAATGCTTTCAGGAGTTAAAGCTTCACAATAAATTTGATTTCGAAGTAAAATTCGTTGTCATGGACCCGGGATACAGCCCGGAGAACCGCAAGGTGATCGAGGATAACGCAAAGAGCCTCCATATTCCGATCACGATTTTCGAGACCGATATTTTCGATTCGGTTTACCATGTCGAAAATTCGCCGTGTTACCTCTGCGCGAGAATGCGCCGCGGCCATCTGTACCATTTTGCACAGCAGCTTGGCTGCAACAAGATCGCACTTGGCCATCATTACGATGATGTCATTGAGACAATCCTCATGGGAATGCTCTACGGTGCGCAGGTGCAGACGATGATGCCGAAGCTTCACAGCATCCACTTCGAGGGCATGGAGCTGATCCGCCCGCTGTATCTGGTGCGCGAGGATGATATCAAGGCGTGGAGAGATTATAACGGTCTGCATTTTATCCAGTGTGCCTGCAAGTTTACCGATACCTGCACGACCTGCAATAACGAGGAGAATCGTTCGAAACGCGTGGAGATCAAGGAACTGATCAAAAACCTGAAAAAGGTGAATCCGTTCGTGGAGAGCAATATTTTCCGCAGTGTCGAAAATGTCAACATTGACACCGTGGTCGGCTACAAGCAGCACGGCATCCGCCACAATTTCCTGGAAGGATACGACGACAATCCGGGGTATGTGCCGGAGGCAGAAAAAGCAGCGGCGGAAACGGAGCAGGAAAAAGAAGGAAAGTAATGCACAGAAAAATAGAAGAAACGCCGGGGCGGGAGAAAATGCTGATCCGGCTGAAAGAGCTCCGTCTGGAACGCGGTTACTCGATGACACAGGCGGCGCGGAAGATTTTCAGTCACCCGGACACCTACAACCGGTATGAAAAAGGCATCCGTGAGATTCCGTTGGACTGTCTGATTACGCTGGCAAAGCTGTATGACTGCAGTCTCGATTATCTCGCGGGTGTTTCCGATCAGCCGCGAAAATACGGAAGGTGATGTAAATGGCAATTCCTCTTTATCTGACAACGATTGAACAGGATATTTTTGATACATTCCGGTATCTGCCGCATGCGGTTGCAGTCGGTGTCGGCTTTGTGACGGTTGCGGCGGCGTGGAAAAACCAGCAGATGATAAAGAAACAAAAACGGCTGGAGCATGCGCATGCGGTTCCTGGCACCCAGCTTCTGCTGTGGTTTCTGGTAGCAGTCTATTTTGCGATGATGCTTTCTATTACGCTGTTTTCCAGAGAACCGGGTTCGAGAACGGGCGTGGATGTGAAGCTGTTTGAAACCTGGGGAAACCAGCGGCTGCCGGACCGGTATTTTGTGGAAAATATTCTGCTGTTTCTCCCGTTCGGCGTATTGCTGCCGGCGGCGGTTCCGTCTCTTCGGAAAGGATGGTGCTGCGTCTATGCGGCGTTTTCCACAAGCATGATGCTGGAAACAGTGCAGCTCTTAACAGAGCGCGGCTACTGCCAGTTAGATGATGTTGTGACGAATACGCTTGGAGCAGCCATCGGGTATCTGGTGTTTGCACTGGTGCGGAAATGTTGGAGAGGGAAGATAGAAGAATAGAAGGAAAACAAGAAGGCTCTGCCCAAATGGACAGAGCTTTTTTCTTCCCTGTTTTTATAGCAAGACCCGAAAATAATGCAAAAAATTCAGCACCGCAGAGCGTGAATTACTGCGTCACAGATTTTCGTCGTACCCCGGCACGCCTTCAAATCTGTTCCTTGCAATTCGCGCTCTGCAGCACTGCCTTTTTTGCATTATTTTCGGGTCTTGCTATAGATGGAAGTGCAGGAGAGTTAATCCACCCGTTCTTTCCCCCAGAAAAACAATGCCACGGTTCCCGGCCCTGTGTGGCTGCCGATGGTGGTTCCGATGTTGTTGATCTCGACTTTTCCGTTCAGATTGGGAAAGCGTTCCTCGATAAGATCCGCAACGGCCCGCGCATCGTCGTAGCAGGCGGACTGGGAAATGTAGCATTTGCCGGAGTAGGAGAGGCCGCCCTCGGCGTTTTCTTCCATCTGGTCGACGATTTTTTTGATGACTTTTTTCTTCGTACGGATTTTAAACCGCGGAATCAGACGGCCTTCGTTGTCCATGTTGAGCAGCGGGCAGATGCCGAGGAGTCCGCCGATTGCGCCGGAGGCTTTGGAGATGCGGCCGCCGCGCACGTAGAAGGTGAGGTCCGTGGAGAAGAACCAGTGATGGACTTTGAGGCGGTTTTTCATCGCGAAACCGTAAACCTCTTCCAGCGGTTTTCCTTCATCGCGCAGGTCGGCAAGGCGGTCCATCAGAAGACCATAGCCGGAGGAAGCGCCGAGGGAATCCACGATGAGGATTTTCCGTTCCGGGTAGCGCTCTTCAAGGTCGGCTTTGGCGATCATCGCAGAATTCAGGACACCGGAAATGCCGGAGGAGAGGCAGACGTGGAGAATGTCTTTGCCGTCCTGCAGGAATGTTTCAAAATAGGCTTCAAATTCATCGGCATTCACCTGGGATGTTTTCGTGGAAGCGCCGGCGGCCATGGCGGCATAGAACTGATCGAACGGCATGGACTTGCCGAGATCATCCGCGTACTCGGTGTCATTTAATTTGTAATGGAAACAGATGTATGAGATTTCCCGTTTGGAGAAATGTTCTTCGGTAAGGTCTGCCGTAGAGCAGCAGCTGATGACATAGGAACTCATAAAATAATCCCTCCTTGTAAAAATGAAAGTAAGAACTCTGGTTTCTGTGCCTATTGTAGCATTCCGAATGGGAAAAGGCAACTGCGGAACGTGATTATATCCGTAATGAAAGGGGAAGCGAAATGGTGTCAAGCCTTGTATTTGCGGTGCGGCCTGTGGTAGAATAGAACTATGAGAATACGAAAATACAAGGAGGTTTTTGCATATGCAGAATTATTCAGGAGAAGAAGGGCTGCAGTATCATCTGCAGATCCGAAAAGGCGATGTGGGACGGTATGTGATTCTGCCGGGAGATCCCAAACGGTGTAAAAAAATTGCAGCTTACTTTGAGAACCCGGTGCTCGTCGCAGACAGCCGGGAATTTGTGACTTATACGGGTACTTTGGACGGTGTAAAGGTTTCCGTTACATCTACCGGCATCGGCGGTCCGTCGGCTTCCATCGCGATGGAAGAGCTGATCCAGTGCGGCGCCGATACGTTTATCCGCGTCGGAACATGCGGCGGTATGGCACTCGATGTAGAGGGCGGCGATATCGTGGTGGCAACGGGAGCGATCCGTGCGGAGGGAACGTCAAAGGAATACGCACCGATCGAGTTCCCGGCAGTCGCAGACCTTACCGTGACGAATGCGCTGGTGCAGGCGGCAAAGAATCTTGGGAAAAAATGGCATGCGGGCGTGGTACAGTGCAAGGATTCCTTCTACGGCCAGCACGACCCGGAGCAGATGCCGGTCGGCGATGAGCTGCTGAAAAAATGGGATGCATGGATGAAGCTTGGATGCAAAGCGTCAGAGATGGAATCGGCGGCACTCTTTATCGTGGCAAGTGCCCGCGGCGTCCGTGCCGGATCGGATTTTCTTGTGATGGGAAATCAGGAGAGAGTGAAACGCGGCATGGAGAACCACATTACGCACGATACGGAAGGTGCGATTCAGGTAGCCATCGAGGCACTGCGGATTCTGATCCGGGAAGATCAGAAATAAGAAAGAAAAAATAAGGGGATACTGGAAAGGGGATGCTGGATATGAAACAGGAAATCAGTACAGAAATAAAACAGGAGCTGGTAAAACAGGCTCTGGCAGCGCGGAAATTTGCGTATGTGCCGTATTCGAAATTCCGCGTAGGCGCGGCGGTTCTGGCAAAGAATGGAGCGATTTATACCGGTTGCAACATTGAAAATGCGGCGTATACACCGACAAACTGCGCGGAGCGCACCGCGGTCTTCAAAGCCGTATCCGAGGGCATAACGGAATTTGACGCGATCGCCGTCTGCGGCGGCCCGGGAGAGGCAGAGCCGGAGGATTTCTGCACACCGTGCGGTGTCTGCCGCCAGGTCCTGCGGGAATTCGTTGATCCGAACGAATTTCTCGTCCTTCTCTGCAAGGGCGACGGTTCCTGGAAAGAAATGACACTCGAGGAGCTGCTGCCAATGGGATTCGGAAAAGAAAATTTATAAACAGAAGCCGGAAAAGAAAAAATCCAGGGCAGGTACGGAAAGTACCGTATGCCCTGGATTTTTTATGTCCAAGATATAAAAATTATTTACTGAAATTTCGGCTCACAGGTCAGATCGCATCCCAGACGCTGGAACATTTTGCGGTCCACATCGGAGAGCATAACGCTGGAGTGCACCTGGCAGCCCTTTAACTGCGGCAGGCAGGAGAGTGCTTTCTGTGCATCCTCGCTCTGTGCAGCGGTAGCGGACAGGGCGATCAGAACTTCGTCAGTATGGAGACGCGGATTTTTGCTTCCGAGATACTTTGTTTTCAGTGTCTGGATCGGAGCGATGGATTCCGGTGAGAGAACGTGTACGTCGTGTTCAATACCGGAAAGGTCTTTTAAAGCATTCAGCAGAAGTGCTGCGCTTGAGCCGAGCAGATCGCTTGTCTTTCCGGTGATGATGCGTCCGTCCAAAAGCTCCATGGCAGCAGCCGGTGCGCCGGTCGCTTCAGCGCGGACAAGAGCCGGGGAAACGGTGGTGCGGTCTGCGGCAACGATGTTCTCCTGTTTCATCAGAAGCTCGATTTTGTAAGCCTCTGTCTCGGAACGGGAACCGTCTGCGATGCCGTCCACAGCGTTATAGTAGCGGCGGATGATCTCCTGGCGGGAAGCCTCGCAGCATGCGGCATCATCGACAATGCAGTTTCCGGCCATGTTGACACCCATGTCGGTCGGGGATTTGTATGGGCTCTCGCCGAAAATCTGCTGGAAAATGGCGCGCAGAACCGGGAAAATCTCAACATCACGGTTATAGTTGACGGTTGTTACATCGTATGCCTCAAGATGGAACGGGTCGATCATGTTGACATCGTTCAGATCGGCGGTAGCAGCCTCATAGGCCAGGTTGACCGGGTGCTTCAGCGGCAGATTCCAGATCGGGAAGGTTTCATATTTGGCATAGCCGGCGTTTACACCGCGTTTGTGCTCGTGGTAAAGCTGGGAAAGACAGGTTGCCATCTTTCCGCTTCCCGGTCCCGGTGCGGTAACGACAACGAGCGGGCGTGTCGTTTCGATGTATTCGTTCTTTCCATATCCCTCATCGCTTACGATCAGCGGTACATTGTGCGGGTAGCCCGGAATTGTGTAGTGAATGTAAACCGGGATGCCGAGCTTTTGCAGTCTCTTTTTAAAGGCATCTGCGCTGTGCTGGCCGGAATACTGGGTAATTACTACGCTTCCGACGTAGAGGCCGCGTCCGCGGAACTCGTCGATCAGACGGAGTACATCACTGTCGTAGGTGATGCCGAGGTCACCGCGGATTTTGTTTTTCTCAATATCGGATGCGGAAATTGCCATAACAATCTCGGCCTGATCGGAAAGCTGCATCAGCATGCGCAGTTTTGCGTCCGGTGCAAAGCCCGGAAGAACGCGGGATGCGTGGAAATCGTCGAACAGCTTTCCACCGAATTCCAGATACAGCTTGTTGTCAAACTGGTTGATGCGGTCGCGGATGTGCTCGGACTGCATTTTCAGGTATTTTTCATTGTCAAATCCAATTTTCATGGTATTTTTCTCCCTTTTTTCCATGGTATTTGTTTGAAAGAAACGGATCATTCCTGCAGGGATGATGCAAAGTTTTCCCCATTGGGTTCTGAAGAGTTACAAACAACTGATTTTATTTTACTATAGAGAAAAGTCACGTGCAAGAAAAAAATGCGGCAGGAATAGAAGCGATTCAGAAAAAGCACTCCTTCGCGCAAGCATGATTCGCGATTTTTCCGGAATTTCGCATGGATCTGAATCGTTACAAAAAAAATCTCCCCAAAAGGAGAGAGGCCGGGACTTGGTTGAAGCCCCGGCGGTATGAAAAAGAAATCTATCTATTAGAAAGGTTGGCGTTGGAGACGTGCTTCCAGAAATGCTTTGCCGTCTCCGGTTTATTTATAGAGAAACAATGGAGGTTGTTTTTTACTTCCTTTGTTGTTGATAAGATTAGTATACGGGAAAATTGTGACCAGAATGTGTACACGGGATAAAGCTTTTCTGAAGAGAACATGAAAACAAAAGGAAGAAAATCTGACGGAATTGTAAAGAAGTAGTCAAAAAGGATTCATGCACCGTGGAAAAGGCGCATAAAATGCAGGAGAAGAAAAAGAGCATTTCCGGCAGGAAAACCGATAAGACCGGAAAACCGGCTATCTGGCAGCTGCGGGGAAGAGGTTTCTATGCCGGAAATGAAAAGGAAGAGAAAAATTTGCAGAGCGTGATTCTGGATATGGTCAACCGTTTTGGCTATCTTGGTATTCTGATTCTGATTGCGGTGGAAAATGTATTTCCACCGATTCCCTCCGAGGTGATTCTGACCTTTGGCGGTTTTCTGACAACGTGTACTCGGCTGCACCCGGCGGGGGTTGTGCTGGCATCTACGGCGGGCTCACTGCTTGGCGCGCTGGTGCTGTACGGAGCCGGAACCCTCGTCAGCCCGGAAGGGCTTGCCGAGCTGCTCGAGAGCCGGCCGATGAAGCTTCTGGGGTTTCGGGCAGAGGATGCCTGGAAGACCATTGCCTGGTTTCAGAAAAAGGGGCAGCGGGCTGTGCTGCTCGGCCGATGCATTCCGATTATCCGAAGTCTCATCTCGGTTCCGGCCGGCATGGCGGGGATGAAGATGCCGGGATTTCTGCTATATACCATAGTCGGGAGTACGGTCTGGAATCTTCTTCTGGTTGGCATCGGTGCAGCGGTCGGCGCTGCATGGGAGCAGGTGGCAGAATATGTGAAGCTATATGCGGATGTGGTTTTCCTTATTTTAATGGTGGGAACCGTATGCTTTCCGGCATTCCATTTATATAGGAAGAAACACCGTCAAAAATAATAGGATGCATGAAATCATGCATGATATGCAAAAAATATGCTTGCAATTTAGCAATAAGTGTGCTAAGATTCATCTCAACAAATAAAAGGGAGTAGCGAAACGCCGCGGGATCTGAAATAAAAACATCCCGTGCGGGTTTGAAACCGTCAGCCGATGTTGAGAAACATCCGTATCAAATGAGAACGCAAGACTTTTATTGTGGCAGATGTCATGATAGGAGTCTTTTTTTATCCTTCGACTCCTGAATACCAAACATGAACTGCCATCCGTTGCCAGCGAAAGAAGCGTGGCGGAGAGAGAGGAATGTATGAGCAGCCAAAGAGTAAAAAAAGAATTGTACGAAACTGCAATGACAGGAGAAAAGGCACTGACCAGCCTGATGTATGTACAGATGACACTGTATGCAGCAAAAAGCCAGAAAACGTATGCCAGGGTGCGAAGCGAGGGGCGTGCAAGGATGCGCCACACGGGGCTTCATATGAATCAGTATTTAAGAGCGGCAGGAAAGGATCTGGAAAGCTTTCGAAACCGTCTGAAAGAGACACATCTGCCGGAAGAGCTTCAGTCAAAGGCAGAAACATTTCTGGTCCAGACGGTACATGCGCTGGATGTGACGGAGAAAAAACAGATGTACCGCAGGGAACTGATCGGGATGGAAGAGAAAGTAAAGGAAACAGCAGAACAGATCGAGGAGCTGCTGAAAAGCATGCGGGAGCTTGGAGTATAAGTCACCGTCTGGCAGGCTCTGCGTGACCCGTAACGTGTAGTATCCGCAGGGGAGTCGGCGAAGGGGAATGCGCATGGTGGACTTTTCAAAAACAAAATGTTAAGATAAAACATATGGTAATGATTCAGAGCCATGCGAAATAGAAGAGAAGATGCAGGAAAGAAAAGGAGTAAGAAACGTGGCAGAAGAAATTGCAATGAAGGTGATCGCCCGAATCCACACGGATTTCCCGGAAAAATTCGGGATTCCGAGGCAGAGCGGACTGATCGAAGAACTAAAGAGTACGATCGTTTTTGAACCGGAGTTCCGCGATGCAAATGCACTGAGGGGGCTGGAAGAATATTCCCATCTCTGGTTGATCTGGGAGTTTTCGGAAGCCGTGCGGGATACCTGGTCTCCGATGGTGCGGCCGCCGCGGCTTGGCGGAAATAAGCGTGTCGGCGTATTTGCTACGCGTTCGCCGTTCCGTCCGAATCCGATCGGTCTTTCTTCGGTAAAGCTGGAATATGTGGAGCAGCATCCGTCGCTTGGTCCGGTATTGCACCTTACGGGAGCAGATCTGATGGACGGCACACCGATTCTGGATATCAAACCGTATCTGCCGCATGTAGACAGTCACGTGGAGGCACTTGGCAGCTTTACGGAAAAGACGAAAGAATACTTTATTCCGGTTGAGATTCCGGACGAGCTGCTGGAAAAGGTTCCGGCAGACCACCGTGCGGCGCTGAAAAAAGTGCTGGAGCAGGATCCGCGTCCATCGTATCAGAACAGCGAAGAACGCGTCTACGGACTTTCCTTTGCGGGAATGGAAATCAAATTCCAGGTAAAGGACGAGGTACTGCATGTTGTGGGAGTAGAAATGTGAGGAAGAAATAAAGATCGGGAGAAAAGACCGAAAGCAAGGATCGAAAGCAAAGATCAAAAGCGAAGATCAAAAGCAAAGATCAAAAGCAAGGATTAAAAGCAAAGATCGAGAGAAGAGACCAAAAGCAAGGATTAAGAGAAAAGATAGGAAGAAAAAATGGAACGAAATGTAGAGATAGATAAAATTTCAGATGGAAAACGATACGGAGCTAATGATCTTGTAAAAGTGGGCTGCGACGACTGCCGCGGATGCTCCGCCTGCTGTCATGGGATGGGAGATTCGATTGTACTCGACCCGATGGATGTCTACCGCCTGGAGAAAAAGCTGGGAAAGACGATGGAAGAGATTTTGCTGGCTGGGAACGTGGCGCTTCGTGTCGTGGACGGTGTTATTCTGCCACATCTGAAGATGACAGAGCAGTCAGACCGGTGCAGCTTTTTAAATGAAGAAGGCCGCTGCAGCATCCACGATGCACGCCCGGGCTTCTGTCGGATGTTTCCGCTGGGTCGGCTGTATGAGGATGGAACATTTTCTTATTTCCTTCAGGTGAACGAATGTCCGAAGGAGAACAAGACAAAGGTCAAGGTCCGCCGCTGGCTCGATACGCCGGAGCTTGGGAAATACGAAGCCTTTACGACAAAATGGCATTATTATCTGAAGGAAAAACAGAATGCGGCGCGCGAAAGCGAGGACGATGCATTCCGGCAGCAGATCAGCATGAACATTCTGAAGCTGTTTTATCTGCTTCCGTATGACGGAAATACAGATTTTTATACACAGTTTGCAGCTCGAATGGAGCTTGCAGCAGACAAGCATTAAGCAAAAACATATATTAACAGGAGAGGCTGTCGCACGAAGCGAAAACACTACAAAATCTATATTTTGTGGAAATTTTTCTTCGTGCGGCAGCCCTCCTGTTTTTTTATATCGTTTCGTAGGAAAACTTTCCTGCTCCGGCGTAGACCAGGAAGGCTTCCCGGGTCTCACGCCTTCGCCGGCGGCTGCAGAAAATGATCTGCCCATTTTTCAGCAGAACTTCGCCAGTTACCTGTACAAGGGAAACGTGGGCAAAGTTGATCAGCAGACCTTTTCCGCCGTGGAAAAAACGATCACTTGGTGTAAGGCAGACCGTCAGGTCGGCAAATGTGCAGCGGGTTGTAAAATCTCCCTGAATGGTGTGGAGAATCAGTCGGTGCTGGCAGGCTTCAACGTAAATCAGGTCGTCGAGCGCCAGCCGGTATTTTTGGGAAACACCCTGTGAGATAATGACTGGAATTTCGAGCAGAACAGAATCGTTCGGATCGAGTGGGAATATTAATTTGGAATACAAGAAAAACACCTCCGGGAAAGTATACCGTTTGCGTCGAAGTGCAGCCGTTCAAGTCGAAGCGGTTGTCCAGCGCAAAGAAACATGATAGGGTACAAAATAAAAGCAGGAGGAGAGCATTACAGCAAACATCATAAAAATACAAAGTGTAGTTTAACACAGTGACAGAATCTCATTCAAGCCGAATTGACGGACTTCTGTTAAAATCGTTCGACAGAAAGTGACACCGTATGGCAGAAAGGGGCGAAAAAAGTAAAAAAAGGAACGATAGACAGAAAAAGCAGAAGAAAAAAACAGGAAAATCAAAAGAAAATCGAAAGAAAAGGAGGCAGAGAAGATTGACGATGCGAGATTGATTTGGTATAATATTCCAAAAATAATTATTACATATAACATTACCATAAAAGAATAAATATCATATGGAGAGAAATATGAACAGAGAAGTAGAAACAATCAGAGAAAAAGTACATACAACAGCAGATGCAGCATTATTTTTATGCTTTCAGGAAGTGAAGGGAAGCCATTCCAAAGGAGTGATCCGGCTGCCGCTGCTTCATTATGACATTCCGTTTGAGGGATACGGAGAAATGCTGCTTCGGATGAACCGCATTTATGACCTGCTCGGCATGCCGGATGCAGGAAGCTGTATGCGGAGCCTTTCAGAAGGGGAAAAAGAAGAGTGGGAATTTACAGATGAAATGAAGAACAATCAGGATACAACGCTTCCAGCCGGAACCGAGCGTATGGTCAGTATTCAGATTCAGTTCCGACAGCACTGTAGTCTGCAGGGATTTCTGATCTGCGGAAAACAGAAAGCAGGTTTTCGTTCAGCACTTGAAATGCTGTATTTACTGGAAGATTGTCTGCAGGAACAGGATAACTGAATACGGGAGAAAAACGCAACAGAATGAGAGTGGGAGCTATGAAGGAAGAAAAAAAGATCAGAAAGAAAATAAAAATTGAGGATTTGTTGCCAAGAGATCCCATCCGGGTGGATCTCGATGCAATCCTGGGCTATGTGAAGGGAAAAACAATCCTGGTAACAGGCGGAGGCGGTTCGATCGGAAGTGAGATCTGCCGCCAGCTGGCCGGACACGACGTCGGGCATCTGATCATTTTTGACATCTACGAAAACAATGCGTACCAGATTCAGAAATCTCTGGAATGGGAGTTCCCAGATCTCAATTTGACAGTACTGATTGGTTCTGTGCGGGATGAGCGGAGGCTGGAATCAATTTTTTCGAAGTACTGGCCGGACATCGTCTTTCACGCAGCAGCCCACAAGCATGTGCCGCTGATGGAGGACAGCCCGAATGAAGCGATTAAAAACAATGTTATTGGAACCTTAAAAACGGCGCGCACAGCAAGCCATTATCAGGTAAAGAAGTTTATCCTGATATCAACAGACAAGGCAGTCAACCCGACCAACATCATGGGAGCGAGCAAGCGGCTCTGTGAGATGGTGATTCAGCTGATCGGAAGACACAGCACGACAGAGTTTGCGGCAGTGCGCTTTGGAAATGTACTGGGAAGCAACGGAAGTGTCATTCCGCTGTTCCGCCGTCAGATCGAACACGGCGGTCCGGTGACGGTTACGCATCCGGATATCATTCGATATTTTATGACGATTCCGGAGGCAGTCAGCCTTGTACTTGAGGCAGGCGCCTATGCGAAAAACGGTCAGATCTTTGTCCTGAATATGGGAGATCCGGTCAGAATCGCAGACCTGGCCAAAAATATGATCCGCCTTTCCGGATATGAGCCGGAAAAAGAAATCAAGATCAAATACATTGGCCTGCGACCCGGCGAAAAGCTGTATGAGGAACTTCTGATGAATGAAGAGGGCATGCAGACCACAGAAAACAGCCGGATTTTTATCGGCAGACAGATTGCATTTGACGAGAAGGTATTCCGGGAGCAGATAAAGGAACTCGCGAAGGAAGCGGAAAACGAATGTCCGGACATCTGTTATCTGGTAAAGAAAATGGTACCGGAATACCAGTACGAAGGAGAAAAACAGGGATGACGGACCTTCATGTACATATTCTGCCGGGAGTGGACGACGGATCCCCGAATTTGTCCACCTCCCTTGAAATGGCAGAAATGGCGGCACAAAGCGGGGTGCGTATCCTCGCGGTGACGCCGCATGCAAACCAGACGGGAATCGAAGGCGTGGAGGACGGATACGTCAACTACGAATCGGAACAGTTAGAAGAGCAATTTTACCGTCTGGAGAGGGAAATCAACAGAGAACACATTCCCATCAGCCTGGTGCGCGGCATGGAAATCATGAGCATCGGACCGCTGGAGAAAAAAATCAGAGAGAGAAAGCTGATACCGCTCCATGAGAGCCGCTATTATCTGATCGAGGTGCCGTTTGATATGGCGCCGGACGGAATCAGAAAGCGGCTGCTGGAATTTCCGGCGATGGGAAAAATCCCGGTGCTGGCGCATCCGGAGCGGTATTTCTGCGTGCAGGATACACCGGAGCTTCTATACGAATTCCGGGAAATGGGCGCGGTTTTGCAGATCAACAAAGGAAGCGTGTTTGGAAGATTTGGAGAAGAGGCTGAGCGGACAGCAAGGTTTCTACTGGAAAACCGCCTTGCGGGCTGTGTGGCAAGCGATGCCCACGGAGCCGATTACCGGACCACGGACATGCGGCCAGTCCGGCAGTTTCTGGAGGAGCGGTATGGAGAAGCGTATGCACAGCTTTTAGTGAAAGTGAATCCGAGAAGAATCCTGGAGGACCGTCAGATTTTCTATGAACCGTCCCCGGAACGAAAACGGAAAAGACGCTGGTTCCTCTAAAAACAGGAAGAATGGCGTTACAGAAACGAAAGGAGCATCTTTGATATGCACAAAACGAGAGCGGCAGTTCTCATTCTGTTTCTGGCTTCCACACTTGCCTTTGGCGGGTGTCTGGTGCGGCAGCAGACGGGAAAAGACGGAAAAGGGCCGGAAATTACGATGGACAACAGTGAGATTTCTGCCAGCATCCATGCAGAGGAGTCAGAACTTCTGGCCGGAGTAACTGCTTACGATAAAAAAGACGGCGATGTGACGAGTTCTCTTGCTGTGGAACATATTTCGAATTTTGTGGAAAAAGGGCGGCGGAAAATCAGTATCGTCGCCTTTGATTCCGATAACCACGTTACGCATGCGGAGCGGGAACTGGTGTATAACGATTACACCTCACCGGTCTTTTCCCTGGATCGCCCGCTGCGGTTCAGCCTGAATGCAGATGATCTGACAGAGGGACTTTCCGCGGAGGACTGCCTGGACGGAACGATTACCGACCGCATCCGGATTTCTTACGAGGATGAGATCAGCAGTACACCGGGACTGTACCACGTGACATATTCGGTTGCAAACCGCGCCGGAGATGTGACAAGTCTTCCGGTGACAGTAGAACTCTACGATCCGGCAGAGGAGAACGGAAGGCCGCAGATTACCCTGAGCGATTACCTGATTCATCTGGATCTGCAGCAGCCATTTGATCCGCAGGCATATCTGGAAAGCGTGAGTGTGGATCAGATGCTGTATGAAAAGAGAGAAGACGGTGCGCTTCATGCAGCTTCGTATGAAGAAGAGCTTCTGGGAGAAAATCAGTTTTCCATTGACAATCCGGTCGATACCGGCAGTGCGGGTGTTTATGAAGTGACATACACTGCGACAGCGGAGGATGGGCAGACAAGCTCCGTCCGCCTGATCGTCTGTGTAAACGAATAGGGGGGATCCAGATGGGAGAATACGACAGAACAGGAAACGGGCAGAGCAGCAAAACAGACTGGGATCTCCGAAGTATCCTGTGCGACATTGCAAAAAACTGGTGGGTCATCCTTCTGATTGCCTGTTCGGCGGCAATGATAACCTATACTGTGATGGCGACCGTACACAAAGACCGGTATACGGTAAAAACCACATTTGCCGTTATGGGACGCGGGGTGGATGCCAATGCGGCATCGAGCCTGTCGGCCACATATGAGATGGCACAGAAATTTGAAGCAATTCTGGAAAATACGATTTTGAAGAAAAAAGTGATGGAGGAGCTCAGCCTGTCCTCGTTTCCGGCAAAAATGAATGCTTCCATTGTGCCGGAATCCAATCTGATGGAGCTGTCTGTGACCGCAGATTCGCCGGAAATGGCATTTCGGATCTTAAAGTCGGTACTGAACAATTATACGAGCATTTCCGACTATATTATTCCGAATGTAGTGTTGGAGACACTGCAGCAGCCGCAGGTTTCCGGTGTGCCATCGAACCAGATTCCGACCAAAAAGTATGCCGCGACCGCATTTCTTGCGGCAGCCCTTGCTATGGCGGCACTCATCGGACTCTTTTCCTTTCTGCGGGATACCGTCAAAAATGAGGCAGAATTCACCCGCAAAATCGATGCGGACCTGCTGGGCGTTGTGTATCACGAAAAGAAGAAGAAAAACAGCTCCATGCTGATTACCAATCCGGCGCGGAGCTTTCTGTATGTGGAATCCTTAAAGCGTATTGCATCGCGTGTGCGGGGGCGTCTGGACCGAAAAGGCGGAAAAGTGCTGCTGGTGACCAGTGTGGCGGAAAATGAAGGAAAATCGACCCTTGCGGCAAATCTGGCGCTTGCTCTTGCAGAAGAGCAGAACCGTGTACTGCTTTTGGACTGCGATTTCCGACAGCCGGCGTTACATAAAATCTTTGAGATTCCGGAAAAAGACGGAAAGGATTTCGGAAAGGTTGTCCTCGGAAAAGAGTCGGCATCCGGCGTTTTTGAGAAACACAAGGATACCAACGTATATACCGGAATCTGCCGTAATCGTCTGGAAGAGCCGTCGCTTGCAATCGGCGGTGAGATTTTCCACCGGATTCTGGAGACATGCCGGACCAATATGGACTACATTATTCTGGATACGCCGCCGATGGGAATGACGGCGGATGCAGAAGAGCTTGCAGAGTATGCCGATGCGGCAGTTCTTTCCGTGCGGCAGGACGGCGTACTGACGAGGGATATCAACGATGCGATTGATGCATTGAACCAGAAAGAGGAAAAAGTGATCGGCTGTGTATTTGGAAATGTTTACCCGGGATTCGGTGAGCGGATCGGCAACAGCTACGGTTATGGATATGGATACGGCACCTACAGCAGGGCAGAACGATAAGAGGGAGCAAAGAGCATGAGCAGAGAAACGTATGAAACCTATTCGGCGGAACCGGAGAAAATCGATCTGATCGCCTTTCTGGCAGAATATTTCCAGGCATTCCGAAAATTCTTTTTGGGCGTGCTGATTCTTGTGATCCTCATGGGAGGCGGCTCCTTTCTGACGGCAAAGCTGCGGTATCAGCCCATGTATGAGGCATACACCTCATTTGTGGTCGGATCAAACCGCGCGGTCGGCTATTCCTATTATGACAATGTGACGGCGCAGCAGCTTGGAAAAACCTTTCCTTATATCGTAACAAGCGGTGTATTAAAGGATGTTGTAGCACGGGATCTTCAGGTGGGAGCAGTGACATCCCAAATTGAGGCGAGCGTGATGGAAAACACCAACCTGTTCACAATTCGCGTAAAAGATTCTTCACCGGATACGGCATATCGCGTACTTCAGTCCGTCATTACCAATTATCCGGAGGTAGCAGAGTACATAATCGGTGCGACAACGCTGACGGTGGTAGACGACAGCGGCGTACCGGTATCCCCGATCAACAGCCAGGATGCGGTACATGCCGGAATGATCGGAGCAGCGGCGGGACTTGCCGTTGCACTGCTTTTGGTCTTCATCTATGTGAGAACAAGAAAAACAATTCGCCAGGCAGATGACGTGAAAAAGCTGACGAACGCAGCGTTCCTTGGAAATCTGCCGGAGGCGAAAATCAAGAAACGAAGCAACGTAAAAGAACAGACCATCACGATCTGTAACCCCAAAGTGCCGGATTCCTTCAAAGAAGCAATGCAGCTCATCCGGACAAGAACAGAGGACGGGCTTGGAAAAGCCGACTGTCCTGTTTTGCTTGTGACAAGCTCTGTGCCGGGAGAGGGAAAGACAACCGTTGCCGTGAATCTCGCAGAAGCATTCGCAAAGAAGAAGTACCGCGTAGTGCTGCTGGACGGAGATCTGCGAAATCCGTCGGTATTGAAGTGTATCGGACTTTCCGAGCGGAAGGGACGTGGAATCATAGGAGTGCTGAAAGGACAGATCAGCCTGGATGAGGCACTTACCGATTATCGGGATCTGTCGCTGAAAATTCTGCCGGGTGTCGGAAGTACACAAAATCCGGCCGGCCTGCTGCGTTCCGCGCGGATGAAAACGCTGATCGAAGAATTGAAAGAGGATGCGGATCTTCTGATTATTGATACGCCGCCGTGCGGAGTACTGTCGGATGCATCCCTTTTGGGCGGAATCGCAGATTCTGCAGTTCTTGTCGTACACCAGGGAACTACCAAGGACCGTGAAGTACAGCGGGCACTGGAATTCTTCGAGGATTCGCAAATTCCGGTCTGCGGCTATGTACTGAACGGCGTGCCGGAGGGTGCGACAGGCTACGGATACAGCACCTATGGCGGTTATGGCTACGGAAAATATGGTTATGGTTACGGAAAGTACGGCTATGGAAAAGAAAAAGAAGGCCGGAAAAGTAACCAGTCGGTGAAAGAATAGGGGGAAGAAAACATGAGGGAATCTGGAATTTATCAAATGTATCTGAAAAATCTGCTGGACCGGCTGCTTGCACTGGTTGGAACGGCAGCACTGTCGTGGTTGCTGATTTTGCTTGGCATAGCGATCCATCTCGATTCGCCGGGACCGATTTTCTTCCGGCAGAAGCGGGCAGGAAAGAACGGCACGTATTTTTACATATATAAATTCCGCACGATGCGTATCGATACCCCACATGATATGCCGACCCATATGCTGAATAATCCCGATCTTTTCATCACAAGAGTCGGACGGTTTCTCCGGAAAACATCCCTCGATGAGCTGCCACAGCTCTTTAATATCCTGAAGGGCGATATGGCGCTGGTTGGCCCGCGTCCGGCACTCTGGAATCAGTATGACCTCCTTGTGGAGCGTGAGCAGTACGGCGCAAACAGCGTCCGTCCGGGTCTTACCGGATGGGCACAGATCCATGGACGGGATGAGCTGCCGATCCGGCAAAAAGCTGAACTGGATGGATATTATGTGCACCATATCCAGCTCAAAATGGATCTGGAATGTCTCTGGAGAACAGCAGGAGCCGTACTGCGGCAGGATGGAATTCACGAAGGCAGACTGGAAAAACAGCAGATGAAGGGTGCAAAAGAGGTTGTGAAGGTTGGAAAATAGAAGAAGATAAAAAAGATAGAAAAAGACAGAGAAAGATAGAAAAACAGCAAAAGATAGAAAAAGTAGTAAAAGACAGCAAAAGATAGAAAAAATAGCAAAGATAGCAAAAGATAGGAAGAAACGGGCAGGATGTTTTTGGGAAGGAAAGCATGCTGCCTCGTTTTACATAGAAGCTGGAAAATAATGAGAAAAGTAATTGCATATTGATTGAAAGATGATATAATTTATAAAGAAAATAATGAAATTAGTAATGAAACAATGCGGAATATTACACCGAAACAGGAAAGAAAAATGAAAAAACGAATTCTAATTGTAACCAATCATTCGTATATGTTCTGGCAGTTTCGCAAAGAATTGGTGGAAGCCTTGCAGAAAGAGCATGAAGTGATTCTTGCCATGCCATTTGTCGGGCATGAAGAAGATTTTCGGAAAATGGGAATCGAGTGTATTCCCGTATCCATGAACCGACGTGGCGTGAATCCTTTTGCCGAGGCAAAGCTGTTGCGGGACTATAAGCGGCTTCTGCAAAAAATCAGCCCGGACTTTGTGCTTACATATTCCATTAAACCAAATATCTATATGGGTCTGCTCTGCAGTTGCAAAAAGATTCCCTATTATGCCAACGTACAGGGACTTGGAACTGCATTCCAAAAACCAGTACTGGCCGGATTTGTTACGGTACTGTATCGAATCGCTTTCCGAAAAGTAAAATATGTCTTTTTTGAAAATAAAGAAAACGCCCGCGAATTTGGCGAACGAAACATCGTATCGGCAGATCGTCAGGTTGTTCTGCCCGGTGCGGGAATTAACCTGGAAAAATACAAAATGGAACCTTACCCGAATCACAGCCGTGTCCATTTTCTGTATCTCGGACGAATCATGAAAGAAAAAGGAATAGAAGAACTCTTTTATGCCGTTCGGCGGCTGAAAGAAGAAAACGAAGACTTTGTCCTTGATCTGGCCGGATTCTTTGAAGATATCTACAAAAAGCAGGTAGAAGAACTGGAACAGCTTGGAATCGCCCATTTTTACGGCTTTCAGTCAGACCCGCGCCCATTTTATGCAGAAGCAGACTGTGTCGTTCTTCCCAGCTATCATGAAGGCATGAGCAACGTCCTCCTGGAAGCAGCGGCAACCGGCCGCCCTGTTATCACAAGCAATATCCCGGGCTGCCGGGAAAGCGTAGAAAATGGAAAAAGCGGTCTGCTGGTTGAAGTAAAAAACAAAGAGATGCTGTATCAGGCAATGAAAAAGATGCTGCATTGCAGCAGAGAAGAACGGGAAAAAATGGGTAAAGCAGGAAGAGAGAAGATGAAAAGAGAGTTTCGGAAGGAAGCTGTGGTGGAGAGAACGGTGAGAAGTCTGGAGTAAGATGAAAGAGGAAAGAGAAAATTTTAGTAAGACAAAAGGAGAAATGTAAAAGATGTCCATAACGAATTATTGGTTTCAATTAATCTGGCTTTTGACAGTAGGAATGGTTCTGGCAATATCTCTGCCGAAAAAGCAGGAAATCGTTATGGGAAGGATAGAAGAAAGATGGCAGATAGCACCGGCAGTGCTTCTAGTGGTTCCATATATATTGGCGGCAACACTAAGATCCGATAATTTTGGAGATACCTATGCCTACCGAAGTGTCTTTAGAGAAGCACCTAGTAAAATAGCTGCGCTTCCACTCTATCTCGAGGGAATAAAAAAAGATAAAGGTTTTTCGGTCTTAATTGTGATTATAAAAGCTCTTATTGGAAATTCACCTATTCTGTTTTTCATGTTCATAGCTACTGTGCAAATGTTATGTATGGCATTTATTTATCGAAAATATAGTGAAAACTATTGGATGAGTATTTTTGTTTTTGTTGCGGGAACAGACTATATGTCTTGGTGTCATAATGGTATCCGACAGTTTTTGGCAATTGCCATTATCATGGCAGGATTTCCATTACTGCTAAAAAGAAAATATATACCACTGATAGCAATTATTCTATTAGGAGCGACATTTCATGCGTCAGCATTGCTTATGATCCCGATCATTTTTATTGTGCAGGGAAAGGCATGGAATAAAAAGAGTGTGCTGTGCATTTTGGGATGTATTTTAATATTAATATTTGTAAATCAGTTTACAGATGGAATGAACAATATACTATCAAATACACAATATTCTAATATGGTAGCGGATTGGAAAGAGTGGGAAGATAACGGAACTAATCCGATCAGGGTATTTGTCTATTCCATTCCCATGATTTTATCTATTATTGGACGTAAGCAAATCAAAGAAGCAGACAATCCGGTAATTAATATTGTGACAAATTTCTCGATTTTGACCAGTGTAATTGCAATGGTGTCTATGAAAACTTCTGGAATATTTATAGGACGATTGATTTCATATGGATCTATGTATTCTGCATCCATTTTACTACCTTGGGAAATTGAAAATATTTTTACGAGAAATTCAACCATAATCATAAAAAGTGCTACTGTGTTAGGATATATTGGATTCTTTTATTATCAGATGCATTTTACATGGGGGCTTATATGAAAAATCCAGAAATTAGTGTAATTATGGGGATATACAATTGTGCAGATACGTTGTCAGAAGCGATTGAGTCTGTTTTAGGTCAGACGATGAGTGAATGGGAATTGATTATGTGCGACGATGGATCATCCGATGCAACGTCTGAAGTGGCAGAATTCTATATAAAAAAATATCCAGAAAGAATGGTATTGCTGAAAAATAAAGAAAATAGAGGACTTAACTATACCTTAAATCGTTGTTTAAAAATGGCAACAGGAAAGTATATTGCAAGAATGGATGGAGATGATATTTGTTTGCCAGAACGATTTGCGGTTGAGTATGAAATATTAGAAAAAGAAAAAGCAATTTCGATTGTAAGCACAGATATGGGGTATTTTGATGAGACAGGAATATGGGGGAATATAAGTCATCCTGAATATCCCAAGAAAGAGGATTTTTTGCATGGATCTCCGTTTTGTCATGCACCATGTATGGTGAGAAAAGAAGCATATGATGCGGTGAAAGGATATACAGAGAAAAAGCGTTTGTTGCGAGTAGAAGACTATCATTTATGGATAAAAATGTACGAGGTCGGATATAGAGGCAAAAATATTCCCAAACAGCTTTATCTTATGCGAGATGATAAAGCAGCATATAAGAGAAGAAAATTTCGATATAGAGTAAATGAAGCATATGTACGAGGAATGGCAGTGCGAAAACTTGGACTGCCGATAAGCGGATATCTATATGCGATACAACCAATTATTATAGGCATTTTACCTAAGGTGGTATATGACTATTTTCATAAAAGAAAATTGGAAAGTAATTCGAAAAAAAATAATGTGTGCAAAAATAAGTGATAGGAAGGGATGGATACATGATACCGAAGAAAATACATTATTGTTGGTTTGGAAAAGGGAAGAAATCCAAATTAGCTTTAAAGTGCATAAGGAGCTGGCGTCAGTATTGTCCAGAGTATGAAGTTATTGAATGGAATGAGGAAAATTTTGATATAGATATGAATGGGTATACGCGAATGTGTTATGCCGAAAAAAAGTATGCGTATTTAAGCGATTATGTCAGACTTTGGGTAGTGGAAAAGTATGGAGGAATCTATTTTGATACAGATGTAGAAGTAATTAGATCGCTGGAAGAATTGTTAAGAAATGATGCATTTTTTTGCTTTGAAAATAAGCAATATGTAGCTTCGGGATTGGGATTTGGATCTGTTGCACATGGAAAAGTGATTCAAGCGATGTTGAAAGAATATGAGATATTACTGGACGGGAAAAATGGAGTAAGAATGTGTCCGAAATTGAATACACAAGCGTTGGTAGCATTGGGGTTAAAACAGAATGGTAGAAAACAAAATGTGTGTGAAGCGGTAATATATCCTATGGATGTTTTGAATCCATATAACAGCGCTACCGGAAAATTAGAAAAAACAGAAAATACATTTTCCATTCACTGGTATGAGGCAACGTGGATGAGTAAACACTTAAAAATTCGTGGCATGATAACAAGACCAATACACAGAATATTTGGTGTAGATGTCTTTCAGAGGTTCCGCAAATGAAAAAGAAATTGCTAATTGTGTCTCATGCTTTAGAATTAGGTGGAGCAGAAAGAAGTCTTATCGGGTTATTAAATGCATTTGATTTTGAAAAATATGATGTAGATTTATTTTTATTACGGCATGAAGGGGAATTAATGAGAGAAATCCCATCAGCTGTTAATTTATTGCCAGAAATTCGCGCTTATACAGTATTAGCGCGACCGATAAAGCGGACTTTAAAGGAAGGACATTTCATATTAAGTATGGCAAGACTTGCGGGGAAAATGGCAGCGGCAAAATATAATCGAATACATAAATATACAGACAGTGATGTGGCGTTAGAATATAGTCATAAATATACTTGTCCATTTATGCCAAAAATTCAATCCAATGAAGTATATGATTTAGCAATCAGCTTTTTGACACCGCACTATTTTGTTGATAGAAAAGTACATGCAAAAAGAAAAATAGCCTGGATTCATACAGATTATTCTCGTATACAGGTGAATATTGCTTCTGAAACCGCAATGTGGAAGAACTATGATTATATTGCTTCGATTTCTGATGCAGTAACAGAGAATTTTCTTTCGGTTTTTCCTATGTTCAAGGAAAAGATTATTTTGATTGAAAACATCTTGCCGGAAGAATTTGTGAAAAAGCAGGCAAATGAATTTTTAGTGGATAAAGAAATGAATGCAAAAGGGATAAAAATACTATCTATTGGGCGATTCTGTAAGGCTAAGAATTTTGATAATGTACCAGAAATTTGTCAACGGATACGTGAAAGAGGGATGGATATAACATGGTATTTGATTGGTTTTGGCAGAGACGAAGAATTGATTAAAAGAAAAATTGCAGAAGCTAATATGCAGGAATATGTAAAAATTCTTGGAAAAAAAGAGAATCCATATCCATATATTCAGGCATGTGATGTTTATATACAGCCTAGTCGATATGAAGGTAAATGTGTTACGGTTCGTGAGGCTCAGATGTTAGGAAAACCTGTAATTATTACAAATTATGAGACAGCTAAGGAACAATTGGAAAGTGGTGTAGAGGGCATAATTGTACCTATGCAAAATCAGGAGTGTGCGGATCAAATATTTGATTTGCTAAATAATAATTGTCTGTTAGAGCAACTATCATTCAACTGTCAAATGAGAAAGTATTCAAATAAGGAAGAAGTGAAAAAAATATATCGTATATTGGAAAAGAGTAATTGTGTGGGTAAAAGGTAGAAATGGTGCAAAACAATTATAATAATGATGTTGGTTAGATATTATAGCTATCCATAAGTGGGAGTATCTGAGGGTGTTATATTGAGAGCAATAGTATGTTGCGATTTGTACAGGATATTTTATAGATGAAAATAAGGCAATTGATGTTGATAAGGGAGAAATTTCTATGCCTAAAATAAGTGTGATTGTACCAGTGTATAAAGCAGAAAAATTCTTAGCTACTTGCATAGAAAGTATTTTAAATCAAACATATGGCAATTTGGAAATAATATTAGTCGATGATGGATCACCTGATTCATGTGGAAAAATTTGTGAAAAATATGCTTTAAGTGATAGTAGAGTTAAGGTGGTTCATCAGAAAAATGCAGGAGTTGCTGCTGCAAGAAATGTAGGATTAGATTTAGCTGAGGGAGACTATGTAACTTTTGTTGATAGCGATGACTATATTCAACCTCAGATGTATGAAAAAATGATAAGATGTGCGGAACATAATCATTGCGATTTAGTAATGTGTGATTGTATAAAGGTATATTCGGATGGAAGAAAAACTATTTATTCTCACAATATTCGTGGCGGGTTATATGAGGAGAAACAATTGCATCAAGAATATTATCCTCATTTACTAATTACTCGTTCGATAGAATATCCTGCTACAATTTCCAACTGTGTGTGCATGGTAAAAAATATGCGACAAAGAATGCCACGATATGAGATTGGAATTCGATTTTCTGAAGATTGGTTTTGGGGATGTCAATTGATGCTTAGAATACATTCGTTTTATTATATGAAAGGACAAGCCTACTATATGTATAACTGCAGCAATCAAAGTTCAGTAACACATACATTTACGTCTGATAAATGGGACGATTATAAGGCTTTGTATGCACGATTCCAGGAAGAATTTGGTCGAAGCGAAATATATGATTTTAGGGATCAACTTGACAAGGTATTATTATTTTTTATTTATAACGCTATTGGGGATATATTCTGTTCGAGTGTTCTTACTATAGGTGAAAAAAAAAGAATGGTTAATAAAATATTATATGAAGATAGCGTTAGGAATATGTTTAAACAGTTGAAAATTGGCAAATTGTGTGTTCCTAAAAAACAAAAACTATTAACATTTTGTTATTCGCATCCTGTTTTGCTACCGTTGATATCTTTTTATTTTGAAAAGAGGTATAGAGTGTAATGAAAACACAGCTTTCTGTAATAGTACCAGTTTATAACACAGAACGGTTTTTAAGAAGGTGTATTGAAAGTATTTTAAACCAGAATGTGGAAAAATGTGAATTGATTTTAATTAATGATGGAAGTACGGATTCTTCTGGAAAGATCTGTGACGAATATGCAAAAGAAAATCAATGTATAAGCGTAATTCACCGGAAAAATCAAGGGGTTGGAAAAGCTCGAAATAACGGTGTTTTAGCATCAAGTGGGAAATATATTACTTTTGTAGATAGTGATGATTATTTACCAGATGATCCTACTATATACAGTAAAGCAATTTCAATTTTAGAAAACCATGATGTTGATATAGTAACGTGGCTTTGGCAATTTCAGAATGAAGAGGGAAAATTGACAATAGATCCACATAAAATCCCAACATTTTTTTGTGGAAAAAAATCCATGTTAGAATTTGCAAAAGGGTTGTATTATGGTAGCTATGCAAATGGATTGGTTGTTGGAGTTTGTAATAAGCTGTATAAAAGAGATTATATAAAAAACATTCCATTTGAGGGACGGATATATGAGGACGATGATTGGATGAGCCAGGTGCTAGCTAAAACAGGAAAAATTTTTTGTGAAAAGAAATTCTGGTATATATATGTTCAAAATAATACTTCGCTGACGCATCAAAAATTTCAAGAGCAGAATTTGGTAATGTTGGATATTGTGAAAAGACGAATGTGCTTATTTAAACAAGATAGTTTTATTTGTAGGGAATCGATGAAACTATTTCTGAATTTATATATAGAATTTTGGTTTCGTGCAAAGGAATCGAAAATACAGCCCTATCATGACAGTCAAACATATATACAATTTATGCGAACATTGATGAGGGGAAATGGACTTTGTCTTAAAGATTTTATACGTTACAGTATATTTTATGTTTCACCCAATTTATATCAAATATTAATTTTTAAAATGAGAAAAAGAAAACTATGAAAATTAGTGTTGTTATTCCCGTATATAATAAAGAAAAATATATGGATGATTTATTTCAATGCTTGCTTAGCCAAACATTTGAAGAGTTTGAATGTATTTTAATAGATGATGGATCTACGGATGCATCAGGGGAAATTTGTGACAAAGTTGCTTGTATTGATAAAAGATTTGAAGTAATTCATATTCCAAATAGTGGCGTATCTCATGCGAGAAATGTTGGGATTGATGCCTCGTGTGGAGAATATATTACATTTATTGATGCAGATGACCGCATACCAAATAACTATTTGGAAAATTTGTATGAAACTATTATTGAGAGCGGTGTAGATCTTTCAATATGCACGATTACAAAAATATGGCACTCAGGAAAAAAAAAGAAAATACAATTACCTGGAAGTGGCACTTTTGATATAAGTGAATTGCTTTTGAATTTTGCGGATTATCAAAAAAAAACAGGTATTTATGGATATTGTTGTGGAAAGATAATCTTAAAAGAATTAGTTGGGAATATCCGATTTGATGAAAGAATTAAATTGGCGGAGGATTTTGATTTTTTTCTGAAATTATATCCTAAAGTGAGCAAAATTTGCTTTAATGATAAAACAGAATATTTTTATCTTCAGGAATCAGAGAATTCATCAGCTATGGTTAAGGATAGTGAAATTGACTATAGAACACAGCTGTTTATTAATATTCGCTATAAACATTTTCTTGAAAAAGAAAATGTTTATAGCGGAAGTAATGAGTTGATTGTTTCACAGTTGCTAAGTAATTATGTGATTTTTTCATTGTTGTATTGCAATATTGAAAAATTGAAAAACTGTTTCGAGGAATTACAATTAATTTGTAAATCTGAGGGAATTAAAGCATGCGGACGGAATTTCTTTGAAAAATGGATTTTGTTATTACTATATGAAAACAAATACTATTTATTGAAGATAAGTTTACAGTTAAGACGTTTAATGAGACATTTAATAAGGCGTTTGCTAAGGAGATGATGAGATGCCATATTTTACGGTATTTACTTCGACATATAATAGAGGATATACACTTTTCAGATTATATGAGTCGTTGAAAAATCAGGGAACGACAGACTTTGAATGGTTGATTGTTAATGATGGATCGACAGACAATACGCATCAATTAGTTGAAGAGTGGATCAGGAAAGAAAAAGAATTTTCAATTAGATATTTGGAAAAAGAAAATGGAGGAAAACCAAGAGCAATCAATTATGGGATTCGGTATGCGAGAGGTAAATTCTTTTTTATGGTTGATTCTGATGATTTTCTATTACCGAATGCGTTATCAAAAATGAAAAATTGGTGCAAAGAGATTGAAAATAATTCAGATTATATTGGTGTTGGAGCAGCCAGGGGATTTCCAGATGGTTCTTATATAAAGGGTGTTTCACCTATTGTAAACGAACAAGGATATGTAGACGCTACGAATCTACAGAGAATACAATTTAATTTGGATGCAGATATGTGTGAGGCATATAAGACAAAAATATTGAAAAAATATCCGATGCCGGAATGGCCGGGCGAAAAATTTGCACCAGAACAAATCGCATTGAATGAAATTGCGTTGGATGGTTATAAATTGCGGTGGCATTCAGATATTATTTATCAGTGTAATTATCTGGATGATGGCCTTACCAAGGGAAGCAAAGTATTAGAAAAAAATAACCCAATGGGTTATGCGATGATGTATTGTCATATGCTGAAATATCCTGAGTGTTCAAAAAAGCAAAAATTTTATGCTGCCTGTCAAGTGGTTGCATTATCAATAGTTGGGGGACATATAGAATATGGTTTTCAAGGACAGAATAAAAGATTGATATTATGCGCACTTATTCCGGGTATTTTTTTAGCAATTCGGCGTAGATATCAATTCAGAAAGGTATCAACATGATTTCAATTATTATACCTATTTTTAACGCAGAAAATTATTTGAAAAGAATGTTAGAAAGCATTTTGGGTCAATCATATCAAAAGTTTGAGTGTATTTTAATTGATGATGGTAGTAGTGATTCATCTTATAGTATATGTAAGGAGTATGAAGAAAAAGATACTCGCATGCGTTGCTTTACGCAGAAAAATCATGGAGTTTCTTACACAAGAAATAAAGGAATAAGTTTGGCAAGAGGAAAATTCATAGCGTTTTTGGACGCTGATGATTTTATTCCACCCAATTATCTGTATGAACTAGTAAAATGTTGCGAAATAGGCGATGTTGCAATATGCGATACAGTGTTTCTTGATGAAAAAGCGGTGAAATTTAGATTTACAGTAGGAAAAACTGTATTAACACGAACCGATGCGATAAATGCTCTTTTGATTCGGAAATCTATTAATTCGGGTCCGGCAGGAAAATTGTACAAAAAAGAATTGATTGCAAATTTAAAATTTCCGTCAATAAAAACATATGAAGATATTCTTTTTACATTGGACGCGTTATTAAATGCAAATAAAATTGTAACGACAGATCGAACACAATATTTTTATGTTGAAAATAATAATGGAGCAATGAGTAAGATGATAAAAAATCCTTCATTGGATATCATTATTGCAACAGAAAGGTTGCTTCAGGTTATCGCACAAAGGAAGGATTTAAAGCCAGAATGTTGTTATGTTACAGTATCCCATTTGTTTCAATATGTAATAGGACTTTTTCAGGAGAATAATTATAGAAATTCAGAATTTGTTGATGGGACAAGAAAATTATTCCGGAAATATATGTGTCTTATTCTTACTTGTAGAGCAATTCCTTGGAAAGAGAAACTTGTGTTTTTTTTATTTGGTCAGGGAATATTTTTGCAAAATGGAAAAAGAATTCATTGGATAAGGAAGGAATGAAAATGGCAAAAATTTATATGTATGCTCATGGCGGGAGTGGAAATCATGGATGCGAAGCAATTGTGCGTTCTACATGTGATATGTTAAACAATCCATTATGGGATGAAATATTGCTCATTTCTTCTAAAACGGAAGAAGATATAAAATATGGGTTAGATAAAATTTGTACAATTAAGAAAGATGTACAGTCATATTCCAAAATAACTTTACCATTTATTCGGGCATATATAGCATTAAAATTAAAAAATGACTATGTGCCGTTAGATAAACTTAACTATAAGAAAACCATTGACATGGTGCATAAAAACGACATTGTATTATCTATAGGCGGTGATAATTATTGTTATGCTGATGTGAATAAATATATTATGCTACATAATATGATGATTTCTAGGGGAGCCAAGACAGTATTATGGGGATGTTCTATCAATCCGGAAGTATTGAGTAATCCGGAAATTGTTAATGATGTGAGACAATATCAGCTTATTACAGCAAGAGAATCTATTACTTATAATGCACTGAAAAAAATAAATCCCAATACCATACTTGTTGCAGATCCTGCATTTGGACTCAAAACAGCATATGCAGAAATTCCATCTAAGTTTATCAATAAAAACATGGTAGGAATTAATTTGAGTCCGATGGTACAAAAAGAAGAAAAGATTTCAGGAATTATAATGAAAAATTATGAGATCTTGATAGAACATATTTTGAAAGAAACAGATATGGCAATTGCATTAATTCCTCATGTAATCTGGGATGACAGTGATGATAGGATACCATTAATGCAGTTGTATGAACGTTATAAAAAAAGTGGAAGAGTTTTAGTAATAGAAGATCAAAATTGTTCAAAACTTAAGTATGCGATTTCAAAATGTAGATTTTTTGTTGGGGCAAGAACGCATTCCACTATTGCGGCATATTCTTCGGGGATACCAACACTGGTTGTAGGATACTCTGTAAAGGCAAGAGGAATTGCTAGGGACTTGTTTGGAGATGAAGAACAGTATAGTTTATCTGTTCAAAGGCTGAAAGAAACAGATGAGTTGCTTAAAAAGTTTAGATGGATATTAGAAAATGAAGAATTAATCAAAAAACAATTAAATAGCAAAATACCAGAAGTTATTAAAAGAGCATTAACTGCAAAAGAATATGTTGAGCGATTACTTTAAAGAGGAGATGGTTCATGTCTAGATTAGAAAATTCTGCTAAGAATATTTTGGGGTCATTTGGGAATAATTTTGTGGCTTCTTTATTAGGCTTGATTTCTAGAACTGTGTTTATCTATACATTGGGAGCGGATTACTTGGGACTATCTGGGCTCTTAAGTAATGTTTTAGGATTTTTGGCGATTGGTGAATTGGGGATTGCAACTGCAATTGGGTTCAGTCTTTATAAGCCCTTAGCTGAGAAAGATTATAAGTCCATCAGTACATTAATGTCCGTCTATAGAAAAGCATATTCGGTTATAGGTGTTATTGTGCTTTTAGCTGGAATTATTCTATTTCAATTCTTAGATTTTTTTGTTCCCGTAGAACAACAGCCAGACGGAACAACCTTTGCTTACTTTGCGTTTTTAATTAATACTGTTATTGGTTATTTTTTATCATATAAGACCACACTGATATCCTCAGATAACCAAGCGTTTAGACTGATTCCAATTAATGTATCAATAAATTGTGTTCAAACACTTTTGCAGATTATTGCATTGTTAATTTGGAAAAGTTATATTGTATATTTAACAATACAGATCGGATGCTCGATCGTTTTGATGGCCGCACAAAATTTATACATAACAAAAAAATATGATAAAGTTACTTTTTATTCAAAGGATAGACTGACAGGTGCTCAAAAACAGGAAATTCAAAAAAATATATCAGGATTGATTGTTGCAAAAATAGGAGACTATTTGGTTAATTCAACGGATAATCTTATTATTACAAAACTTGTAAGCTTAGTAGCCACAGGAATATATTCCAACTATCTTTTGATTCGGAATCTGATCAACGGATACATAAGTGCTTTGTTTGCAGGTGTCACTGCTGGAATAGGAAATATAGTGGCAGTGGAGAATGATGAAAAAAAATTAGATGTATTTAATACAATGTTTTTCATTGCCTTTTTTATTTATAGCATAGAAGCTACATGTTTTATGTGTTTATTTAATCCATTTATTGGTGAAATTTGGATTGGTGAAAAATACTTATTTAGAACAGGAACTGTAGCAATTATTGTAATAAATAATTATCTGACAGGATTACGAATGCCACTCATTACCATGAAGGGAGCAGCGGGGAAATATTTAGAAGATGCTTGGGTTCCATTTGCTTTTGCGATTATTAACTTGGTTGCATCTATCTTATTTGCTAAGCCGTTTGGGGTTTCAGGAGTTTTTCTGGGTACAATTGTTGGCAGTCTACTTACTGCTGATTGGTATAGGCCAATTGTAATCTATAGATCTGTATTTCATTGTCCTGTTAGAGCGTATTATAAACGATATGTATTATATGTTTGCTTAGGGATTATCTATATTGCACTGGCATATTGGACTTGCACCTGGATTTCTAGGGGAAATATCTACTTTAGATTTGTAGAAAAAGCGGTTGTTGCTATTGCTATTCCAAGTGGATTTAATTATATTTTGTTTCACCATACCAATGAATTTAATTCTGTAATGAAGCTTATGAAACGTATTGGAAAAAGACCGTTGGGCAAAATTAAAGACTTTTTAAAACGGAGAAATTATGAATAAAAAAGTTAGCATTATTATTCCATGCTTTAATGGAGAACGTTTTATTGATAGATGTTTACATTCTATTGAAATTCAAAATTATCCACATATTGAAGTGGTTGTGGTAAATGATGGATCGATAGATCAAAGTGAATCCAAGATATTGGAATGGAAAGAAGTACTGGAAAATAAAAAGATTTCATTAATATATATTAAACAAAAAAATCAAGGGATTGGAAGCGCAATAAATACCGGCCTGAAATATATTTCTGGAGAGTATTTATTATTATTGGACATCGATGACGAGTATTTGCAAGGTGCATTGTTAGAGCGAGTACAGTTTTTAGAAAGTCATAGGGAAATGGATGTAGTGCGTTCGAATGGGTGGTATGTAAGAAAAAATGGAAAAAGCCTGTTTATTTATGATGAATGTGAGAAAAATATTCAGGATGTTTTTACGGCATTATTGGAAGGGAAGACAAATAATTGGGCTGGAAGTTATATGGTTAGAGTGTCTTCCTTGTTTAAATTTTATCCTGAAAGAGAAATTTATCAATCAAAATATGGACAAAATTTACAACTGTTATTGCCATTGCTTTACAATAAAAAATGTGGATTTATTGATAAACCACATATGAATTATAACCAGCAAGAAAATTCATTAACCAAAACTAATGTTGAAAAGAGTAAAAAGAAAAAGAGTTTAGATAATGCGAATGGTTTTCGTGATATTAGAGAACATATGGTTCAGATTATTATTCATGATGAAAGGGAACGAGAATATTATCTAGATATTATACAAAATTTTTACTGGAGAAGTGTCATGCAGATTGCAGGGGTGTATAATGATGACATTTTGATGAAAGAAGCTTTTTTGAAATTAAAAATAAATAAAAATGTACAATTGGATGACAATATTATATATTGTCGTTTGACACATCCTGAACTTGTTTTATTATTACGTTTGTTTAGAAAAATAAAATCTAAATTATGAAATTTGTGAAGGCAGATCATGCAAAGGGCTATGATGATTATATATATGGCCGTGAGACTATGTGATGCTTATGTCAAAAAAAGTGCAAAAGAATTACAGTATGATTACAACAGGCTTTGTTGAACAGGAAGGTGAAGATTATGCCTAAATTCGCAGATAAAAGTCAATGCACAGGTTGCACTGCCTGTGTAAGCATTTGTCCACGGAACTGTATTCAGATGAAAAAAGATAATGCAGGATTTGAGTTTCCGGTAATTATGGAGCGGTCTGCGTGTATTGCTTGTGGGGCTTGTGAAAGAGTATGTCCCGTGTTAATGAAGAAAAAAGATGATGAAAACCTATCAACGTCTGCATATGCGGCATTCTCTAACAATAATGCACTTCGACTGGAGAGTTCCTCCGGTGGAATTTTCTCTGAGTTAGCAGCTACCATTTTACAGCGAGGCGGAGTGATCTATGGTGCAAGCTATGATGACGAAGGCGTAGTCAGACATATTGAGATCAAAGAGCAAACAGAACTCGGCAAACTACAAGGAGCGAAATATTCGCAAAGTATTTTAGGAGACTGCTTTTTAAGCATAAAAAAACAACTGGATTCCGGACGAATAGTGTTGTTTTCAGGTACACCTTGTCAGGTAGCCGGATTGAAAGCTTTTTTAAAACGAGATTATGAGAATTTGGTCTGCATAGATTTTGTATGTCATGGAGTGCCGTCTCCGATGGTATGGGAAAAATATGTAAAGTATCGATCTCTAACGGATAATAGTGATTCATTTCCACAGCATATAAATTTGCGAAATAAGGAAAGTGGTTGGAGTCATTACGCATACTCGGTTGAATTTGCTTATGCAGACAAGAAACGCTATTTATGTAAAAATGGTGATGATCCCTTCATGCAATTATTTGTAAAAGATTGTATTTTGCGGGAATCTTGTAGTAGCTGTCATTTTAAAGGATATCATCGTGTTAGTGATATAACATTAGGCGATTTCTGGGGAATATGGAATATTAATCCCAAAATGGACGATAATAAAGGAACATCTCTTATATTAACGCATACTGCAAAAGGCGAAAAAATGATGAACGCAGTTTCTGAAAACATAAAATGTGAACAAGTTTATTTGGAACAGGCGGCAAGAGAAAATCCATCGTTATTGAGATCATCAGTTCATAAACAAAATAGAGATATTGTTTTAAAAACTATTGAAAGCGAAAATTTTCAGGAAATATTGCCATTACTTCAAGTAAAACAACCACAAAGGCGAAGTAAGAAGGAAATAATTAAGCGTGTACTCAAAAAGCTGTGTGGGTTAGGATGAGTCACGATAACGGAGGACATTATCAATGAAATGGCTACGGCAGCACAAATGGACGCTCATTATCAGCGTACTTCTATTCCTCGGAATCACAAACTGCCAAAACCTCGACCAATCAAAACACTCCCTAAGCTACTCTTCCTATCAGATCCCCTCCGACAAAATCGATACCCCAATCCGGATTTTGCAGCTGACGGATCTGCACAACAGCGAGTTTGGAGAAGACAATCAGGAGCTGATTGACCGGATAGCAAGTCAGTCTCCCGATCTGATCCTGCTCACGGGGGATCTGTTAAATTCCGGAGAGCCTGTCACAGAGATTGCTACCAATTTGATTTCTTCTCTATGCGAGATTGCTCCCGTCTATCTGTCCTTGGGAAATCATGAGATAGAATACCAGGACAATTTTGGCACAGACGTCACACAATTGTATCAGGCCGCCGGTGCAATCGTTCTGGAGCACCAATACCGGGATATCACCGTAAAAGGCCAGTCTCTTCGCATTGGCGGCATTTACGGTTACTGCCTGCCGGACAAATACCTGGAAACGGAGGAAGCTGATCTTAGCGAATGCATGTTTTTATGGGATTTTGAGAATACCGACCGTTACAAGATCCTGCTTAGTCATCTTCCGATTGCCTGGCTGAAAAATGATGCCCTGGAGGAATGGAACATGGACTGCGTGTTTTCTGGTCATCTTCACGGAGGGCAGGTCATTTTGCCTGGAATCGGCGGCGTATATGCGCCGGATATGGGCTGGTTTCCGGGACGGCTGAAGGGTGTTTTTGATTCAAAGGATGGAAAACGGCATCTGGTTTTGTCTGCGGGGCTTGGAAATACGGAGGTGATTCCGCGGTTCAACAATATTCCGGAGATTGTCTGCGTGGATCTTGTACCGGAAGGAGGATGGTGAAAAAACTTGCACATGGATTAGGGCTGCGAATGTTACGGTTCGCTGGGAACCAGTGAACCGTAACTTAATCTGGGCATATTGTTTCACAGGATCGGCTGGCAGCTTGACATGTCGCCGGTCCTGTATTATAATAACGATGTTCACGAAAATGAAAGGATAGATGTACATGAACAAACAAGAATCTGATATTTTGAACGTGATCCTGCAATACCACTGCCGGAACCAGCGTGCGCTGGCGGAGCGGTGTGGGTTTTCACTGGGAATGGTAAACCGTTCGGTGAAAGCGCTGCAGGGGCAGGGTTTTTTAACAACAGATATGGAGCTGACGGAAAAAGCCAGGCTTGAGATGGCAAAGCATCGCCCGAAAAACGCGGTGATTCTGGCTGCCGGATATGGAATGCGGATGGTGCCGATTAATATGGAAACGCCGAAAGGACTTTTGGAAGTAGAGGGGGAACCGCTGATCGAGCGGCTGATCCGTCAGCTTCATGCGGTAAAGGTGAAGGAAATTTATGTTGTCGTTGGTTTTAAAAAGGAACAGTACGATTATCTGGTTGACCGGTATGGCGTGAAGCTGGTTGTCAATATGGAGTATGCAGAGAAAAACAACCTGCATTCCCTGGCAAAGGTATTGCCGCAGCTTGGTGAAACGTATCTTATGCCGTGCGACCTCTGGTGCCGGGAAAATCCGTTTTCGGAGTATGAGTGGTATTCCTGGTATCTGGTGAGCGATGCAAAAGATCCAGACAGTACGGTTCGTGTGAGCCGGAAGTGGGAGCTTGTGCCCTCAGGCGGGGAAAAAGAAGGAAATCATATGATCGGCATCAGCTATCTGACGGATTCTGTGGCACAGTCGATGGCGCGGCGAATCGAAACGATGGTACAGGATCGCCGGTATGACCATGTTTTCTGGGAGGATGCCCTTTTTGCGGAAAACGGAATGCCGGTGCAGGCAAAGCTTGTCCCGGAAGGAGCTGTGGTGGAGATCAATACCTACGAGCAGCTGCGGGAACTGGATGAAAATTCGGATCAGCTGAAGTCGGATGCGATGGCAGAAATTGAACGGGTGCTTTCGGTTTCCGGTGAGGAGATTACGGGAATTGAGGTCCTGAAAAAGGGAATGACAAACCGTTCGTTTTTATTCCGCTGTCGCGGCGGGCGGTATATTATGAGAATTCCGGGGGAAGGCACGAGTCTTCTGATCAACCGCAGGCAGGAGGCGGCGGTATATCGGACACTGGACGGAAAGGGCATCTGCGATGAAATCGTGTCGATCAATCCGGAAAACGGCTATAAGATTACGAAATACCTGGAGGGTGCGCGTGTCTGCGATCCGGAAAACCCTGAGGATGTGCAGGCCTGTATGAAAAAGCTCCGTTCCTTCCATGAGGAGCATCTGAGCGTGGAGCATACGTTTTCGCTGTTTGACCAGATCGCATACTATGAAAGTCTGTGGGAGGGAGAACCGTCTGTTTATCGGGATTACAGCACGACGAAAGCGCATGTGCTGGAGCTTGAGGCTTATCTGGAAGCGCAGCCGAAGGTGTGGACGCTGACGCATATTGATGCGGTGCCGGACAATTTTCTGTTTGTGGAGAAAAACGGCGGAACGGAAATTCGTCTGATTGACTGGGAATATGCGGGCATGCAGGATGCACATGTGGATCTGGCGATGTTCTGCATTTACGCCATGTATGACCGTCCGCAGGTGGATGCGCTGATCGACAGTTATTTTACGGAAGGCTGTCCGCAGGAGGTGCGCACGAAAATTTATGCATACATTGCGGTGTGCGGGCTTTTATGGAGCAACTGGTGTGAGTACAAGAGCCGGTTAGGCGTGGAGTTTGGCGAGTATTCGCTGAAACAGTACCGATATGCTAAGGATTACTATAAACTTGTTAAGCAGGAGCTTGCCAAAAGCAAAGGTCAGGAAGAATAAGAGGGTGGAAGAATGAAAGCGATGGATGTGGGGCAGAGACCGGGAAGTGAAATTCAGCAGAAAAATCATGTAGAACGTGCAATTATCATGGCGGCGGGAACGGGAACGCGGATGCGGCCGGTAACGCTTACTACGCCGAAACCGCTGATCCGTGTGAAGGGTGTCCGCATGATTGATACGGTGATTCAGGCGCTGCATGAAAATGGAATTTATGAGATTTATGTAGTAGTGGGATATCGGAAAGAGCAGTTTGCGTGCCTTACCGCAGAATATAAAGGTGTGACACTGATCGAAAATCCATACTGGGATTCCTGCAATAATATTGCATCGCTCTATGTGGCGCGGGAACAGTTGGAAAATGCAATGATTCTGGATGGGGATCAGATTATATACAAAAAAGAAATTCTTGCACCGGAATTTACGCATTCTGGCTACAATGCTGTCTGGACGGACGAAAAGACGGATGAATGGCTGATGCAGGTGAAGGATGGAATCGTGTGTTCCTGTAGCCGGACCGGCGGTAAGGGCGGCTGGCAGCTCTTCAGTGTATCACGTTGGAACCGGGAGGACGGAAAGCGGCTGAAACGCCACCTGGAACTGGAATTTGAAAAAAAACAGAACCGCCAGATTTACTGGGATGATGTGGCGATGTTCTGTCATTTTGAAGAATATGAGCTTGGCATTTATCCTATGCAGGAAGGCGATCTGATTGAGATTGATGATTTCTCGGAACTCTGCGATCTGGATCCGTCTTACTGCGGATATGAGGCACAGGGGCAGGAAAAATCAGAAGAAAAATAAGCTGGATCGGGCAGTATAGCAGAAAGGAACAGAAAACATGAATACAGTTGATGAAAACAGAGTGGCGAAAAAGAAACAGAGCGGAAAAATACGGAAAAAAGGTCAGATTGACTGGATGATCACGCTGCTGCCGCTGGGACTGATTGCAGCGCTCAGCATTTTGTTTTTCCTCCTGCCGGAACAGTCCAACACAGTTCTTGCGAAGGTACGCTTCTTCTTGGGAGATACCTTTGGAGTCTATTATCTTGCAATTGGCCTTGGCGTTTTTCTGCTCTCTTTGTATCTGGCATTTTCAAAATATGGCGATATTGTGTTAGGAGAGCAGGATGAGAAACCGAAATATTCTTTTTTTGCCTGGGGATCCATGATGTTTACGTGCGGCCTTGCGGCAGACATTCTGTTTTATTCTTTTGCAGAATGGGTGATGTATGCTGCTGATCCGCAGATTGAAAAGATGGGCGGAATCCAGGAGTGGGCGGGCGTGTACCCGCTGTTTCACTGGAGTCTGATTCCGTGGGGCTTTTATCTCGTTCTCGCTGCCGCATTTGGGTTTATGCTGCACGTGCGGAAACGGAACCGGCAGCGGTATTCAGAAGCCTGCCGTCCGATTATGGGAAAACAGACGGACGGCATCGGCGGACGGCTGATTGATCTGCTGGCGGTATTTGCACTCCTTGCAGGAACGGCAACGACATTCAGCGTGGCAACGCCGCTGATGGCAAGTGCAATCAATGCATTGTTTCATATCAATCTGGACCGGAACGCAGTGACAATTGTGATTCTGCTGATTACGTGTTTTGTGTACACGTATTCGCTGCTTCACGGCTTCCGCGGAATCGGTTTTCTGGCAAAGCTCTGCATCTATCTGTTTTTCGGGCTACTGGCGTACGTGCTGCTGTTCGGCGGACAGACGCGGTATATTATCGAGACGGGATTTTCATCGCTGGGACGGATGATTCAGTATTTCCCGACGTTGGCGACCGATACCGATCCGCTGCGCGAGACGCATTTTCCGCAGAACTGGACTATTTATTACTGGGCATACTGGATGGTATGGTGCGTGGCGGCGCCATTTTTTATCGGAAGTATTTCCCGGGGAAGAACGGTGCGGCAGACAATCCTTGGCGGATATGGATTCGGCGTTGGCTCCACGATTTTAAGCTTTATCATCCTGGGAAATGAATCGATGGGGATGCAGATGGCGGGAAAAGCGGATTTTATCGCGCGGTATGCCAAAGACGGTGATCTCTATGGAATGATTATCGCCATGATCCAGAAGATCCCGTGTGCATCGCTGGTTCTTGTCGTTCTGCTGCTCACGATGATTGCCTTTTATGCGACCTCGTTTGATTCGATTGCGCTGACGGTTTCCTGCTACAGCTACCGCCGTCTGGAAGAGGGACAGCAGCCATCGAAAGCGATTCAGCTTATGTGGTGCCTTCTGCTGATTCTGCTTCCGATTGCACTGGTCTTTTCCGAAAGCTCTATGAGCAATCTGCAGTCGGTCAGTATCGTGGCAGCGTTTCCGATCGGAATGGTAATTCTTCTGATTGTGGCGGGATTCCTAAAGGATGCCGGAGCATATCTGAAAGAAATAAAGAAGAAATGATTTTTTATGCAGCATGAAAATAGAGCCGGATTTCTATTTGGCGGAAATCCGGCTGTGTGCATTTCAGACAGTGTAGGTCTATACAAACAGTGTACACCCCTGCCGCTTGAACTGTTCGATTTTTTCGTCAATGAGCTCCGGCGTTACACCGAGATGCTTAGAAAGACACTGCTTGCAGAAAAACTGTTCTGCGCCGCGGTTGATAAATTTACGGTGGGCACCGATCTCGTTATGTGTGAGTTCTTTGCCGCACTGCATACAGCGTGCCATCAGAGTTTTACGACCTTTGCACGGTATACTTTTGATGCAAACGGCTCGAGTTCTGTGACAAGGGATGCATTGTTTGCACACAGGTTCTCGCAGGTCCAGACCTCAGTAAGTTCCAGAGTACGGCCGGTGGAGAACGGAAGGCCGATTTCATCGAGATTCATGGCTGCACGTGATTTTTCATCACTGAGATTGAACATACCGATGGCGAGATCTCCGTCTGCGAGTGCCTTCACATAGATCAGAACCTTGTCATTCCATGCATGGTTTTTCACTTTATACGGCTGACGGCAGAGCGGATCCTGGTTGATGCGGATCATTTCGTCATTCATGAGAATGCGGCGGGTTTCGTCGCTCATCTCGCGGATGTCGCAGCCGATCATCAGCGGGGAGCCAAGGAATGCCCACAGTGCATAGTGTGTCTGATACTGGACATCGCTGCAGCCGGCCAGTCCAACATTTCCTTTTCCATGCATGCCGACGATCAGCATGTCCATATCGTTGAAGCAGCCGACGCCGTTGTACGGATGCAGTTTTTCCTGCTGTGCCACGAGATCTTTGACAGAATCCCAGGTATCAAAGATGTCGCCGGTGGAACGCCACATGGAAGCGCCGGTTTCTTTGATCCACTCATGCGTTTCATCAGCACCCCAGGAGCAGGCAGAGAAGAGAATGTCGCGGCCGCAGTTCTCGAGTGCCAGTCCCATGCGGCGGTACAGATATTTTCCGTGCAGGATCGGGCTGTGGTAGCAGTAGTCGTATTTTAAGAAATCAACATCCCAGGATGCGAAAGTTTCCGCATCGACAAATTCGTGCTCATAGCTGCCAGGGTAGCCGGCACACGTCATGTTTCCGGCGCAGGAATACATACCGAATTTCAGCCCTTTGGAATGAACGTAATCGGCAACGGCTTTCATACCATGCGGAAATTTTTCCGGATCCGGCAAAAGATGGCCGTTTTCATCGCGTTCACGTAAAGACCAGCAGTCGTCGATGACAAGATATTCGTATCCTTTATCGCGCAGGCCGCTCTCGGCCATGACATCAGCAGTTTCAAAAATCATTTTTTCATTGATATTTTCTCCGAAGGTGTTCCAGGAATTCCAGCCCATCGGCGGTGTAAGTTTGATCATAGTATTGACCTCCCGTAAGTTTTGATGTACTTTGAGTATAGATGGATTTCCAGAGCAAAACCATGGAATTTTAAGACAAAAGCATGGATTTTTGCTTCATAAAGAATAAAATACGGGAAAAGGAAAGAATATGCTTGTATCAGAAATGAACGGGATCCGGCCTGTCGATGCCGGGCGGCAGGACTGCCATGATCTGCATTCCTGGGGGCCGGGTGTACGGCAGTGCTATATTATACATTATATTATAAGCGGAAAGGGAACGTTTACCTGCGGGAAAAAGACGTACACACTTACCGCCGGACAGAGCTTTTTAATCTGTCCAGAGCAGGTGGTGCAGTATGCGCCGGATGAGAACGAGCCGTGGGAATATGTGTGGGTTGATTTTGTCGGGGAACAATGCCGGCAGATTCTGGCACGGTCGGTACTGAACCCACAGCAGCCGGCGGCGCCGCCTCTCCGTCAGGAAAGGCTTCTGCCGTATTTTGAGCGTCTCTGCCAGATGGAACTCTATCGCCGGAACAGCCAGGAGGCCGTCGGTGTGCTGCTTGCGCTTCTGGGCGTGTACCAGGATCTGGCGGAGCCGCAGCGGGAGGAGAGAAAGAAGGAGGATCCGCGGATTATGGAAGCGATGGCTCTGATTGCCGCAGGGTATCACAGGAGTGAGTTCTGCGCGGAGACAATTGCGCGGAAAATGGCGGTCAGCCGCACAACGCTGAACCGTCTGTTTCAGAAGAAAATCGGCTGGTCACCAGGACAGTATCTGCTGGAATATCGGCTGCAGCAGTCAGAAAAGCTGCTGCAGATGGGGATGACGGTCAAACAGACGGCGCTGTCGTGCGGATTTGAAGATCCCTTTTACTATTCCCGTGTGTTCCGGAAACACTATGGAATGCCGCCGTCGGATTACCGGCTGGAGTTTGCAGAAATTCAGTGAACGGCGGGCGTTACCGCTCGTCGGAGAGATAATTCCGCATAGAGCGCAGGGCGGACTTTTCCAGCCGGCTGACCTGCGCCTGCGAGATGCCGATTTCCCGGGCAACCTCCATCTGGGTCTGCCCCTCATAGAAACGCATGCGGATGATCTGGCGTTCGCGCTCATTGAGACGGGCGACCGCGTCCTGCAGGGCGAGGTTCTGCACCCAGTTTTCTTCTTTATTTTTCTTATCACTTAACTGATCCATGACATACAGGGTATCGCCGCCTTCCGTGTAGACGGGCTCATACAGACTCATTGGGCTTTGGATTGCATCGAGGGCATAGACGATATCCTCTTTTCCAATGCCGATTTCAGCGGCGATTTCCTCGATCGAAGGCTCTTTCTGGTTCTGCTTGAGATAAAGTTCGCGGGCGCAGATGGCGCGGTAGGCAGTATCCCTGAGGGAACGGCTGACGCGGATCGCATTGTTGTCACGCAGATACCGCCGGATTTCACCGATGATCATCGGCACGGCATAGGTGGAGAAACGGACGTTTAAGGTCGTGTCGAAGTTATCAATCGCCTTAATCAGGCCGATACAGCCGATCTGAAAGAGATCGTCGGCGTTTTCACTGCTGTTGGAGAAGCGCTTGATCACGCTTAAGACAAGGCGCAGATTGCCCTGAATGTAGCGTTCGCGGGCAGCAGCATCTCCTTCGCGGGCCTTTTTCAGCAGAGTCTCTTTTTCTTCGGCATTCAGTACGGGAAGGCGTGATGTATTGACTCCGCACAGTTCAACTTTATTGATCGCCATGGTATGCATCCTCCTGAAACATGGAACGTATGGTTACCGTTCGTTACTGTTATACGTTCATGATTGGCAGTTGGCGGGACGAATATACGAGAGCCCGGAAAATTTCATAAAGTTTTAGTCCTTGACAAAGCTTTTGGAAAATGATTTCCTGCTATTGTAGAAACGGCGGAAAGTGTGATAAGATAAGGGAAGTGTACGAAATGCGAGGTCTTGTTTTATGATGAGTGGAAAGGAACGAAGAGAAGAGATTCTTCAAAGAATAACAAACAGTAAGACGCCGGTCTCCGGTGCAGCGCTGGCAAAGAGCTGTGAAGTCAGCCGTCAGGTGATTGTCCAGGACATTGCCCTGATCCGCGCTGCCGGATACGATGTGATTGCGACAAACCGCGGCTACATCTGCAGCAGCCCGGTGAGAGAGACGCGGGTCTTTGAGGTGAATCACACGGATGAGCAGATGCAGGACGAGCTGAATACAATTGTGGATTTCGGCGGCGTTGTGCTGGATGTGATTGTGCGTCACGAGGTTTACGGAGAACTGCGGGCGGAACTTAATATCAGTTCACGAAATAAGGTGGCACTGTTTATGGAAGAAATCCGGCAGGGAAAATCACGGCCGCTGAAGAATATCACATCAGGGGAACATTTTCATACCGTATCGGCAGACTCTGCGCAGACCCTGGATCTGATTGAAGAGGAACTGCGAAAGAAAGACTACCTGGTGCGGACTGTGAAATAGGGGAAAAAGCCCTTATTTTCACAAAAAACTGTTATTCGAAAAAATTTTAAATTTTTTTCAAAAAGGTGTTGACTTTTCTCTTAGGATAGTGTAATATACATGATGTCAGCGGGAACGAGTGATAAACAAAGAGTTCTAAAGCGACAAAGAAATGTGCGTTTAGCTCAGCTGGATAGAGCGTTTGGCTACGGACCAAAAGGTCGGGGGTTCGAATCCTCTAACGCACGGACGGTAACCGTCCTGGTGAAAACCAGGGCGGTTTTTTCGTATGCAGAATGAAAAATAAAACAAGCGGCCTTTTGGTCAGCAGCCAGACGGCCGCACTTTTTGAAAAAATCATGGGGAAACAACTTGTACGCTCATTGACACAAGTGAGATACATCTCCTATAATAAAGCCAAATTTAAGATCTCGAAAGGGGACAAGTTATGGCTAAGTTAGTAATTGATGCGAACAGAAAGCTTTCAAAAATCAATAAGGAAATCCAGGGACAGTTTTCGGAGCATCTGGGAAGATGTATTTATGAAGGACTCTATGTAGGAGAAAATTCCGATATTCCGAACGTGAACGGAATGCGTACCGATGTTGTTGAAGCACTGAAAAATATCAAAGTTCCGGTACTGCGCTGGCCGGGCGGATGTTTTGCAGATGAATATCACTGGAAAGACGGTATCGGACCGAAAGAAAGCCGCAAAAAAATGATCAACACCAACTGGGGCGGTGTTGTCGAGGACAACAGCTTCGGTACCCACGAGTTTTTTGAACTCTGCCGTCAGATCGGATGTGAAACCTATATCAACGGAAATATGGGAAGCGGTACTGTACAGGAGATGTCGGAGTGGGTTGAATATATGACATTTGACGGTGTATCTCCGATGGCAGACCTTCGTGCGGAAAATGGGCACGAAAAGCCATGGACCGTCGATTTCTTCGGCGTCGGCAATGAGAACTGGGGCTGCGGCGGAAATATGAATCCGGAATTCTACGGAAATATGTACCGCAGATATCAGACCTTTGTGCGTGATTACGATGGAAACAAAAAGATCCGGAAGATTGCCTGCGGCGCCAATGCGGATGATTATGAGTGGACGCAGGAAGTGATGAAAGCATGCTTCCGCAGAACCTCCCCACAGCAGCATGGCATGATGGATGGCCTGTCGCTTCATTACTATACGGTGCCGGAAACCTGGGATCACAAGGGAAGTGCAACGGAGTTTGCGGAAAAAGACTGGTATAAGACCATGAAAAAGACGATGTATATGGAAGAGCTGATCCGTCGCCACAGCGCCATTATGGATCAGTATGACCCGGACAAAAAGGTCGGCATGATCGTGGATGAGTGGGGTACCTGGTATGATGTGGAGCCTGGAACGAATCCGGGATTTCTGTATCAGCAGAATACCATGCGTGACGCACTGGTCGCAGGGATCAACCTGAATCTTTTCAACAAACACAGCGACCGCGTCAAGATGGCAAATATCGCACAGATGGTCAATGTTCTGCAGTCGATGATCCTGACCGAGGGGGAAAAGATGGTCAAAACTCCGACGTATCATGTTTTCGATCTGTATCAGGTACATCAGGAAAATGATCTTCTGGCAAGCTCTCTGGAAACGGAGCAGGTTGGTCTGGAAGATGAATACATGGTTCCGAATCTGACGGAATCTGTTTCGGTAGATGCCAACGGTGTACTTCATATTACGATGACGAATGTGGATCTGGAGAAAGCATATCCGGTAGAGGCGGTACTTCTTGGAAAAGAAGCCGGCGAGATCAAAGCCGAGATCGTAACCGGCCATATGCAGGATAAAAACACCTTTGAAGCGCCGGAGACGGTTGGCGTTCAGGGCTTTGACGGTGTGCAGGCAACAAAAGAGGGAATTTCCTTTACCATTCCGGCGTGCAGTGTGCTTCATATCGCCGTAAAATAGGGAAACCATAAAAACCAGAAGATATCTGGGATGAAAAAAGATTCGGTTCCGGAGGAGTTTGATGGACGGAAATACCAGGATCTGTAAAAAATGCCTGCTTCGTGAGATGGACGAGGCAGGCTTTTTTCAGAATATGTATGATTATATTGCAAGAATTCCGGCGGACGATAAAACGCCGGAGGAGGAATACGAGCGGCGGCTTTCCATCTGTAAGGAGTGTGAAAAGCTGCTGTCCGGCATGTGCCGCATGTGCGGCTGCTACGTGGAGATGCGGGCAGCGATTGCACTGCGGGACTGCCCGGGGAAAAAGTGGTAGCAAAAGAGAAACCCCGCACAGCGGATCCTGTGAAAACAACGGATCCCTGTGCGGGGTTTTGAGAATCAGCGAAGTCGGTAAGATCAGTTGGGACTTGTTTGCGTCTCCGTTGCGACTTTCGGATCCTTGAAATAGCGGGACAGCTTCGGCACGGAGATGAACAGCGTCAGAAATTCGGCGACCGGAATCGACAGCCACACACCGTTGGTGCCAAGCACGAGCGGCAGAAGCAGCGCGGAGAGAACGATAAAGACGAAGGTTCGCAAAAAAGAAATCAAAGCAGAGGTCTTTCCGTCTGACAGTGCCGTAAAAATGCCGGAGGCGACGATATTCGTACCGCAGAACAGGTAAGCGATGGAGAACAGATATCCGCCGTGGCGTGTCAGTTCAAAGCCGTACGTGCCTTTCTGCATGAAAACGGCGGAAATGACCGGAGAGCCGAAGGCGGCCACAAGTGCGATGATCACAGAGCTTACCACAACGAAGCGGATACTGATGCGGTAAAGCCGGATCAGCCGCTGTTTGTTCCGGCTGCCGTAGTTGAAGCTGAACACAGGTGCAACGCCGATACTGTAGCCGAGGTACAGCGCAACAAAGAGAAACTGTCCGTACAGAATCGCCGTGATGGCGGCAACACCGATTTCGCCCTCAAATTTCAGCATCAGCATGTTGAAAAGGTAAGTGACAACGGCTGCGGAAAGATTGCTGACCATCTCGGAGGAACCGTTGAAGCAGCTTGTGGAGAGCAGGCCTTTGGAAAACTCCGGCCGGGTGAAACGAAGGCCTTTTCGGGCAAAGGTAAAGTATAAAATACCGGCAACGGCCGGGATACACTGGCCAAGGCCGGTGGCAAGGGCCGCTCCCGCAACACCGAGATGGAGCGGAACGACAAACAGATAGTCCAGAATCATGTTGGTAATGCCGGCGGACACCGTAAGGGAAAGTCCGAGTCCCGGGCGTCCTGCCGTTACAAAGAAGGACTGGAACAGCGCCTGGAGAAGACAGACAGGGGCAAAGGAAAGGATCGTCCGCAGATAGGCGATACCGTAATCCATCAGCACCGGCGTTGCACCAAGCAGACTGCAGATCTGGCGGCAAAACAGGTTGCCGAGCGCTGCGCCCAGAATACCGATGATCAGTGTGGTAAGGGTAAGGGCAGAAAAGTTACGGTTGGCTTCCTCCAGTTTTCCCTGTCCGATCTTTGCGGCGACAACGGCGCTGCCTCCGGTACCGAACATGATGCCGACGGCAAGAAGGATGCTGACGGCAGGATAGACGATATTGGCGGCGGAAAGCGCCATGCTGTCCACGTACTGTGCGATGAAAAAGCCATCCACAATACTGTAGAGAGACATAAAGATCATCATGATGATCGATGGAAACGCAAACTTCAGCAGAGAGCGGAAGTTGAAATCCTTGGCGAGTGACTGGCTCATAATCAAAAACCTCCTTTTTATGTGTGAAAAGCCTTTTTCAGACACGCTTTAGATGGGAAAGATTTCTTGTGAAAATTTGAATCGTTTGCTATTATAAAGGATAGGGTAACCCTATAGTCAAGTGCAAAAAAGGTGAAAAACAGGAAAAATTCCGAGAGCACATATTCAGGAAAAGGAGTCAGAAATGGGAAAACAGGAGTATTTAAGCGCGGGGCGATTTGCAGCGCTGGTAGGCACGACAAAGGAAACGCTCTTCCATTATGATGAGATTGGGCTGTTCGTACCAAAAAGAAGAGGGACAAACGGCTACCGGTATTATGCGATGGATCAGATGGAAACGTTTGATGTGATCGGAATGCTGCGGGAGCTGGGCATGCCGCTGGCAGAGATTCGAAATTATCTGGAACAGCGGAGTCCTGAAAAATTCGGAGTACTGCTGGAACAGGAGGAGAAGGTGGTGCGCGAAAAAATGCAGCGGCTCCGCGAGATGCAGCGCTGGATTGGGGAAAAGAAGCGGTTTCTGGCACAGGCATCGGCGGAATGCCGTGAGGCGTTTGAAAAAGATCCCTTCTGTCCTGTGGGGATCCATACCCTTCCATTGCAGTATCTTGTCACAAACCACAGCGAGTCAGCGGATAATCTGGCAGTCAATCAGAAAATCGGAGAGCTCTATGCTTACTGCGGGCAATACGGAAATCGAAGTTCGTATAATGTGGGGTTTGTTCAGAAACGGGAAACACTGGAAACGGGGAATTTTCTGGATTACCGTGATTTCTATCTGATTTTTGATCGTGTGCCGGCGAAAGTGCGATACACGGTTCGGCCGGAGGGAGAGTATCTTTGCTATTATTATAAAGGACCATGGCAGGGAATTGAAGCGGCGTACCGGAAGCTGTTCCGATATGCCACGGAACAGAAATTTTTGCTGGATGACCGCTTTTATGAGGAATATATGGTGGACGCGCTGACCAGTCAGGAAATGGAACAGTATATTACGAGAATCGCCGTAAAAATTTTAAGATAGACAGGTAGGAGGGGAAAAAACAAGATTTTCACAAACTTTTTTCATTCTCCTCTTGACCATGACGCAACGTCACCCATTATAGTGAGGGTACAACAAGTTGAATTGACATAAAACTGAGACGATAAACACACCAAAAAGGAGAAAAAGCATGAAAGTATTAGTAACAGGCGGAGCCGGATTTATCGGCGGAAACTTCGTACATCACATGGTAAACAAATACCCGGATTATCAGATCGTAAACCTGGACCTGCTGACCTATGCGGGAAACCTGGAGACTCTGAAACCGGTTGAGGACAAACCGAACTACAAATTTGTAAAAGGTGATATCGCAGACGAAGCTTTCATCATGGATCTGTTTGAAAAAGAGAAATTTGACGTTGTTGTCAACTTCGCAGCAGAGAGCCATGTAGACCGTTCCATCGAGGATCCTGGCATCTTTGTTCAGACCAACGTAATGGGAACCCGTGTACTGCTGGATGCTTCCAGAAAATTCGGCGTAAAGAGATATCATCAGGTATCTACCGATGAAGTTTATGGAGACCTTCCGCTGGATCGCCCGGACCTGTTCTTTACAGAGAATACCCCGATCCACACCTCCAGCCCGTACTCTGCATCCAAAGCAAGCGCAGACCTGTTTGTACTGGCTTACCACAGAACCTTCGGTACCCCGGTTACCGTTTCCAGATGCTCCAACAACTACGGCCCGTATCACTTCCCGGAAAAGCTGATTCCGCTTATGATCAGCCGCGCACTGGCAGACGAAGAGCTTCCGGTATACGGAAACGGTGAGAATGTCAGAGACTGGCTGCACGTATCCGACCATTGTGAAGCAATCGACCTGATTATCCATAAAGGTAAAGTAGGCGAGGTTTACAACATTGGCGGACACAACGAGAGAACAAACCTTCAGGTAGTACAGACCATCCTGAAAGCTCTGGACAAACCGGAATCTCTGATCAAATACGTAAAAGACCGCCCGGGCCATGACAGAAGATATGCAATCGACCCGACCAAGATCGAGATTGAGCTTGGATGGAAACCAAAATACAACTTCGATACCGGAATTGCACAGACAATTCAGTGGTATCTGGACAATGAAGACTGGTGGAAACACATCATCAGCGGTGAGTATCAGAACTACTTCGCTGAGATGTACAAAGACCGTCTGTAAGAGAGAAAAGTGAAATGCAAAGGCCGCAAAAAAGCGGCTTTTGCGAAGGAGTGGTGGATATGGATCAATATTATACCACTGGTGAATTTGCCCGGATGGCCCATGTGACCATTCGGACAATTCGCTATTACGACAAAAAAGGGCTGCTGAAGCCGAGCTTTATTAACGAATCCGGTTATCGGATGTATTCGGATGAGGATTTTCTGAAGCTGCAGAAAATTTTATCGCTGAAATATCTCGGATTTTCGCTGAATGAGATCGGAAATATGACGATTCACGATACGAGCGCGGATATTCTGAAGTCATTGAAAATGCAGATCGGACTTGTGCACAAGAAAATGGAAAATCTGGAGCAGATGGAAAAGGCACTGCAGAATACGACACAGATTCTGGAGGAGACGAACCAGATTGACTGGACCGGTATTCTGAACCTGATTCATCTGACCGATATGGAAAAGATGCTGGTGGAGCAGTACAAAAACGGGGAAAACCTGAATATCCGTATTTCGCTGCACGAGCAGTATTCCCAAAATAAAAAGGGATGGTTTCCATGGCTTCTGGATCAAATGGATTTTGACGGTGCGCGCCGGATTCTGGAGATCGGCTGCGGAAACGGGCAGCTCTGGAAAAAAGCGGAGCCATCCGTGCTGAAAGGAAAGTATATCTGTCTGTCTGACCTGTCGGACGGCATGATCCGGGATGCGGCAGAAAATCTGGGAGAAGAAAAGGCATCCTGTTTTGATTTCCGGACACTGGACTGCCAGAAGCTTCCGTTTCCGGATGCGGAATACGACCGGATTATTGCAAATCATGTTTTGTTCTATGTCCAGAATCTGTCCCGCGGTCTGCAGGAAATCAGCCGTGTGCTTTCAGATGACGGCGTGTTCTACTGCAGTACATATGGAAAAGGCCATATGAAAGAGATTACCGATCTGGTACAGGAGTTTGATCCGCAGATCAATCTTTCGGAGGTGGCGCTGTATACTATTTTTGGTCTGGATCACGGAGAAAAGCAGTTAAAGCCTTATTTTGGCAGCGTAGAGAAAAGAATCTACGAGGACAGTCTCTGGGTCGACCGGCCGGAGCCGCTTCTGGACTATATCCTTTCCTGCCATGGAAATCAGAATGAGTATCTGTATCCGAGACAGCGGGAATTCAAAGAATTTCTGGAAAAGAAAATTCAGAAACACGGCGGAATTGCGATCACAAAAGAGGCAGGGGTTTTCATCTGCAGAAAATAACGGGAGAGGCCGACATGAAAATGGAGGTCTCTTTTTTATCCCTCATTTTAGGCAAGTTTGACAAAAATGTTAAAAAATAAATACAGAGTATGTTTTTTGTATTGCCAGAGATCACAAAAGGATGTATACTAAAGTAGAATGTCTAAGTATGCGTGACTTGAAGAAAGAACACAAAAAGAGGGATAAGGTATGAAGGAATTATTTGATGTACACTGCCATATGGTCCCGGGGGTAGACGACGGTGCAGCTGACCTGGAAGAGTCGCTGGCGATGCTGAAAATGCAGCACGAGGACGGGGTCAGGAAGATTATCATCACACCGCATTATCGGCGGCGGATGTTTGAAACACCGGCAAAAAAGGTACATGAGCAGTTTCTGAAACTGCAGGAAGCGGCAAAAAAGGAATATCCGGATATGTCGCTTTATCTCGGGTGTGAACTTCACTCGAACATGGATCTTCAGGATATCCTGGAAAAACGGAAATATGTGACCATGGCCGGTTCATCCTATGTTCTGTTGGAATTTTCCGAGGGAGATTCCGCACAGCATATCCGTGAGAGAGTCTACAATGTACTGTCCTGCGGTTATGAACCGATTATCGCGCATGTGGAGCGCTATCAGGCAACGGTAAAGAGCGTCGGATTTTCCAGCGATCTGGTGGATATGGGCGCAAGACTGCAGGTGAATGTGGAAAGTATACTTGGAAAGTATACGTGGGGGGCAAAACGCTACTGCAGAAAACTGATGAAGGAAGATCTGCTCGGTTTTGTCGGCAGCGATTCCCACAACACAAAAACACGTATTCCCAACATAGGAGCAGGCGCTGCCTATGTTTCAAAAAAAATGGGAGAGGCATATGCCGAAAGGATTTTCCACGATAATCCGATGGAAATCTTAAGGGATGCCGGAGAAATCTAAAAAAAGTCAGGAGAAGAAGATGGAAACGAATCAACAGAATCAGGATGAAATTGAAATCGATTTACTGGAACTGCTTCGTGTGCTCTGGAGCAAAATTGGCTATGTGATTTTAGCTGCATTGGCACTTGGCCTTCTGATGGTACTGGTCAGCAAAGTATTTATGAAGCCGCAGTATGAATCGACGACAAAAATGTATGTACTGTCAAAACAGGACAGCAGCAGTACTGTAACAAGTGGAGATCTGCAGGCAAGTTCTCTTTTAACCAAAGACTATGCGGAGCTGATTCAGAGCCGTCAGGTTGTTGAAACCGTTATTGCACAGTTAAATCTGGATCTTACCTATGAGGAGTTTTTGAACAAAATTACTGTTACTACACAGAACGATACGCGTATCCTTTCGATTACAGTAAAAGACGAAGATCCGTATGTAGCAAGCCAGATGGCGGATGCAATCCGTGTAGCAGCATCAGATCATATTCAGAACGTTATGAACACAGAAGCTGTAAATGTGGTAGATGAGGCGAATATTCCAGATGAGCCGGTAAGCCCAAGTATTAAGAAAAACGGGCTGATCGGTGCAATAGCAGGTGCATTTATCGCGATTGTCATCATCATTATTGTTTATCTGACAAATGACACCATCCAGACCTCCGAAGATGTAGAACGTTATCTGGGTGTCAGTACACTCGGCATAATTCCTCTTGCAGAAGGACAGAAAAAGAGCAAGAAGAAAAACAAAAACGGCCGTGGAAGAAAGAAATAAGGGAGGATACGGAACGTGAATCAGGTAGTAGTAAAACAGGAAAAATCAGGCTATCAGATTGTGGAAGCCTACAAATCTCTTCGGACCAACCTTCAGTTCTGCGGAGAAGATAAGAAAGTAATCGCGGTTACAAGCTGTACACCAAATGAGGGAAAGAGCAGTGTTTCTATGCAGCTCGGCATTTCTCTTGCAGAGAGCGGAAAAAGAGTGATTTTGATCGATGCCGATCTTCGGAAATCGGTTCTTCTTGGAAGAACGAAAACACAGAAATCTGTTCGCGGACTGGCACACTTCCTGTCCGGTCAGGCAACTCTGGAGGATGTCATCTGTTCTACCAATGTAAAGAACTTTTACATGATTTATTCCGGCCCGTTTCCGCCGAATCCGGCAGAGCTTCTGGGGGGAAAGAACTTCCGAAGTCTTTTAAATGCACTTCGTAAAGTTTACGATTATGTGATTGTGGATACTCCTCCGCTTGGAAGCGTTATCGACAGTGCAATCGTTGCAGAAATCTGTGATGGTTCAATCATGGTCATTGAGTCCGGTGTGATCAGCTATCGTTTTGCACAGGAAGTAAAGAGCCAGCTCGAGAGAAGTAACTGCCCGCTGCTTGGCGTTGTCCTGAACAAGGTGGATATGCAGAAACAGGCGTATGGTAAATACGGAAAATACGGTCAGTACAAATATGGAGATTACGGCCAGGAGGAGGACGATTAACTGCCATGAAAAAAGGGATTGTTGCAGGTTTGATTGTCCTGTGCGTGGCGCTAGGAGCCGGTACAGCAGCTGTCGTAGTGACGGACGACCGAAAAGGCCCGGAAATCGAGCTTCCAGCTGATGGGGATGTAACGTATGAGGAAGGCAGTGATACAGCGCCTTTGCTGGAAGGCGTTACTGCAACGGATGAGAAAGACGGAGATGTGACAGATTCGCTGATGATTGAAAACATTTTCCCGAACGATGACCATACCAGTGCATCGGTTGTCTATGCGGCAAAGGACAGTCACAATAATGTATCAAAAGCAACACGCCGCGTGAATTATAAAGCTGCAGCGGAAGATACCCCGGCGGAAAATGAGGCTACGCAGGAAACGGATAACAGTGGGGCGGCAGATGAGTCTGCACCGGCAACAGAGGAGCCGCAGCAGAATGACACAGAGGGCACAAAAAATGAGACAGATGCGCAGATGGAAATCGAAGCACTGCCGGCGGAAAGCCCAAAACTGTACCTGAATACGTATGAAGTAACAGTGGAAGCCGGAAACGATCTGGACAAAACCAGCTATATCAAAGAGATGACCGATGATGCAGACAGCCAGGAGTCACTCTTTAACCAGATTGAGATCGACGGCGATGTGGATACTGCAGTGCCGGGAGATTACACGCTGACGTATCATGTGACGGACAGCGATGGAAACAGATCAAATGCAGCGGTGCTTACCGTACACGTTCAGTAAGAATAGAAGAACTGCTCTGATGGGGATGCCCGATCGGGGCAGTTCTTTTTTCAAGTTTTTACGGCGCGAGTAAAATTTGACAGCCCAAAATGAGTATGGTAGAGTGAGAAAGAAAGACGGCAGAAGGGGGCAGAGGAGATGCTTCGAATCTGGCAGAAAACAGAAAAACAGAAGCTGGAGCCGGTAGGAATGGGAACGGCGTTCCCCTTTTTAAAGGAAAAGAACTATGTAGTTTCTATCATCGGCGGCGGCGGAAAAACGACGCTGCTGTACGAGATGGCAGGCTTTTGCGTAAAAAACGATCAGAAGGTACTGGTGACAACTTCGACGCACATTTACCGTCCGCCGAAGGAATGGCATGACCAGAGTCTGGAAGCGGTCGAAAGAAAATTTCGCACAGGCCGCGCAGCGATTATCGGGAGTGCCTGCCGGGATACGGAAAAGCTTTCCATGCCGGAAACGGAACTATTTGAAGCGGCACGCAAAAAGGCCGATCTGACGCTGATCGAGGCGGACGGCGCGAGGCACCTGCCGTGCAAGGCACCGGCGGAACATGAACCGGCGCTGCTTTCCTCTTCAGATCTTGTGATTGGTGTGACAGGTCTTTCGGCACTGGGACAGCCGCTTGGCAAGGGCTGCTTTCGGGCAGAACGGGCGGCGGAACTGCTTGGCTGTACGATGGAACACCATATCACGGAAGAAGATCTGGCACGGCTGATCGCATCGGAACAGGGACAGCAGAAGGATTTGAAAGGCAGAACGTTTTATGCGGTACTGCACCAGTATGAGGAAAAAGAACACCGGGCGGCCGCAGAGAAACTTGTGGAGCTGCTGCGCAGGCAGGGGATCGAGCATGTTCTGGTTACGTGCGCGACAGGAAACAGAAGACAAAGCGGTGAGAACACGAATCCCTGGTATGGGAGAGCAGAGCTTCCCGTGCGTGAAGCGGAAGAAGAGTGGGAACCCGGAGAATAAAACGGAAATAGAATGGAGGAGACAGATGGCGGAATTTACCCATTTTAAGAAAGACGGCAGCGCCGTCATGGTTGATGTCCATGAGAAGCCGGACACGTACCGGGCAGCATCGGCGACGGGAACCATACAGGTAAGCCCGGAGGTATTTGCAGCCGTGCGGGATCATACGGCAAAAAAAGGCGATGTGCTCGGCGTTGCACGGCTGGCAGGCATCATGGGGGCGAAGAAGAATGCGGAGTTGATTCCGCTGTGCCACATTGTGCCGCTGACGAACTGCGAAGTGACATTTACCACGGACGAGAATACAAATTCTATTACGGCCGTGTGCACCACATCATGTGTCGGAAAGACCGGCGTGGAGATGGAGGCGCTGACTGGCGTTTCCACAGCGCTGCTCACGATCTACGATATGTGCAAGGCGATGGACCGCGGCATGGTGATTCGTGATATCCACATTCTGGAAAAGGACGGCGGAAAGAGCGGTCATTATATCTATCAGAAAGAGGAAAAATAAAGCATGGCAGAAAAGAAAGATTTCCCGGTTTTCCGGGTGGGAATTGTAACGTTAAGTGACAAAGGATATCAGGGCGAGCGCGAGGATAAGAGCGGCCCAAGGATCAAAGAGCTGCTTCCGGCGGAGCAGTATGAGGTCGTTTCGATGCGTCTTCTGCCGGATGAGCGGGCGATGATCGAGGAGGAACTGATCCGGCTTGCCGATCTGGAGCAGTGCGATCTTGTCCTCACGACAGGCGGCACGGGATTTTCCATGCGGGATGTGACACCGGAGGCAACTCTGGCGGTATCCGGCCGTGTGGCACCTGGCATCGCGGAGGCGATCCGCGCGGGCAGCATGGCGATCACAAAACGGGCGATGCTGAGCCGGGCAGTGAGTGCAATCCGTCATCGGACGCTGATTATCAATCTGCCGGGAAGCCCGAAGGCGGTGGAAGAGAGTCTTGGATTTGTACTTGATACCCTGCCGCATGCGTTGGGACTTCTGCGCGGAACGGACGGAGAGTGCGGAAGAAGCTGAAAAAAGAGGGAACAGGTAACGATGGAAGAAGAAAAAATTATTTTCTGTAAGAGCGGCGGCTGTACGGCAAAGCTCGGGGCAGGCGTGCTCGAACATATTCTGGAGAAGCTGCCGAAAGGGGAAAAGGATCCGAATCTGCTGGTGGGCTATGACAGCAAAGACGATGCATCCGTCTACCGGCTGACGGACGACCTTGCGATGGTCCAGACGCTGGATTTCTTTCCGCCGGTGGTGGAGGATCCGTACACGTTTGGAAAAATTGCGGCGGCGAATGCCTTAAGCGACATCTATGCGATGGGCGGAGAGGTGCGGACAGCCCTGAATATCGTCTGCTTTCCGGAACAGATGGATCTGAATGTCCTCGGAGAAATCATGCGCGGCGGCGCGGAAAAGGTGCAGGAGGCGGGCGGATCGCTCTCCGGCGGTCATTCGATTGCGGATGACAGTGTAAAATACGGCCTTTCTGTCACGGGAACCGTGCATCCGGACCGGATCTGGCAGAACAATACGGGCCGCGTGGGTGATCTGCTCATTCTGACGAAACCGCTCGGAACCGGCATTCTCTGTGCGGCGCACCGCGTCGGGGAGGAAAACCCGGGTGGATTTCAAAAGGCAGTGGAATCGATGATGACGCTGAATAAGTACGCCTCGGAGACGGCACGGAAGTATAACATTCATGCCTGTACCGATGTAACGGGCTTTAGTTTCCTAGGACATCTGCATGAGATGATGGAGTCGGGCGTGTCCTGCCATATCTGGGCGGATCAGATTCCGGTGTTCCCGGGGGCTGTGGAAGCGGCGGAGGAGTTTCTGATCACTGCGGCAGGCCAGCGGAACCGGAATCATCTGGAGCAGCATGTGACCTTTAAGGATATACCGTTCGGCATGCAGGAGGTGCTGTTTGATCCGCAGACATCGGGAGGGCTTCTGATGGCCGTGGATGCCGTGGATGCAGAAAAAATGCAGAGAAAACTGCTGGAGCAGGGGATTCCGGCAGCAATCGTTGGAAAAATCACAGAGCCGGCAGGAACCGAAATTTATGTGACACAGAGCAGGAAATGGTAAGGCAGGGAGGATGAAAAATGGCAGAGATGGAGAAAAAGACAGTAAACGCAATGGGTGATGTGTGCCCGGTACCGCTGGTAAAGGCAAAAAATGCGATTGCAGAACTTGCGGGAAGCGGAAAAGTGGAGGTTCTGGTGGATAATGAAATCGCCGTGCAGAACCTGGAAAAAATGGCGCAGCAGAAAGGATATGGCTTTCTGGTAAAAGAGAAGAAAGAAAAAGAGTATCATGTGGAGTTCACCGTATCGGAAACAGAGCCGGCTGAAACAGAAGAGAAAACCGTATGCCTCGTACCGGCGGCAAAGAAAACAAAACTCGTCGTTCTTTCTGCAGACCATATGGGCGAAGGAGCCGAGGAGCTGGGTAAAATTCTGATGAAGAGCTTCCTTTATGCACTGACCCAGCAGGATGAGCTGCCGGATACGATTCTGTTCTACAACGGCGGTGCAAAGCTGACCTGCGAGGGTTCCGAGTCCCTGGAGGATCTGAAAGATCTGGCAGCGCGCGGCGTTGAAATTCTGACCTGTGGAACATGCCTGAACTTCTACGGCATCACCGAAAAGCTGCAGGTCGGCAGTGTGACCAACATGTATGACATCGTGGAGCGCATGAGCAGCGCAGACCGCGTGATTAAGCCATGATTTACCTCGATTCGGCGGCAACGTCGCTGTGGCATCCAAAAGAAGCAGAGGAGCGTATGATCCAGGCACTGCGCGGCTGTGGAAATGCAGGCCGCGGTGCACACGATGCGACACTGGATGCGGGCCGCATCGTCTTTGAGACGAGAATGCGGCTGGCAGAGTTGTTTCACGCGGAGAGTCCGGAGCGGATTGCGTTTACGTGCAACGATACGGAGGCACTGAACACGGCAATTTTCGGACTCTTCGGGCCGGGGGATCATGTGATCACGACAGTCTGCGAGCATAATTCCGTTCTGCGCCCGCTGTATGCACTGGAAAAACAGGGACTGGAGCTTTCCGTGATTCCGGCGGATGTATCTGGAAGGATCGATTATGATCAGATGGAAGCGGCAGTGCGGAAAAACACGAAAGCGTTTGTCGTCACGCATGCCTCCAACCTGACCGGAAATATCACGGATCTTGCGCGGGTGTGCGAAATTGCGGAACGCCATTCCCTGCGTCTGATCGTCGATGCGGCGCAGACAGCGGGGATTCTGCCGATTGATGTACAGAAAAGCGGGATCGACGTGCTCTGTTTTTCCGGCCACAAGGGACTATTAGGGCCGCAGGGAACCGGCGGAATCTACGTTCGTCCCGAACTTTCGATCCGGCCGCTCAAAATGGGCGGAAGTGGAATCCGAAGCTATGAAAAAGAACAGCCTGCGGCGATGCCGGAGCATCTGGAAGCGGGAACTTTAAATGTCCACGGAATTGCGGGACTTCTGGGAGCGCTGGAATATCTGGAGAAGACGGGGATTGAAATGATTTACAAAAGAGAGAGGGAGCTGATGCATCTCTTTCTGGAGGAAATTCAGGGAATCCCGGGACTTACTTTATATGGAACAGACGATCTGCAGCAGCGGGTACCAACGGCGGCATTAAACATCGGCTCCTGTGATTCGGGATATGTCAGCGACTGGCTGTATGAGAACTATGGTATTGCAGTCCGAAGCGGGGCACACTGCGCGCCGCTGATGCACGAAGCACTCGGGACACGGGAGCAGGGAGCCGTGAGGTTCAGCTTTTCCCATGTACTGACGGAAGAAGAAGTCCGGATTGCCGCGCAGGCTCTGCGGGAGTTTGCCGAAGAAGAAATGCAGCAGTGAGAGAGGCGGCAGCCGGCATCCGGGATACAAAAGAAGCTGGAAAAAGGAAGAAACGATATGAGACAGCGAAAAGAAACCTGGATTCTGACGTTTGCGGGGACAACGCAGGCGATGCAGATGGAGCAGTATGCGAGAGCGCACGGCCTGCCGGGAAGGATGATCCCCGTTCCGCGGGAAATTACGGCGGGCTGCGGCCTTTCCTGGAAAGCAGCGCCGGAAGAGGGAAAAGAAATCCTTGCGGCACTTCAGACGGCGGGACTTGCCTATGAGGCGGAGTACCGTGTGCTGTTGTAGAGGTGTGAGGTGGAAATGGAAGAAAAAGAAGAAACATTACGACAGAAGCTGCGGTACGACATGCGGCTGCGCGTCAGCCGGACGGATCATGCCTTCGGTCCCGGTGTGGCGGAGCTGATGGAGCATGTGGAAGCAACCGGCTCCCTTTCGAAGGGTTGCAAATGCATGCAGATGGCGTACTCGAAGGGATGGAAAATCTTAAAGCGCGCCGAGGAGGATCTCGGCATCCCGCTGGTACAGGGCAACCGGGGCGGCAGCAACGGCGGCCAGACGGTACTGACCCCGGAGGGAAAAGAATTCCTGAAGCGGTACCGGAAGTTTGAACAAGAAGTCCGCGCAGGCGCCGATGCGTCGTTTCAGAAGTGGTTTGGAACAGAAGAAAAATAACATTTTTTACGGGGACACGTTGACAAAACGGGTCCTTTCCTGTATTTTATTAATGGAAAAAGCGTTATTCTCGCACGAGAATAACGAGGCAGACCGCGGAAGACGGAAGAAAACGGCGGCTGCTGAAACGAAAGAAGGAAGACAGCGAAGATGAAAAAGAAAGATCTGATCGTGGTGCGGGGAGCAGGAGATCTTGCAACCGGTACGATCCATCGTCTGAAAAAAGCGGGCTTTCGTCTGCTGGTTCTGGAAGCAGAGCACCCGGCGGCGATCCGGCGGCAGGTGGCTTTGAGCGAAGCGGTATATGCCGGCAGTGCCAGGGTAGAGGACGTGGAAGCCGTGCACATGGACGTGGATCTCGCAGAGAAAAAGAACCGGAAAGAACTTCTGGAACAGGAAATGGAACGGATCTGGAAGAAAGATGGTGTTCCGGTGCTCGTGGATCCGGCGGGACTAAGCATTGCAGCACTTCGCCCGGCCGTCGTGGTCGATGCGATTCTGGCGAAGAAAAATCTCGGGACGACAAAAGAGATGGCGCCGCTTGTGATTGCCCTCGGACCGGGCTTTACGGCAGGAGAAGATGTGGATGTTGTAATTGAGACGAAGCGCGGTCATAATCTTGGACGCGTGATCCGAAGCGGAAGCGCGGTTCCGAACACTGGCATTCCGGGCATCATCGGCGGGTACGGAAAAGAGCGTGTGATGCATGCACAGGCGGAAGGTATTCTGCGGAATGCGGCTTCGATCGGAGACATTGTGGAAGCCAGGGCTGTGATTGCAGAGATTGAGACAGAAAACGGGACGGTACCTGTGGAAGCATCTCTCTCCGGTCTGCTGCGCGGGCTGATCCGCGACGGCTATCCGGTGACGAAGGGATTTAAGATTGCGGACATCGATCCGCGGAAAGAAGAACTGCAGAACTGCTTCACGATTTCCGATAAGGCGCGGTGCATCGCCGGAAGCGTGCTGGAAGTGATCTGCGGGGAACTGGAATAGATTCAAATAGAAAAAGTGAGGCGTTTCAGATGAAACTGATGAAAACAGAAGACGCGGTAGGCCAGGTGCTCTGCCACGATATTACACAGATTATCAAAGGTGTGACAAAAGATGCGGTATTCCGCAAAGGCCACATCATTACAGAAGAAGATATTCCGGTACTGTTAAGTGTCGGAAAGGACAACATTTACATCTGGGAAAAGGACGATACAATGCTGCATGAAAATGAGGCGGCACAGATTCTTTACGATATGTGTAAAAACGATCACATGCATCCGTCCGATGTCAAAGAAGGAAAAATTGAACTGATCGCGGACTGCGACGGTCTTTTGAAAGTGGACCGCGAGAAGCTGAAAAAAGTAAACAGCCTCGGCGAGATGATGATTGCGACGCGCCACGGTGATACATACGTGAAAAAAGGCGACAAACTGGCGGGAACGAGAATTATTCCGCTCGTCATCAAAAAAGAGAAGATGGAGACGGCACAGGCAGTCTGTTCCTACGGGCCGATCCTGACCTTAAAGCCGTTCCACAAGAAAAAATTTGCGGTTCTGACAACGGGAAATGAAGTGTATTACCATCGGATCGAGGACACCTTCACACCGGTTATCCAGGAAAAGCTGGCAGAATTCGGCGCGGAGATGATCTTTCATGAGGTTTACGATGATGATGCATCGAAGATCACAGACGGATGCCGCCGCGCGATGGAAGCGGGTGCCGATCTTGTCTTCTGCACCGGAGGAATGAGTGTGGATCCGGACGACAAGACGCCGCTGGCGATCAAAAATACCGGAGCACGCATCGTTTCCTACGGCGCGCCGGTGCTGCCGGGAGCCATGTTCCTTCTGGCGTATGCCGAAAATGGAACACCGATCGTCGGCCTGCCGGGATGCGTCATGTATTCGAAACGGACGATTTTCGATCTTGTCCTTCCGCGCCTCATTGCAGATGATGAGGTGACAGCGGAGGAGCTGGCCGGTCTTGGCGAGGGCGGTCTCTGCCTGAACTGCAAGGTCTGCACCTTCCCGAACTGCGGTTTTGGAAAAGGCAGATAAACGATGAAGGATCAGTATGACAGAACGATAGATTACCTGCGGATTTCCATCACGGACGCGTGCAATTTGAGATGCCGGTACTGTATGCCGGAGAGTGCGGCGGGCTGTGCACTGGAGCAGGCGGAACAGAATCCACCGCTTACCGTCGAAGAGATGCTGAAGATTGTGCACGCCGCGGCTGGGCTTGGCATCACGCATTACCGGATTACCGGAGGGGAACCGCTGGTAAGAAAAGAGTGCGTGGGGCTGGTGCAGAAAATAAAAGCAGTGCCGGGCACCGCATCCGTTGGGATCACGACGAATGGCGTGCGCCTGGCATCGTGTGCGAGGGATCTGAAGGCGGCTGGCTGTGACAGTGTGAATGTGAGCCTGGATACCGTGGATGCGGCAGAGTTTGCGGCGCTTACCGGACGCGATGCGCTGGAGCAGGTAAAGCAGGGCATCTGCGCGGCCAAAGAGGCGGGTCTTTTAGTGAAGCTGAATGCGGTGCATCGAAAAGAACTGCATGCGCAGGAACTGATTGAATTTGCAGAGCAGGAAAAAGTCCCGGTGCGGTTCATCGAGGTGATGCCGGTGGGCGCCGGAAAATCGTACGTGGGTCCGTCGAATGAGGCGCTGAAAACAGAGCTGGAACAGTGGTATGGGGCATGTACGCCGGACCAGGAAAAAGAAGGAAACGGTCCTGCGGCTTATGTGCGGTACGAAAAGCTGTCGATGCCCGTCGGCTTTATCAGCGCGATCCACGGAAAGTTCTGCGGAAGCTGCAACCGCGTACGGCTGACAAGCCGCGGCTTTTTAAAGCTCTGCCTCTGCTATGAGAACGGCGTGGATCTGCGGGAGGTTCTGCAGAACGGAACGGCGGCGGATCTGCGGGATGTGATGGCACAGGCAATCTTAAAAAAGCCGATGGAACACTGCTTTGAGCGGCCGAAGGATATGACAGAGCACCACCTGATGTCCGGTATCGGCGGATGAAATGACGGCGGTTCGAAAAGAAGAGGAAACAAAAGAAATGGGAAAAATCATAGGAATCTGTATCAGTGAAAAACGGGGAACGGCAAAGCACGAGGTGGAAACGGCGAAGCTGGTGGAAGACTGGGGCATCGAGGGCGATGCACACGCCGGGCACTGGCACCGCCAGGTGAGCCTTTTGTCGTATGAAAAAATAGAAGCCTTCCGTGCAAAGGGGGCGGATATTCCGCTCGGCGCCTTCGGGGAAAACCTGATCGTGGAAGGATATGATTTCCGGAATCTGCCGGTCGGCACGCGGTTTTCCTGCGGGGATGCGCTGCTTGAGATGACGCAGATCGGAAAGGAGTGCCACAGCCACTGCGAGATTTTCAAACGCATGGGTGAATGCATCATGCCGCGGGAGGGCGTTTTCGCGGTGGTGCTGCGCGGCGGCACGATTCAAAAGGGTGACACCATCGAACTGGTGACGGAAAAGTAGACCAGAGATCAGACACAAGGAGAGGAAACATGGACGAACTTTACCGGAAACTGCTTGCACAGCTGGAAGAGGGACAGGACACGGTTCTTGCCTTTATCACCGAAGGGGACGGCTCCATTCCGCGCACGACGGGCGCCTATATGCTGGTCGGCCGGGAAGGACGGATTTTCGGAACTATCGGCGGCGGAAACCTGGAATATCAGGCGGTTCTGCATGCGCAGGAGCTGGTGCAGGAGAAGAAAAGTGAATACAGAGAATACGATCTCGGAACCGGAGAGGGGAAGGGGCTTGGCATGGTCTGCGGCGGCAGAGTGAAGGTGTGCTTCTATTTTATGAATGGAGCGCACGGCGAAGCAGAAAGTCTGGCGCAGGCACTTGCGGCGCAGGAGCGGTACCGCAGTTACTGGATTTTTTTTGCGCTGGACGGAACCGGCATCCGCGTGCTGGAAAAAGAAGCGTGGGAAATGCTTCCGGCGGCACAGGAAAAAGCGGGCCACTGCCGGATTCTGGAACTGGACGGGAAAACGTATTACGCCGAGGAATTCTGCTACGACGGAAAGGTTTATCTGTTCGGCGGCGGCCATCTGGCCCAGGAACTCGTTCCGGTGCTGCATCATCTGGATTTCTGCTGTATCGTACTCGATGACCGGGAGGAATATGTGGACAAAGCATTGTTCCCGGATGCCGGGCAGACCATGCTGGTGGATTTTACGAAATTGGACGAGATTCTTTCGATCCGGAAAAATGATTATCTCGTGATTGTGACACGCGGCCACCGGTGCGATGCGGATGCCGAGGCGTTTGCGCTTCGCACCGGCGCGTCGTACATCGGTGTGGTGGGAAGCCGCAGAAAGACAAAGTATGTGCGCGAAAAACTGGAAGCGCAGGGTTTTACCGGAGAACAGCTCGACAGTGTCTATGCCCCGATCGGAATCGAAATCGGAAGCGAGACGCCGGCGGAGATTGCAATCAGCATTGCCGCACAGCTCATTCAGATCCGGTCAGCAAAAACCGGAAAACGAAAAGGTGCACATCCGGCGCTTCATACGTAAATATACAAAATGAGGAGTCAATTATCATGAAAAAGAAAACAGTATCCATTCTTCTGATGGCAGCTATGGCACTTTCTCTTGCCGCATGCGGATCTTCCAATTCCACAGATTCTTCCAGCAAGAGCAGCTCCAAGGCAGAGAGCACATCTGCATCCAGCGCTTCTTCGGAAGCAGAGAGCGCATCCAGCGCCAAGAGCACAGCAGACGGCGAAGTATTTGACGATACCACCGTCACCGTATTTGCCGCAAAGAGCCTGAACTCCGTAATGGAGATGCTGATCAGCGAGTACAATAAGACCCAGCCGAATGTCAAACTGGTTGGAAGCTATGACAGCTCAGGAACCCTGATGACACAAATCGAAGAGGGTGCATCCTGCGACGTATTCTTCTCCGCAGCAGCAAAACAGATGGATCAGCTTGAGGGTGAGAATCTCCTGGTTGAGGGAACCCGCCACAACATCGTAAACAATCAGGTCTGCGTTGTAACCTATGAGGGAAGCAATACAGAAGTTACGGGCCTGGAGGATCTGAACAAGGCATCCAGCATCGCACTGGCAGACGGTTCCGTTCCGGTTGGAAAATACACAAGAGAAGCACTGGTCAATGCAGGCATTCTGGAGAAAGCAGACGACGTATCGGCCATCACAACCCAGCAGGTTTCCGAAGCGCTCGGCGGCGTGGAAATCAATGAGTGTGCAAACGTAGGAGCCGTTACTTCCGCAGTTGCAGAGGGATCCAACGAGGTTGGTACGGTTTATTATTCCGATACCTACGGTCTGGAGGACCGTCTGAAGGTTCTGCAGGTCGTTCCGTACGATCTGACCGGAAATGTCATCTACACGGCAGCACAGGTTGTCAACAAAGAGGCAGATGAGACCGAGCAGGCAGCAGCGAAAGACTTTGTAGAGTTTCTGACTTCCGATGAGGCAGCCGCCATCTTCCGGAATTATTACTTTGATACAGAGGTAGAATAAAAAGAAGATCCCACAAAAAACAGCAGGGATTTGGAATCACCGTCCGAAAAAGAAAGATTTCGTTTCTACGGACGGTGGTTTTGCATCAGAGAAAATCCGGGCAGGATGCGTGATGCAGGTATGCAGGGCTGCCGTGGATAGAAAGGAAATGTTATGCAGGAAATACTGGATTTTTTACAGTTACTGGACTGGAGCCCGCTTGTCATTTCGATCAAGACCGGTATTGTGGCGACGATTCTGTCCTTTTTCTTTGGTATTTTTGCCGCGCGTGCGGTGATGAAGCTGCGTCCCGGCGCGCGTGCCGTAATTGACGGCTTTCTGACACTTCCGATGATTCTGCCGCCGACCGTTGCAGGCTTTTTCCTGCTTCTGATTTTCAGCCTCCGCCGTCCGTTTGGTGCTGCACTGTATGAGAATTTCAGTATCAAGGCAGTACAGACATGGCTTGGCTGTATTCTGGCGGCAACGATTATCGCGTTTCCGCTGATGTACCGCAATACGAGAGCGGCATTTGAGCAGGTGGATACGAACCTGATCTATGCGGCGCGGACGCTTGGTATGTCGGAGTGGAAGATTTTCTGGAAAGTGGTCATCCCATCGGCAGGTCCCGGCGTGCTCTCCGGTACGGTACTGGCATTTGCAAGGGCGCTCGGTGAGTACGGTGCGACGTCGATGCTGGCCGGAAATATTCCGGGAAAGACGGGTACCGTTTCCCAGAAAATCGCAATGGTGATTCAGGACGGGGATTATAAAACGGCGGGTTTTTGGTCTGTTGTCGTACTGCTCGTCGGATTCCTTGCGATGACGGCAATGAACCTTCTCGGTAACCGGAGAAAGAAAAATCAGAAACAGTGGTAGAGGATAAAGAATGGCGCTTGAAGTAGATATTACGAAAAAGCTGGACGGCTTTTTTATGCATATGCAGTTCCGGGCGGAGCAGGAGATTTTTGCGATTCTCGGCGCGTCGGGCTGTGGAAAAAGCATGACCTTAAAGTGCATCGCCGGAATCGAAAAGCCGGATGAGGGGCGGATTGTCCTTGACGGCAAGGTGCTGTTTGATTCGGAGAAAAAAATCAATCTGCCGCCGCAGAAGCGGAAAGTCGGTTATATGTTCCAGGATTACGCCCTGTTTCCGCATATGAATGTTGTGCAGAATATTGAGGCAGGCATGGGAAAACGGCCGGACCGGAGCCGGACGGAATCGTTAATCCGCCAGTTTCAGCTGGAAGGGCTGGAGAAAAAGATCCCGGGACAGCTTTCCGGCGGACAGAAACAGCGCGTCGCGATGGCACGGATGCTCGCAGCAGAGCCGGAGCTGATTCTGCTCGACGAGCCGTTTTCAGCGCTCGATACCTATCTGAAATGGCAGTTGGAGCAGGAGATGTACAAACATCTGAAGGAGGCCGGAAAACCGGTCATCTTCGTATCACACAACCGCGATGAGGTGTACCGCCTCTGCGATACGGTCAGCTGTATGAACCGGGGAAAGATGGAAGTCATGGAACCGCTGAAGGAATTTTTCCAGAATCCGAAGACGCGCACAGCGGCAATTTTGTCGGGCTGCAAGAACATTTCGGCGGCCGAGCGGGTGGATGCGCACACGCTGCGGGCCGTGGACTGGGGCGTAACGCTGCACGTAAAGGAGCGGGAAATTGCAGACGATATCCGCGCAGTCGGCATCCGGGCACATTTTCTGGCCACAGTAGAAAGGCCGGGTGAGGAAAATGTATTTCCGGTCAACGAATCCGAAATCTGGGAAGATCCGTTTGAATGGAACATTTCGTTCCGGAAGAATGCCGAATGCAGCTGGCTGCAGTGGAATATCGCAAAAACAGACTGGAGCCCGGAAATGGGGATTCCAAAGGAGCTGTATCTGAAGGAGGAAGATATTCTGCTGCTGACGGATTCCTGATGCTGGTGTGACAGATTTGGATAAAAAAAGATTGTTTTCGAAATCGTGATCGTGTTTCGAAAACAATCTTTTTTCATCGTTTACAGATTCATTACATGGTGATCCAGCCGAATGCATTTGCCACGGAACTGAACAGAATGATCAGTGCAAACACCGGGCAGAGATACTGGATCATGACAAGAAAGATTTTCTTTCTGCGGAAGCGGCTCTCACCGTGGATGATTTCTTCCTCGATTTTTGCCACACCGATGACTCTCGAAACGAGAAGACAGGTGGCAATGGCAGCAATTGGCATCATCACGGAGTTCGTCAGGAAGTCGAAGAAATCCAGGAACTGCATGCCAAGAATGGTGACGGAGGAAAGCGGTCCGTAGCCAAGGCAGGAGAGCGTTCCGAGCGCAATCATGATAACGCCGATCAGAACGGTCGATTTTTTACGGCCCCAGCCGAGCTCATCCTCAAAGGTGGAAACGGCGCTTTCTGTCAGTGCGATGGAGCTGGTCAGTGCGGCAAACAGCACCAGAAGGAAAAACAGAATACCGATCACAGTGCCAAAGCCCATATTGGCGAATACCTTCGGGATGGTGATAAACATCAGGGAAGGTCCTGCCTGCAGGGTATCCGGATTTCCGCCGGAGAAGGCAAAGACGGCAGGAATGATCATCAGGCCTGCCATGATCGCAATGGCAGTGTCAAAGATTTCGACGTTGCGTGTGGAATCCTCGATCGAGGTGTCTTTTTTCATGTAGGAGCCAAAGGTGATCAGAATACCCATCGCAATCGAGAGGGAGTAGAACATCTGTCCCATGGCGGCAACAACGGACATCCATGAAAAGTTTTTGAGGTTCGGAACAAGGAAATACTTCACGCCTGCCAGTGCGCCCGGTCTTGTTACGGAATAAACGGCAATGATAACGGAAAGGACGATCAGAATCGGCATCATCACCTTGGAAACGCGTTCAATGCCGTTTCGCACACCGGCGTAGATGATGGCGACCGTAATAAGGCAGAAAACGGCAAAACAGAGCTCTGTGGAAACTCCGTTTGAGATGAAGCCGGAAAAATAGCCGTCCTCTGCGAGCAGGGTACTGTTGCCCTTCACGTATTCGATCAGATATTTGATGACCCATCCTCCGATGACAGAGTAGTATGGAACGATCAGAATCGGGATAATGGCGTTGATCCAGCCCCCGGCGGAAAGCCATTTCGATTTGCCGAACGACTGGAAAGCGCCGACCGGGCTTTTTCGTGTCATGCGTCCGATGGCGGACTCGGCAACGATCATGGAGTAGCCGAAGGTGAGCGCCAGCAGGATATAAATGAGGAGGAAAATTCCTCCGCCGTATTTTGCTGCGAGGTAGGGAAAACGCCAGATATTTCCAAGTCCGACGGAAGCGCCTGCTGCAGCCAGCACGTAACCGATTTTGCCGGAAAACGAGCTGCGGGATTTGTTGTGTTTGTTCATAGAGTTCCTTCCTTTTGTGTGTTACAAAAATTTTGGGTTTATGGTCAGTTCTTGAAGATTTTTTATGCTGACACCATAAAGAAGATTGTAACATTATTGGGAAGGAAAGTCACTACTAAATTTTTTATTTTTTGCTGTCCGGCAGGGATTCCCCGGCCAGTTCCGCCATCAGCTCCGGCACGGTGGTCATGTGATCGAGACGCCATGCATTTTCTCCGCAGAAAAGGAGAGCGTTGTCGGTATCGCCATCGGCAGCGCGGGTCAGGGCAGTGGTAATACAGTAGGGAATGGAGGCTTTGTCGCATTTTTTGAGGCACTGGTAGCAGTGTGAGATTTTTTCCCGTTCCTGTTCGCGTTCCGTCAGAAACGGATTGCGGATTGCGCGGCCCGGCATGCCGACCGGACTGTGCATGATCGTGATATCTTCTTTTTTTGCATTCAGGTATGCCTGTTTGTAGCGGGGATCGGCATCGCATTCTTCCGTGACAACGAAACGGGTAGCCATCTGGACGCCTGCGCAGCCAAGCGACAGATAGTGAAGGATATCCTCATGGGTGTAGACGCCTCCGGCAAAGACGACGGGGATGGTACAGGCATATTTTTCTTCGTAGCCATGTACAATCTGCAGAATTTCCCGGATTTCGTCATCGTAGCCGCGCCGTGCTGTTTCTTCCACGGTTTCGGCGGAGTAGCCCAGATGGCCGCCGGCCGCGGGACCTTCGATGACAACAAGGTCAGGGACGCGGTGATAGTGATTATCCCAAAGCTTCAGAAGAACTTTGGCAGTCCGGGGCGGGGAAACGATAGGGGCGAGCTTGATGGAGCTTCCCGCTGTGTATTTTGGCAGATCAGTCGGGAGACCGGCCCCGGAGATGATGAGATCGGCTCCGTTTTCGATGCAGCAGCGGACGTATTCCTCGTAGTGGGTCAGGGCGCACATGATATTGACGCCGATGATGCCGCCGTTTGAAATTTCTTTGGCGCGGCGGATGTGGAAGGCGAGTGCGCGGAGATTGGCACTTAAGGGATCACGCGCGAATTCCGGATCGCGCCAGCCGGGCTGGGCGGCGGAGATGACGCCGATTCCGCCGGATTTGGCGACGGCGCCGGCGAGGGATGAGAGGCTGATGCCGACGCCCATTCCGCCTTGGATGATGGGGTATTTGGCAACTAAATTTCCTATTTTTAATTCTGGAAGCATATAAATTCTCCTTTGTGGTAGGAAGGACGACCTCAAGCCAGTCGCCGCGCCGTGGAGCGTCTTCCGGGCAGGCGCGGTTTCGGAGGCCGGGAAACTCTAAGTCCATGAAATTTTGCTAAAAGCGCTTTCGAAAACGGCAAACTCGCTGCGCTCAGACAGTGCCGTTTTTGAAAGCAACGCAAAATTCCATAGACTAAGAGTTTGCGGGCCTCCTGCAAATGCGCCTGCCCAGAAGATGCTCCATGGCGCGGCGACTGGCTTGAGGTCTGGTTATTGGTGACGAATAAATAGAATAAATATGTGATGTAAAATACTTTAGCATGTGGTTTTTAAAACTAGATATATAATACTTTGAATATCAAAGTATGTCAAGAGGGAAAATGAAAAAGGTGATTGCGGGGGGTGGGGAGGTGTGGTAGAGTGGGTGGTAGAAAGTAAATTTGAGACAGGAGGATATGGGACATGTTAAGGGATCTGGTGTTGAAGAACAGGAGTTATCGTGGATTTGATGAGTCGGTGCGGATTTCGCGGGAGACGTTGGAAGTGTTTGTGGATTGCGCGCGGCTTTGTCCTTCGAGTGTGAATAAGCAGCCGTTGAAGTATTTTCTGGCGTGGGAGCCGGAAGAAGTGGAGAAGGTGCAGGGGCTGACAAAGTGGGCGCGGGCGCTGCCGGATATGGTACTGCCGCATCCGGGAAAACGGCCGACGGGTTTTGTTGTGATCTGCCAGGATAAGAGGATTGATGAGAATCTGAACCGGTATCAGAAGGATGTCGGGATTGTGGCGCAGACGATGCTGCTTGCGGCTGTGGAGCAGGGGCTTGGCGGCTGCATGATCGGGAATTTTCAGGCGGGCGAGGTAATGGAGGTACTTGGACTGCCTGAGGAGATCCGGCCGCTTTTGATTGTGGCGTTTGGAAAACCGGCGGAGGAGATTCATCTGGTGGATGTGCCGGAGGATGGGAATACGAATTATTACCGGGATGAAAATGATGTGCACTATGTGCCGAAGAGAACGCTGGCGGATGAATTGCTGAACTGAAGATAGAAACTGAAGATAGAGCCGGAAAATTCCGGAAAAATGTCGGATGAACCGTCCTAAAAAGTTAGATCTAAAAAATCTGATTTCTTGGGGCGGTTCAAAGAATCCGGCATTTTTTTACTTTACAGGAAACTTCGTTGAATTTTCCTGTAAAGTCAAAAGCCCTCCGGGCAGGATCGCACTGCGGCGGAGGGGAAAGGAAAGCACAGGCTCTTATTAGTTTCGGTGTAGCCCGAAAAAGGGAAAATGTCCCATACTTTCTGGCAATCCGGGAGATGTCTGGTGGCAGGAAATGGTGCAAATAAAGATGTTTTTTCCTGCAAAACAGAACCTTTTTTCTCGAAAGGGATCATGATAAAATGAGAAAAAATGGGGGAATTTTCAAAAATAAGGTGGAGGAGGATATTGAAATGAAAATTTATCACGCACAGGTGAATCATCTGGAAAATCCAATGGGGTTCCGAATGGAGAGAACGGTCTTTTCCTGGAAAGTGAAAGACGCGGAAGGAAAAAAACAGAGCTATGCGAGAATCCGTGTAGCATCGGATGCAGCGATGGAGCATCTGCTGTTTGATTCCGGAGAGGATGATAAGGCGAGCAGTCTTTTCTATCCGGTGAAGCTGGATCTGGAGCCGAGAACGCGGTATTACTGGAACGTGGAAGCGGGCAGTGATGCCGGGGAGACGGCGGTGAGTGAAGTACAGTTTTTTGAGACCGGAAAACGGAATGAAGCATGGACAGGAAAATGGATTTCCTGTGACAGTAAGGAGAACCGTCATCCATATTTTGAAAAAGAAATTGTTCCGGCAAAAGAGGTAGCGAAGGCCAGGCTGTATGTCTGCGGACTTGGACTGTATGAGGTGTATGTGGATGAGAAGCGTGTCGGGGATGAGTACCTGACGCCGTACAGCAATGATTACAATGAATGGGTACAGTATCAGACGTATGATGTGACAGAGGAGGTTTCAAAACAGGGAATGCTCCGTGTGCTGCTTGGAAACGGCTGGTACAAGGCGCGGTTTGGATTCAGTGCGTTTGAGGACAAGGGATTTTACGGCAATGAGTGGAAGCTGATTGCGGAGCTGCATCTGACGTATGCGGACGGTTCGGAAGAGGTGATTGGCACGGATGAATCGTGGCAGGTGCGGCGCAGTAAAATTGCATTCTCGAATCTTTACGACGGTGAGCACCGGGACGACACGCTGTCGGAACTGCCATTGGAGAAGGCGGTTTTTTGTGAGGCACCAAAAGGAGAACTGACGGAACGCATGAGCCTTCCGGTGACGATTCATGAGACGTTTGAACCTAAAGAACTGCTTCATACTCCGGCCGGCGAGCTGGTCTTCGATATGGGGCAGGAGTTTACGGGAATTTTCAAGCTGCATGTCAACGTGCCGGCAGGAACCAAAATTCATGTTCAGACAGGTGAGATTTTGCAGCGCGGCAATTTCTACAATGACAATCTGCGGAGTGCAAAATCCGAATACATCTATATTTCCGATGGAACCGAAATGGATCTTGTGCCGCATTTTACGTTCTACGGCTACCGTTACGTGAAGATCGAAGGCATTCCGGATCTGAAAAAAGAGGATTTCACGGGTCTTTCTTATTACAGCAACATCACAGCGACAGGCTGGATGAAAACAGGAAGTGATTTGGTCAATCAGCTCATCAGCAATGTGCGCTGGGGCTTAAAGTGCAATTTTGTGGATGTTCCGACCGACTGCCCGCAGCGTGATGAGCGCATGGGATGGACGGGTGATGCGCAGGTGTTCTCGCCGACGGCGATGTATCTCGAAGATACGTATGCATTTTATGCAAAATACCTGTACGACATGGCAAAAGAGCAGAGCGTGCTCGGCGGAAAGGTGCCGCATGTGGTGCCATCGTGCGGCATCGAGGATGCAGCGTGTGTCTGGGGCGATGCGGCGTGTATCATTCCGTGGAATCTATATCTGTTTTATGGGGACAAGAGCATTCTGGAAGATCAGTTTGTGAGCATGAAATCGTGGGTGGACTACATCACGAAAGTGGATGGGGACAACCATGGCTGGAGATATGTATTCCACTTTGGCGACTGGCTGGCGCTTGACAATCCGGTGCAGGGCGCTGAGCAGGTCATGGGTGCAACGGACGAGGAGTTTATTGCAAACCTGTATTATGCGATCAGCGCAGGAATCGTGGCAAAAGCGGCCGGTGTGCTGGGATACCGCGAGGAGCAGGAGAAGTATCAGAAGCTGTCCGAGGAGCAGTTTGCTGTGGTACAGGAAGAATATTACAGCGCAACAGGCCGCTGCTGCATCAAAACACAGACGGCGCTGCTGCTGACGCTGAAATACCATCTGTCAAAGAACGAAGAGCTGACAAAACGGCAGCTTCTGAAGCTGTTTGAGCAGAGTAACCACAAACTGAAGACGGGATTTGTCGGAACACCATTGCTGAACAATGTGCTCACCGACAACGGCATGAATGATCTTGCCTACGAACTGTTGCTGAACGAGGAATTTCCGGGTTGGCTTTATGAGGTTAAGCTTGGTGCAACTACCGTCTGGGAACGCTGGAATTCCCTTCTTGCGGACGGTACGATTTCCGGCATCAGTATGAACAGTATGAACCATTATGCTTACGGCTCCATCCAGGAATGGATGTTCCGTCACGTTGCCGGCATCAACACGATGGAATCCCATCCGGGTGTCAGGACCGTACAGTTTGCACCGACGCTGAACTGGGATTTGAGGTATGCAGAGGCAAAATATGATTCTGCATCGGGAATGTACAGCATTCGCTGGGAGCTTTCCGACAAAGAGCACGTGACCATCACCATGGATGTTCCGTTCGACTGTACCGCAGAGGCCGTACTTCCAATGGTTGCCAAAAGTGAAAAAGAAGCGGTTGCAGAAGTGCTCGGATCAGAAGAAAACGGTAGATACCTGCTGGAGCCGGGACACTATGAGGTAAGCTATCAGCTTTCCGGTTGGAAAGAAAAAACGGCAGTATGTGTGGAATAAAACCGCAGTTTTTTTCAAAAAATAAGAAGCGAGGTGAACGCTGCAATTTTGCAATGGGACAAAATGAGAAAATTGTTCCAATTATTATGAAAAGAATGTAAATAAAAACAAATAATTTGGAAAATATACAAATTCATTTGTCTTATGAAAACGTTTATGATACAATCTGACTAAGCGGTTACAAAAATGGAAGACAGAACGCAGACCCGAAAGTCTGACAAAAAAGAGACGGCAGAAAGGGACAGGATATGAAGAAGTGGACGGGGATGATTACCAATCTCACAATGTTGACACAATTCGGACTGTCCCTTGTGACGCCTCTTTTTCTTTGTCTGGCACTTTGCTGGTGGCTTTGCGACCGCTTTTCGGTTGGAACATGGATTTATCTGCTCGGCTTTTTCTTTGGGATCGGAGGCGGTGCCGTGACAGCCTGGAAATTCGGGCAGAGCGTTCTGCGGCATCAGAAACGCATCGAGACGGAGCCGGACGGAAAAAAGAAGAAAAAGCGGGTGTCTTTCAACCGACATATTTAGAACGTGTCTGAAAAAGTTTTCACAGTTGACGAAGATCAAGTGGCAGAGAAAAGATTTCAGACTGATTTTAAGGGGAAAATCCATTAGAAAGGAAACAAGGCGATATGAGCAATTTCGGAGACAAGGTCCAGCCGGCCGTAAAAAAGGAGACGAAAAATGTTGCCATCTATACTGTTGTCGGCGTGGTTGTGATGTGGGTCGGGTTTCTGATCCTGCACCTGATCTGGCCGGAAAAAATCCCATTTGACTATCGGGTGATCCTCGGGGGAATCGGAGGCGGTGCCGTTGCGGTGCTGAACTTTTTCCTGATGGGCATGGCAGTACAAAAAGCAGTGTCCGAGACAGACGAGGCGGGAGCAAAACGGCGGATGCAGGCAAGCTATTCGCAGAGAAACCTGATGCAGATGCTCTGGGCAGTTCTGGCGATTGTGCTTCCATGCTTCCAGTTTGCTGCAGGAATCCTGCCGCTTTTAATTCCGGGAACGGCCATCAAGCTGAAGGGCATAAAAAACAGCATAAAGCGCTGAACCTGATCTTTGGCGAAAGCCGCAAAGACGGGACGGCGTTTTGAAACCGAAACAGCGAAGCAGCGATTCGGTTATGAGCAAGCAGCGAAGCGGATTGTGAAGATCCGCTTTGACAAAAGGTTCAAATTTTTTATTTTATCTCATACAGAGGAGGTGAGAAAAGAGAATGGAGGTTGATATCTCCGGTGCAAAAGTCTTTTTTACGATCCCGATCGATTTTCCGCTGTTCGGGAAAATTCAGATCAGCGAAACGCTGGTGGTAAGCTGGATTGTAATGGCACTCATTACCGGACTTTGCATCTGGCTCACAAGAGATTTGAAGATACGGAACATCTCCAAACGCCAGGCGGTGGCAGAAATGATTGTGGAGACCGCAAATAAATTCGTCATCGGCAACATGGGAGAAAAATTCCGGTATCTGATTCCTTTTGTGTCGGCGCTTTTCGCGACCAGCGTTGTCTCGAACCTGATCAGCCTGATCGGACTTCGAAGTCCGACAGCAGATCTTTCCACCGAGGCGGCCTGGGCTGTTGTGGTTTTCATCATGATCACCACACAGAAGATCAAAACCAACGGTTTTGGCGGATATCTGAAGGGCTTCACGACTCCGATTGCGGTTATGACACCGTTTAACGTTTTGTCGGAGCTCGCAACGCCGATCAGTATGGCGTGCCGTCACTTTGGAAACATTCTTTCCGGCGTTGTCATCAATGCCCTGATCTACGGATCGCTGGCACTGGCAAGCGGAAAGCTGCTGGGACTGCTTCCCGGCGTGCTCGGAAGAACCCTTTCACAGATCCCGATTCTGGACGTCGGTGTCCCGGCTGTTCTGTCGGTCTATTTTGACTGGTTCTCCGGCGTGATGCAGGCCTTTATTTTCTGTATGCTGACTGTCATGTACATTGCGAATGCAGCAGAAGAAGGCTAAAGAGATTAAAAAATGAGGTTTACAAAAAGAAAATACAGGAGGAAAACAAGATGGATTTTCAGATTTTAGCAAAAGGTATCGCTCTCGCAGGATGCGCAATCGGCGCAGGATGCTCCCTGATCGCAGGTATCGGACCTGGTATCGGTGAAGGTAACGCCGTAGCAAAGGCACTTGAGGCAATCGGACGTCAGCCGGAATGCAAAGGTGATGTAACAAGTACGATGCTTCTTGGCTGTGCGATCGCAGAGACCACAGGTATTTACGGTTTCGTAACCGGCCTGCTTCTGATCTTCGTAGCACCGGGAATGTTCATGAACTTCCTGAAATAGTTGCAAGGAGTAAATGATTGCTAGGAGGAAAGAAACTATGCAGGTTCAGGAACTGGTAGGAATTGTCCCCTGGACTTTTATCGCACAGATCTGCAACCTCTTCATCCAGATGTATCTGATCAAACGGTTCCTTTTCAAACCGATCAATGAGATGCTGGAAAAACGGCGTGCGGCAGCCGATGCGGAGATCACAGACGCAGAGGCGGCAAAAAAAGAAGCCAACGCCATCAAAGAGGAATATGAGCAGAATATGCAGGAGGCCAAGGCAAAGGCCAACGAGATTCTCGAAAGCGCCAGAAAGACAGCGACGCTGCAGAGCGAGAAAATCGTAAAAGAGGCTTCCGAACAGGCAGCTGCCCTGAAAAACAAGGCAGAAAAAGAGATTGCCCAGGAGAAAAAGAAAGCGGTCAATGAAGTCAAAGGCGAGATCGGCGGCATTGCCATGGATATTGCCGGAAAGGTCATTGAACGTGAGATTAATGAAAAAGACCATGAGAAGCTGATAGATGAATTTATATCGAATGTAGGTGAAGCATCATGACAGAAACTGCCAGAGTATACGGTGGGAGCCTGTATGAGCTGGCCCAGGAGGAGCATCTCGAAGAGGAAATCCTTTCCGAGATGAAGGAGATCCGAGCTCTGTTCCGGGAAAACCCGGAGTATCCGCGCCTTTTATCGGAGCCTTCGATTCCGCGAAAAGAGCGGATCGGGCTGATCGACGCGGCATTTGGCAGCCAGGCGGAACCGTATTTGGTCAATTTTATCAAACTGCTGTGTGAAAAAAATCTTCTCCGTGAATTCGGCGGATGCCAGGAAGCATTCCAGCGCAGATACTACGCAGCCCACAATATTGCTGAGGCAGTTGTGACGAGCGCAGCATCCCTGTCGAAGGAACAGGAAGAGCTTCTGAAGAAAAAACTGGAAACAATGAGCGGAAAAACGGTCGTGATGGAACTGAAAACCGATCCGTCCGTTCTGGCGGGTGTCCGCGTGGAGCTCGACGGAAAGCTGTTTGACGGAACCGTAAAGGGACGTTTGGCCGAGCTTTCCAGAAGAATCAGCGATACAGTGGTGTAGGAGGAAAACATGCAACTGAAACCAGAAGAAATATCCAAGGTCATCCGCAGCCAGATCAAATATTATGAAAATGCGATCCGGCAGGATGAGACAGGCACCGTTCTGATGGTCGGAGACGGAATCGCGAGAGCCAGCGGTCTTTCGAACTGTATGGCAGGCGAGCTGCTGGAGTTTGAGGATGGAAGCTATGGAATGGCACAGAACCTCGAGGAAAACAGCGTATCTGTCGTTTTATTCGGTTCCGGCGAGAACATCAGCGAGGGACAGCTTGTAAAAAGAACGGGAAAGGTCGTTTCGGTTCCGGTCGGAGAAGGTATGATCGGACGCGTTGTCAACGCGCTCGGCCAGCCAATCGACGGCGCAGGCCCGATTACGGCAGCAGAGTACCGTCCGATTGAAAGCCCGGCACCGGGCATCTGTGAGAGAAAAGGTGTTAATCAGCCGCTGCAGACCGGTATTAAAGCGATCGATTCCATGGTTCCGATTGGAAGAGGTCAGCGAGAGCTGATCATCGGAGACCGTCAGACCGGAAAGACAACGATCGCAACCGATACCATTCTGAACCAGAAAGGCAAGGATGTGATCTGTATCTACGTTGCCATCGGACAGAAACGTTCGACAGTAGCGTCCTTAGTAGAAAATCTTGAGAAGAACGGCGCAATGGCGTACACCATCGTCGTGGCAGCGACGGCATCCGAAGCGAGCCCGCTGCAGTATATCGTACCGTATTCCGGCTGTGCCATGGGCGAGTACTTTATGTATCAGGGAAAAGATGTGCTGATCATTTATGATGACTTAAGTAAGCACGCGGTTGCATACCGTGCACTCTCATTGCTGATCCGCCGTCCACCGGGACGTGAGGCTTATCCGGGAGATGTTTTCTATCTCCATTCCAGACTTCTGGAGCGTGCCGCAAAGCTGGACGATGAACACGGCGGCGGATCCATGACGGCCCTGCCGATCATTGAGACCCAGGCAGGCGATATTTCCGCCTATATTCCGACGAACGTCATCTCCATCACAGACGGACAGATTTTCCTTGAGACAGAGCTGTTCCACTCGGGCGTTATGCCGGCGGTAAACCCTGGCGTATCCGTATCCCGTGTCGGTGGAAATGCGCAGATTAAGGCGATGAAGAAGGTAGCCGGAACTTTGAAACTGATCTATTCCCAGTACCGCGAGCTGGCAAGTTTTGCACAGTTCGGATCCGATCTGGATGCCGATACAAAGGCGCGTCTGGAGCAGGGTGTGCGTATCGTGGAAGTATTAAAACAGAACCAGAATGCACCGGTTCCGGTAGAAAAACAGGTGGCCATTCTTTATGCGGTAACGAAAGGAATTCTGTCAAAGGTTGCAGCTGAGGATGTCCGCGCCTATGAGGACGGACTGTATACCTGGCTTGATACCGATGCCGAGGGTGTTGCCGTGATGCAGGAGATTTCCGCAACCGGAAAACTCGAGGCAGATACCGAAGAGAAGCTGAAAAGTGCGCTCGAATCGTACACCGAAAACTTTATCAATACAAGACCTGCAAAATAAGGAAAGAAGGAGGAGCCTATGGCTGCAAACATGAAAGCCGTAAAGCTGCGGATCAAAAGTGTCGAAAGCACGATGCAGATTACCAAGGCGATGGAACTTGTAGCGTCCTCCAAGCTGCGAAAAGCGAAGGAGCGGGCTGATACCTGCCGTCCGTATTTTCAGGAGCTGTACCGCACTTTGCAGGATATTGCAAAAGGAAACACGGAATTTTATTCCATTTATGCAAAAGAGGCAAAAAACGAGAAATGCTGCTACGTGCTGGTTGCCGGAGACCGCGGCCTTGCGGGCGGATACAACGCGAATCTGTTCCGATGCTTTGAGGCAGATGCCAAAGGAAAAGAGATCTGTGTGGTTCCGGTCGGCAAAAAGGCAGTGGAGTATGCAAAATCCCGGAAGCTGGAAATCCTGACGGACAGCTTTGCCGAGATCGCAAATCTTTCTGTGGCAGACAGCTTTGAGATCGCGCGCGCACTGTGCCGTGAGTTCCGGAAAGGGACCTTCGGACATGTGGAGCTTTGTTACACAAAATTCGTGTCGATGCTGTCGCAGATGCCGGTTTCCGTGCCGATCCTGCCTCTGATTGACATTGCAAAAGAGGACGGAGAGGATCCGGAAGCGAAAAAAATCCGGAATCTGATCCTGTATGAGCCAAACGGTGTCGAGGTATTTGAAGCGATTGTGCCGGAATACTTAGGCGGCCTGATCTACGGCGGTATCTGTGAGAGTGTGGCAAGTGAGCTTGCGGCACGCCGTACCGCAATGGAGGCGGCAACGGGAAATGCAGAGGAGATGATTGAACAGCTCAATCTGTATTACAACCGTGCCCGTCAGGCAAGCATTACGCAGGAGATCACGGAGATCGTCGGCGGTGCGGAAGGCGTGTAAGAGTGGAAACAAGAAAAGTGAGGAGAAGTCGTTAAATGAGTGAAAAACACATTGGCGAGGTTGTGCAGGTAACGGGTCCTGTTCTAGACATCCGTTTTCCGGAAGGAGAGCTGCCGGCACTTCTGAATGCCATCGAGATAGACAACCACGGCGAGAAGCTGGTTGTGGAAGTGGCGCAGCAGACGGGCGACAACATGGTCCGCTGCATTGCCATGAAGTCCACAGACGGACTTGTCCGCGGAACAAAAGCAGTTGACACGGGCGGCCCGATCGCCGTTCCGGTCGGAGAGGAGTGCTTAGGCCGCGTGTTCAACCTGCTCGGTGAGACCGTAGACAATAAGCCGGCACCGGAAACAGCAGAAAAATGGCCGATCCACCGCGATCCGCCGTCCTATGAGGAACAGGTTCCGGCAACGGAGATCCTCGAAACCGGAATCAAGGTCGTTGACCTGATCTGCCCGTATGCCAAGGGCGGAAAAATCGGTCTGTTCGGTGGTGCCGGCGTTGGAAAAACAGTCCTTATCATGGAGCTGATCCACAACGTGGCAACGGCACACGGCGGACTTTCCGTTTTCACCGGTGTCGGAGAGCGTACCCGTGAAGGAAATGACCTTTACAACGAGATGAAAGAGAGCGGTGTTATCGACAAAACAGCACTGGTCTATGGACAGATGAACGAGCCGCCGGGAGCGCGTATGCGTGTCGGACTTTCCGGCCTTACCATGGCAGAATATTTCCGTGATGTGAAAAATCAGGATGTGCTGCTGTTCATCGATAATATTTTCCGATTTACGCAGGCAGGTTCCGAGGTTTCGGCTCTGCTTGGCCGTATGCCGTCCGCAGTAGGATACCAGCCGACGCTGGCAACCGAGATGGGCGCACTGCAGGAGCGTATTACTTCCACAAGAAAGGGATCCATCACATCGGTACAGGCTGTTTACGTGCCGGCCGATGACCTGACCGACCCGGCTCCGGCAACAACGTTTACCCATCTGGATGCCACGACGGTACTTTCCCGTGAAATCTCCAGCCAGGGTATTTACCCGGCTGTTGATCCGCTCGATTCTACCAGCCGTATCCTGACACCGGAAATCGTAGGCCATGAGCACTATGAGGTAGCACGTGCCGTACAGCAGGTGCTGCAGAGATACAAAGAGCTGCAGGATATCATCGCCATCATGGGTATGGATGAACTGTCCGAGGAGGATAAGCTGACGGTCAGCCGTGCCCGTAAGGTACAGCGTTTCCTGTCCCAGAGCTTCTCGGTAGCGGAGCAGTTTACCGGTATGGAAGGAAAATATGTGCCGTTAAAAGAAACTCTGCGCGGATTCCGCATGATCCTTGACGGCGAGTGCGACGATCTTCCGGAGAGCTGCTTCCTGTTTGCAGGTACCATCGACGAGGTATTTGAAAAAGCAAAAGCACTGAATCAGTAAAGGAGGAATGACGTATGAGTACATTTCCTTTACGTGTCGGCACGCCGGACGGACTTCTCTATGAGGGTGACGTAGCGCGAGTTGTCTGCAGAACCATCAGCGGCGACCTGGCAATTCTGCCTGGGCACTGCAATTACTGCACTGCACTTGGTATGGGCGAGGCGCATATTGTGCTGGAGGACGGAACGAGAAGAAATGCCGCCTGCATCGGCGGAATGCTTTCCATGATGAATGGGGTCTGCCGTGTCCTGGCAACAACCTGGGAGTGGGAAGAGGATATTGATGCAGAGCGCGCCGAGGCTGCCAAACACAGGGCCGAGCAGGCGCTGGCAAACGGCGGTCTGACAGACAAAGAATACCGTATTGCCGAAGCCAAGCTGCAGCGTGCGCTGGTGCGGCTGAGTGTAAAAGAATAAAAAACAAAAAGCCTTCGACGAATTCAGAAAAATCCTATCGTCGGAGGCTTTTTTAATTTACAGGAAACTTCGTTGAAATTTCCTGTGTGTCTTTAAAGAGCAAAAATTCCGCAGATTAAGAATCCCGATACGGCGAGAGCAGCACTGATCAGGACGTAAGGAAACTGCGACACGGCATGTGACATATTGTCAATCTCGCAGGTCGCGGAGGAAAGAACCGTTGCGTCGGAATAGAAGCATGCATGGCTTCCGAAAACACCGCCGGATACGACAGCGCCAAGCGCCAGAAGTACATTAGCATCAAGGGCGATGGCAAGCGGAACAACGATGGAAACGGCTACGGCCTCAATTCCCCAGAAAGAGCTGGTGACAAAGGTCAGAACTGCAATGACAACAAAAATAATAGCTGCCAGTGTTTTGGCATTCATATACGGAACACACAGGTTGATGACGTATTCCGAGAGTCCCATTTCGCCGCAGGCAGTCTTGATCATAAAGGATGCAAGAAGAATGGCGAGAACCGGAAGAATATCTGCAAAGCCGGCAAAAAACAGTTCCACGTACCGCGTAAAGGTCATTTTCTTCCGCGGAAGATAAAGAATCATACAGGAAGCAAGAGCAAGAATAATCGCCTGCATCATATCCTGTGTGGCTACTGTCACACCGATCAGAATGCCAATAGGGATCAGAAAATCCAGTATATTTCCGGTATTGGTATTTTCGGGCGGGTAATCAACGCTCATTCCGGCCATGGCAAGGTCGACGGAAGGGGCATTGTGCATTTTGGGATGCTCCGGTGTCTGCTCTTTCTTTTCCAGATCGGTATAGGCATCTTTCATTTTTCCGAGCTTTGGCATCAGTTTGCAGGCAAACAGAATGACAACCAGAAGTGCAGCCATGGGATAAAACATATAAGGAAGCACTTTTAAGTAAACACTCATACCGGTGGAAAAGCCCATATTGAGAATGCCCGGTTCCTGAATAAAAACACCGGAATAAAAAACTACCCAGGTGGAAAAGGGAATCAGTGCACAGACAGGTGCACCGGTTGAGTCAATGATATAGGCAAGGGCCTGGCGTGGGACTTTTCGTTTATCACAGACATCCTTCATACAGGTTCCAACGGTCATGATGTTGAGATAATCATCGACAAAAATAATGATTCCGAGAAATACCGACATCATCATGGTGATCCGTTCATTTTTACAGAAACGGCTTAACAGGTTGGAAAAACCAAGTGTTCCTTTTGCCTCGCGGAGCAGGAAAATGAAGCCTCCGAACAGTCCGCAGAGAAGAAGAATATACTGGTTATCTGCGTTGCTGATTTCTGAAAGCAGCAGATCACACCAGGGTTCGATAAAAGCCGCTTTATACATGATGAGATAGGCAACCAGGGTTCCAAAAATCAGAGCTTCGAAGGATTTTTTTGTTTTTAATGCAAAAATCAGCATCGCTGCAGGCGGCAGCAGACATAAAACTCCATATTGCATAGCGGTTCTCCTTTGTAGTTAGAATATGTGATGCAGCGTACCGCTGTAGGAAGCGACGGGGCTTTACTGTTTCGTCATGATACGGTAGGTTTCCGGCCGCCGGTCACGGAAAAGGCCCCAGGAAAAACGTTCTTCACGCAGGCCATCCAGATCGAAGGAAGCATACAGGATTTCCTCGGTATCTCTTCCGGCAGATGCCACGAGTTCACCGGTTGCATCGGCAATAAAGGAAGAACCGTAGAAAGTAAGAGAAGAGGACTGGCCGCCATTTTCTTCACAGGGCATTACGGTTTCAGTACCAATCCGGTTTGCAGCAGCAACCGGAACAAGATTTGCGGCCGCATGTCCCTGCATGACGCGTCGCCAGTGCCCGCTGCTGTCTACATTCAGGATCGGCTCACTTCCGATAGCGGTAGGATAGAGCAGGATTTCAGCACCCTGAACGGCCATGCATCGTGCTGTTTCCGGAAACCACTGATCCCAGCAGATGCCGACGCCGACGGTTCCAAAACGTGTTTCAAAGACTTTGAATCCCGTATCTCCCGGAGTGAAATAGAATTTTTCCTGATAAAAATGATCGTCCGGGATATGGGTCTTGCGGTAAACGCCAAGAATGGATCCGTCTGCATCAATCATGGCAATGGAATTAAACAGGCGCTGAACATCCCTTTCATAAAAGCTGACCGGAATCACGACCCCAAGTTCTCCGGCAACGGCCTGAAAACGCCGGACAGCGGGATTTTCTGTCAAAGGCAGGGCATAATCATAATAATCGTATCGCTTTTCCTGACAAAAATACGGTCTTTCAAATAATTCAGGAAGAAGGATGAGATTGGCGCCGTTGGAAGCGGCTTCACGGACCATGGTCTCTGCTTTGTCTATATTTTCCTGTACCTGGCTGCAGCATGAAAACTGCAGTGCGGCAATTTTTATATTTCTCATAATCTGTTTCCTCTTTTCTTTGCCGGAATCTGCTGGGTAATACAGTGAATGTTGCCTCCGCCGGTCAGAATGACGCGTGCATCGACAGGGAGGATCCGTCGATCCGGAAAGCATTTTCCGAGAATTTCTGCAGCCACGGTATCGTTTTCATCGCCGAAACGGGGAAGAAGGACACAGTGATTGGCAAGATAAAAATTGATATAGCTGGCGGCAAGGCGTTCCCCGGCTTCCCGCTGGTCTTCGCCAGCTTCAAAATCATAGCCGAGAAGATCTTCTTCTGTAATACAGATGGGATGCTTTGGAATGGGCAGCTTGTGAATTACAAAGCTTCGTCCCTTCGCGTCAACGGTATGGGAGAGAAGATCAAAAGCGGCCCTGCTTCTGGCATACTGAGGATCGTTTTCGTCATCTGTCCAGGCAAGAAGTACTTCTCCTGGCTTTACAAAGCAGCACATATTATCGATATGGCCGTTGGTTTCATCGTTGTAAATACCAAAAGGCAGCCAGATGATTTTCTCGACCGAAAGATACTGACGCAGCTTTTCTTCAATTTCCGCTCTTGTAAGAGAAGGATTGCGCCCCGGACTCAGCAGACATTCTTCGGTCGTAAGCAGGGTTCCTTCCCCGTCAACATGGATGGAGCCGCCTTCCAGAACAAAGGGGCGGGCATTATAGAAGGAATCTCCGAGAAAACTGCAGATTCGTTCCGGAACCTCACGGTCATGTTCAAAGTGGGAGTACAGACCGTCATACTGGCCGCCCCAGGCGTTGAATTCCCATTGAATGCCTCTTCGCCCGCCCTGATCGTTGACCACAAACGTAGCGCCGGTATCTCTTGCCCAGGCATCCTCTGTTTGGGCTTCGATCAGATGAATCCGGTCGGAGGAAAGCAGTTCCTGTGCCGATGCTTTATCCTGTGGCCGGACGAAAAGATAAACCTGCTCATAAGCGGCAATTGCTTCTGCAATTTCTGCAAATGCAGCTCTTGCCGCTTTTGCCCCGTAATTCCAGGAACCGGGGCGCCACGGCCAGATCATCAGCGTGCCTTCGTGGGGCTCAAATTCGCCCGGCATGTAAAAGCCATCGGCTTTTGGGGTTCTAAGACAATCGGTTTTTGAAATCTTCATATCCAAACTCCTTTATGATTCGGCAGTTTCCAGCTTTGTCCATCACCGCGATGGAAGGGAGTGGGATTCCGTTAAAGGTATTGGTTTTTACCATCGAATAAATCGCCATATCTTCAAAATACAGTCTGTCACCGATCTGGATTTGGGAATCGAAGGAATATTCGCCGATTACGTCGCCCGCCAGGCAGGTATTGCAGGAAAGGCGGTAGGTATAAGGCTTTTCCCCGGGCAGTCCGCTGTCTTTGAGCGGAGGGCGGTACGGCATCTCAAGCACATCCGGCATATGGCAGGCGGCGGAAGTGTCAAGAATTAAAATTTTTCCGTTATTTTCGACAATATCGAGAACTTCTGTGACATTGTAGCCCGCGTTTAAGGCAACTGCTTCCCCGGGCTCCAGGTAAATCTGAAGACCATATGTTTCTTTCATATGGTTGATACAGGAAATCAGGCGTTCGATATCGTAATCATCACGGGTGATATGATGTCCGCCTCCCATGTTAAGCCAGTTCATTTTAAAAAGCCACTTGCCGAATTTTTCTTCCACGGCACGCAGCGTGGTTTCCAGATCATCCGAATTCTGTTCACAGAGGGTATGAAAATGAAGACCATCCACAAGATCAGCCAGTTCGTCTGTAAAATCGCAGGCGCGGATGCCCATGCGGGAGCCGGGCGCACAGGGATCATAAATCGCATGGCCTTCCTGCGTGGAGCATTCCGGGTTGATGCGAAGTCCGGCTTTTGCGGTTCCGGAAGCCTCAAGTACGGGGAGGTACGTTCGGAGCTGCTTTTCTGAATTGAAAATAATATGATCGCAGATCTGTGCGAGCTCTTCCATATCCTGCGGGCGGTAGGCCGGAGAATACACATGATTCTCCAGCCCCATTTCTTCCTTTCCAAGCCGCGCCTCATAGAGTCCGCTGGCAGTTGTTCCGCTGATATATTTTCCGATCAGCGGATATTCCGAAAAGCAGGAAAAGCATTTTTGAGCCAGCAGAATTTTTGCACCGGTGCGTTCTTCTACCTGGTGCAGGAGCTTTAAGTTTTCTTCCAGTTTGCCTTCATCAATGACAAAACAGGGAGTTGGCAGTTCGTTTATCTTATACATAGGCTTAATCTACTAAAACAGGATTTTCTACGACCTTCCACGGAAGACCCCACTTGTTGAGTGCTTCCATATACGGATCCGGATCGAATTCATCTGTGGTGTAGACACCCGGCTTGTTCCAGAGGCCGTTCACGACCATCATGGTTCCGATCATAGCCGGAACGCCGGTGGTGTAGGAAATCGCCTGAGACTCTACTTCCCGGTAGCATTCCTGGTGGTCACAGACGTTGTAAATGTAAATGCTTCTTTCTTTTCCGTCCTTGATACCGGTAAAAATACAGCCGATATTGGTTTTACCCACGGTGCGCGGGCCAAGAGTGGAAGGATCCGGGAGAAGCTCTTTTAAAAACTGGATCGGTACGATCTGCTGTCCATTGAAGGTAATCGGAGTGGTCGAGAGAAGTCCTACATTTTCCAGACATTTCATATGGGTCAGATAGCTCTGGCCGAAGGTCATGAAAAAGCGGATTCTTTTTACGCCCGGGATGTTTTTGGCAAGAGCCTCAATTTCTTCATGGTGAAGAAGGTACATATCCTTCTCGCCTACCTCATCGAAGTTATATTCCCGTTTGATCGACATTGGCGGAATTTCCACCCAGTGGCCGTTTTCCCAGTAAGAACCGGGAGCGGATACCTCGCGGAGGTTGATTTCCGGATTGAAGTTGGTTGCAAACGGATATCCATGATCGCCGCCGTTGCAGTCCAGAATATCAATCGTGTGAATTTCATCGAAATAGTGTTTCTGTGCATAGGCTGCAAAAACGCTGGTGACACCAGGGTCAAAGCCGGTTCCGAGAAGACCGGTGATGCCGGCTTCCTTGAAACGGTCCATATAGGCCCACTGCCAGGAGTAATCAAAGTAAGCAGAAAAGCCAAGCTCTTCGCATCTCTTTTCGTAGATCGCACGCCATGCCGGATCATCCGTGTTTTCTGCTTCGTAGTTTGCAGTATCAATGTAAGGAACCTTACATGCAAGGCAGGCATCCATAATGGTAAGATCCTGATAAGGAAGAGCCAGATTTAATACGGCATCCGGCTGATACTGTTTGATTAAGGCGATTAATTCTTCTGTACAGTCGGCATCCACCTTTGCTGTTGTGATAATGGTTTTTGTGGTCGGAGCCAGCTTTTCTTTTAAAGCATCGCACTTGGAAAGGGTGCGGCTTGCAATCATAATTTCAGAAAATACTTCGCTGTTCTGGCAGCATTTGTGAATGGCTACGGATGCAACACCGCCGCATCCGATGATCATAACTTTTGACATTGTTTGGTTCTCCTTTTTCAGAAAATGGTGTTGGGTTCATCTTTGGCTATAAGCACGAAAAAAAGACAGATGACGTGCATCATCTGTCTAAAAATCGAAATTTATACATGATCGTATTGTGCAAACTTCAGGGGATGGACAAAAATCCAGGCTTCTCCCTGTTTTCCTATGCAGAAATATATAGTCACGTACTCTTATTGACCGTTTCATAAGATGATGTGCTCGTCGTAGAGCATCGATTATAAAGTAATCAACTCATAAAATTTGCGCTTTTAACGCAATCAATAATGTGGCTCTTAACCACGCTCGGCAACTACCCCTGCCTGTCCGTCGGTTTTTTACCAGGGGCATATATTTTGCATAAGAACAGAATTGTTCGCTTGCAGTTCCAAATTATAAAGTGAAATGACATGGATGTCAAGAAAAATTTGTGAAACTATTCAGAGCTATGCGAAATGGAAGATTAAAAATCACAGGGTGATCCAGTAACGCTCCAGTGTTTTGTTTTCATCGGCACGATAAGCGGTGCCGTCGAACCGGCCGCCATTTTTCAGGATCGTTCTGCGGCTTCCCTCGTTGGTATCCAGGCAGCAGACCAGAATTTCGGAAAGGCCGAGGCTTTTGCAGTACGGCTGCACATTTTTCAGCATCCAGGAGGCATAGCCTTTTCTGCGTTCCGACGGGCGGACGGAGTAGCCGATATGGCCGCCAAAGGTGCGCAGAAAATCGTTCAGGTAGTGGCGCACCTGAATCATGCCGACAAGGCGGTTGTCTGATTTGCGGATGCACAGAAACTGTGTTGCGAGAACCATGCCCTCCGGCAGAGTCTCCTCTCTGGTATACCGCATGGTATCTTCAAGATACGCCTTCATATCATCAAACCGGCGAAGCGGTCCGCAGCCGTCCATGGAATCGCTGTTTTCCAGAAAATCGTTCCGGTAGGCGGCGAGCTCGGCGAAGTATTCCTCCGACGGTTCAACTAACATCAGTTCATCGTTCATCCTTAGCATTTCTCCGGTTCCGGATACTCGACGCCGAAGGTCTCAACGGTAACGGTAGCCATTCTCTGCGGCTGCAGCGGTTTGTCGCTGTAGTCGGTGTTGACAGATGCGATTTTATCTACGACTTCCAGGCCTTCTGTTACTTTTCCGAAAGCAGCGTATGCGCCGTCCAGATGCGGAGCAGCTTTGTGCATGATGAAGAACTGGCTTCCTGCGCTGTCCGGGAACATGGTACGTGCCATGGAGAGAACGCCTGGGGTGTGTGCGAGGTTGTTCTCAAATCCGTTCTGGGAGAACTCACCCTTGATGCAGTAATCCGGGCCGCCGGCGCCTGTGCCTGCCGGATCTCCGCCCTGGATCATGAATCCCGGGATGACGCGGTGGAAGATCAGGCCGTCATAGAAGCCTTTTTTTACCAGACTGATGAAGTTGTTTACGGTGTTCGGGGCGATTTCCGGGTAAAGCTCTGCTTTCATCACATCGCCGTTTTCCATAGTAATTGTAACGATTGGGTTAGACATCATTGTTTTCCTCCTGATTTTTAAACGATTTTTTGATAAGACGTAAGCAGCCATTTTTCGAAGAAAATGAGCGGATTACGAATGTTTTTGATGATTGCCGGAGTGCAAAGCACGTAGCAATCTGGTATCAAAGGGGTCCCCCCTTTTTTTCAGACACGCTCCAGGAATGTCTCATGGATCGCACGCATTGCCTGATCTGCGTATGCTTCGTCGATCAGGGCAGTGATGCGGATTTCTGAGGTGGTAACCATCTCGGTATTGATTCCTGCATTGGCGAGCGCGCCGAACATTTTGGCAGCCACGCCCGAATGGGAGCGGACACCGGCTCCGATGACGGAAATCTTTGCCACGTTCTCATCATAATCCAGCTTTTTGATGCCGAGCAAATCCTTGTTGTCGTTCAGCACATCGATCGTGCGCAGCATATCCGGCTTTGCAACGGTAAAGGAAACGGACTTTGTGCCGTCCTTTCCGAGTGACTGGATCATGACATCGATGTTCAGATTGTTCCGATCCAGTAAATTTAAGAGGCGGAACGTGCTCTCCGGATCGTTGCCAAGGCCTGCAACACGGATTTTTGCCACATTTTTGTCGGCAGCCACGCCGCTGATTAACATTTTTTCCATTTTGGTTTTCTCCCTTACCATCGTTCCGGAATTCCGGTTCAGACTGGAGCAGACCAGAAGTTCCACGCCGTATTTTTTTGCGATTTCCACGCATCTGCTGTGAAGGACTTTTGCGCCGAGCGAAGCCATCTCCAGCATTTCATCGTAAGTTACCTCTTCCATTTTGCGCGCATTCGGTACAATCCGCGGATCTGCGGTGTAGACGCCGTCTACATCCGTGTAGATTTCACAGACATCCGCGTGCAGCTCTGCAGCGAGGGCAACCGCAGTCGTATCGGAGCCGCCGCGTCCGAGCGTTGTGATATCATCGTATTTGTTGATCCCCTGAAAGCCGGTGACAATGACAATTTTGTTGTCATCCAGCTCTTTACGGATGCGCTCGGTGTCGATCCGTTTGAAGCGCGCGTTCTGATAATCGGAGGTCGTGTGCATCGGTACCTGCCAGGCATTTAAAGAAACAGCACTGACGCCCATCTGAATCATGGTTATGGCCATCAGGGAAACGGAAACCTGTTCACCGGTGGCAAGAAGCATATCCATCTCGCGGCGGGACGGTTTTTCCGTAATCTGTTTTGCGGTTGCAATCAGTCCGTCCGTCGTTTTTCCCATCGCGGAGAGAACGACAACGACCTGGCTTCCGGCCTGCTGTTTTTCGATGCAGCGCTGTGCTACATTGCGGATGTGCGCAAGATCTGCGACGGAGCTTCCGCCAAATTTCATTACAGTCAGCATAACAGTTTTGATCTCTTTCCTTTTTGATTTACGCGGACAAAAGCGCAGAGCGTGTTTTACCGCGTTTTCCGGGCCGAAAAAACAGGAGTGGGACGTTTTTGGGCCGCGAAACTCTGATACATAGTATAGCGAAAACAGATAGAAAAAGCAAGGAAAAGCACAAGGAAAAGCGGTTTCGTTCTGCGGTTGTATTACCTTTTTGTTTGTGTTAAAATGATAGGCAGAAAAAGAGGAGAAGAAAGCATATGATCATAGAAACAAATTCTGCGTCGGAGACGCTTGCCCTTGGCGAAAAGCTGGGAAAAGCGGCGAAGCCTGGCCAGATTTATACATTAAACGGAGACCTTGGTGTTGGAAAAACCGTTCTGACGCAAGGCTTTGCAAAAGGACTTGGCATCACAGAGGCAGTCAACAGTCCCACATTTACCATTATTCAGGAATATACGGAAGGACGTCTGCCATTTTATCATTTCGATGTTTACCGGATCGGTGATATAGAAGAAATGGAAGAAATCGGATACGATGATTATTTTTTCGGTGAGGGTGTCTGCCTGATCGAATGGGCAGAACTGATTGAAGAGCTGATCCCGGAGGGTGCGATTTCGATTACGATAGAAAAAGACCTCGAAAAAGGGTTTGATTACCGGAAAATTACGGTGGAATAAAAGAAAAAAATCCTGAATGTGGTGGAAAAACAAAAGGAAATCGTAAAGATTCCTGTTTCCGGCAGACTGCCAAAATGAGTTGCACAGGAAGGAAATATCGGAAAGGAAACAAAAAATTATGAAAATACTTGCACTGGACAGCTCCGGCCTGGTGGCTTCGGTGGCTGTTGTTGAAAATGACACACTGCTTGCGGAATACACCGTAAATTATAAAAAAACACATTCCCAGACTCTGCTTCCGATGCTGGATGAAATCTCGAACATGACAGAGCTGGATCTTTCGACGATCGATGCGATTGCAGTTGCTGGAGGTCCGGGCTCGTTTACCGGTCTTCGCATCGGTTCTGCAACAGCCAAGGGACTTGGTCTGGCACTTGAAAAACCACTGATTTCCATTCCAACGACGGCGGCAATCGCGTACAATATCTGGGATACTGACAAATTTGTCTGCCCGATCATGGATGCGAGAAGAAACCAGGTCTATACCGGAGTTTACTGCTACACGGATCATCGTCTCGATACGGTCTGGGAACAGGATACGATGAGCATTGAGGCACTAGCGGAGGGCCTGAACTGCCTCGACCACGAAGTGATTTTCCTCGGGGACGGCGTTGCGGTTTACCGGGAAAAATTAGAGGCACTGCTGACGATTCCGTTTTCCTTTGCACCGGCACACGTCAACCGCCAGAGAGCGGCAGCCGTCGGAGCACTGGCTGAGGTTTATTACAAAGAAGGTAAGATTCAGACGGCAGAAGAGCACGAGCCGGAATACCTGAGAAAATCGCAGGCGGAGCGTGAAAGAGCGGAGCGGGAATCTGTGAAGCATGCCGATGTGGTGAAAAAACAGGAGAACGGAGAAAAAAGCGAATGATCACAATCCGTGAAATGCAGATCGATGATCTGGAGCAGGTGATGCCGATTGAGGAGGCCAACTTTTCGATTCCGTGGACAGAAACCGGATTTTTTACATTTCTGATCCGTGACGACGCACTGTTTCTTGTAGCAGAGGAGGACGGTGAAATTTTAGGATATCTCGGAATCCTGATTTCCTTTGATGAAAGTGAGATCACAAATGTCTGCGTGGCAGAAAAAGCGAGAAGACGCGGCATCGGCCGTGCACTGATGGAAGAACTGTTCCGTCGGATGCAGGAGAGAAAGGTGCGCGTCATTCATCTGGATGTGCGCATCGGCAATACGCCGGCGCGGAATCTGTATGAGAGTCTTGGCTTTGTGCAGGACGGCCTCAGGAAGGGGTACTACGATCTTCCAAAGGAGGATGCGGTGCTGATGAGCCGGACGGATGAATCGGTTCCGAAGAGGTAGAGAGAAATCGTTATTGTATACGCATTTAACGCACAGGACTTTCCTTTCATTCCCAGTAGGAATGGCGGGAAAGATGTGTTACAATCGACAGGACACAGGAGAATCTGATTTCTGTTTTGTGTCAGGAACGAAGAAAGAAACGTTTTTTGATACACGGGAGGAAGAAAAATGCGGAAATACAACAAAAACACAAATGAGCTGGAAGCGGCGGTGTGTAACTGCTGCGGAAAAAGCATGAAAATACAGAATGGAATGCTGCTGGAGGGGATCTGCTCGGTCGACACGACGTGGGGGTACTTTTCCGGGAAAGACCTGGAAAAGCATGAGTTTGATCTGTGCGAGGAGTGCTACGATCGGATTACATTGTCGTTTGCGGTTCCGCCGGAAATTTCGGAGGACACGGAGGTTTAGAATTTCGGGCAGTTCGGCATCGTTCTGGAAGAAAGGGGAAGGTGCAATGCAAAGAGGTTTTACGATTCAGTCGAAGGTGGATGGACTGATGCTTGACGGGCTTGTGGTGGAGCCGGAGGAGGGCGTACAGCGGACGGCGCTTCTGCAGCTCAGCCATGGAATGAGCGAATACAAGGAGCGGTATCTGCCGTTTATGGAGTTTATGGCGGAACACGGTATAGTGTGTGTGATTCATGATCACCGCGGGCACGGAAAGAGTGTGAAGTCGGAGCAGGACCTCGGATTTATGTACGGCGCAGGCGGCGCAGGACTTGTGGAGGATCTGTTTCTTGTCACGAAGTGGGCAAAGAAGGAGTACCCGGATCTTCCGTTTGTTCTGATGGGACACAGTATGGGATCCCTGGTTGTGCGCGCATACGCGAAGGAACACGACCAGGAGCTGGATGCGCTGATTGTGTGCGGTTCGCCGAGCAAAAATTATCTGCGGCCGCTGGGGGCGGCTGTAGGACACGCGGAAGCGGCGGTGCTCGGGGATGGGCATCGGAGCAATCTTCTGGAGGCGATGTCGTTTGGATCGTTTGCGGCGCGGTTTGCGGATGAGAAGAGCCGGTTCGCCTGGTGCTGTTCGGACCCGGAGGTGGTGCGGGAGTATGAAGAAAATCCGCTCTGTGGCTTTACGTTTTCGGATGATGCTTTTTTTGCGCTGAATGATCTGCTGAAGGAGACGTATGGATTTCATGGATGGCATTGCACAAACCGGAAGCTGCCGGTGCTGTTTTTGTCCGGCGGGGATGATCCGTGTTATGTGAATGTGCGGCGCTTTAAAAAATCCATCGACCATATGCGGCTGATCGGGTACCGCAATGTCAGAGGAAAGCTGTATCCGGGAATGCGGCATGAAATACTGAACGAGAAAGAGAAGTACCGCGTATATGGCGATGTCTGGAAGTGGTTGAAGAAAGAAAAAGTGGTGGAGAATGTGGAGGGGGGAAGCACACCTCCGCAGACCCCGGACGGCGTTCCGGCAGGGAGCGGCGGTGTTTGATCATTTTTTGAAAAAAACGCTCATCAGCAAAAAACTGATGAGCGTTTTTCAATGAAAGTAAATTTTTGACGATCACATGATCCATCCAAATACGGTGGAAAGGACGATCATAATCATGGAAAAGACAAACGAGTTCACCGACATCAGCGTCGCCCGCTGCCTGGACGGGATCATGTCATTGAGCAGAATATCGGTCCGGACTTCAAGAAAATCATCGGAAAAGGATCCGATAAATCCGCCGAAGACCATAAGGGCCGGCAGTCCGGTAAAGCTCATAAGAAAGGCGAAAAGTACACCGATCGTGCCAAACAGCAGAATCGCGCGGTAGCGGTATTTGTGAAAGTATGCCGTCATCCGCGATCCCAGTGCCGCGCCGAGTCCCATCACGAAGAGGGCAGGTCCAAGCAGCGCGCTGTTCATGCCGGTGAGTGGCAGCTTCGCCTGTAAAAAGAAGAGAACCAGCGTAGAAATGGCACCGATGAGTGCGTTCACCAGCATAATATTTCTTGCTTTTTTCTCACGGACAAGAAACTGCCAGCTTTCCTGCACAACCGAAACGATTTCCTGTCCAACAGGATAATGAACTGGTGTTGCGTCCGTTTTTACTTCCGCAAGGCGGAATGAAATGCCAAGCGCAATCAGCCCGAAGAAGAGATCAATCGCATACGCGCGCCGGTATCCCAGCCACAGGGCAAGGCCTGCGCAGAGCGTTGCGGTGGAATTGGTGATACGGTACAGCATCATTTCGGTAGAAGAAAAACGGGCATAAAACCATTCGTCCCCGTTCTGCTTCAGACTGTCATACGCAAGTGCCTCCCGTGTGCCGGATGCAAGGTTATAGCTGAGCGCACTGCATCCAAGCGCAAGCGCCGTTGTAGCAAAGCCGGTGGAAAAAATCATCAGCGTACCGGAAATCAGGGAGGCCATCTGACTTGCAATCAGCGTTTTCCGTCGCCCGAAAACATCGGCGACAACGCCGGAGGGGAGTTCAAAGCAGAGGCTCACGATATGGAAAATACTTTCGAGCATCCCGATCTGCAGCAGCGAAAATCCACGGAGTGCGAGCAGTGCAACCCACGAAGCCGCCGCAATCTGAAAATAGCCGACCGTGGTCATAAGATATAAAGTTCGTATTTGTTTTCTGGTATTTTTCTCAGACATAAAAAAATCTCCTTGTCAAAATATAGTAAAATTCTGATGGGGAGATACGTGCATTTTCTGTGTGATTTTAAGAATACAAGATGTGAAGTTTACTTAAAAAAGAGCGCACTATCCCCATAAACAGCTGAAACATCGCCATTTGTGAGGTGAAGAAACTGGTTTTTCCAGATCATAGTGCTACTCCTTTTGTAATCATAATTTTTTATCAGAATACCACCGGAAACGGAAAAAGTCAAAGAAAAATTTTGACGAAAATAAAAAAAACTATTGACTTTCAAGTATACTTTAATGCTACAATTTTCTCAACAATACTGAGGAAACGAAGGTTTTCCGCGGAAAAGAAAGGGGATTTTATCATGAGTGTAGATGTAACAAAAATGCCGAAATTAGGATTTGGCATGATGCGCCTTCCGGAGAAGGACGGAGAACTGGATCTGGAGCAGATCTGTAAAATGGTCGATGCGTACCTTGCCTCCGGAATGAACTATTTTGACACCGCCTATATGTACTGCGGCGGAAAATCGGAGAGCATCGTGAAAAAAGCGCTGGTAGAGCGTCATCCGAGAGAAAGCTTTACTCTGACGACAAAACTCCCGCAGTGGATGATGGACGAGGGCATCGAAGGTCGTGACCGCATTTTCAACGATCAGCTCGCGCGCACCGGAGCAGGCTACTTTGATTATTACCTGTTGCATAGCGTAGAAGACGGCGCAAACTATGACGGCTATGTGAAATACGACTGTTTCAACTGGGCCAAGAAGAAAAAAGAAGAGGGATTGATCAAACACTTTGGTTTCTCCTTCCACGGAACGCCGGAGCTGCTTGACAAGATTCTCTCCGAGCATCCGGAGGTCGAAATTGTCCAGATCCAGATGAACTATGCTGACTGGGACAATCCGCTGATCCAGTCCGGACGTCTGTATGAGGTGCTTCGGAAATACGATATGCCGTTCCTTGTTATGGAGCCGGTAAAGGGCGGTTCCCTTGCATCAGCAGGCAAAGAGATTGAAGCAGAGATGAAACGTGTTCATCCGGATGCATCGATTGCGTCCTGGGCACTCCGCTTTGCGGCTTCCCTCCCGGGTGTTGCAACCGTGCTCTCCGGTATGTCAAACGAGGAACAGATGGAGGATAATATCAAAACCTTCCGAAATTTTGTACCGTTAAACGAGGAAGAAAAAGCAGTGATCGCCAAAGCACAGGAAGCGCTGAAAAAGAGTCCGGCGGTTCCATGTACCGCCTGTCGTTACTGCTGCGACGGATGTCCGATGGGAATCGCGATTCCGGATGTGTTCAAGGCATTGAATACCATCCGCCTGTATGGAGAAGAAGACCGCGCGAAAAATTATTATAAAAAGCTGCTGGAAACATCGGGAAAAGCAGAAGACTGCGTGCAGTGCGGTCAGTGTGAGAGTGTATGCCCGCAGCATCTGCCGATCATTGACCTGTTAAAAGAAGCGTCCGAAAAGCTTGACGTGCCGGTGACGGAATAAGAGGATTGCGAATATCCGCTTTTGCATATGCTTTAGAAAAAGGCTCCCCGGAATACTCTGAAAAAAGAGTATTCCGGGGAGCCTTTTTTTCTATGGGAAATCTTGTTGGAATTTCCTGCGGAGAAAAAGATCCTTTGGGCAGGATTGCACTGCGCGGAAAAAATGTGCCACTTGCGAGAGATGTGACGGAGCGGTTTACGACCGGAAAAATGGAATGTAAAAAAGAAAAAACTCATGTTTTACATAAACTTAACATCTCTGAGATTTTGCATTTTACACGCCGTTGTTATGATGAAACCTGTAAAAACGAAATGTAAAAAACGTCGGGATTGCGATTTTACAAAATAGAAATCACAAAAATCCCGTGTGAAAAGAGGAGAAAAGAATATTATGAAGAGAAAAGTAATTGCAATCACCTTAACCGCAATGATGGCTGCAGGAATGCTTGCAGGATGTGGAAGCAGCGATAGCAGCAGTTCTTCCACAGCAGACACTACAAAAGAGGCTTCTGCAACAGAGGCAGATGGCAGCACAGACGGTGACAGCACCGCAGCAGGCGGAGATTTTTCCGGACAGATCGGCGTGATCTCCCGTGAGGATGGTTCCGGTACCAGAGGTGCATTCATCGAGCTGTTCGGTGTAGAAGAGAAAAACGATGCAGGTGAGAAAGTGGATAATACCACCGTTGATGCACAGATCACCAACAATACTTCCGTTATGATGAGCACAGTGGCAGGTAACCAGCACGCAATCGGTTATATCTCCCTTGGATCCTTAAATGATGAAGTCAAAGCACTGAAAATCGACGGAGCAGAGGCAAGCGCAGAGAACGTAGAAAACGGTTCCTATAAAGTAAGCCGTCCGTTCAACATTGTAACAAAAGACGGTCTTTCCGCAGATGCGCAGGATTTCATGGACTACATCTTAAGCACCGACGGACAGCAGGTTGTTTCAGATGACGGATATATTGCAATCAAAGATACCAAAGCCTACGAAGGAAACTGCAGCGGTGAAAAGGTTGTGGTAGCAGGATCTTCCTCTGTAACACCACTGATGGAAAAATTAAAAGAGGCTTATACAAAAGTAAATTCAAACGCTAACATCGAAGTACAGCAGAGCGATTCCACAACAGGTATCACTTCCGCAAGCGATGGCCTCTGTGACATTGGTATGGCATCCCGTGACTTAAAGGATGAGGAGAAATCCTCAGGGCTTACCGCAACCGTAATCGCAACCGACGGTATTGCTGTCATCGTAAACAAAGAGAACCCGACCGATGGGCTGACCAGTGATCAGGTAAAGAGCATCTATGTTGGCGACACAACCGACTGGGCAGATGTAAAATAAAGAATGTATAAAGCAATGGAAAAAGAAGTAAGGGCGAACAATGGAAAATCGCTCTTACTTCCGTATCCGAAAATGTTCAGAAAAAGAAGCTGTCTTTCGGAACGTGCTTGAAAAAGCAGTTCGTAAGAAAAAAACGAAAGTCTTTTTCAAACACGCTCCGCGAAACAATGAAATGAAAGGATTTATCTTATGAAACTAAGAGAAACGATCATGAAACTTGTATTCCTGATTGCGGCGTGCTGCTCCGTACTGGCTGTTGCACTGATCTGCATTTTCCTGTTCATGAATGGCGTTCCTGCCATTTTTAAAATCGGACCGCTGAAATTTTTGACCGGTACCGTGTGGAAACCGGGAAACAATATTTTCGGTATCCTGCCGATGATTGTCGGCAGTATCTGCGTGACCGGCCTTGCAATCCTGATGGGTGTGCCGGTTGCCATTCTTACTTCGGTGTTTCTTTCCCGTTACTGTCCGAAAAAGTTTTACGGCATCTGCAAATCAGGTATTAACCTGATGGCCGGTATTCCGTCTATCGTATATGGATTTTTCGGACTGGTTGTGATCGTCCCGTTGATGGCACAGCTGACCGGCAAAAACGGAAACACAATGCTGACGGCATCTATTCTTCTGGCCGTTATGATTCTTCCGACCGTGGTCGGTGTAACAGAATCCGCCATTACAAGTGTTCCGGAATCCTACTATGAAGCAAGCCTTGGCCTTGGTGCAACGCATTCCCAGAGCGTTTTCTTTGCAGTTGTTCCGGCGGCAAAATCCGGAATCCTGGCCGGCATCGTTCTTGGCATCGGACGCGCCATCGGAGAGACGATGGCAGTGATTATGATTGCCGGAAACCAGCCTCGTATGCCAAAAGGAATCACAGAAGGCCTTCGTACCATGACAGCCAATATTGTACTGGAGATGGGATATGCATCCGGACTTCACCGGGAAGCGCTGATTGCAACGGGTGTTGTGCTGTTTGTCTTTATCCTGCTGATCAATTTATCGGTGTCTATGCTGAACCGGAGGGTACATTATGGTGATTAAAGGAAATGGAGCTGTAAATACAATGGAAGCTGTAAAAATAAATACAAAAGAAAAAGAAAGAACAAAGGTTACGTATCACAAAAGTGTTTTTTCTTCGGTACTGACCGGAATTACCTGTGGAGCGGCCATTCTTGCACTTGCTATTCTGGTTTTTCTGGTTGGATTTATTCTGATCCACGGTGTGAAAAACCTGACACTGGAGCAGTTTGCATGGACCTATAATACAGAGAATGTTACGATGCTTCCGGCGATCATCAACACTGTTACGATGACAGTACTTTCCCTGCTGCTTGCTGCGCCCCTCGGCATTTTCTCGGCGATTTATCTGGTTGAATATGCCAACAAACGCGGAAAACTGGTTGGCCTGATCCGGATTACGGCAGAGACCCTTTCCGGTATTCCGTCGATCGTTTACGGTTTGTTCGGTATGCTGTTTTTTACGAAAACCCTGAAAATGGGATACTCGATGATGTCCGGTGCCTGTACCCTTGCCATCATGATTCTTCCGCTGATTATGCGAACAGCAGAAGAAGCCTTAAAATCGGTTCCGGATTCCTATCGGGAAGCAAGCTTTGGACTGGGAGCCGGAAAGCTTCGTACGATTTTTAAAATTGTTCTTCCATCTGCCGTACCCGGCATTCTTTCCGGTGTCATTCTTGCGACAGGCCGTGTTGTAGGAGAGACGGCAGCGCTTCTTTTCACAGCAGGAACGATTGCAAAGGTGGCAGGCCTTATGGATTCCGGCCGTACCCTTGCCGTTCATATGTATGCACTTTCCAGTGAAGGCCTTTATATGAATCAGATGTATGCAACCGGCGTCATCCTGATGCTGATTGTCCTTCTGATCAACGGCTGTTCCGGAATGATTGCGAAGAAAATTGCAAAGAAATAAAAGAGAGACGAGGAAAAAACATGAGTAAAATAGATGTATCCAATATGGATCTTTATTACGGAGACTTTCATGCCTTAAAAAATATCAATCTGAGCATTGATGCCAATGAGGTGACGGCTTTTATCGGACCTTCCGGCTGTGGTAAATCGACCCTGTTAAAATCCATCAACAGAATGAACGATCTCGTTCCGGGTTGCCGGATCACCGGTGAAATGCTGTTGGACGGAGAAAACATCTACGGCGGAAAAATGGATGTCAACGGACTCCGAAAACGGGTCGGCATGGTATTCCAGAAACCAAATCCGTTCCCGATGAGCATTTACGACAACATTGCCTATGGCCCCAGAACCCATGGTGTCCGTTCCAAAGCGAAGCTGGATGATATTGTGGAGCAGTCTCTTCGACAGGCGGCAATCTGGGATGAGGTGAAGGACCGTTTGAAGAAAAGCGCACTTGGCATGTCCGGCGGGCAACAGCAGCGTCTTTGCATTGCGCGTGCTCTTGCCGTACAGCCGGAGGTTCTTCTGATGGACGAACCAACCTCAGCACTGGATCCGATTTCTACTTCCAAAATCGAAGATCTTGCGGTAGAATTGAAAAAAGATTATACTATTGTCATGGTAACCCACAATATGCAGCAGGCAGCCAGAATTTCCGACAAAACCGCATTTTTCCTGTTAGGAGAGGTAGTAGAATACGGAGAGACCGAACAGATCTTCTCCATGCCGAAGGATAAACGGACAGAGGATTACATTACAGGGAGGTTTGGCTGATATGAGGGAAAGATTTGAGCAGCAGATGGAAATTCTGCACACGGAGCTGATTGAGCTTGGCGCACTCTGCGAGCAGGCAATCGGACGGACATATGAGGTTCTGCTGGAGGGAAACCAGAGAGCGGCAGAAGAGATTATCAAAAAAGACCAGGTTGTCGATGCGAAAGAACGGGAGATCGAGGATCTCTGCTTCCGCATCATTTTACAGCAGCAGCCGGTAGCACGTGATCTGCGTCAGGTATCTGCGGCATTAAAAATGATTACCGATATGGAGCGGATCGGAGACCAGGCAGCAGATATTGCGGATATCGTAAAAGTAACGAGTCTTGGTGTGCCGGATGCAAGCATCCGTCTGAAGGATATGGCGAAAGCAACAGCTTCTATGGTAACAAAATGCATCGATGCATACGTTAAGCAGGATCTGAAGCTTGCACGGGAGGTTATCGATTTCGATGATATCGTGGATGATCTTTTTGATGAGGTCAAGGATGAAATTCTGCAGGGTATGCGAAAGGGAATTACCACAGATGTCCAGTCTCTGGACTATCTGATGATTGCAAAATATTATGAAAGAATCGGTGACCATGCAACAAACATTGCGGAATGGGTTGTGTACTCCATTAACGGTCACCATAAAGGGGAATAACAGATGATCTACTGCGTGGAAGATGAAAGAAATATACGGGAACTGATCGTATACACACTGGAATCGAGCGGTTTTACCGCAAGAGGCCTGGAAAGCGGAAAAGAGCTGAATGCAGCTATTGCAGAACAGCTTCCGGATCTGATTCTCCTGGATATCATGCTTCCGGGAGAGGATGGTCTTGAAATTCTTTCACGCCTCAAGGCATCGGAAGTAACAAAAGAAATTCCGGTTATTATGGTAACGGCAAAGGGCGCTGAGTATGATAAGGTCATGGGCCTGGACTGCGGAGCCGATGACTATATTACCAAGCCGTTCGGCATGATGGAATTTATCGCAAGGGTACGTGCCGTGCTGCGCCGTGCCGGAAAAGAAGAGAAGGAAAACGATGTGCTGGAGACCGGGGATCTGCAGATCCAGGTGAAACAGCATCAGGTTCTGGCCAAAGGGGAGAAGGTTACCCTGACCTTAAAAGAGTTTGAACTGCTGAAATTTTTAATGGAAAATAAAGGAATTGTCCTTACGAGAGACCGTCTGCTCGGCCATGTCTGGGGCTATGATTTTGACGGAGAAACCCGTACGGTAGACGTTCATGTGCGTACACTCCGCCAGAAGCTGGGCGAATGCGGCGAGCTGATCGAGACGGTCCGCGGCGTGGGATACCGGATAGGAGGCTGAGAAAGTAAGATGCGTAAAAAAGTCTTTCAACATGCGGGAGCGTTGATTATCGCTGCGATTATCCTGACTTTTTTCACCATGAGCTGGGCAATGTACAACAATACGGCGGAGCAGCTTCGTGTTTCGGTGAGAAATGAATGTGAGTATTACAGGTATTTTCTGGACAAGATGGGTGATGACAGTCTGGATAAACCGGCCGGAAAGATTACAGCAAGTCGGGTCACCCTGATTGACACGGACGGAACCGTTCTGTTTGATTCGGTCGAGGATGCGAAGATGATGGGAAATCATTCCGGGCGGCCGGAGGTGATTGAGGCAGAAAAGACAGGGGAAAGCAATATTTCCCGTTATTCCGAAACGCTGCGGAGCAAAACATATTATACGGCACTGCGCCTGGACAATGGAAAAATCATCCGTGTTTCCCTGACAACGGACAGTGTGTTCGGTGTGATGCTGCGGAATATATGGCTTGTGGCTGTGCTGATTGCGGCAGTCCTTGTCGTGGAGCTGCTGATGGTCAGCCATATGACAAAGGCGCTTGTAAAGCCGATCAATGAGATTGATCTGAATCATCCGCTGGACAACAAAGCATATGAGGAATTGAGTCCGCTGCTTGGAAGAATTCATCAGCAGCAGAAGCAGATCCAGCAGCAGATGGAGGAGCTCCGCCATAATCAGGAGGAGTATCTTGCCATCACGGAATATATGAAGGATGGTCTGATCGTGACAAACCAGTCAGTCGTACTTTCCATCAACCGTTCGGCACAGAATCTGTTTGATGTGACGGCAGAGGAATGCATCAACCACAATATCGTGACAGTCAGCCGCAACGAGCAGCTGAAGGAGGCACTGGATCATGCGCTGGAGGGCAGTTCCGAGGAACGGATGCTGGAGATAAATGGAAGAGTCTATCAGCTTCTTGCAAATCCGGTGCGTGTGGACCGTGTTGTATCCGGTGCGGTCATCCTGGTGCTGGATGTGACGGAAAAACAGAAAGCCGAGGTGATGCGCCGTGAGTTTTCAGCCAATGTGTCACATGAGCTGAAAACACCGCTGATGTCGATTTCCGGATATGCGGAGATCATCGAAAATAACATGGTAAAACCGGAGGATATTCCCAAATTTGCGGGCAGAATCCACAGTGAGGCGAGCCGGTTAAGCTCTCTTGTCGAGGATATTATCAAGCTGTCCAGACTGGACGAAAACGACCAGTCAATCCCGATGGAGGAAGTGGATCTGATGCAGACCTGCCGTGATGTCGAGGGACATCTTTCCATACGGGCAAAGGAGCAGCAGGTGAAGATGACACTGAGAGGAGAGAGCTGCCGGATCAAAGGTGCACGACAGGTTCTCTATGAGATGATCTACAATCTCTGCGACAATGCGATCAAGTACAACCGCAAGGACGGTGAAGTTGAAGTGACGGTTTCACGCGGAAGAAACGGACGGGCAGTGGTATCTGTGGCAGATACCGGAATCGGAATTGCAAAGGAAGATCAGGAGCGGATCTTTGAACGGTTCTATCGTGTAGATAAGAGTCATTCCCGTGAAACGGGAGGTACCGGACTTGGACTTTCCATTGTGAAGCATGGAGCGATTCTTCATGATGCGAAGATTAAAATTGAGAGTACACTTGGAACCGGAACAAAGATTATTCTGGAGTTTTAAGTGAAAAACAGATACCGCAAAAGACAGCATGCGGAGGAAGAATCTATGCGGGAGGCCTGGAAAATTCATGATTTCCAAGCCTCCAAAGTGGTTCCGTCCCCACATGCTGTCTTTTGCGGTATGGTTTTGCATCGTTACAAAAATGCAAATTCGTTGTTTTGAATAAACATAGTATTCAATATTTGGTAAATATGATAAGGGGCTTGGGGGTTGTTTTTTGATGCAGAGTATGGTATTGTAAATATAACGAGTTCCGGAAACGTTACCGACACCGTTTCCGGAAATACAGACGAGATACAGGCAGCCCTGTTTTTACGAAACAAAATGAGCTGGCTAGAAGGGCTGTATAAGTTACAATTTGCTGCGTATCCGTGAACAGGAATTATGTATTTGTGGGGTCGGATGGATAGAAAAAACGACAAGGAGAAAGGGTTTAAAAATGAGAGCAAGTGGTATTTTACTTCCGGTAGCTTCGCTGCCGTCCCGATATGGTATCGGATGTTTTTCGAAAGAAGCATATGAATTTGTGGATCGCCTGGAGGAGGCCGGCCAGAGCTACTGGCAGATTCTTCCACTTGGACCGACGGGATATGGAGATTCGCCGTACCAGTCGTTCTCTACTTTTGCAGGAAATCCATATTTTATTGATCTGGAAACCCTGGTAAAAGAGGGACTTCTGACAGAAGAAGAGTGTGATGCGTGCGATTTCGGCGACAATGCAGAGTATATTGATTACGAAAAGATTTATCTGTCCCGTTTCAAAGTACTCAGAAAAGCATTTGAAAGATTTGTGGCAGATGACGTATATGATGCATTTGTATCGGAAAATGGTTACTGGCTGGAGGATTATGCGCTGTATATGGCGATTAAGGATGCACTCGGCGGAATCAGCTGGAGTGAGTGGCCGGCAGAATTAAAGGACAGAGAAGAAGCAGCACTGAATCAGAAACGGGAAGAACTTGCCGAGGAGGTTGCATTTTACAAATTCCAGCAGTTTATGTTCCTGAAACAGTGGAAAGCACTGAAGGCATACGCAAATGAAAAGGGTATCCGTATCATCGGTGATATTCCGATTTATGTGGCATTTGACAGCGCTGACACCTGGGCAAATCCGGTTCTGTTCCAGTTTGATGAGGACAACCAGCCAAAAGCAGTTGCCGGATGCCCGCCGGATGCGTTCTCCGCAACCGGACAGCTCTGGGGCAACCCGTTATACAAATGGGACTATCATAAGAGCACAGGTTATGCATGGTGGCTGTTGCGTCTGGCTCACGTGTTTAAACTGTACGATACTGTCCGCATCGACCATTTCCGCGGATTTGATGAATATTATTCCATCCCGTTCGGTGATCAGACGGCAGAGCGCGGCCACTGGGAAAAAGGACCGGGCATGGATCTGTTCAACACCGTCAAAGAAAAGCTCGGCGATGTGGATGTCATCGCAGAAGACCTGGGATATCTTACCGAGAGCGTGATCGAAATGGTGAAAGAATCCGGCTATCCGGGTATGAAGGTGCTGCAGTTTGCTTTTGACTCCCGTGAGGAGAGTGATTATCTGCCGCACAATTACGAGAGAAACTGTGTTGTCTACACCGGAACGCACGACAATGATACCATTCTTGGATGGTATTATGTCATGAGTGAGGAAGACCGCGAATTCTCCAAAGAGTATATGGGAAATGCAAAGAGTACCGACGAGGAACTCCCGTGGGATTTCATTCGCATGTCAATGGAGAGCGTGGCAAATCTGGCTGTCACTCCGATGCAGGAATTTTTAGGTCTTGGAACGGAGGCGAGAATTAACTATCCGTCTACACTTGGAAATAACTGGAAATGGCGCCTGCTTCCGGGACAGTTTACACAGGAAATGGCAAAGAGAATTCACCGGCTGACACAGATTACAGCACGTATTGCAAAATAAAAATACGCGCCGGAGAGAAAGCAAAACAGGCCGGGAAAACAAGCCGGAAGAGATTCCGGCAGAACAGGTACAGAGTTTAAAGGAGAGGCCTGCAGAATATGGAACAGGTAACAATCAGGGACATTGCCCGCAAATGTAAGGTAGGCGTGAGTACCGTATCGAGAGCGATGAACAATCATCCGGACATCAATCCGGAAACAAAAGCGATGATCTTAAAGGTGATTGCCGAATCGAATTACGTACCGAACAACAGTGCCAGAAACCTGAAGCGGTCGAATGCCAAAGCGATTGCCATTCTGGTAAAAGGCATGGACAACATGTTCTTCAACAACATGATCAGTGTGATTGAAGAGGTTGTGCGAAAAAAGAAATACGCCTGCATTATTGAGCGAGTAGAGGAAAAGGCAAATGAGGTAGACTCCGCGATCGAGATCGTCAAAGAAAAACGGCTGCGCGGCATCATTTTCCTCGGCGGAAACTTTACGCATCCGCATGAGAAAATGGCGCAGATCCCGGTTCCGTACGTGATCAGTACAATCGGGGCGGTTTCAGACGGAGGAAAACCGTGCGCGAGCGTATCGGTCGATGACTACAGGGAAAGCTATAAGATGGTAGATTATCTCTGTGGTCTCGGGCACCGGCGCATTGCCATCATTACCGCCTGCGAGGACGACATCAGTATCGGACGCCTCCGTCTGAATGCGTACCGCCAGGCTTTACTGGATCATGGGATACCTTATGACCCTGATCTGGTATTTCATATGACGAAGGACGACACGTATTCTTTCGCCACAGGGTACAAGATAACAAAAGAAATTCTGGAAAAAAAGACGGAGTTTTCCGCGCTATATGCCACCGCGGATACGCTGGCAATCGGTGCGTGCCGTGCCTTAAAAGAGGCCGGGCTTACCGTGCCGGATGATATTTCCGTTGCAGGATTTGACGGAATTGATGCGGGAGAGTATTATATACCCAGTATCACAACGATCCGCCAGCCGGTGGAGCAGCTTGCTGCAGAGACGGCAAAGATGCTGTTTTCCTTAATTTCAGGAAAAGAAGAACCCTGCAGCAAAGTATACGATGGGGAACTCGTCGTAAGGGAATCCACAAAGTCGCGGATCGCGCAGCAGTAAAACCCTTGCAGTTTCGCTGCCGCAAAAAAGTGATTCAGAAGTGAACCGTCCCATTCAGGGAAAAGCTTTGAATGGAACTGTGAAAGCTGCCGATCGCAGAAAATCTGGAACGGCAGCGCAACCAAATTACACTGTGGGAATCTTCCACAGCAACACGAGGAGAAAAAAGAATGGAAGAAAGAATTCAGGCAATCTTAAAAGAGCGTTTTGGAAGAGATCTGGACAACTGCACAAAGAGCGAAATCTTTGAAGCCCTGATGGTTATCACCAAACAGGAGATGGCAGGTCGTAAAAGAAACACCGGAAATAAGAAGCTGTATTATATTTCAGCAGAGTTTCTGATCGGAAAACTGCTGTCCAACAACCTGATCAACCTTGGTATGTACGAGGAAGTAGAAAAAGCACTCGCTACTCACGGAAGAGAACTGACGGAGATCGAGGAGATGGAGATGGAGCCGTCCCTTGGAAACGGAGGCCTTGGCCGTCTGGCAGCATGCTTCCTTGATTCCATCGCAACACTTGGATTGCCGGGAGACGGTATCGGCCTTAATTATCACTTCGGTCTGTTCCGCCAGCTTCTGGTCGATCACAAACAGAAAGAAGTGAAAAATCCATGGATCACAAATGAGAGCTGGCTCGTCAGACAGCCGGTATCCTTTGCAGTTCCGTATAAAAACTTCACGATGCATTCTACCCTGTATGATATCGACGTACCGGGTTACAACAATGGCTGTAACCGTCTGCATCTGTTCGATGTAGACACGGTAGATGAGAGCATCGTTCCATCAGACAGCATCAACTTTGACAAGCATCAGATCCAGAAAAACCTGACACTGTTCCTCTACCCGGATGACAGCGACCGTGCCGGACAGCTGCTTCGTATCTACCAGCAGTATTTCATGGTCAGCAACGGTGCACAGTTCATCCTGATGGAGTGCGAGCAGAAGGGCTACGATCTGCATAAGCTGTATGATCACGTTGTGATCCAGATCAACGATACCCATCCGTCCATGGTCATTCCGGAGCTGATCCGTCTGCTGCAGGAGAGAGGCTTTACCATGCAGGAAGCCATCGATGTTGTAAGCAAGACCTGTGCTTACACCAACCACACCATCCTGGCAGAGGCACTGGAAAAATGGCCGATCGATTACCTCGAGGAGGTTGTTCCGCACCTGATGCCGATTATCCACGAGCTGGACGCACAGGCAAAGAAGAAATACAAAGATGAGAAAGTAGCGATCATCGACAAGGATCAGCGCGTCCACATGGCACACATGGATATCCACTACGGATTTTCTGTTAACGGCGTTGCAGCACTGCACACCGAGATCCTGAAAAACTCCGAGCTGAAACCGTTCTACGATATTTATCCGGAGAAATTCAACAACAAGACAAACGGAATCACTTTCCGCCGCTGGCTGCTGCACTGCAACCGTGAACTGGCACAGTATATCGAGAGCCTGATCGGACCGGGATTCAAAAAAGATGCCGACGAGCTGGAAAAACTGCTCAAATACAAAGACAACAAGAAGGTTCTTGCAAAACTTGAGGAGATCAAACACAACCGCAAACTGGATCTCAAACAGTTCCTGTATGAGACACAGAATATCGCGCTGGATGAAAATTCCATCATCGATGTACAGGTAAAACGTCTTCATGAGTACAAACGCCAGCAGATGAACGCCCTGTACGCTATTTACAAATACATGGATATCAAGAGCGGCAACAAGCCGAAAACCCCGATCACCATGGTATTCGGTGCAAAGGCTGCACCGGCTTATATCATCGCAAAAGATATCATCCATCTGATCCTGTGCCTGCAGGAGCTGATTGATAACGATCCTGAGGTAAGCCCGTACTTCAAAGTGATTATGCTTGAGAACTACAACGTATCAAAAGCTGCAAAGGTGATCCCGGCAGCAGATATCTCCGAGCAGATCTCCCTGGCATCCAAAGAGGCTTCCGGAACCGGAAACATGAAATTCATGCTGAACGGTGCCCTGACGCTTGGAACAGAAGACGGTGCAAACGTTGAGATTGGCGATCTTGTCGGAAAAGAGAACATCTACATCTTCGGAAAGAAACCGCAGGATGTCATCGACCTGTACGCAGATGCTGCTTACTGCTCAAAAGACATCTATGACGAAGATCCGGAGATTGCAAAGCTGGTTGATTTCATCGTCAGCGATGAGCTTCTTGCTATCGGCGACAAGGTTTGCCTGGAGAGACTCTACAAAGAGATCTTGAACAAAGACTGGTTCATGACGCTGCTCGACCTGAAAGAGTACATCAAGACAAAAGAAAGAGTATACAAAGACTACGAGAACAAAGATGCATGGAACAAGAAGTGCCTGATCAACATCGCAAAAGCAGGCTTCTTCTCCTCCGACCGTACCATTGCACAGTACAACGAGGATATCTGGCATCTGGCATAAGTGCAGAACATGCATACAAAACGCCGCCGCAGACGATTCGGTTCGTCCGCGGCGGCGCTTTTTAATGTAATTTTTATGAAAGATTCAGCCGTCTGCTTAAGATATAGCGGCAGATCAGGAACAGAACAACGCAGAGCACCACGGTGATGATAAGTGTGGAAACCGAGGATGTGGTAACCACAGCAGTCGGTGTGGAGTCCTGGAAAACACGGACGATGCTGATTCCGCCGAAGATCTGGATCACGGTAGTCATGCCGATGTAAGAGAGGACAGCCGTCAGAATTTTGTGGCTGGATACCAGGCTTCCGATGCTGATGGCGGCATAGAACAGAAGAATGCCAAAGAACAGCGAAGCGAAGAAGCCAACGATGGAAAACAGTGCCATACCGATGTGGTTCGTGATGCCGATCAGGGAAAAAGCAGCATCGGCAACACCGGTAATCTGTGCCCAGAGATAGGACAGAAAATCGGAAAAGGTCATGGTCTTGTTGTAAAAAAGCAGGGTGTTTGCGGTAAAATACCGGATTGCGGACGGCAGAAGCAAAAAAGCGAAGGAAGCGAGAACGGAAAGTGCGTTTAAGATGCTCCATGCGCCGAAAACCAGCATTTTGGAGAGAATATGATCCGTTGCCGATACCGGAAGGACGTTGGTCAGATACCCTTCGTCGGTAAAAAGATTTTTATAGTAGCGCTGGATCATCAGCACCTGTGTCATGACGGATGCGGCGATCACAATCAAAACGTACGCAAACAGATAGAGGACGATCAGCAGATCTGGCAGCTCAGAAATCTGGGAAAAGAGGAATCCGAAGCCTCCGAGAGCGCCCATGAAAATGGCGGCACCGTTCAGCAGCGCCATGTTTTTCCAGCATGCTTTCCACTCATGTTTCAGACATTTTTTTAACATTTGAATACCTCCCTGAAATAAGAATCAATCGATTCACCCTCCTGCATCCGGATATCCTCAACCGAGGCGTGCAGTTTTAACTGGCCCTCCTGGATAAAGATGACCTCATCGAGAATATTTTCGACGTCGGAAATCAGATGTGTTGAGATGAGGATGGATGCGTCTGGTTCGTAGTTGTTTAAAATCGTAGATAAAATGTAATCGCGTGCTGCCGGATCGACGCCTGCAATCGGCTCGTCGAGGCAGTAGAGCTTTGCGCGGCGGCTCATCGTGAGGATGAGCTGGACTTTCTCTTTCGTTCCCTTCGACATCGTTTTCAAACGGTCCTTCGGGCTGATTTTTAAGGATTCCAGCATGGCATTGGCGCGGGACATGTCAAAGTCCTCAAAGAAATCGCTGTAATACGTTAAAAGATCCGAGACGCGCATCCAGCTGCCGAGATACATTTTATCCGGCAGATAGGAGACGATCCGTTTTGTCTCAATACCGGGATGATTTCCGGCGATGAGGACTTCACCCTCACTCGGGGTCAGCAGTCCGTTCAGCAGCTTTAAGAGCGTCGTCTTTCCGCTTCCGTTGGGCCCCAGCAGTCCGATAATTTTCCCGGAATCCAGGGAAAGGTTGAGATGATCGAGCGCGGTGTGGTTTCCGAAGCGCTTCGTCAGGTCTTTACACGTTATAAGTTCACTCATGATTTTCTTCCTCCTCAATCGTTTCGGCAAGTAGCTGCCGGATTTCCTCCGGGGTTATGCCGAGCTGTTTCATGTGGGCAACAAAAGCAGATACTTCTGCGGCGGCAAGTTCTTTTTTCATCTGATGAATCAACTCCTTATCTTCGGTAATAAAGCGTCCGCTGGTCCGCTGGGAATAGATCAGTCCGCTGCGTTCCAGTTCGGAAAGCGCTTTCTGCATTGTGTTCGGGTTGACGGCGGCCTCCTGCGCGAGATCGCGGACGGACGGAAGCTTATCGCCCGGCTGATAGCGCCCGGTGATGATGTCCATCTGTACCCGCTCGATGATCTGCAGATAGATCGGCCGCGAGGAATCAAGATTCCATGGCATATGGCATTCACTCCTTTTGTACTACTGTATTAATTTGATAGTACAATCATACAATCGCTTTATGGATTTGTCAAGAAAATTAAGAAAAAATTTTAGATTTAGAGGTTAAATTGTGGTAAACTAAGCGTAAGTGCGGCACATTAGTATTAGAAGAAAAACCGCAGAAATAGTTCCGTCTAAAAAGATGGATGAAGGGAGAAATATGGCAGAAATTAAACTGAAAAAAAGAGAAGAGATGGATCCGGCGTACTGCTGGGATCTTTCGAGTTTGTTTGGTAGTGATGAAGAATTTGAGAAAACAGAGCAGGAGCTTGCGAAGAAAATAGAAGCGTTCCGCGCAAAACAGGGAACAATGAAAGAGAGTGCAGAAGCGCTGTATGACGTTCTTTCCGGTCTGGATGACATCAGCCGCGTCTTTTCCAGCCTGTATGTCTATGCAAGCCAGAAATATCACCAGGATATGGGAAATCAGAAGTATCAGGGCTATGCCGGAAAGATGGACAGCATGATGGCTGTTCTTGCGGATGCCTCTTCTTTCGTAGAGCCGGAGATCCTGGAGCTTGACGAGGAGACGGTTACAGAATTTGAAAAAGCATATGAGCCGCTCCGTCTGTACGATCGCATATTAAAAGAAAATTTCCGCAAGAAAGAGCACATTCTCTCGCCGGAGATGGAGGCGGTTCTTGCAAAAGCCGGAGAGATGGCATCCAGCCCGGATCAGATTTTCTCGGCATTTTCGAACGCAGACCTCAAATTCCAGCCGGTCACGGATGAAGAGGAAAATCAGGTTCCACTGAGCCACGGCACCTTCGTCGGATTTTTACAGTCGAAGGACCGCCGGGTCAGAAAAGAAGCGTTTGAGAAGTATTATGCGGAGTATGAAAAACACAAAAACATGCTCGCCGCAACGTTCGGTGCCAATCTGAAACAGGCCGCATTCTTTGCAGATGTAAGAAAATATCCATCTGCACTGGCTGCATCGCTGGATGGCGGAAATATCCCGGTTTCGGTTTACGACAAGCTGCTCGAGGCGATCCATGCAAAAATGCCGGCGATGTACCGCTACGTGGCACTGCGTAAAAAGCTGCTCGGTGTGGATGAACTTCATATGTATGATGTTTACGTTTCTCTGACGAAAGAGTACGAGCAGAAATATACGTATGAGCAGGCGATCGAGATCGTGAAGAAAGCGCTTGCCGTGCTCGGGGATGATTATGTGGCACTGCTGGACAAGGGCTTTTCGGAGCGCTGGGTGGATGTTTATGAGAACGAAGGAAAAAAGAGCGGTGCTTACTCCTGGGGTTCTTACGATTCCCATCCGTATGTGCTGATGAGCTTTAACGGAAATATCGATTCGGTCTTCACACTGGCGCATGAGATGGGCCATTCGCTGCATTCCTGGTATTCGAACCATACACAGCCGTTTACGTATGCGGAGTACCGCCTCTTTGTCGCTGAGGTGGCATCAACCTGCAACGAGGCACTGCTGATCCGCTATCTGCTGAAGCATGCGAAAGAAAAAGAGGAGAAGATTTTCCTGCTGAATTATTTCCTGGATCAGTTTAAGGGAACGGTGTTCCGCCAGACGATGTTTGCGGAGTTTGAGAAGCGGATTCATGAGAAGATGGCAGAGGAAGGCACGCTGACGGCGGACGGTATTTCGGAGCTGTATCTGTCGATCAACAAGGAGTATTTCGGACCGGATATGATTTCGGATCCGCAGATCGCGCTGGAATGGGCGAGAATTCCGCATTTTTATACACCGTTCTATGTATATCAGTATGCAACGGGATTTTCGGCGGCGATTGCGATCAGCAGCAAGATCCTGGCAGGGGAGCCGGGTATTGTGGAGAAGTACAAACAGTTCTTAAGCGGCGGCTGCTCGATGGATCCGATCGACCTTTTGAAGATCTGCGGCGTCGATATGACGAAGCCGGAGCCGGTGGAAGAGGCGCTGGATGTGTTTGCTTCTTATGTGGAGGAGCTGGAGAAGCTGACCGCGGAAGCGTAAGCACAGGTTTTAAAGTTGCATAAATTTGATGGGAAATATGTGTGAAAAATATACAAAATTTGGCGCGTTTTTCCCTTGAAAAAGTTTTTGGATATGTTACAATATTATTACAGAGTAAAAATGGATGAGCTGGAAATTGAAAAATATTTGCGATTAAGAGGGAGAATTTCCGTATTTCTGTCGAATGCGGAAGATTAAACGTAAATTTTTCGGAATGCGGCTTTGCTCCTGTAAAAATGGGGAGCGGGCCGCGGCCGGCTATGAAAGAAATATTACTGTTCATTCAGCAGTGAACTGTAACAAAAACAGACGGATAGCAGATGAAGTAAGGGTGAGAGTATGAATTTATATGAGGCTATTTTTGTTAGAAAATCAGTAAGGAATTATTGTTTTGATACGCTTCCGCCGCAGACTTTGGATAAGATTTGGGAGCATTATAAGGAGATGCCGGCACTGTTTTCGGGCATCGGTGTGGATATGGCGATTCTGGACAACAGAAAAGGGCAGGAGAGAATGCTCAGTATGTTCAGTGTGAAGGCGCCGTATTATATGGCTTTTTATTCGGAGGAGTCAGAACGATATCTGATGAACGTGGGTTATATTATGGAACAGATGGTGCTGTATCTGTGCAGTATCGGACTGGGAACCTGCTTTATCGGAAGTAATCGTGTGAAAAAGGCGGAGCTTGAGAAGAACGGAAAGCGGCTGGTGGGGATCGTCGCTTTTGGTAAGAGTCATGGTTCGCATACGAGACGGCAAAGTGAAGCAAAGAGACTGCCGCTGGAGGATCTTTGTGTGTTCAAAGAGGTGCCGCGGCAGTGGATGACGCAGATGCTGGAAGCGGCGAGACTGTCGCCATCCAGTATGAACAGCCAGCCGTGGAGATTTGTGGTGTATGATAACAGAATTCATATTTTCTCGAAGAAGCACAGTGTGGAGAAGCTTCGGAAGTGGGATGAGGTGAATTTCGGGATTATGTTTGCAAATATGATGGTGGCAGCAGAGGAGCTGTGGCTGGATGTTGACCTGATCAGACTCGGGGATATTTCGCAGAAAAACTTCTCAAATAATCAGTATGTGCTGAGCGCGATTCTGAAGGCGTAGAGGTGAATACGGACGACCGCGGACGACTTCGTGCGGCTTCGTGCCCGCTGCACCGCAGGTACGAAGCCGCACGAGGTCTGACGGTGGGGACGGGGGTAAAGCGTCTGGATCCGCCAGGAGGCGGATCGGCGTGAGCATGTGGGGTGGATAGAGGTCTGGATCCGCTAGGAGGCGGATCGGCGTGAGTATGTGAGGTTGGGAGGACGGATGGAAAGGAGTCTGGATTCGTCAGGAGGGTGGTTCGGTGTGAATTTGTGGGGGGAAGACAGCTGTGCGGGTGTCTGATGGAGAGCGAAAATTGAGGGAATCGTAGATACTTTTGATTTTTTTTGAAAAAAATTGAAAATAGGTATTGACAAATGAGGGGAGTTCCTGTATAGTATCATTTGTAAGGTGCAGCGAGCACTTAGCAAGATAAAAATTAATAAATGCGCGAGTGGCTCAGGGGTGGAGTACAACCTTGCCAAGGTTGGGGTCGCGGGTTCGAATCCCGTCTCGCGCTCTGCTGGAAACCGGAATGTGTAAGCATTCCGGTTTTTGCGTTGTGGAAAAATAGATGAAAAAGAAATCTTATTTTTAAAACTTAAGAATATTGCATTTTAAATTTTCATATGCTATAATGCCGATAGGCAATGAAATGAATGGCTTGCAAAGTCAACAAAAGCCCCACGAGCTGCAACTCGTGGGGCTTTCTGTGCCTTTTGGGCAAGGCGGCTTAAACCTTAGGCTGGCTGCCAGTTATTTCTTACCGTCCAGCCATTTGCAGATATAGTAGGCTACTATACTTGCCATAACGGAAAGAAAAAATGAAATGAATAGTTCTTGCACTGTCAACCCTCCCTTCTCTGCCTGTCTGGGAGTGGCAACGTTCATTAGTATAACATACAATTCTTATTTCTAAAATAAAAAAATTCCCTGTTTTTATAAAAATTCAAGGCTTCGAAAAAAAGTTCTTGCCCGGTAGTTACTACCGTACGGTATGCTAAGGATAACAAAGCAAATCAGCGAAAGGGGAATGTAGTATGAACATTACGATGGAGAATTTTAAAACCGCAAAGTATGATGTGTTTTCTATTTTTGATGACCGCTGGGGTTTGTGTACTGCGGGTACGCCAAGGGAGTATAATACGATGACGATCGGATGGGGTACGATGGGGACGATCTGGGGACCGCCAAAGAAAGGAAAGCAGATCATTACCGTATTTATCCGGGAAAGCCGCCGGACGCATCAGATTCTGCAGAAGGAAGACGAGTTTACGGTCTGCTTTTTTCCAGAGAAATATCGGAAGGATCTTGGAATCCTGGGATCAAAATCGGGAAATGATGTGCCGGATAAGATCAGTCTGACCAGTCTGACACCGAAGATGCTGGGAAATGCGGTTGGATTTGAAGAGGCAGAGCTGACCTTTGTCTGCAAAAAAATCTATGCGGTCAGAATGGAGAAAGAAGATCTGCCGGAATTTACGCGCGATACTTTATATAAAGATGGCGATCTCCATTATCTGTATATGGGCGAGATTGAAGATGTCTTTGGCATGATTGAGGAATGAAACAGGAAAATTGGCGTGATGTATCAGTATTTCTTATCACAATCTTGTATGTACTGCACCGGGCAGAAAGGCATCAGACTGCGTGAAATGCGGGAAATGTGAGAAAGTATGTCTGCAGCACCTGCAGATCAGAAACCTGCTGGAGGATGTGGTGAAAGAGTTTGAAGCGGAGCGTGCTTGAAAAAATTTCCGAAATTTACAAAAAGTACATCTGATCAGGGAGTAACCTGATCAGATGTACTTTTTTGTACGCAGTATATCAGAGTTTGATCCAAGGGGACCATTCTGCTGCAGAATAATTGGATTAATAGTTGGCTTTATAAGAATTTCTCTTTTCCGCCGTTACGCGGTGCATCCGCTCTGCCATTACAACCATCAGAATCAAAATGGCCATCAGGAATACCGGATACAGTCCGAAGGAAATATGCTGGCCGAGAACGCCGAAAACCGGCGGCATCAGGCAGGTTCCGATGTAAGCAAAGGCCATCTGGATGCCGATGATTCCCTGGCTTAAGTCGGCACCGAAGTTTGCCGGTGTCTCGTGAATGATGGAAGGATAAATCGGCGCACAGCCAAGTCCGATCAGGATCAGGCCGATAAACAGAAGGGAATCGCCAAGCGGCAGCAGCATCAGAATCGTGCCGACTGCGATCACAGCCTGTCCGAGCCGGATCATTTTCTGGTCATTTAATTTCATTGTGATGAAACCGCAGAAGAACCGTCCGATCGTGATGCCAACGTAGAACAGGCTTGCCCAGCTTGCCGCACGCTTTGCATTGATGCCGCGGAACAAAGTACAGTAGCTTGCAGCCCACATGCCGGCAGTAGATTCTACCGCGCAGTAGCAGAAGAAGCAGGTCAGAACCTCTTTGACACCGGGAACGCGGATCAGGCGGGAAAAACTTCTCTGTTCCGGAACGGAGGTCTCATCTGCAGAAGCATCAGCAGATGGCTTCTGCCAGAGCGGAAGACTGAAAAATAAAATCAGAGTCAGCACAATCTGAAACAATGCGATGGTACGGTAGCCGTTGTTCCAGGTGGAATGATTGATGGCATATCCCATGACGACCGGCCCCGTGCTGCATCCGACGCCCCACATACAGTGCAGCCAGCTCATATGGCGGGCTTTATAGTGCAGGGCAACGTAGTTGTTCAGGGCTGCGTCCACGCTTCCGGCGCCGAGGCCATAGGGGATACCCCAGAGGCAGAGGGCGAGAAAAGAGTGGCTGACGGAGAATCCAAACAGCGCCACTGCTGTTGTGAGAACGCTTACTGCCGTGATTTTTCCGGTGCCGAAGCGGGTATTCAGACGGTCGCTGTTCAAACTGGATACGATTGTTCCGGCGGCAATAATCATAGAAATGATGCCGGCAGAAGAAACAGAAGTTCCAAGCTCCTGATACATGACCGGCCACGCTGAGCCGAGCAGAGAATCCGGCAGTCCGAGACTGATGAATGCCAGATAAATGACTGGTAACAAAAGTGAAACCATGGTAAAAACCTCCTCTTAAGAAAAGATAAAATAAGAATGAATCGTTTTCTTGCGTTTAACGCAAAACCAAGATTCATAAGCAGTTTTAAAGTATCATAACCGATAAAAAGAATCAATACTTTCTTTTTTTGATTTTACAGTAAAATCTTTGTGGAAAAAGCTGTAAATTTATTTATTAATGTAGATTGTTTTTTATATCAAATTTATTAGTTGTACTTTACAGTACGGAGAAGATCGTGGTACACTAAAAGAAGACTGGTTGCGGTTCCCGCATCGGTGAACAGTAACCGGGCATCCCGGTTTGCCGGGGCATTCATATTTAAGAGAACACAAGGGAGAAAAAATACACAAAGAGAGGTAGACAAGAAATGGGAGGCTTTTTTGGAGTTGCATCAAGAAAAGACTGTACACTGGAACTGTTTTATGGAGTAGACTATCACTCACATCTCGGAACAAGAAGAGGCGGTATGGCGACATACGGAGCAAATGGCTTTTCACGTGCTATCCACAACATTGAAAATTCACCGTTCCGTACAAAATTTGAGCGTGATGTGGAAGAAATGGAGGGAAACCTCGGCATTGGCTGCATTTCCGACTATGAACCGCAGCCGCTTTTGATCCAGTCACACCTTGGAAGCTTTGCGATTACCACGGTTGGAAAAATCAACAACATGGATCAGCTTTTAAAAGAGGTTTACGGCAACGGCCGCACCCATTTCCAGGAGATGAGCACCGGTCAGATCAATGCGACCGAACTTGCGGCATCTCTGATCTGCAGTGAAAAGACGATTCCGGAGGGCATCCGCCATCTGCAGGATGTTGTTGACGGTTCCATGACGCTGTTGCTGCTGACAAAAGACGGCATCTACGCTGCGCGCGATAAAAAAGGCCGCACCCCGCTTGTTATTGGAAAGAAAGAGGGAGCGTACTGCGCATCCTTTGAAAATTTTGCATATCTGAACCTGGGTTACACGGATTACCATGAACTCGGACCGGGTGAGATTGACTTTATTACGCCGGAGAGCGTCGAGATGCTCGTGCCGCCGCAGGAGGAGATGAAGATCTGTTCCTTCCTGTGGGTTTACTATGGTTACCCGACTGCGTCCTATGAGGGGATCAATGTAGAGGAGATGCGGTATCACTGCGGTGCCATGCTTGCCAAACGTGATGCGGGAAGCAATGTCCACCCGGATCTCATTGCAGGCGTGCCGGATTCCGGAATTGCCCATGCAATCGGCTATGCGAATGAGTCCAAAGTTCCGTTTGCAAGACCATTCATCAAATATACCCCGACCTGGCCACGCTCCTTTATGCCGACAAATCAGGAACAGAGAAATCTGATTGCCCGAATGAAGCTGATCCCGGTGCAGGCACTGATCAATCAGAAAAAACTGCTGCTGATCGACGACTCCATCGTGCGCGGTACGCAGCTCCGTGAGACAACGGAATTTTTATATCAGAGCGGTGCAAAAGAAGTTCATGTCCGCCCGGCGTGCCCGCCGCTGTTGTATGGCTGCAAATTCCTGAATTTCTCCCGCTCCAAATCCGAGCTGGATCTGATCACCAGACGGATTATTCTGGAAAAAGAGGGAGAAAACGCAGAGAAAGTACTGGAAGAGTATGCAGATCCGACCAGCGACCGCTACGAGTCCATGTGCCAGGAAATCTGCCGCCGTCAGAATTTCACCAGCCTCAGATATCACCGTCTGGACGATCTGGTAGAGTCGATCGGACTGCCGAAATGCAAAATGTGTACCTATTGCTTTGACGGAAAAGAATAAACAGGTTATAATGGTTTTTAAACAGGCCAGCTGACAGAAAAATAAGAGTCTGTCGGCTGGCTTTTTTCTGTAGGAAAAAGAAGAAAAATATATTGGAGGCTTACCTATGGGGATTAGTATTCTGATTGTAGATGATGATAAGCTTCTGGTGGAAAAGCTGGAAGAAACCGTCAACTGGAGCGGAATTGGAATTGATATGGTATTTACGGCGAACAACATCCGCCAGGCGCAGAAGCTGCTGGAAGAGTATCCGATTGAAATGCTGCTGTGTGACATTGATATGCCACAGGGCAACGGGCTGGAGCTTCTGGAATGGATCCGGTACAAAAAGCTGGATATTGAATGTACCTTCCTGAGCAGCTATGCAAATTTCGCGTATGCGCAGATGGCGCTGAAGCTGTCATCAAGGGAATATCTGTTAAAACCGATTTCCAATGTGGATCTGGAAACAGCGCTGCGCAGAGTTGTCGGGATTGTGCAGGAAAAACATCAAAAACAGAAGAAACAGGAGAAAAAAGGAGAGAATGAAAAGCAATTCTGGGAGGATCTTCTGGTTCAGTGTCTGCAGGAGGAGTATTGGATTGAAAGGGCAAAAAAGAGCGGATATTGTACTCCGGATGAGACCTTCCGTCTGATTCTGCTGCGGGTACTGGAAATTCCGGATAAGGAACATTATAAAAAGGAGATCAGCTTATATAATTTTGTGATTACAAATGTTCTGACGGAATATGTGGAAACAACAGAAATGAAACTGGAAACCGTGGTACATGTCAGCGATCTGGAATGGGCAGTTGTGTTGCGAAATCACGGAAGTGCGATGGGAACGCAGGAGGAACTGGCAGAACTGCGGACCTGTCTGGCGGGTGCGTTTCCGGCAAGATTCTGCATGTACATGGGAAAACCGGCGGTACTGGATGAGATTTCAAAGAGCCGCGATCAGCTCGAAGAGATGGAAAAGTATGTAGTGCCGGATGAAACAGGGATTCTGTATGAGACACGCTGGTCTTTCGTAGAGCGCGATTATCAGGAAGTGCCGTGGAAAACGTATCTGGCTGAGATGGAGCGATCCGATTCCCTTGCGGCTGTGCGGGAAAAGCTGCAGGAATATCTGAAAAAGCGTGAGAAAAGCGGCGGTCTGCGAAAAGATTTCACAAGTCGTTTTTTTGAAGAAATGATACAGAATATATATGTTTATTTAAAAGAGAGCAATATTGTTTTCGGACAGATTTTTGACAGTGAAGAGTATGAAACGAAACGGAGAGAGGCGGTTCTTTCTGTGGTAGGTGCCCATGCGTTCATCGATTATCTGTTTGATGTGCTGGAAGGTCAGAAAAAGAACGAATCCCGCAGTGACAATGTGGTGGAGCAGCTAAAAGACTATATCGAACAGAATCTGAACGAGGATCTTTCAAGATCCGTGCTTGCAGGAAAAGTGTTCCTCTCAGAGGACTACGTTTCCAAAATTTTTATGAAAACAACGGGAATGTCGCTTCCGAATTATATTGCTGAGCGGCGCATTGAGCGGGCAAAGGAGTATTTGCGCGGTTCATCGCTTCCGATTAGCAAAATTGCGATGGAAGTCGGCTATGGAAATTTTTCTTATTTCAGTAAAACGTTCCGGGAGCTGGTCGGATGTACACCAAATGAGTACCGGAGCAGACAAAAATAACAAAAAAACGATGTCAATAACAAAAAAACGTTCTGATTAAAAAAGAGATGTGAAAAGACATCTCTTTTTTAATATACAGACTGCCGGAAAATGATAGAAAAACGCCCCTCTTTTTTGTATAATATGTTCATCGGTTGAAACGAGAGCATGAAAAAGAAAAATTGTAACGATTCAGAGCCATGCGAAATGGAAGAAAAATCGAGATGGGACTCTGAACAGTTACGAAAAATTTAAAGGAAAGAAGGGATGATATGTGAGCGCCAACCATAGTAAAACCAAAAAGAAAAGCTCCATAGGATTTGTAGAGGAAGTGAGAAGAAGCAGGCCATTATATTTACTGATGCTTCCTTCCATCATCATTTTTGCACTGTTTACGTACTATCCGATGTACGGAATTGTGATTGCATTTAAAAACTTTACACCTGCGGATGGAATTATGGGAAGCAGCTGGGCTGGACTGAAATACTTCAAACAGTACTTTAACTCCTATCAGTTCGGTCTGACCATTAAAAACACAATTATCATCAGTCTTTACACCATCGCGGTAACATTTCCGCTTCCGGTTATCATGGGACTGCTGGTTAACCAGATGAAGGCACAGAAGTTTAAAAAATTCTTCCAGGTATCAACCTATCTGCCGCACTTCATCTCCACCGTTGTTATGGCCGGAATGCTGATCCTGTTTCTCTCCCCGAGTACAGGTATTATCGCAAAGCTGGTGGGACTGCTTGGATTCAAGCTCCCGAACCTGATGGGAAGTGCAAAAGCATTCCCGCACATTTATGTATGGTCTGAGGCATGGCAGCATGTAGGATGGGACAGTATCCTCTATATCGCAACACTTTCCTCTGTAGACCCGACCCTGTATGAAGCGGCAACAATGGACGGTGCCAACAAATGGCACAAAATGATCCACATCGATGTTCCGGCTCTGCTGCCGACGGCAACCATCATGTTTATCATGAGAATGGGAAGCGTTATGAGCATTGGATTTGAGAAGGTTTACCTGCTGCAGAATACACTGAACAGTACTTCAAGTGAGATCATTTCCACCTATGTGTATAAGATGGGTCTTGTGAGCAGCCAGTACAGCCTTTCCGCTGCAATTGGCCTGTTCAACAACATTATCAACCTGATTCTTCTTCTGGCAGTCAACTTCATTTCCAGTAAAATGAGTGATACCTCACTGATCTGACAGAATTTTGAGCCTACATAGGAATGGAGAGCAAAAATATGAGTAAAGCAAAAGCAGTATCAACAAATAAAGTAAAGAAATCCAGAGAAGACTGGATTTTCGATATCATCCTGTATACGATCGGCGTGCTTCTGATCATCATCACCCTGTATCCGATGTACTTCATCATCATTGCATCGTTCAGTGATCCGGCAGCCGTATCCAACGGACAGATTATGTTCCTTCCGAAAGGAGTTAACTTCAAAGGATACAAACAGCTGGCGAGCTATGCAAAGCTGTGGACCGGCTACCGTAACACGATTGCTTACGTAATTATGGGAACACTTGTGACAATTGTTGTCAATATTCCGGCTTCCTACGCGCTTTCCAGAAAGCATTTATATGGAAGAAAATTCTTCACGGCATTTTATCTGATCCCGATGTTCTTCACCGGTGGTCTGATCCCGACCTACCTGGCAGTACAGAGATTTCATCTGCTGGATACCTTCTGGGTTATGGTTGTTCCGTTCTCCGTTGTAACGTATTACATCATCGTAGGACGAACGTTCTTCAACAACAGTATCCCGGAGGATCTCTGGGAGGCGGCGCAGCTCGATGGATGCGGATACCTTGGATTCTTCTTCAAGATTGTGCTTCCGCTTTCCAAAGCCGTTATCGCTGTTATTGCCCTGTGGGCAGCAGTAGGACAGTGGAACTCCTACTTTAATGCATTGATTTATATCCGAAGCGAAAGTCTGCAGCCGCTGCAGATTGTCCTTCGAAGCATTCTGGTCGGCAATCAGACCATGAGTGCCATGAGTACCGGCGCTGCAGCCGTTGAGGCAAAGCAGATGGCCGATCTTATCAAATACGCGATCATCGTGGTTTCCTCCGCGCCGATCATGTGTATGTACCCGTTAGTGCAGAAATACTTCAATCAGGGTGTTATGCTCGGATCCCTGAAAGGCTGATCCTGCGGACAGGAGAGAAGTATTGCAAATAAAAAAATCATAAAGGAGAGATGATGATGAGAAAGAAAACGAAAATGGCCTGGAGCGTTGCTCTTTCGGCCGCAATGGCAGCCGGACTGCTTGCAGGATGTGGAAGTAATGGAGGAGCGGAAAGTACGAGTGGAAGCACTGCAGCAAGTTCTGCCAAGACAGAATCTTCTGCCGGCGATACAGCAGATACCAGTGACCGCCCAACCTACAAAATTGCAACGGTAAGATGGACCGATACCTGGCCGACCGATTTCCTGCATGAAGGCGTCATGAAAGAAATCGAGGACAAGATGAATATCAACATCGACTGGCAGGTTTATTACAACAGTGACTGGTCCGAGCAGAAATCTCTGCTGCTGGCTTCCGGAGACCTCCCGGATGCATTTCTTGGCTCCATCTGCTTAACACAGGCAGATATGGCACAGAACAAATCGGCATTCCTGGATCTGACAGATCTGATCGAAAAAGATATGCCGAACCTGAAAGCAGCCTTTGAGGCTGATCCGGAACTGAAAGCAGTCTGCACCAGCCGTGACGGAAGAATCTACAGCTTACCGAAGAAGCTTCCGCTTCGTCCGAAGGTTTGCGGCGATGTTATGTGCATCAACCAGGAATGGCTGGATAACTTAGGACTGGAAACACCGAAGACCTATAAAGAGCTGGAAGAGGTTCTTGTTAAATTTGCAACAGAAGATGCTGATGGTGACGGGGATCCTACCAACGAAATCGGTATCACAAATTCAGCAGGCAGCGGACTGTTAAGCGGTGATCTGCGCCACATTCTTTCCCCGTTCGGAACCATGGTAAGCCGTGACGGAAACTACATGGGACTGAATGGCGAAGGAAAACCGGTCTTCATGCCGATGGAAGAAAATTACAAAGAAGCAGTAAAATGGATGCGTCAGTTATGGGAAGAGGGCGTTGTTGACCCTGAGTACTTCACACAGGATGGCTCCATGAAGACAGCAAAACAGCAGGCAGATGGAGGTTCTCAGGTAGGTCTTATCTTTGGATGGACTGCAGATGCTGAGGTTGGCCCGAACGTAAATCAGTTTAAGACCCTTGAGGCAGTAGAAGGCTACGATGGAAACCACTACGTAGAAGCAGCAACCAATTACCTTGATATCTCCGACCGTGAGCTCATGATCTCCAAAGACTGTAAAGATCCTGACACCCTGCTGAAATGGGCGGATGAATTTTACACCGATCTTGCATCGTTACAGACCTTCTATGGTACGATCGGAAGCCAGATCACAGACAATGGCGACGGAACCTACAATGTAGATGTGCCAAGCGATGGATCTTCTCTGGATACTTCCGCATGGTCCAACTCCTTACGTGACTTCGGACCAAAATACATGAACGGGGATTTCTATGACAAAGTTTCTCTTCCGGAAGATCAGGGTGATGGTATCAAACTGGCAGACGATGCAATCAACGAGAAATATGTTGATACTGAGAAAAACTGCGGATTCCCGATGGTTCAGTATACCGACGAAGACCTTTCCAGAATCACGGCAATCGGAACCGATATCTATAAATATGTAGAAGCACAGTATGCACACTGGGTAGTAGACGGCGGCATCGATGATGAATGGGATTCCTACATCGATCAGCTGAAAGCTATGGGTATTGACGAGTTCCTCCAGATTCAGACAGATGCTTACAATGCATACAAAGAAAATCTGGCAAAATAAACAGAAAATAACATTACCTGTAAGAAGCAGGCGTTGATCCGGCGGATCAATGTCTGAGGTGCAAAACAGCAGGAGAAACGGCAGGCCAGAAATGACCTGCCGTTTTTGACAAAAGGAGGATTTTTACATGTTTTTGGAAAAAGAGGGTAAGTTAATTTATTCCTACGATGGCGAGACCGTCTGCATCGAAGCGTGGGGGAAAGATGCACTGCGTGTACGCGCGACAAAAAATCGAAGCTTTACCGGCCGTGACTGGGCGCTGGAAGCAAAGGACGCGCATGCGGGAGAGGTTGAAATCTTTGAGGATCCATCAGCAAAAGGCGGAGCCTTTGCCAATATGTATGAGGGAACGGATACTTCCTACGGAAAAATCACAAATGGAAAGCTTCATGCAGTGATCGATTCCGGCAGCGTCATTACGTTCTATCATGAGGATGGAAGAGTTCTGTTAAAGGAGCATTTCCGCCGTCTGCGCGATGAGGAAAGCATGCCGCTCAACATCATGGGACGCGAGTACAGCAACGGCGTCGGGGATAATTTCCGTATTGTAGCGCGGTTTGTAGCAAGAAAAGGTGAGAAAATCTTCGGAATGGGACAGTATCAGCAGCATGAGCTGGATCTGAAGGGCTGTATGCTGGAGCTGGCACAGAGAAACTCACAGGTCAGTGTTCCGTTCTATCTTTCCAGTATCGGCTACGGCTTCTTATGGAACAATCCGGGCGTCGGACAGGTGATGTTTGCAAACAATGGAACGGAATGGGTAACGGAATCCGGGAAAGAAATTGATTACCTTGTGATTGCAGGTGACACCCCTGCCGAGATCGAGGAGAATTATATGACGCTGACCGGAAAACCTCCGATGATGCCGGAATACGGCATGGGCTTCTGGCAGTGTAAGCTCCGCTACTGGAACCAGGAACAGCTTCTGTCTGTAGCAAGAAAATACAAAGAACTCGGTGTACCGCTTGATGTGATTGTCGTCGATTTCTTCCACTGGACGAAGCAGGGCGAGTTCAAATTTGATCCGAAATACTGGCCGGATGTGCCGGGTATGTGCCGCGAATTAAAGGAGATGGGAATTCAGGTTGTTGTATCGGTATGGCCGACCGTCGATATTTATTCCGAAAACTTTGAGGAGATGAAAGAGAAGGGCTATCTGGTTCGCACGGAGCACGGTGTACCGCTGACGATGCTCTGCGGTGGAAATGAAGTCTTCTTCGATGCAACCAACCCGGATGCAAGAACGTATGTCTGGGAAAAAATCAAGAAAAATTATTACGATCAGGGTGCAAAACTCTTCTGGCTGGATGTGGCAGAGCCGGAATACAGCGTTTACGATTTCAAGAACTACCGCTATCAGCTCGGAAGCGTACAGGAGGTCGGAAATATTTATCCGAAATATTATCTGAAAGCGTTCTATGATGGCATGACGGCAGAAGGCGATACTATGCCAATCAGCCTGATCCGTTCTGCCTGGGCAGGCAGCGCGAAATATGGTGCGCTCGTATGGTCAGGCGATATTGTAAGTACCTTCGAGTGCTTCCGGCGCCAGGTACAGGCAGGGCTTAACATGGCGATTGCCGGTATTCCGTGGTGGACCACCGATATTGGCGGTTTCCACGGCGCCAGAACCGACGACCCGGATTTCCATCGTCTGTACATCCGCTGGTTTGAGTACGGATGCTTCTGTCCTGTCATGCGTCTGCATGGAAACCGCAATCCACAGGAGGGCTACGGTGCAGAGCAGATCGGCTCCGGCAGCGATAATGAGATCTGGAGTTTTGGCGATAAGGCATATGAAATTTCAAAGAAATATATTTTCCTGCGTGAGCGCCTGAGAGATTATATCCGGACACAGATGAAGAAAGCACATGAGGACGGAACTCCGATGATGCGGCCTGTTTTCTATGATTTCCCGACAGATCAGGAAAGCTGGAATGTGGAGGATGCTTATCTGTTCGGACCGGATCTCTATGTTGCACCTGTGATGGAGGATCACGTAACGGAGCGCGAGGTTTATCTCCCGGATGGAACAGCATGGTTTAACGCATGGACCGGAGAAAAGTATGAGGGAGGACAGAACGTAACGGTTGCTGCACCGCTGGATACTATTCCGGTATTCGTAAAAGAAGGAGCGGATGCAGAAAAGCTGCTGAACATTTTCTCTGAATAAGAGAATGTTACCGCTCACCGGTAGCAGGCGAACGGCAACAAAGAATCCTGTTCTCACCATGTGAAACACGGACTTTGCATGCACAAAGCGAAAAAATGTGATATAATGGGCTGTGTTACAAAGAACATAGCTGCAAATATATTCTGTGAGTGTAAAATGACTGCCGGAGCTGCGCGGTAAGGTGCGGCGTCCGGCAGTCGCTCTGCAGACAGAAAAAAGGAGGGGTGGATGCGCTTATGAATCTCTGGCAGAAAGGAAAACGAAGGATGCTGCGCAGCGTTCGAATACGCAGTTTGAAGGATACGTCCCTGCGGCTTGGAACTCCGGTTTTTCTGGTCCTGATGGGGCTTGTTGTCTGCCTGCTCTGGGGCGTTTGGGAAAACCGCAAGCTGGCAGATAAATATATTGCCGATACGGCAAAGCTCTATGTCGATCAGATCAACCGTGATATGTCGCAGATCAACAGTGAACTGATCTATCTGCTGGATTCTGACAGCAACATCAAAGAAATCCCGGATCAGATAACATCGACAGATGCTCAGTATTATGAAATGGAGCAGACGCTGCGGGAGCGAAACCGTGTGCTGAAAATCCGTTACCATGAGGTACAGACCTTCTTCGTCTACGGTCAGAAAGCCAATGTTCTGATTACGGACAGTGGAACTATGTTTACCGAGAGTAAGGGAATGACAACGCTGAATCAGATGCTGATGTCATATCTGCAGATTATGACATCAAAGGATTCGATCAGCACACAATGGACTGTGATTACGTTTGGCGACGACGACTATATTGTAGGCTGGTACGCGAAAAACAAAAAAGTTATCGGCTGTGTCATCAATCTGAACCTGATTTTCCGAACCATCCGCGCCAAAACAGAGGAGTATGATGTCATTCCGTTTATGGTGGATGCCAGAGGCCGTGTCATGACGCAGGCAGATACGTCGGAAAAATATAAAAATGAGATTATCGATTTTTCCAAAGCGGGAAAGAAGAAGAAAAATGCGACGGTCTATTCCTACCAGCTTGGCACGGTCGGAAAAATCAATCTTATGGTTCTGCCGGGAGGAGGTATTCTTGAGAATGTACTGATTATGCAGATTGCATTTGTCGTCCTGATCGCGGTTCTTCTGATTGTCTGCGCATTGGAAATTACAGCATATTACCACCGGATTCTGGTACCGCTGGAAAAATTCGGACAAAAACTGGAGGAGCTGGAAAAAGAGCAGAGTCTGAATGACGATGGAAGCAACAATCTGTTAGAGCTGGAGTCTGTGAGCGGCAAATTCAAGGAACTGCTGCGGAAAATACAGGGATTGAAAATTGCGATCTACGAAAAAGAGCTTGCCGAACAGAAAGCCGAGCTGGAATACACGCAGGAACAGATCAAGCCACACTTCTTTCTGAACTGCCTGAGCCTGATCCATGGCATTGCGGATAAGAATAACGAAGGCGAGATCGTTGAGATCACAACGGTGCTGTCCGACTATATGCGCTACATTTTCCAGGATTCCAAGAAGCAGCGCGATGTGGAGGAAGAGCTGGAACACATTGAGGCATATATCCGCATCCAGAAGCTGCGGTACGGAGAAGAAGCCTTTTCCTTTGAAGCAACGACGGATGGTGATATCGGAGAATGGAAGGTTCCGTCTCTTCTGCTGCAGACACTGGTGGAAAACTCCGTAGTACACGGTGTATCCCTGGACCGGAAGAGTGAGATTTCCCTATATCTCACAAACGAGACGTACGAGGACGGTGAGTACCTCTACATCTGTATTTCCGACACCGGAAACGGATTTTCGAAAGAGGCACTGGATGCAATCGAAAACGACACGCCTATCATCTACCACGGCCGTCACCATGTCGGCATCTCCAATATAAAACGCCGCCTGGCGCTGATGTACGGCGAACGGGCGAGCATTACGTGCTCCAATATGGATGAAAATTACGGAGCCGTCGTAGAGGTGCGGCTGCCGAAAACAGAATAAAGCGAAAAGAAAAAAGGCGGGAACCCGGAGAAACATAGAGGGTTCCCGCCTTTTTGCGTGAAAAAACTGCAGGAGCTTCCGGAACCTGATGGCTCCGGGAAGCTCCTGCAAAGGGGGAGATGATTCAAAAACTGTTTTCTGTATCAGATACGGGAAACTCCGTCATCGGTATAACGCTCATAGGAAGCGCCTTCGTATCCGACCATGCGGATGCTTTCCTCTTTGATATCCGGTACGGATTCTGCAAAATCGGCAACCGGGATTGCGCAGCCTTTGCGGATGAAGAGAGGAACCTCATTCAGGGCAACTTCTACGTAGTGGATACCTTTCGGAAGAACCTCCTGGAACATGTTTCCATTGCCGAGGAATTTTACAAACATCATTTCTTCCGGCAGATATACATAACGGCCGATGGCATTCTGGGTGTAAACCGGTGCGATCATGATCTCATTACCGATCATCAACTGATCTTCTGTATTTCTTGCCAGTTTGTCGTCCGGATAAACGAAGGCAAGCGGTTTGAAGTACATATCGTCGTTTAAAGCAGCCTTCATGTACTCGCTGTACAGATACGGAACGAGGCGGTAGCGGACGCCGATGACGTTGCGGAAGTCCTCGATATGCTCAAACTGGTAAGGTTCCTGCTCACGTGTTCCGAGTGCAGCATGGTTTCTCATCAGAGGAGTGAAAACACCAAGTGCCAGCCAGCGGAGCAGCAGGTCTCTTGTGGTATTTGCACCGAATCCGCCGAGGTCGGCTCCGGTATAGAGGAAACCGCACATGTTGAGGGACGGCATCATCTTCAGGTTCAGCAGGATGTGTGACCACCACGAGCAGTTGTCTCCGGTCCAGATTCCGCCGTAACGGTGCATGCCGATGTAGGAAGAACGGGAGAACATCAGGATTCGCTTATCCGGGGAAATTCGTTCAAAAGCTTCACCGGCAGAACGTGTCATGTTGTAGCCAAACAGATTGTGTACCTTGTCATGGCGGACCTGTTCGCCGTTTACGTTGTGATAGAAGCGTTTATAGTCCTCATGGTTGTTTGCCAGTGCCTGAAGCTTTCCGCCTACCATGTAGTGCGGAACCTCCGGGTCACCTTCCACATATTTCTTTGCAGTCTCCTTGAAATCAGCAAGGCCTTCCTGGGAATAGAAGATGGATGGCTCGTTCATGTCATTCCAGAAGGCATCGATTCCCTTGGAAACGAGAACATCGTATTTGTCACCAAACCATTTTCTGGCATCTGCATTTAAGACATCCGGGAAATGAGTCCAGCCTGGCCATACAGTAGCTTCGAAGTAGGAGCCATCCTCACGGCGGCAGAAGTAGCCCTTTTCACAGCCCTCTTCGTAAATGTCATAACCCTCTTCGACTTTCACACCGGCATCGATGATCGGAACGAGATGGATCTTTTCTTTTTTCATATCCTGTACAAAGCCCTCGAAATCCGGGAAACGTTCTTCATTTACGGTGAAGTCCTTGTAATCCTGCATGTAGTCAATATCCATGTAAACCATATCGAGCGGCACATGGTTTTCGCGGTATTTTTTCACTACCGTGCGGAAATCATCCTCTGTTTTGTAGCCCCAGCGGCTCTGACCGTAACCGAAAGCAAACTTCGGAGCAATGTAGCTGCGTCCGATGATGCCGCGGAACTGTTTTACGATATCAAGATCGGAATCACCGGTGATCATGTAAACGTAGAGATCTGCGTTTTCGCAGGAAACGGTCATCGTATCGGAAGTTGTGTAGCCGATATCGAAACGCAGGGTGCCCGGATAATCGAAGAAGAATCCTACGTGTGTCTTGCCGGAGATGATGATGAAGTTGTGTGCTGCATACAGAGAGGTTTTGCTCTCTACGTGGTTTGGATCATCAGCGCAGTCACTGATGTAAAGAAAGCCGCGTTTGTTGATACCGCGGTTGGCTTCGCCAAGTCCGAATACCATGTCATCGTCAGTAAGTTTTGTGGTGAAGGAGAAGCCGTTCTCGGTGGAGAAGGTACCGTAATCCGGGTTTCCTTCGGAAGAGGGGATCTCTTTTACAACAGCTTCGGTTTCAAATGGGGTTCCGTAGACAAATTTTTTTACCATGTCATCCTCCTTGTAAAATAAATGGAAAATATAGTGTTTTGGTTAGGTTTAGCGCAACACCTTTGTGATTTTATTATAACAGGGATCGGAAAAATGTCTAGCAAAATTCTTCCTTTTTTTTAACAAAAAAACGTGTACAGAAAAAAATCCGGTTATGTTGGCAGGACTTCTGCGCGTTTCCGGAAATCTCTCGGCGTACAATGGTAAGTACGCAGAAAGATTTTGGAATAATAGCTCTGATGATTGAAACCGCATGCGGTACAGATTTCCGCGATGGACATTTTGGTTGTGTTTAGCAGATGACAGCTCACTTCCAGACGGTAATGATTCAGAAAATCAATCGGGCTCTGGCAAAGATAGCGGCGGAAAATCTGACAGCATTTATTGCGGCAGACTTTTCCGGCGGCGGCGATCTCTTCCAGATTGATGGATTCACTGTAGTGGCTGTAAATATAGGAAACCATATCGCGCTGGATCAGAAGATCTGGATCCTGTGAGACGGCGGTGTTGCCGTCCGGCATCATCGGATGCGTGCGCAAAAGACGGCACCACAAAAGGGAAAGCAGAGCAGCAGCCTCGATTTCGTAGGCGGTTGGCTGTTCCTTCTTCAGCCGGAGAATTTCCGGGAGGGTCTGCAGCGCTTTTGCATCTTCCGGATTTTCCGGCTTCAGATGAAGATATTCCAGAGCCGGATTCGAAAGAACCGGCGTAATATAAGACTGGTACAGAACGCTGTTCGCGGTGAGGATTTTCGGATGGCACAGGATACAGATAAAGTCACATTCCTGGCCGTTTTCAGAATATCCGTAGTGCATCTGGCGGGAATTGACGATAATCGCCTCCCCGGCGTTTAAAAGGACTCTTTTTCCATTGATATAGTAGTTCATCTGACCGGAGCGGATCTGTACCCATTCGATATCCTCATGCCAGTGGCAGAGCGCCCGGTGATCTGGATAGGAAGAAAGCAGTCCTTCCCGGATATAAAGCGGAATGCCGACTTCATCGTAGCGGACGATCTCGGATGCGTCCTGCATGACTTTTGTAATTGGGTCATTCATCATAAAAACCTCCGTGAAAAAGTACAATTATTATAAAAAATAAGGAATATTGTCGTAGAAAAAACGCAAAACCTAAGATAATATGATTATAACATATACGTGTATGGAATAAAACAGAAAAAAGGAAAAAGAAATGAAAAATCAGAGGGAAATCAAGAAAAAAGATCCAGAATTCTACCGGAAACTTCTTGCACTGCTGATCCCGATGGTTGTACAGAATCTGATGAATGCACTGGTAAGTGCGTCCGATGCGTTAATGGTCGGTACGCTGGACCAGAATTCCCTGTCTGCAGTTTCGCTTGCCACACAGATTTCTTTTGTCCTGAATCTCTTTTATGCGGCGATTACGATCGGAACAACGGTCATGGTCGTTTATTTCCTGCTGAATCTGGATGAAATGATTAAGCTTCCTGGCGTATACAGACACTATAAAAAATATCAGTGGGTGAATAATATTACCAGGGAGGATACAGAATAATGAAAAACGTAGAGAGAAGAGACAGACAGTTACCGTACATTTCCGATGCAGAGGTCATGGAGCAGCAGATGAATGCGAGAAGACTGACGCAGAAACTGAACACCATCGACCGTTCGGATTTTGACGGAATCGCAGCCATTGTAAAAGAACTGTTTGGAAAATCCGAGGGTGCATTTGTCAATCCGCCATTTTACTGTGACTATGGCTTTCATATTGAGGTTGGAAAAAATTTCTTTGCAAATTATAACTGCACCATTCTCGATGTGGCAAAGGTAAAAATCGGAGACAACTGCCAGATGGCGCCGAACGTTGCCATCTATACTGCAGGTCATCCGGTGCATCCGGCGGCAAGAAACAGTGCGTATGAATACGGCATTGAAGTTACCATCGGAGATAATGTCTGGATTGGCGGAAATACCGTTATTTTACCAGGCGTACATATCGGAGATAACGTTGTTATCGGCGGCGGAAGTGTTGTAACAAAGGACATTCCGGACTGGTCGATTGCAGCAGGAAATCCGTGTAAAGTCATTCGGAAGATTACCGAAGAAGATAAACAGTACTATTTCAGAGATAGAAAATTTGATGATGAAGCATGGGAGGTCATCAAAAATCTGTAAAAACGAAAAGCTTTCTTGGGCAGTTATGCGATGAAAAAAACTCTGTACCGTATCCATCCGGGAATTTCCGGGGATGCGGTGCAGAGTTTTTTTGCGATAGGGAGACAGGAGATTCTGCCAGATTTTGCTGTGGCAAAAAAATGTGAATCCTGCTTTTGTGCAGCAAAAAATGCCCAGAGCCGGAATCGAACCAGCGACACGAGGATTTTCAGTCCTCTGCTCTACCAACTGAGCTATCTGGGCATTTTGATTTCCTGTTGGAAACCTCTGTTAATATAACATGGATTCGCGAAAATTGCAACTGTTTTATCGAAAATCGCGAAAAAATTGTGCTTTTGGAGGAATGGCGGTGTATTTTCGTTCGAGAATGTGGTAGTATAAAAGATATGCAAAGAGATGTACTCTCGGAATCTTTCTGCAAAAATCATCTCTCAAAATCAAGCACAGAAAGGCTCCGAGAGTACAGAGAGGAACAAAGGAGAAATGGTAAAAATAGTATGAAAATGATTCTGACTGCGGTCAACGCAAAATATATTCATTCCAATCTCGCAGTTTACACGCTGCAGGCGAGCGCGGAGAAAGCCGGTGTGTTCCCGGAGATCCGTGAGTTTACGATCAACCAGTCAAAAGATTCCATGCTGCGGAGTCTGTTTCTGGCGCATGCGGATGTCGTCTGTGTGTCGTGTTATATCTGGAACATATCTATTGTGGAAGATTTGATTACAGAATATCACAAAATCAGCCCGGAAACGAAGATCTGGCTTGGCGGGCCGGAGGTGTCGTACCACGCGGAGGAGATGCTGGAGCAGTATCCGTTCCTTGACGGAATCATGAAGGGTGAGGGCGAAATTACCTTCCGTGAACTGGCAGTGTATTACCAGAATCAGGAGAACGGCACGGAGGGGAAAACGCTTGAAGAGATCCACGGCATTACATACCGTGATGCAGAAGGAGCCATCAAAAGCAACCCGTGGCGTCCGGTCATGGATCTGTCCGAGGTGGATTTTCCGTATGCGAATCTGAAAAAATTCGAGAACCGCATCATTTATTATGAGTCAAGCCGCGGTTGCCCGTTTTCATGCAGTTACTGTCTTTCTTCTATTGATAAGCGGCTTCGGTTCCGAAATCTGGATCTGGTCAAAAAGGAACTCGCCTTTTTCCTGGAACAGAAAGTACCGCAGGTCAAATTTGTGGACCGTACGTTCAACTGCAAGAAAGACCATGCAATGGCGATCTGGAAATTCATTGCGGAGCATGACAACGGCGTGACGAATTTCCACTTTGAGATTGCCGCTGATCTGATTACTGAGGAGGAACTGGAACTCTTAAATACCCTGCGCCCGGGGCTGGTACAGCTTGAGATCGGCGTTCAGTCTACGAATCCGCAGACGATCAAGGCGATCCACCGGAAGATGGATTTTGGAAGAGTCACAGAGATTGTAAACCGGATTGCGAAGGGAAGAAACATCCATCAGCATCTCGACCTGATCGCGGGCCTGCCGTATGAGGATTATGACAGTTTCCGCCGTTCGTTTGCGGATGTCTATGCACTGCGTCCGCAGCAGTTACAGCTGGGATTTTTGAAAGTGCTGCGCGGTTCTTTCATGTATGAGCATACCGAGGAATATGACTGTCATTATCAGGAGCGCGAACCATATGAGGTACTGTACACGAAATGGCTGCCGTATGACGATGTGCTGAAGCTCAAAGACGTGGAGGAGATGGTGGAAGTCTACTACAACAGCGGCCAGTTCGTCCACACACTGCCGATGATCGAGCGTCTGTATGAGAACCCGTTCGATTTCTTCCAGGAGCTCGGCGATTTCTACCGGGCAAAGGGCTACAGTGAGGCGGCACATAACCGGATTCAGCGGTATGAAATTCTGCTCGGGTTTTTGCAGGACGAAAAACAGCAGGACGAAGCATTCTTCCGTCAGATGATGGTGCTCGATCTGTATGCGCGTGAAAATATGAAGACACGGCCGCGCTTTGCAAAAGATCCGTCCGAATGGAAAAACGAGTCGCGTGACTTTTATCAGAAAGAAGCCGAAACGAGAACGCTTCTGCCATCGTATACGACATACGATTGGAAGCAGCTGCAGCGCATGACGCATGTGGAAGTTTTTGATTACGATGTGCTCGGAAACGGGGAAAAGGCGCGTACGGTACTCCTGTTTGATTATCAGAAGCGCGATCCGCTGACGGGAAATGCGGAGATGATCGACTGCAGTGAGCTTTTTTACGCTTGACATTTCAAAAGAACATGAGATACTAGAAAAGGTAATAAAAGATGAAAATACAAGATTTTGTAGTGCTCGATCTTGAGACAACGGGTCTTTCTGTAAAGGAAGACCAGATTCTGGAGATCGGTGCAGTAAAAGTGCAGGGCGGAGAGGTCACGGCATCGTATGAGACTTTCGTCAATCCGGGCAGAAAAGTGCCGGAGCGGATCACGGAACTCACCGGAATCCGGGATGAGATGATTGCGAATGCGCCCGATGTGGAGACTGCTGTCCGCGGCTTTCTGGATTTCTGCGGCGGCCTGCCGCTTCTGGGGCACAATATTCTGTTCGATTACAGCTTCATCAAGCAGGCAGCGATAAATGCCCGTCTGGACTTTGAAAAAGAAGCGTGGGATACGTTGAAAATTGCACGGAAAGCCCTCCCGGATCTGGAGAGCAGAAGCCTTGAAGCACTCTGCGGCTACTATCAGATCCCGCGGGAACACGCACACCGTGCAATGGACGATGTGCTGGAAACGCTGGCACTGTTCCGAAAACTGGAAGAAGGATTTTCGGAAGATCACCCGGAATGGTTTGCCGCAGCGCCTCTGAAGGCCAAAATGAAACGTGAGGTTCCGGCGACGGAGGCACAGAAAAAATATCTGGCGGATCTGATTCGGTACCATGAGCTGGATCTCGAACCGGAGTGGGGAGCACTCACAAAAAGCCGTGCATCCCGCATGATCGATCAGATTATTCTGGCACATGGAAGAATGGAAAAACGACAGAGAACTGAGAAAAAATAGAAGAGAAAAAGAAAGGATGGAACGATGAGTAGTAAAGTCAATCGAAAAGCCCCGACAGAGGCACAGAAAAAGAAGAAAGATCCGCTGGCAAAGAAGAGAAATGCAGCAAAGATACTGGCATTGATTCTTGCAGTGGTTATGGTGCTTGGTATGGTTCTTCCAGCACTTTTATGGCTGGTGTAAAGAGATTCTGTAAAAGACAGAGTGAAATGGGAAACGGATCAAGAAGAGGCACAGTATGAAAAACAGCAGAAAAATGAGAGGCCTGCTGGTGATGCTTATCGCATTCGCATTCTGCTTTCTGGCAGAACCAGTCAAAGCGGATGACCGGACAGCGCTGGACGGAATCTATGTAGAAGACATTTCCGTCGGCGGTATGACCGAAGAGCAGATCACACAGGCAGTAAACGACAAAATTGAACAGTTAAAACCCTCGGTTATCAACCTGTTTGCCGGAGAGCAGAATGCACAGGTGACAGCAGGGGATCTCGGACTTTCCTGTGCCAACCCGGAGGTGGCAAGAGAAGCCGTCACAATCGGGCAGGAAGGCAATGTACTGAAGCGGTTCCTGACACAGAACCGGCTCAAAAATGGAGAGACGGTGACGTTTTCCCTGAAATATACAGTCGATGGCGAGGCAGCGCGCCAGGCGGTAGAAAACAACACAGCCGTGCTGAACCGCGAGGCAACAGATGCAACGCTGACCCGCGAAAACGGCGAATTTATCGTCAATCCGGGTCAGACCGGATGCAGCGTCAACGTGGATGAGTCCACGGCGAAGGTTGTCAATTACCTGACGACAAGCTGGCGGGGCGGCATCGGCGGCGTAGAACTGGTAACAGAAGAAACACCGGCAGGCGGTAATTCGGAGCAGCTTGCACTTGTCAAAGATCTGCTCGGCGAGGGTACGACGGAGTATGGCAACGGTACGAGCGGCAGAAAACAGAATGTCGCAGTCGGCGCAGAGAAGATTAACGGAACGCTGGTACAGCCGGGCGAGGAATTTTCCGTAGAGGCGGTCGTTGTGCCGTTTGATGCGGAAAATGGTTATGCACTGGCAGCATCGTATGAGATGGGCAAGGTCGTCGATTCGTACGGCGGCGGTATCTGCCAGGTTTCCACAACGCTCTATGTTGCTGTCTTAAAAGCAGAGCTTGAGGTGACGGAGCGGTACAGCCATTCCATGATTGTCCACTATGTGGATCCGTCGATGGATGCGGCGATTGCAGAGGGATTGAAAGACCTGAAATTCATCAACAATACGGATGCGCCGATTTATATTGAGGCGAGCGCGGACGGAAGCACCCTGCATTTTGCCATCTACGGCCATGAGACGAGAGATCCGAACCGCACGGTCCGCTATGAGAGTGAGACGACAAACACGGAGGATCCGACGCCGAGCCTGACGGAAGATGCGAATGCATCGTTTGGAACAATTGAACAGACATCGTACGGCTATCAGGGTTCGACGGCGCGGCTGTGGAAGATTGTGAATGACAATGGAAATGAGACGAAGGAGCAGGTGAATTCCAGCACTTACCGCATGACATCGGATGTCTATACCGTGGGAACAAAGACGGACAATGCAGCGGCGCGTGCGGAAATGCAGGCGGCGATTGCGGCAAATGATCTTGCAAAAGCAAAGGAAGTTGCAGCGAAATACAGCCAGAGCAGTTCGTCATCGAGTTCTTCGGAGAAGAAGGAAGACAGCAGCGATACAGAGAAAACGGAGGACGATGAGGACTAGGCGTTTTCTGGTTACTGTTCACTTAGCAGTGAAACACTTGCTGTTTCGTTGCGTAAGAACATGACGTCTGCTTTTTCGTTTGAAACAGGAAGTTCGAGGAGGACGAGGGATGCGAAAGGGTAAATTACAGCAGAGCGTGCTGGTGCGCTCGGTGTTTAAGATGCTGGGGCAGAAAAGAGAGGACGCAGCAGGGCCGGCGGTCGGACGTGGGGTATCGGCATTTGCAGGAGAAAAGGAGACGCTGGTGTTTTCGTGTGCGCCGGTGCTGGTGAAGGATCCGGAGGACGCGGTGCTCGCGGTCTGCCGGGTGTGCAACAGTGTGGCCGCGGCGGGGGCATCGGCAAAAGGAGTGCTGGTGTCGCTGATGCTGCCGGAGGCGATGGAAGAAAAGGATTTAAAGGAGCTGATGCGGGCGGTTGACGGTGCGTGTGTGCGGTATGGAACTGCGGTGATCGGCGGGCATACGGAGGTGACGGACGGGGTTTTGTATCCGGTGCTTACCGTGACGGCGGCAGGCGGGACAACGCGTGCGGGGCTGTTTGATCCGTCGTGTGTGACAGCGGATTTGGATCTTGTCGTGACGAAGGGGATTGCGCTTGGCGCGGTGTCTTATCTGGCAAAGACAAGAAGGGATGAGCTTCTGACGAGATTTTCTCCGGGATTTATCCATGGGGCGGCGGATTTTTCGGAGGATTACTCTGTCTGCCGTGAGGCGGAGATTGCGATCGAGCACGGTGCGGCTGCGATGCAGGATCTCTCGGAGGGCGGAATTTTCGGGGCGCTCTGGGAGATGGCGGACGGCGCGGGTATCGGGCTTGATGTGGCGCTGAAGAGGATTCCGATCCAGCAGGAGACGGTGGAGATCTGTGAATTTTTCGGGGTGAATCCGTATCAGATGCTTTCGACGGGGGCGCTGCTGATTGCGGCGGCGGACGGCGAGGGGCTGGTGCAGAAAATGGCACTCGAAGGGATTCCATCGGCGGTGATTGGGCGGACGACATCCGGGAAGGAGAGGATTCTCCGGAACGGGGAAGAGGTCCGGTATCTGGATAAGCCGCAGATGGATGAGATGTACCGGGTTGGCAGATAAGGCTTAAATATACGACAGGAGTGATTGGTAAAATGGCATATTTGAATATTGTTCTTCATGAGCCGGAGATTCCAGCAAATACAGGTAATATCGGACGGACGTGTGTGGCGACGGGGACGAGGCTGCATCTGATTAAGCCGCTGGGGTTTGATATTTCGGACAAGGCGGTCAGGCGCGCGGGGCTGGATTACTGGTCGAAGCTGGATGTGACAGTGTATGAGAGTTACGAGGATTTTCTGGAGAAAAATCCGGGGGCGAAGATTTACTATGCGACGACGAAGGGGCCGCAGACGTATGTGGATGTGCAGTATGAAGAGGACTGCTTTATCATGTTCGGAAAGGAAAGCGCGGGGATTCCGGAGGATATTCTGTACGATAATCAGGAGACGGCGGTGCGGATTCCGATGATTAATGATATTCGGTCGCTGAACCTTTCAAATTCCGTGGCGATCGTACTGTACGAGGCACTGCGGCAGAATAGCTTTGACCATATGCAGCTCGCGGGGCATTTGCGGACGCATGAGTGGAGGTAGACGGACGGGACTCTGGTGATCGTAGACGGAGCTGCATTCTTTTTATAAGGAAGAAGTTAAGATCATTTCCAATTCGGCAAAGACCTGCTCTGCGTAAAGCCGTTTGATTTCGTGGCGGGTCATGCCGGAGACGTTGGTCTGGAAGGTGAAGGTGTGGGCTTGGGCTTTGTATAAAATACAGAAGTAGACGACGCCCTGTACGCTGTCAGCGTTGTTGGGGTCGAGATTTCCGGTTGTGCCGGTGATTCCGATGGCGATGGCGGTGTGCAGGTTTTCTTGTACTGTGCGGGCCATGGCTTCGGCGCATTCGGGGGAGTAGACGCCGTGGATTTCGATGACGGAAGGGTCGACGCCGACGAGGACTTTGGTTTCGTTCAGATACGTGACGTAGCCGCCGGGGAAAATGGCGGAGGCGCCTTCGGTGTCGGTGATCAGGGAGGCGATCAGGCCGGAAGTGCAGCTTTCCATGGTGGAAATGGTGGTGTGGGATGCAATGAGTTGTTTGATGATGGAATCAATGGTGTTTGGGTTCATAGTGAAAATTACCTCCAGAGTTAGTTTGATATGTCTGGCAAAAAAGCCCCTCGGCGGAGGGGCTTATTTTGGTGCTTCGCCTTTGGCGAGTGTAAAGATAAATTCGGTACCAACGCCCTCTGTACTGATGACATTGATATTCTGGTTATGCGCAGTGATGATCTCTTTGACGATTGAAAGCCCAAGTCCCGTTCCTTTGCGGTCCTTGCCGCGGGAGGCGTCGAGCTTGTAGAAGCGCTCCCAGATTTTCGTGATGCTTGCCTTTGGAATGCCGCAGCCGGTGTCCTTGACGGAGACGAAGACTTTACCGTGCTTCTCCGTTGTCTCAACTGTGATGGTGGAATCGTTGTTGCTGAATTTGATTGCATTATCAATGAGATTGTACAGCACCTGCTGGATTTTTCCCATATCGGCGCAGACGTATAAGGTGCGCGATGCGAGGATCAGTGAAATGGAAATCCGTTTTTTTGTGCAGGTTCCCTCAAACGAAGCGGCGGTATCCTTGATGACGGCGTTGATGTCAAACGAGGTCAGATCGAGCATATTCCCTTTATCGTCGATGTCGTTCAGCGTCAGCAGGCTCTGCGTCAGCTTGTGCAGCCGTTCTGTCTCAAACAGAACGATTTTCAGATATTTTTCCTGCATTTCCGGCGGAATCGTTCCGTCTAGGATTGCCTCCACGTAGCCTTTGATCGAGGTCAGCGGTGAGCGGAAGTCGTGAGAGACGTTCGCCACAAATTTCCGCTGGTATTCGCCGGTCTTGTTCAGCTCGCCGGACATGTAGTTCAGCGTGGAAGCGAGATACCCCATCTCATCGTGAGATTTAACATCAATTTTGTGGGTCAGGTTGCCGGAGGCATACTCCTTTGCACCGTTGATGATCTTTTTCAGCGGCCGGTACACGACGAGGGAGAAAAAGATCAGAATCACAAACGAGAGTCCGAACACGAGCAGGAACAGAAAATCAATCCGTGCCAGCAGACTTTCCCTCTGCTGATAGACGTCCTGCAGCGGAAGGTGGATGGCGACATAGCCATTGATCCGGAAATCGGAGGTGACGGGAACCATGACGCTCAGCATCTTGTCTTCGAAATAGCCGAAAAACGTTCCCGTGCTGTAATACTCGCTGCCGAGCGCAACCGGATCAAAACCGTCGATGATCTCCGGGTTTTCCTCATCGAGTGCAGCTGCCGTGTTCAGCAGAATTTCCCCGTCTGCGCTGATGAGCCAGATCTGGGAATTGTGATAGGAAGCCAGTGCACTGAGCGAATTGTAAAGATCCGTCAGGGAACGCTCACTGTGGTAATAAAGGTCGCCCTGTTTGGAAGCGATCTGCGTGGCCTCCCGGTACAGACTGGTGCTCGCGCTGGAGACCAGACTGTCCTCCACCATGCGGGAGCCGACCGTTGAGATCAGCGTAAAGCCGGCAATGGCGAGAATGACATAAATGAGAATTAATTTCCGGTAAAGCGTGCGTCGCATTATTTTTTAACCTCAAACTTGTAACCGATGCCCCAGACCGTCGTGATGGCCCAGGAGGCATGGTCCTTGATTTTTTCGCGGAGACGTTTGATATGAACGTCTACCGTGCGGGTATCGCCGATGTACTCATAGCCCCAGATATGGTCGAGGAGCTGTTCTCGCGTAAAGACCTGGTTTGGTGAGGAAGCAAGGAAGTAGAGAAGCTCCAGTTCCTTCGGCGGCATATCGACGGTGCGGCCCTGGTAAATGACGGAATAGTTCGTCTGGTTGATGATAAGATCCGGGTACTCGACACATTTTCCTGCGGTCGCGGACACCGGGATCGTGCGTGATGGCTGAAATCTCCGCAGCACTGCTTTCACACGGGCAACGAGTTCCTTGGAATCAAATGGTTTGATGATGTAGTCATCCGCGCCGAGTTCCAGGCCGAGGACTTTGTCGAACACCTCGCCCTTTGCCGAGAGCATGATGATCGGAACATCGGAATCGTGCCGGATTTCGCGGCAGACCTGGTAGCCGTCCATGCCGGGCAGCATCAGGTCGAGCAGAATCAGGTTCGGCTGGAAGGAGTGAAACTCCCGGACAGCCTCTTCTCCATCGTTTACAATTTTTGTGTCATAGCATTCCTTGGTCAGATAGAGAGAAATCAGTTCTGCGATATTGTTATCGTCATCGACGATCAGAATTTTCTGTTTGGAAGCCATAAAAGATTCTCCTTCACTGGGGACAGGACGGAACCGCATACAGTATGCGTTCCGTCCCATATTTTCCTGAGTTTTTATTTCTTAAACGTAACAATCGTAACGCCGGCATCGCCCTCGCCGAATTCCGCTAAATGGAAGTCCGCTACGTGTTTCTGGCGGCGCAGATAATTGTGAATGCCTTTCCGCAGTGCGCCCGTTCCTTTTCCGTGGACAACGCGGACACTCGGCAGATGGGAGAGATAAGCGTCATCGAGATATTTGTCGAGTTCGGCAACCGCTTCATCCACCGTTTTTCCGAGCAGATTGATCTCGGTAGAAATCGTGGCAGCCTTGGAAAGCTTCGATTTTCCGCTGCTTGTGCGGGAGATGGACGGGCCGGTGATGACAGCCTCGTCGATCAGCACAAGGTCGGAGATATGCACTTTGGTCCGCATGATACCCATCTGGACGAAGAGATTTCCCTTCGAATCCGGGCGGGTGCTGACAGTACCTTTGAGATTCATGCTTAAGACTTTGACGGCATCGCCGAGATGAAGATCCTGCGGGCGGAGATTTCCGGTGCGCTTCGGTACTTCCTTCGCCTTTTTCTTATCGAGCTTGTTCATCTTTTCACGCAGAGTGGTACGTTTCTGCTCCATTTCGCGGACGGAAACATTCTCTTTTCCAAATTTCTGGAAATCGCGCATCGTCTGGTCGGCGTATTCCTTCGCCTCGCGGAGAATTCTCTGTGCCTCCTCGGTTGCATTGGAGATCATCTTTTCTTTTCTTGCGTCGATCTGTTCCTGATTCTTGGCAAGGCTCTGCTTCAGGGATTCGACTTCCGCGCGGGTGCGGGCAAGCTCTTCTTTTTCGCGTTCCAGCGTGATCCGGTTCTGCTCGAGAGTGGTCAGAACGTCCTCAAACGATTCATCCTGCTCGCTGATTTCGTCTTTTGCCTTGTTGATGATGTAGTCCGGCAGGCCGAGTTTGCTGGAAATCGCAAACGCATTACTCTTTCCAGGAACGCCGACGAGCAGGCGGTATGTCGGGCTTAAAGTCTCGACATCGAATTCACAGCAGGCATTCTCCACGCCCGGTGTGGATAAGGCATAGATTTTCAGTTCACTGTAGTGTGTCGTTGCCATGGTGCGGATGCCGCGCTCGTGGAGCGTAGAGAGGATCGCGATGGCAAGCGCCGCGCCCTCTGTCGGGTCGGTACCGGCGCCGAGCTCATCGAACAGGACGAGGGAATTGCGGTCTGCCTTGTCGAGGAAGGAAACCACATTCGTCATGTGGGAGGAGAAGGTACTCAACGACTGCTCGATGCTCTGCTCATCACCGATATCGGCGTAAACCTCGTCGAAAACGGAAAGGGAGGAGCGGTCGAGTGCCGGAATGTGAAGTCCGGACTGGCCCATCAGTGTTAAGAGTCCGACCGTCTTTAAGGAAACCGTTTTACCGCCGGTATTCGGTCCTGTGACGATCAGAAGGTCGAAATCTTCGCCGAGCGACAGATCAATCGGAACGACTTTTTTCGCATTGATCAGCGGGTGGCGTGCCTTGCGCAGGTGGATTTTACCTTCGGTGTTGAAGATCGGCTCATTGGCGTTCTGCTCCATTGCAAGAGCGGCGCGCGCGAAGATGAAGTCAAGCTCTACCATGTTTTCGAGGTCGTAACGGATCTCATCGCGGTGCAGGTCTGCCTGGGCACTCAACGTAGAGAGGATGACCTCGATTTCTTTTGCTTCTTCAATTTCCAGCTCACGGATATCGTTGTTCAGTTTGACAACGGCCATCGGCTCGACAAAGAAGGTGGAACCGGTCGAGGACTGGTCATGTACCATGCCAGGAACCTGGCCTTTGTACTCGGATTTGATCGGGATACAGTAGCGGCCGTCGCGCATCGTGATGACGGCATCCTGCAGATACGTGCGGTAGGAACCGTTGACGAGCGAGATTAACTGGCTGTGGATTTTTTCCTCACACGATTTGATGGAACGACGGATGCGGCGTAGATTCGGGCTTGCATCATCGCTGATTTCATCCTCGGAGAGAATACAGCGGCGGATTTCCGTGGAAAGCAGCGTCAGAGGCTCCAGTGTTTCGAAGAGATCTTCGAGGCTGTCCGGCGTCTGGTCCGCATTTTCGCGGCGGCCGTACGCTTTGACGCGTGCCGTGTTTTCCAGAAGTGCGGCGGTCTGCAGAAGCTCCGTGATGTTCATGGAGCTGCCGATTTCGAGACGCTTTAATGCGCCGCGGATATCTTTGGCATCACCAAAGGAAATGTGGCCTTTTTTAAAGAGCCGGGTGAGCGCGTCGTGTGTCTCGTGCTGCATCCGCGTAATCTGGGAGAGGGAAGAAGAAGGAACGAGCTTCAGACATTTCTTCCGGCCCAGCGGAGAACTGGCATACGAAGCCAGTTGTTCAATAATTTTGTCGTATTCGAGCGTTTTTAATGCTTTCTGATTCATAATACTTACCTTTTCGTAATTCATAATTCAGTCATTGTCTACAGATAACGCGGTATTTTTGATGCAATACCGCACGGATCTGATGTTACAGTTCACAGGTACCCTGCGAACTGTAACATTCGCAGCCCTCATTTAAAGTTTTGCTTCGCAAAAGGAGGGCTGCTCACACCTGAATCACTTTCTTACGCAGCGAAACAGCAAGTGTTTCACTGCTGAGTGAACAGTAGCGATCTGATCATATATCTGCACGGGAAGTACAGACCGGAAGTGGAATGTGGGTCACAGGTTTTTCCACTCTCCCAATTATACCTTAAAAAAGAAAAGAAAGAAACCCCAAGAACGAGAAAATGCAGGATGTTGCGCAAATGAGAAAAAAATGTAACAGTCTTCATAAAATGTTCATATCTATCTGGTAAAGTTTTTTATATATGTGAAGATTGCGGAAGCGCATATGCGCAGAGCAGTTCGGTATGGAATACAGATGTATGGAGAAAGAAATGTATGGAAAATGACCCAAAACCTTACAAATTCATGAAAGAGAGCATCAAAAAGCAGCCGCCCGACTGGAAAAAGATTGTTCTTCTGATTGCCGGATGGCTGGCACTTGCGGCGCTTGGCGGTCTGGTTGCGGCCGCGGTATTTGCGGTGACAGAGCCAAAGATTGCAGAAGCAGTTACCAGGGAAGAGCTGCCGGCGAAAGTGGATATCCCGGGAGATGAGGATCCAAACAGCGGACAGGAGCCGGATGAGACAATTACCGCATCTTCGGCGAGTGCGTCGGTAGACAGCAGCGGCTCCGGTTCGGAAATCAGCAGTTCTACAGTGGATAGCAGTACTTCAGAAAGCAGTGTATCCGAAAGTACGGTTTCCGAAAGCACAGAGGAGAATGGAGCGGCAGAGGGAACGGAAAGCAGCACTTCCGAAGAGCCGGAGGAGGGCAGCGAGGTTTCCAGTGTCGATGGGGAAACGGATGCGGAGGAAAAGAACAGCAGCCTGAAAAATTATGAAGCGCTCTACCAGGATATGCTGGAAGTAACGGAAAAACCAAAACGAGCGCTGGTTACCGTCATCGGCATTACCAATCAGATGGACTATTTTAACCAGAACTATGAAAACCAGCAGCAGATTTCCGGTCTGATTGTTGCGGACAACGGGCAGGATCTCTTTATTCTGACGGAATACCGCATCGTGGAAAATGTGGAGCGGATTCAGGTCACCTTCTGGGACGAGACGATGGTGGATGCCACATACCAGCGCCACGATCCGAGCACCGGCCTTACGATTGTGAAGGTGGATGAATCGAAGCTGGATGAGGAAACACGGGACGGTCTTGCGGTTGCGCCGCTCGGCAGTTCGTATCTCGTCAGCCAGGGTGACCCGGTCGTGGCTGTCGGAAGCCCGGTCGGCTACAGCAATTCGATTGCGTATGGTGTGGTGACTTCGGTTACGAACAAGATTTCCGCGCTGGACAATGAGTACAATCTGCTGACCACCGACATCCTCGGCAGCACGGACGGCAGCGGCATTCTGGTAAATCTTGACGGCGAAATCGTCGGCATTATTGCGCAGAGTTACAGTGCCAAGGGAAACAACGTGGTGACGGGCATTGCGATTTCCCAGATCAAAAAGCTGATCGAAAATCTTTCCAACAACGTGAGCCGCGCGTATATCGGCATCCGCGGACAGGATGTCACAGAAGAACTTTCCGATAAAACCGGCATTCCAAAAGGCGTTCTCATCAGCCGCGTCGCAGACGATTCTCCGGCGATGATGGCGGGCATGAAAGAGTACGATGTGATTGTAAAGGTCGGGGAGCACAAGGTTGAGACGATCAAACAGTACCATGAACAGCTTGGCAAATACAGCACAGGAGACGTGGTTACCGTGACGGCGATGCGGAAAGGCGCTGAAGGGTATGCGGAGATGACGTTTGATGTGACGATGGGGGAAGTATAAAAAACAGAGGCTTTCGGGAGCAGAAAAAGCCGGTTTTAGCCGGTGGGGCTTCCGGAAGCTTTTCTTTTCGAATGGTTTTCCACTGGCGGATGAAAAAATACGTGCATTCTGCAGGAAAATCTGGTAGAATTGGTAAGGCATGCAGGAGCACAGGCTTTGCATCATAAAAACGGCATCATAGAAACAAAAACGGAACACTGTGTCCGCATTTATTTTAGAAAAAGAGGATTTATTTTTATGAAGTATATCAACGAACTCCGGGAAGGAAACCGCATTTCCGGAATTTATCTCTGCAAACATAAACAGTCGGCTGTTACCAAAAACGGAAAACAGTACGAAAACGTGATCTTACAGGATAAAACCGGTACGATCGATGCGAAAATCTGGGATCCGAATTCTATGGGAATCCGTGAATTTGAAGCACTGGATTATGTAGATATTATGGGAGATGTTTCCAGTTTCAATGGAGCACTTCAGGTTTCCATTAAAAATGCAAGAAAAGCGGAAGAGGGCGAATATAATCCGGCGGACTATCTGCCGACGAGCCGTTACGACATCAATACGATGTATCAGGAGCTGCTCTCCTGGATCGGAACGGTGAAAAATCAGTATCTCTCCGAACTGCTGACGTATTATTTTATCCAGGATCAGGAGACCGCAAAACGGTTCCGCATGAGCTCTGCAGCAAAAAGCGTGCATCACGGATTCGTCGGCGGCCTTTTAGAGCATACGTTAAGTGTCACCCGTTTCTGCGATTTTATGGTAAAATCGTATCCGATTCTGAACCGCGATCTGCTGATTACGGCAGCAATTCTGCACGATATCGGAAAGACGAAAGAACTCTCCTTATTCCCGCAGAACGATTACACCAATGACGGACAGCTGCTCGGCCACATCATGATCGGTGCGGAGATGGTACACGATGCGGCGCAGAAGATCGACGGTTTCCCACAGGAACTCGAGAATCAGTTAAAGCACTGCATTCTGGCGCACCACGGCGAGCTGGAATACGGTTCCCCGAAAAAACCGGCAATGGTAGAGGCGGTAGCGCTGAACCTGGCGGACAATGCCGATGCCAAAATGGAAACCCTGACCGAGCTGTTTGACGCAGCGCCGGCCGGCAATGAGTGGCTTGGCTACAACCGGTTTTTTGAGTCCAACATCCGCAGAACAGGAGACTTTTCATGAACTATCAGAAAAATGATGTACTGACGGTGAAAATTGAAGATATGGGACACGACGGAGAGGGTATAGGCAAATGCGAGGGCTATACCCTCTTTGTCAAGGACACCGTCATCGGCGATCTTGCCGAGGTAAAAGTGATCAAAGCAAAGAAAAATTACGGCTACGCGCGCCTGATGCGCCTGATCGAGCCGTCCGCGCACCGCGTCGAGCCGGTCTGCCCGGTTGCACGTCCGTGCGGCGGATGCCAGTTGCAGATGCTCGACTATGCGGAGCAGCTTCGCTTTAAGGAGAAGAAAATCGCCGGAAATCTCCAGCGCATCGGCGGCATGGCGGAGATCCCGATGGAGCCGATCGTGGGGATGGAAAATCCGTTCCGCTATCGAAACAAAGCCCAGTTTCCGATCGGGCAGGATAGAAATGGAAAGCTGATTACGGGATTTTATGCGGGAAGAACGCATCAGATCATGGAAAACCGGAACTGTTATCTCGGCGTGGAGCAGAACGAGGAGATTCTGAACCGCATTCTTGCCTGGATGGAGGAGAACGGCGTTCCGGCATACAACGAGGAGACCGGCAAAGGCCTGGTGCGCCATGTGCTGATCCGGTTTGGATTTATGACGAAAGAGATTATGGTCTGTCTCGTTGTGAACGGAAAGAAACTGCCGGCCGAGGAGAAACTCATCAAATCGCTGACAGAACTCGAAGGCATGACAAGCATTACCCTAAGCGTAAACCGTGAGCGGACCAATGTGATCATGGGAAAAGAAATCCGCTGCCTGTGGGGACAGGGGTATATCACCGACTATATTGGAACCGTAAAATATCGGATCTCCCCGCTGTCCTTCTACCAGGTCAACCCGGCGCAGACGGAAAAACTGTACGGTCTTGCCCTGGAATACGCAGACCTCACCGGAAATGAGACGGTCTGGGATCTCTACTGCGGCATCGGAACGATTTCCCTGTTCCTCGCGCAGAAAGCCAAAAAAGTCTACGGTGTCGAAATCGTCCCGGAGGCAATCGCGGATGCGAAGAACAATGCGAAAATTAACGAGATCGAAAACGCTGAATTTTTCGTTGGAAAATCGGAAGAGATTCTTCCGGCCTACTACGAACAGTACGCCAAAGACCACCCGGGCGAACACGCCCACGCGGACGTCATCGTCGTCGATCCGCCGAGAAAAGGCTGCGAAGAAAACCTCCTCCACACCATGGCCAGCATGCAGCCGGACCGCATCGTGTATGTATCCTGCGATTCCGCAACGCTGGCACGAGATGTGAAGGTGCTTGGGGAGCTGGGGTATGAAGTAAAGAAAGTCCGAGGGGTTGACCAATTCCCGATGACGTGCCATGTGGAGACGGTTGTTCTTTTGTCCCAACAAAAACCAGATGACACGATAGAGATCGACTTAGACCTGGACGAGCTGGATGCCACCAGTGCCGAGTTGAAAGCAACCTATCAGGAAATCAAAGATTATGTGCTGAAAGAATTTGGCTTGAAGGTTTCAAGTTTATATATTTCTCAGGTAAAACGCAAATGTGGAATTGAAGTGGGAGAAAACCATAATCTTCCAAAATCAGAAAATGCAAGAGTTCCACAATGCCCGAAAGAGAAAGAAGATGCTATCAAGGCTGCCCTGAAATATTTTGCGATGATTTAAGGACATCGCTGATTTCAAGGAGGAATAACACATGAAAAGCACATTTGAAAAAATGGGTGGAACCTACACACTTGGCGCAGACGGAATTTACTATTCGAATCTTGTCAGTACAGATGAAGAACCGCATTATGGGAAATATGGAATGATGCGGAAAACATATCTGAAAGAGCATCGTCCGGCAATGTATTCACTGTATATGCTGGAAGACAGACTGACAGAACATCTGAATACTGTGGACGATGAAGCACAGGAGAGAATGGATATTCTGATGAGTCAGATGATGGAGAAGCAGGGCATTACGGAAGAATTGAAAGCTCGTGACCAGATGGAATGGGTTAGAGCGGTAAATAATGCCCGGAATGCTGCAGAAGAGATTGTGTTGAAAGAATTAGTGTATATTTAAAGCGTGGAAAGCTCCTTCGGGAGCTTTTCAGTGTTTGTAAGAGTTTATATAAAATGGGCTAAGAAGGTGGTATGATCAAAATAACAGATTAAAATTTATATTAAGAAATGAATTTAAAATTTTTAATTATGAAATAAAACGTAAGATAATTTCAGAGGTGAGAATAATGGATAGAATTGCATTAGTAATCGGTAATTCTGATTATTCAAATGTAGGGAAATTGAATAATCCTAAGAATGATGCTGACGATATTGCTAGTATTTTGAATAAATTAAATTTTGATGTTACAAAAATAATGGATGCAAATTTAATAGATATTCAAAAATCTGTTAATGATTTTTTACAGGCATTAGATGAATATGCTGTAGGGGTATTTTTTTATGCAGGGCATGGTATGCAAATCGACGGTAAAAATTTTATCGTTCCTATTGATTTAAAGTTAAGTGATAAAAGCAAGACAATGGTCTCTTGTTATTGTTTAAATTCGCTGTTAGAAGGTGCATCTTCATATAAGGGAAAAACATTAATATGTATATTGGATGCATGTCGAGATAATCCTTTTGCTATGGGGAGGGGATTTTTAACAGGCTTTGCGCCATTTAATAATCCACCTAAAGGTACTATGATTGCTTATTCTACAAGCGCTGACTGTAGTGCATTTGATGGACAATGTAGTAATGGATTATATACACAAGTTTTAAAAGATGCTATGCTTATTCCAAATTTGAAAATTGAAGAAATGTTTAAATTTGTTAGAAATAAAGTGTCAGAAATATCAATTAGCCAATACGGAGAAGAACAGCTTTCATGGGAATATTCTTCGTTAGTGGGAGACTTTTATTTTTCTGTTACGCCACAACCAGTCAATGAACAGGTTACTGATGAGAAAATATATGAATTCATATGTGCTCGTCGAAAATCTTATGAGAATGCTTCGGATAATATTTATGATATTGAATGTTTGCCATATATAGATGCCTATAATAAATATCATATACCAATTATTAAAATTTTACGTGCATATTCAAGAGTAGATTATTCAAAAAGAGGATTTCAGTTTTCGGATGCTACTATAGATCAGTTAAACAGCAATTATTTGTCATCATGGGGATTTATACAGAAATATGGTAGATGGTATTATAAAAATCATTACGTTGAGATGGGAGATTTATTGCCATTGCCCGAGGAATTAGAACCTAAACAACCTATTAATGGAAAGGAATTGAAGATTGAAGCTTCATTGAGCTGGAAAATGAATGATGGAAAGATAAGATTTCAAGTATCTTCTAATATTCCAGAGGAAACCCCATTAATGTTTACATTACGTGGCAAAGAATATACAGCTCAATGTAAATCTGTAGCAGGTAATAGAATTTCAATAAGTGAATGGTTTAGTGACAGAGGTAATCCTATGAAAAATGGATTTTATACTATAGATGTGTCATGTCCGATATATAGTGTATTGCCAGAAAAGATAAAGAAAATATTTGGTGAACGTAATAGAAATATATGTGGACAATATGTTAAATTTGAACCAGTGGGAGGAAATACGATTCATTTTTCGTATGGATTAGTTCTTAAAAATAGTAAAGTTCAAGTTATTGATATGCAACAAAGAATCTCAGCATTATAATGAATGTGGTTTTATACAAGAAAACATGGCAGATTGTAACTGGTTAAAGTGAATTGGGCGTATGGAACTTTTAAATCCATACGCCTTTTAAACAAGAGAGTTGTAAGAGCATATTATCTACTCGATGATGATTATAATTCCATATCATATGACCTTTTCTTAGCTCTGGCAGGCTGATTTCGCCGCATCTCCTGTTTCCTCTGATATTCAAGTTCCCAGGCACGATGGGAAAAAACATCAGGATCTTCCACATTGAGATAATCTACCTCATTGGCGGCAATATCACGGCGGTGATAGTCATAATACTTACCAAAAGTACCTTTGAGCTGCTCGATCAGCTTATCCCGGAAATCAGGACGTATCTGGATTCTGGTGTCCAGCAATTCTGTATACTGTTCAGGTTCAGGACGAAATTTTTCTTCCCGGAAAGCAGCGGCGTCTTTTTTAAGCTGCTTTTTAAGGGAGATGTCCTGAGAATCCAGGATATCAAGATTGCTATTCATCTGGTCATATTTTTTGGATAGATTCGTCATATCTTTATCAGTGGAGCATTGTGCCTGGAAGATTAGTTGCTCTTTCCTTGATTTCAGTTCTTCAATTTCTTCCGTAACAGTGGTAAGCTGCTGATTCAATTTTATATGCTGGATGGGATTCAAAATACTGGTTTTCTCTTTTTCTACATTCAGCTCTTTCCGTTCTGTAACTTTAGCTTTGAGTTTCTTTTTAACGGTGTTGTATTTATTCAGTATTGGATTAAAATGATTCATCCAATCATGAATTACTTCTTTTTGCATCTCATTATGAAGTAAATGATATTGTGTAAAGATCATATGATTTCGGATAGTTTCCATTGTTTCTGCAATTACAGGAATAGAATTTTTGACAGCTTGAGCCAGTTTCTCTACCTGAGCTTTTAATTCCCGGAGCATTTGGTTATCTGCACGAATCTGGCGGTTGATTTCACAGCGGTCAGCTATCATTCCTTTCTTTTCCATGTTTTGAGCAATATAGCCTTCGTGGATGGTCGGCTGTTCGGTGATTCCCTGATCTGCAAAGCTGCGGTGATCAATGGATGCATTTATCTGATTGTGGGCAAGCATTTCATTTACAGTATCTGCCCAGTTTGCTCTCCAGATACAGAGTTGCTCATCACTGTTCCATTGTTCAGAAATGGGATTCTGTCTGCCATAGCGGCTGCTTTTTGGATGCTTGTCGATGCGGTCATAGCCTTTTTCCTGTGCGACAGATGCGGTCATATAAACTTTCTTTTTCCCAACTTTATATCTGTATTGCTTTTCCCAGCCATCTTTTTGAGCAGCTTTGAATTCAGTAGCTGTAAATCCTTTTTCTTCTCCATTTTTTATGCAGAGATATTCTTTTTCTGTTTTATACTGCCATGTTCCGTTTTCGTTCAGTGGACGGACGGTAAGCAGAATGTGTGCATGAGGATTGTGTCCATCCGTATCGTGAATAGCAAAGTCAGCGCACATGCCCATATCTACAAAGTTCTTTTGAATAAAATCTTTTAGAAGAGAAATATTACTGTCCTTATCTAATTCAACGGGAAGTGCGACAACAAATTCCCTTGCCAGTCGGCTGTCTTTTGTTTTTTCTGCAGCTTCCACAGCATTCCAGAGTTGTTCACGGTCTTTCCATTCTGGTGAAGCCATCGGTGGAAGCAATACTTCCTGATAAATGAGTCCATGCTTTCTGGTGTAATCATGCTGGATGTCATCGTAATCATTGTACATCCGGCTGCAGCTCATATAAGCAGAAGCTGCGACAGCGGAACGTCCGGAACCACGGCTGACAACTTTGGCTTGCATATGATAAATTGCCATATCTGGCACCTCCTTTCGATGTTGCCTGCAACAGCGGAAAAGCCCTCGGCAGGGCGCACGAGCCCCGTAGGGGATACCACCGCCCGATTTATCGGGTGGTGAGTAAGTGCGCCCTTCGGGAGTAGAACTTGTGCGTTTACATTCCTCGTAGCCGGATTATCAGCTCCCGTTTCAGGGAATCCAAATCCATTTCTTTAATATGGGGAACAATACTTTCCAAAATGGCTCCTTCCTGGACTAATCGGTGTGTTCTGGCATCACGTTCTTTTTTGCGATTTCTTGCTTCGGCTTCTTCTTGGCGGTGTCTTGCCTGTAAAAGTGCTTTTTCTTCCGGTGTCATGATTTTTTTATCTGCCATATCTGGCACCTCCTTTTTATGCCCGTATCCGGGCAGTATTGGTTTTAAAATCTTATGGTTTGGTACTATAGTTTCGGATAACTGACAGTGGCATGTTTCTGGTGATAAATAAGGAAAGAAAGTAGTACCACTGTCAGTGAAGAATAATTATCGTGTTATGCTTCTTTGCTTCAGTTCTGGTTCGGAGCATGATTGTTTAACAGAATTCTTTTTGCCTGTTTTAAATTAGCTGTTGCATTGTCCTGACGAATATTCCGGTTATTGATACGGACAGGAATACATCTCTCCAGAATACGGTCATAAATTCGTTTGTGTGCGATATCAGCGGCGTTATTCAGCTCGGATAAAGTGAGATTGGTCGTTATGATCAGAGGCTTTTTACTGCGGTAACGACTGTCGATCACATTGAATACCTGTTCCAGTGCAAAGTCAGAGTTCCGCTCAATTCCGAGATCATCAATAATCAGAAGACTGTAGCGGTTTAAGCTGTTGATGAACTGGTTTCTGTTTTCAAAATGCATTCCGGTAAGGGTATTCAGAATCCGGGAAAAGTTGGTCATCAGTACAGGAACGCCTTTTTCCAGAAGGGCATTGGCAATGCAGCCTGCAAAAAAAGATTTTCCAGTACCGACATCACCCCAGATGAGAAGTCCGGAAGCGTTTGCTTTCATCTCTTCCCAGTTGCTTATATAATTGTGTGCCAGTTTTATTTCCGGATTGATGCCGTTATCCCTGGCAAAAGTGTAGTCATAGAGTGCTTTGTCCTGTAAGCCGCTGGTTTTAAGATGCTCTATTTCCATTTGTTTTTCATGAAGTTTTCTCTGGGTCTCTTCCTGCTCAAAGATTTCCTGCTGGCATTTACAGCGGATGGAAGGAATAAGAACCTTTCCCTGTAATTCATGCCGGCATTGTCTTGGCGTATTGCATTTGGAACAGTAGATCAGGTGGTCTGTTTCGTTAAAATATTCATCAGGCTGAAGTTCTCTGTTTGGTGTTATAGCATTTTCTTTTTCTGTAAATCTTGTCATAGTGTTTCGTATTCCTCACTTTCGTAATTCCTTTGCCGGGAAGCAGGATGATCCTGTCTTGCCCAACTGATGATGGTAGCTGCATGGTTCTGATATTGCTTTCCGGTAGAAGCCATATAACCGGATAAGCGTTCAATATAATCCTGCCAGTCAGGGATTGTCTGCCGGATATCTTCAAGCTCTTTTTCTGACAGAAAAACATTTTGAAATTTTCCATAGGGTGAGAGTGGATCCTTACTCCCTCTTTTTTTAAAATTGTTCTTTTTTATCTCTTTCTTATTACCAGACAGTTTTCTGTCTGTATCAGGGAAAGAATCCTGTCTGTCAATAGGACAGTTTTCTGTCTGTCTTAGGGAAAGAAATCTGTCTGTATAGTGGATGGTTTCTTTTGGGAGTTTTACATAAATCCGATTAGGTTGTCCGGGTCCCTGCCGTTTTCGGAAGATAAGCTCCTGTTTTTCCAGTACTGCCAGAGCAGTTTTAACAGTCATCTGGCTTTTGTGGAGAACTTCTGCCAGTGCTTCAATCGTAAAGTAAATGAACACATGACCATCTGTATCTGACCAGCCCTCATTTTTCTGGGAAAGCCTTGCCCGGTCGAGCAGGATAATATAAAGCATTTTGGCAGTTTCGTTTATTTCCATGTCCAGAAGGAAACGAGGAAACATCATATAAGATGGCAGGTTGGTGTCTGCTGTCAGAAAGTCAGTCATGTGTTCACCTCCAATCAAAAGGGTTTATTCTCCAAGAAAATCCCAGTCTATATCACTATCTGGCTGTGAATTTTCAGGTGCTGGAAAGGGGCCCTGATTTGGGGCTCCCTTTGCACCATGCCTGCAGTCAGTCCGGAAAGAAAAAGTGGCAATGACTGTTTCAGGCTGTATTCCACTGCATCTACAATTTGTTTCACAAAAAGTTCTTCCCGCTCTCTTGTTTCCAGATAAGGATCAGCCTGTGTGCGATAGTAGCGGTCAAAATAATCTACCAACGCAAGAGAGATTACCTGACTGTAAGATTTAAAATCCTGCCTGTCCATCGTCTGTAAATATTCCCAGGCTCTCCGTTGCTGTTCTTTGTCCAGATTAAAACGCAGGTTTGTGTTGCGGATATTGTTCTGCATGATTTATCCCCTCCTTTTCAGGCTCATATAAGCCAGAGATTCATAACCTTTGGCGGTGGCACAGATGTCATCAATGATAGTGACTCGTGATTTGTCATAAGTTCCGAAGTTACGGATCAGACATCCACCGCCGCCAACTACATACAGGCGCATTAGGTCAGGATTGTATTCATATTTGCGGAGTGTGGAAAAAAGTTCTGCCACATACTGTCTGGCAATAGAACTGATACAATCCAGATATGGTGCTGGAATGTCAGCTGTTCCAAACCGCAGAATCTGTTCTACTGTGGATTCTTCAATCTTCACTCCAAACTTGTCCAGAACAGCGTTCTTTGCAGCAATCATGCATTGGTTTACACCAAGTTTTTCTGTCCAGCATCGGCTTTCCTGAGCTTTCTTATTGTTGACATACAGAATGTTCATGGTTCCGTTTCCGATATCTGCAAGGAGATTGGTTCCCTTGAAATTTCCTAGTTGGTTTATGATAGCCGGATATCCCTGTGGGTAAAGGCTACGTCCCACAAAGTGGAGATGATATTCTTTGCCGTTGAAACGATAATGGACTTCTGGATTCTGGAGCAGATAGGAACGAAAAGCTTCTCTTTGATTTCTGATCCATGTCAGAGGAAGTCCGGCAGCCAGATGAACATCTGCTTCACGGATGGAAAAGACATTCAGTTCCCTTGCAATAGCCATTAGCGTCAGAAGATAATATTCTTCGTCCATAGCTTTATCCGGGATAAATTCTTTGTGTCCTTCGCCAATCCGGTAGTAAATGCCGTTATATTCCAGAATATTTCCGGTGAAGATTGGTTCTGTTTCATAGGCTTTGATTCCGGTTGGTGTGACTGTGTTTGCTGTTTTCATGTTGCCGTAGCCATGATCTACAGCGATGATTTTTGTGTTTCTGAGTTCTCGCATAAAAAATACCTCCGTTTTCGTATTGATTGATTCAGCAGGTCATACCGGTGTGGTACTGCTTTGCTGTGAGATAAGCATACGAAAATCGGAGGTAAAAGACATTGAGTGGAAATTGAGCTGGAATTGAGAAAAAAGATATATTGTGCGTACGTTCTTCATGTACTCTTGTTGTGATTTCATTGTTTTTTTATCGTATAATATGGATACTGGAGGTGGTTTGGATGAAATACAAGATTTTAGTTGTCGATGATGATAAAGAATTGGTGAAAATGCTTTGTAGTTATTTTAATATGAAACAATATGAAACCATTACGGCTACAGATGGAATGGAAGCATTAAATAAAATAAAAATGAAACCGGATATTATTTTGTTGGATATCAATATGCCACGCATGGATGGGATTGAAGTATGTCGTCTGATACGCAGTAAAGTGTTATGTCCAATTTTATTTCTAACAGCAAGAGTTGACGAAGATGATAAAATTAATGGGTTGCTTTCAGGTGGGGATGATTATATTACGAAACCATTTAGTCTTCGGGAGTTGGAAGCGAGGATTGTCACAAACATAAAGAGAGAAGAAAGGCATCAACAAAAAACGGAATACCGTTTCATGGATGAAATGCTGATTGATTATTCTGAAAAAATAGTAGCTATAGCTGGACACAGGATGGAGTTCACAAAAATTGAATATCAGATTATTGAATTCTTATCCATGCATCCAGGGCAGGTGTTTGATAAAGAACGTATATATGCACAAGTCTGTGGATATGATGCGGAAGGGGACAGTAGAACGATAACGGAATTAGTACGGCGTATAAGGAAAAAAATAGCGGATTATTCAGAAAAAGAATACATAGAAACTGTATGGGGGATTGGATACCGATGGAAAAAATAAGAAACTTGTCACTGAAAAAAACAATTCTGCTTTATTTTGTGATCAGCTTAACGGCAGCATTTCTGTTATCTGGATTTACAGTTCATTTTGCAAGAAATATGCAGAATAAAATATGGGAAAAATATATTGATTATGCAGATTATACGGACGTGTTTCAGCAATATGGAAAGAAATACGAGATTGAGATATCAAGACCTAATCAATCACAGATGAATCGTTTGGACCATCATCTTTCGGAAATGTGTGACTTTATGGAAACATATTCGGTACTGATTTTTTCGATTGTTGGGAGTGTTGCTGCGGTATTCTTTTTTTATAAAAATAAGTTAAAGACGCCTCTACAGGAATTAAAAGATGCCTCACAAATGATTGCAGATAATGAACTGGATTTTCATGTGTCCTATGAAAATAAAGATGAGATGGGAACGTTGTGTAAAGAATTTGAAATGATGCGAAGTGCTTTAGCAGATAACAACAGAAAGATGTGGCGAATGATTGATGACGAGAAGGTCTTGCGGAATGCAATTGCACATGACATACGTTCTCCACTTTCCATATTGCGAGGGTATCAGGAAATGCTCTTAGAGTTTGTTTCTGCTGAGAGTATAAAAACAGAGGATGTTATTGATATCTTACAAACAGGCATGTATCAGATTGACCGTATAGAGCATTTCACGGAAAACATGAGAAAAATGTCCCATTTAGAACAGAGGGAACTGCAATGCTCAGAGATAGAATTATCGGAACTGGCAAAAAAGATTGAGGCAGAAGCTGCCATGCTGTCCAAGAAGGAAAGTAAATTATGTAAGGTAGAAAGAGTGCAGGAACAAAACATTGTGAAAGTGGATGAGGAACTTGTCATGGAAGTGGCAGACAACTTACTGGAAAATGCGGTTCGATATGCACAAAAAAGTATTGTTTTGCAGATAAAGAAAAAGGATGGTTTTCTTATAATTTCTGTTGAAGATGATGGAATAGGATTTGTGGATACTGAGGAAAAAGTAACAGAACCATTTTATCATAAGAATCCACAAGATGATTTAAAGCATTTTGGCCTTGGTATGTATATTTCTCGTATTTTCTGTGAAAAGCATGGAGGAAATTTGAAAATATATAATGCCAGACAAGGCGGTGCTCATGTAGAAGCTCTTTTCAAAGCTGAATAAAAATACTTTATAAGGCTGAAATCACAAATAAAGTGGTTTTAGTCTTTTTTATTGTGAATTTATTGAGAATTGATTTGTATGATGTTGTTAAAGAAATAAAGAAAGGAAGAGATACAATGAAAACAATCATAAAAAGAAGTATACTTGATTATTTAAAGAACCCTGTTTTGTGGATTGGCTTGATTATTATAGTTGCCAGTATGTATCAATGTCTGTCATCGTATTTGCAAATTCATTATATCAAACAGAATGAACAGATCACACAAAATGACGTAGCATTGGAAGATGCCGATGTCATGGATGGGTACATTCCCACATCTGATGATAAAGAAAGAAGAAGGGAGTGGGAAGATACGATCAAAGAGACGTTAATGGACACCTCCCAAAATGGTTTTGGATTTAGCAGGCAGGAAGCGGATCATGTAATGAAAGAAATTCAGAATATGGATGTAAAGACTGCTTCTGAGTTTTTGGAATCCCAATATGGCTATTATAATGCAATATATGCTTATGAGGACCTTGAAATTCATAAGGGGACAGCAGAAGAAATCAATCATTATATCGAGCGGAAATTATCCGAACATTCTTTTTCCTGGTACTTTGCCAAAAAGTTCACGGATTTTGCAGGATTGCATATGGCCTTTTTTGCAACAGTCTTGCTATCATTTTTATTTATTCAGGATACACGAAAAAGTACCTATGAATTATTACATACAAAGCCTGTTACGGCAATCCAATATATATGTGGGAAAGTAATAAGCGGATTCATTAGTATGCTGGGAGTATTAGTGATTTTGAATGTTATATTCTTTATGCTGTGTTTGAAAACGTCTTTAGAATCGGGATTTCCGGTAACACCAATTGATTTTTGCGTGAATTCTCTGATCTATATTGTGCCGAATCTTTTGATGATATGTTGTGTCTATACAATTACAGCATTAATATTTAAAAATCCGCTTCCGGCAGCACCAGTTTTGTTTTTACACATTATATATTCAAATATGCTGACCGAGAAGAATGATATTTATTATATGAGACCGTTCTCTATTATGGTGCGATTTCCTGGCAGGTTTTTTGAAACACATGCAGCCAAAATGTCAAATATAAATCAGATTATGCTTGTGATCGCATCTGTTATATTAGTATGTATTTCTGTTACAATCTGGAAAAGGAGGAGGGTTCATTGAAAACGGAACTCAAAAACTGCCTGTCGTTATATAAGATTTTTTATTCATGTGCCTTTATACTGATATTGTGTGTTATTCATCCGATTATATACTATGAAGAAATCGGTTCAGCAATTCAGTCTCCAATAGCATTTTTAACAATTATTTTTTGTAGTGACACATATTTGATGGAAGTAAAAAGTAAGCGTGCCGATGTATTTCATTTGTATGACCAAAAAAAGCAGTTAAAAGTAATATCGCAGAGAGTGAGCGTTCAAATATTATATTTATTAATACTTTCTTGTGTTGGATATGTTTTGTTTTTCTGGCAAAAACCGGGCAGTGTAAACGAAGGCATTTCGGGTATTCAGATATTTCTTTTATATTTCATTGCAATGTTTGGAACTATCTGGTTTTGGAGTATATGCTCTGTGATTTTGTGTACATTGCTTCGAAATATGTGGGCAGGTATTGGATGTTTATTTGGAATTGTCATTGGACTTATATCAAAAGCGGGAAGTTCATTTTTCGGAAATCTGGGATTGTTTTCTTTCAGCTTTTGTGAACCTACTCAATTAATGTCCGAGAGTTGGATTTATGGAACGCTTGTGTCTTTTATAGCGGGGCTGTTTTTATTTGCAGTATTACCAATTACTTTAAAGAAAAGAGGATAGATTATGAGTATTAGAATAAATGATTTAACAGTTAGATTTAAAAATGGTGTAGTTGCAGTAAATAAGGCATCTCTTGAAATACCTAAGGGAATTTACGGACTTTTGGGTGAGAATGGTGCTGGAAAAACCACTTTGATGAGGGTTCTTACAACTGTTTTAAAACAAACGGAAGGAATGGTTTCCCTTGATGGAATTCTGTATAACGAGGGAAATTATGAGAAAATACAGAAAAAGATTGGTTATCTTCCACAGGAAATCGACTTATATCCGAATCTTACGGTGAAAGAATGTCTTGTATATATGGGGGGACTGTCAGGAGTATCCAGAAATGACCTCGAACAAAGAATTACCTATTATCTGGAAAAGACTTCTCTTACAGAGCATCAGAATAAAAAAATGCGGCAATTATCTGGTGGTATGAAGAGACGTGTCGGACTCATACAGGCGCTTCTTAATAATCCGGATTTTTTGATTATTGATGAACCTACCACTGGGTTAGATCCGGAAGAAAGGATTAGGATCCGCAATCTTCTGGTTGATTTTTCAAAGGATAGAACTGTGCTGTTTTCCACTCATGTAGTAGAAGATTTAGCAGCAACCTGTACACAGCTTGCCATTATGAAAAAAGGAAGTTTTTTATATTCCGGAAGCGTGAGTGGGTTGCTGGAAAATGCAAAGGGTTGTGTTTGGAATTGTACGGTACAAAATGCAGAAGAAGCCCGTTTGTTAGAAGCCAATTATTCTATTTCATCTAAGCAGTATGTAGAAAATGGAATTCATATGAAAGTATTAAGCAAAGGAAAGCCAAATGAGAATTGCGCCCCGGATAATGATATCACTTTGGAAGATGCATATATTTATTTGACGAATAGTTGAATATAACGGCGGGCAAGTTGCCCGCCGTAAATTGTACTTATTTTGTTAAAAGACCGGATAGAGTTTTTCAAATGGAAAATCCAATCTGTGGATATAACTCCTGAATCTCCAGATATTTTGCTTCAATCATTTCAGGCTCATCAGCCCAGATCTTTTCATATATTTTGAAAGCTTTTTTAAAATGTGTTTTGGCGTGTGAAAGATTGGCGGTCATCAGATAAATGGTTGCAAGGGTTTCCTGTACTTTGGCATAATCCAGACATTCATCGGAATGGTATTCCTTGATGATGCCGGATAATTTTTGCAATTCGGAGATCCCTCTTTCGGGTTCCTGCTGTTCTGTCAGGAACATTGCATAATTGGCAATCTGAGGTATGCTGTCATTTATATGAAGCAGGTTAAATTGGTCAAGCAGTGAGATACTTTTTTCCATGTGTTCTCTTGCGAGATCGGGATGACCGTTCATGCGGTAAAGTCCACCGAGATTGGCATGAAGGTTGGAAACAAGGCGAGCATTGTCAGCAGTGATATTTTCTATCTGGGCAAGTGCATCCTTTTCCAGTTTTATTGCTTTTTCTGGCTTGATTTCAAGAGTAGCCTGAAAATCCAGTAACAATGCCCGGTCAGAATCGGTGCCAATGTCTTTAGGCTTCAAAAAATTTTTTAATTCCTGAATGATTTCTTTCATACCTTTCTGGTAATTATAATTATCCATATATGGAAAAATATTTTCCAGAAAAAGTAGATATTTTGGTATATCATCTTTTTCAATCAATTCTATGATGTTTCCTGCTGTCTGAAACAGCTTCTTGTAATAATCGACTTCGATTCCATGCATTAAACATATTTTCTGTAAAGAATCCAGTAATATGTGACAGCTACTTACAGATGGTTTTGTCTCTGAAAGGGCAATTTCCTTAATCATAGGATGCAGGGAGATTGTGTGACGTGTAGTTGTCTGCACAAAACCAGTTTCAATCAAGTCGTTAATTTCATTTAAGGTAGGCAGTTCCAGCCATTTGGCGAATATGCGGGCAGAAATACCAGTGTAAGGAAGAAAACACAAATTGCACATGATATCCTGCTGTTTTCGGGATAAAGCATATAGTGAAAATAGAGTATGGATATGACTATAATAAGTGGCTTTACTGCTTTGACCATCCTTGATTATCTTAATTTTATCTTCATTATCGAGAGATGCTCTTTCTTCCTGAAGTCTTGCTAATAACTGACCTGGAGTTGAAATTCCATTTTCCAAAAGTTTTGCAGCCAGTTCTACAGCAAAAGTATGATAGTGTACGGTCTCTATGATTTTTTCGACGGTCGAACGATACTTGTCTGCTTCTGAATAAAATGCAGATGTCAGTTGGAAAAGAATGTTTATATCCTTTATTTCTTTTAATTGAAAAGTACAGTATTCATTCAGATTACTTCTGGTCGTAAATAAAATCTGACAGCGGTATTTTAATACTACTGACAGAAAACTGTCCTGTGTAGCTGTGACATTAAAATTATCTATGATAAGCAGAGTATCGGATTTCAGGGAACGCAGAAAACGGTTATGTCTTTGAAACCGTTCCTGTTCGTTGATTTCTGGTGGATCATCAATAAAATCCATGTCAGTAATGTCCTGATGAAGATCACCTGTATATTCTACATATAGAATGTTAGTGTAATACTTTTTGTAATGTTTTGCGTAGGCTTTGGCAAGTTCGCTTTTACCAATACCGGAAATTCCGCAAAGAAAAACATGACGGTTTTCCTCAAGCATGGTATATAATTCTTCTAGTTCTTTATCTCTTCCGATAAAATGACGGCATGGTTTCGGAACCTCACTGTCCATAATATAATCCAGCACAATGGGTGACAGGGCACCTCCGGCAATTAATTTTTGATTTTTAGTATCACGTTTGATAAATTGTCGCTCCATGCCAAAAGAAATCAGCTTTGCAAGAAAAAGCAGACGTGAGCTGGCTGGTTTGTACAGAGAAGCCAGATTTTTCTTTTTGGCATCGGAGATGGTGTCATCTTGTATAAATAATGTGTATATATCCTGCATAGCCATATTGCAGTCAGACATCAATGGAAGCAGATTCTGGTGAATGGTTTCTGCCAGTTTTTTCTGATTACTGGGTTTGGAATAGTAGGCAGATATTTTGGGACTGATCTTTGCTTGACCGGTCAGCCAACGACAAACCAGACCATTATCCATAGAAAAATCCTGATTTGCCGGATCATCCATAAAATCTTCAAATAATTCGTATAAAAAATCAGGCTGACTCATTTGATTACTTTCGCTGATATGATTTTTTAAGCAAGTGCTAATAGAAGAAAAATCGCATCGATTCAATAGAAATTCCCCTTTCGTAGTTAAGATTAAGTATATCTATCATAGCACGAACATATATTCGATTCAAGAAAATGCGGATATTTTTAAATTGATTGTGTCAATTTACAATCAATTTTTATTCAATGTGGTTTTCCGGCAGGTTCTGTAAAATAAGCTCAGATCAAAACAATAACGGGAGGAGCTTATGCAACAGAATATTGAATTTGAGCGGTGCATTGATTTTCTGGTACGGATGATTGATAAGTACGGCGCTGAAGTCCTCCGGGAGTTGGAGGAAGAAAAACAGAATAAGGAAGAAAAAGAAGCGGCAGTTTCCTGAAATACAAAATGTAAATCAGACTGTCGCTTTTTTCATGTATTTTTAAATCAAATAAATTTTAAAAGCTGATGCAGAGTGTGTGACTCATTATTCTGGGAAGCGGTAATACGAGTATCAAATGGCTTGAAATGATTCTGTGTATAAAAGCTCAGAAGAAATTCATTATCTTCGCATTCAAGAAACTCCATAACGCCGCCTACGGAATATTTGAGACTGGATATGGTTTCCAGTGCAAATCCCAGTAGAATATTTCCAGGGATTCGTTTATTCTTTGGAAGAGAATAGTTCTTTCCCAACTGGGCAATCAGGTAAGCTGCGGTAGTATAGGATTGTGTTTCTTCATCCAAAATACTGACACGGGACAGCTTTTTTGCCATTGTCTTGCTGATATTTGAAGCACGGACAGAGATTGGTTTTACTGTAAGTGAAAAATAACCAACCAGTGAAGCATCTTCAGCATCAAATACCAGATAAGTGATAGATTGATCTTTTTTGGTAAACTCAATCGCATTATGTAATAAAAAGTATTCCACATCGGGATTTTTGGGACAAGAAAAATCGGAGAGTAAGTCGTAAAGACTTTCCTCTCCGATATATGTCGGTTCGTCTTTATCCAAATATGCCCGAATATTAACGGTAAAATATTTATCAGACATGTTTTTTCTTCCTTTTTGACATTAAAGCTAAGATTTCCTGTGGGTTCGTTAACTGACGTCCGGGAAGTGTCTGCTTTGGTGTGCGGTCACGGTCGGCTTCGTCAATTGCTGCGACAAAACGCTTTATGCTATTTGGATTGGATACGACAAAATTATGAGTAATACTTGAAGTAGCCATACTAACACCTCCTCTTTTTTGGCTTTTTTGTGTATTTATAGTATATGCAATGTGTGATAAAAACACAATATCAAAAACAAAAATTATTTCTAAATAATTTTCAAGCCGGACATTTATTAGACGCTTCCGGTAAGCGAACAATATTTTCGAGCCAATCATTTATAAGTCGCCGATGGTGGGCGGGCAATATTTTGATAACAGAAATGCTCTGTATCTAACTTAATTATATGATTGGCGAAGAAATGCGTCAATACGGAAAATAAGTATTGAAAGTAGTTGGAACAAGTACTAAAATAAGGTTGGGACAATAAAACAGAGTTATACTGCGAGGAAGATTATGAAGAATAAAAAGATTAAATGCGATATATATACCAGAGTATCCACAACCATGCAGGTAGATGGCTACAGTCTGGATGCTCAGAAAGAAAAACTCAAGAGATATGCGGAATTTCAAAACATGGAAATCGTAAATGAGTATTCCGATGAAGGTAAGTCTGGAAAGAGCGTAGAGGGCAGACCGGAATTTCAGAGAATGTTAGATAATATTGAGAATGGAACAGATGAGGTACAGTTTGTATTGGTGTTCAAGCTTTCCAGATTCGGTCGTAATGCGGCAGATGTATTAAACTCTTTGCAGAGGATGCAGGATTTTGGAGTGAATCTGATCTGTGTTGAAGATGGGATTGACAGCTCAAAAGATAGTGGAAAGCTGATGATTTCTGTTCTGTCTGCGGTGGCAGAGATTGAACGGGAGAATATCCTTGTTCAGACAATGGAAGGACGTAAGCAGAAAGCAAGGGAAGGAAAATGGAACGGCGGGTTTGCTCCATATGGCTATGAATTGGTAAATGGAGAATTGCAGATCGCAGAGGACGAAGCAGAGATTATTCGTCTGATCTATGATAAATTTATTCATACAAATATGGGAATTTCTGCGATTGCTGCATGGCTGAACCAGCATGGATATAAAAAGAAAAAACGACAGAATAATACACTGGACGCATTTGCCGCTTCATTTATAAAAGGCGTTCTGGATAATCCGGTATACTGTGGAAAGCTGGCTTATGGACGAAGGAAGAATGAGAAAGTATCTGGTACAAGAAATGAATACCGTATTGTAAAGCAGGAAAATTATATGCTACACGATGGTATCCATGAAGGAATCATTTCGGAAACAGACTGGGAGCTGGCACATCAAAAACGGGAAAAAACAGGTGTAAAATATGAAAAGACACATAGCCTCGATCATGAGCATATTTTATCCGGAATATTGAGATGTCCGTTATGTGGAAGCGGTATGTATGGAAACGTGAACCGAAAGAAAAAGAAAGACGGAACCTTATATAAGGATTATTTCTATTATGCCTGCAAACATCGTCGCCTGGTAGACGGTCATAAATGTGGATATCGTAAACAATGGAGCGAAGAGAAGATTAACAATGCAGTAGAAGAAGTTATCCGGAAACTGGTGAAGAATCCGAAATTTGAAGAAGCAATTCTGAATAAAATTGGTTCAAGAATAGATACAGAAGAAATAGAAAAAGAGATTGAAAGACTGGAAAAACAGTACAGGCAGCTGACCGGAGCAAAAGCAAGACTTGGACAGCAGATGGATAGCCTGGACATCATGGATAAATTTTATGAAAAGAAATATCAGGATATGGAGACAAGGTTATACCGTCTGTATGATGAAATTGAAGGCGTGGAGAACAGTATAGAAGAAGTCAAGAACCGCCTGCTGAATATTCAGCAACAGAAAATATCAGAAGAAAACGTCTATCAATTTCTTTTATATTTTGATAAACTATATGATAAGTTCACCGACCTGGAGAAGAAAGAATTTCTTAACAGCTTTGTGGAACAGGTGGACATTTACGAGCAGGAGCAGCCAGATGGCAGATTCCTGAAGCACATAAAGTTCCGTTTTCCGGTGTATTTTGGAGACAGAGAGACACAGGAACTTTGTTGGGACAATGAAAGTACCGTTGAGACTGTGTGTCTTTTGGGCAAACGAAAACCAGATGCCACGGTAAAATTCAGCGTGGATATGGATGATTACTATCGTATTAAAGATGGTAAAGAGCCTAAATAAAATCGAATAATACACTGAATTAAAGCAGGATAGAAGCTGTTGATGCGTTAGAAGATAACGTGTCAGCGGCTTTTTCTTTTTATCTAAAAATCTATTAGTCAAATCTGAAAGGAGTCAATTCTATGGCAAAGAAAAATGCAAGGAATATGAAGGTTTGTGGACAGAGCGGTTATAAATATGAGACAGTTCCGGCAATTACATTAAAAGGAAAGTGGCTGGAAGAACTGGGATTTCATCTTGGGGATTATGTGCAGGTGAAATGTGAAAATGGTCAGCTGATTATCACGCCGGATGTGGATAAAGCACAAGAGCAGGAAGCGAAGACCGCATTTATGGATGAGGAGATTAAGAAACTGATAATCAGATACCAGAATGAAAAAGAAGAAATTACTGCAAAATATGTGGCAGAGCAGAGTGCAGGCTGTTATGGAAAGAAAGCATGAGAGGGGGAGAATGTATGGCAAGGATTATAATGTGTGGATCATTTAAAGGGGGAGTTGGCAAAACTGCCAGCTCCTGGAATTTGGCGTATTCACTGGCTGAGATGGGAAAAAGGGTTCTGGCTGTTGATTTTGACAGCCAGGCAAATCTGACAACCTGCTTCGGAGTAGAAGATCCTGCGGCTGTGCCGGTGACGATTGGACATCTGATGATGAATCGGCTGGAAGATGAGGAAATGCCGGATCCGTCAGAGTTTATACAGAGTAGAAATGGTGTGGACTTTATTCCATCATCCATGATGCTTTCAGCAGTGGACAGTAAGCTAGATGGGTTCAGAGAAGATGCTGACTGGTATTCTGGAGCCACTGAGAGGGCTGTATGACTATATTATTGTAGACACCTGTCCATTGCTCGGAACATTGACGATTAACGCATTGACGGCGGCTGATGAGGTGATTATTGCCGTCAATCCGCAGCTTTTGGCAACGATGGGATTGCAGGATTTTATCCGGACAGTGAAGAAAGTCAGAAGCAGACTGAATGACCGCCTGCAGATTGCAGGGATCCTGCTGACTATGTGTGATGCCAGAACAAATCTCTGTAAGGTAATCACAGAACAGCTGACGGATACTTTTGATGGACAGATCCGGATTTTTAAGAGTATCATACCAAACACAGTAAAGGTGGGAGAATCAATTTATTACAGTGAGCCGCTTCGGGAGTATGCACCGGAGAATAAGGCTTGTAAAGCATACCGGAATCTGGCAGAGGAGGTGGTTGGGGATGAAAGCTAATGCACCAAAAAGAAAAGTATTTCAGGACGCACTGGATCTTCTTTCTGAGGATCCGGTGAAGGATACGCCAGTGCCTGTGAACGGGATCGTTTCTATTCCTGTTGAGGAAATACATCCTTTTCATGATCATCCGTTCCGGCTGTATGAGGGAGAACGCCTGGAAGATATGGTACAGAGCATCAGGGATCATGGTGTGCTGAATCCGGTGATTGTGAGGAAAGCTGCAAGGGGCTATGAGATGCTTGCAGGGCATAACAGAACCAATGCGGCAAAGATAGCAGGATTGAAAGAGATACCTGCGATTCAGTATTTATCAGGTTTTGCCGAAGCTGATTGAATTGTGGGGGATGAACATCAGGACGGATGTGGAGGCTAAAAAAAACTTCATGCAACAGACCGTGAAAGGACAACTCCCCTGTTTCTTCTCCGGTGTGTGCAGCTGGGGATTTCCATCCGGGATCTGGATCTGCTGACTATCGGGATGGTGAATGATATGTTTGTGGAAAGCAGGAACGATGAGTATAAGGGATGAAGACAGGTTGCCACGCAGGAGGATTTTGACAGGTTCTGATCTGATGAAATGTGGTGACAGGATGTTTCAGAAATGGTATAATGGGTTTATCAAAGTCGGGACTTGGAGGAGATTCTTATTTATGAAAAAAGGAATAAATAAATCAATCTTATTTTATATTGCATCAGTTCTGTTTCTCGTAGCCTCAGCTATAGACTTTACGAGTGGAAATGAAAATTCTATGGCTATAGTATGGTTATGTCTTGGTTCTTCGTTTCTTTGCTTGGGTTCGACTCATAAGAAAAAGGAAAACAATACAGATGATAAATAATTTCCTGCTTGTATTGCTGGAAAATCGGGATTCATAGAGTCCTTTTGTGATTTGCAACTGCTGGTTGACAGATTTACAGCCTGAAATGGTGGAATGCAAACAGCAAAACTGTTATATTTAGCTCATAAAATCTGCAAAAGGAGGAAAAAATGATTTTAGCTGATAAGATTACAGAGGAAAGAAAAAAGAATGGATGGTCACAGGAAGAACTAGCCAATCAGTTGGGCGTATCCAGACAGGCAGTATCTAAGTGGGAAAGTGCAGGAGCTGTTCCAGATTTGCAAAGAATTTTACAGATGTCGGAGCTTTTTGGTGTTAGTACAGATTACCTATTAAAAGATGAAATGAAAGCAGAAAATATCACCTATCACGAAAGTACTGAAAGCTATGCAGAACCGTTGAAAAAAGTAACTATGGAGAATGCAAATGAATTTCTTGACATGAAAAGAAATGGATCCAAAGTAGTGGCAAACGCAACAAGTATGTGTATCTTAAGTCCAATATTATTGATTGTTCTTGTGACAATGGCAGAAGATAGCGTATTTCATGTTTCGGAATCTCTGGCAACAGTATTTGGATGTGTTTTTTTGCTTGGAATGGTTGCGGCAGCCGTCTTTTTGTTTATTACATATGGAATGAGTGAATCACATATGGAACATTTTGAAAAAGAATGCTTTGAAACAGAGTATGGTGTATCTGGAATGGTACGAGAAAAAAAAGATTCCTATGAACCAATTTTTATCAGAGGAACGGCTGTTGGGGTAGTGCTTTGTATACTGGCAGTGATTCCGACAATTATTGCCGAATCTATGGAAGCGTCCGACTATTACTGCGGTCTTTCCGTTGGATTACTGCTATTCATACTTGCAATAGGAGTGAATCTGTTGGTTCGTGTTGGGATGGTAAAAAGCAGTTACGATACCCTTCTTCAGGAAGGGGAATATACAAAAGAAGAAAAACTGTTTAAGAAAAAGACTGACACGTTTTCTGGTGTATATTGGTGCTTGACTACAGCGATTTACCTTGCATGGAGCTTCTGGACGATGAGCTGGGATATTACATGGATTGTATGGCCGGTTGCAGGTGTTTTGTTTGCAGCATTGCTTGGTGTGGCGAAAATGGTGTTAAAGAGTGGCAGTGAAACTCAGCACTATATTTAAGATGGAGTTAAGTTTATTTTCCGCATATTATACTCATCCAGAAATTCAAGTTTGGAGAATTGAAAAAAACGGAATTTATCTATTAAGACATATAAACTCTTGACAATAAAGCTCCTATATAGTATGTTTTTAATAAACTACTATATAGGAGCTTTTGTATGGAAATGAATGGAGGATTTCTTGTCACCAAAATAAAACAGCTTGGAGACCGGATTTTTGAGAAGATTCTCAGTGAAAAGAATATTGATGCGTTTAATGGAGCCCAGGGACGTATTCTTTATGTGCTGTGGCAGGAGGATGGTATCTCAATCAGGTCACTCTCGACTAAATGCGGATTAGCGATAACATCTCTTACTACGATGCTGGAAAGAATGGAAAATCAAGGGCTGATAAGCCGTGTTCAGTCTGAAACGGACAAAAGGAAAACACTCCTGTTTCTGACTGAGAAAGCACATGCCTTAAAGGGCGAGTACGATTCTGTATCTGATGAGATGGGCAGTATTTACTACAAAGGTTTTTCAGAGGAAGAAATTATCCGGTTTGAGGAATGTCTCGACCGCATCAGAAAGAATCTTGAGGAGTGGCAGAAGTCATGAGTATTTGTATCAAAGATCAGATTCAGAACATGAATATCGTCATTGGCTGCACAGTGGGGTGTACATATTGCTATGCCCGCAACAACGTGAAACGCTGGCATATGATTGATGACTTCGCTGACCCTGAATTCTTTCCGGGTAAGCTCAAGATGATGGAAAAGAAACGTCCGCAGAACTTTCTTCTTACTGGGATGAGCGATCTCTCCGGATGGAAGCCGGAATGGAGAGACGAGGTATTTGCAAAGATCCGTGAAAATCCACAGCATCAGTTCCTGTTCCTTACCAAGCGACCTGATCTGCTGGATTTTGATACCGATCTGGAAAATGCATGGTTTGGCGTTACGGTGACGAGGAAAGCCGAACTGTGGCGTATCGACGCCCTTCGGAAAAACATCAGAGCAAAGCATTACCATGTTAGCTTTGAACCGTTATTCGACGATCCCGGTACAGTTGACCTTTCCAGAATCAACTGGATCGTTGTCGGCACTATGACCGGGGCTCAGAGCAGGAAGATTCATACGGAGCCGGAATGGGCATGGTCTCTGACGGATCAGGCACACGCACTCGGCATTCCGGTGTTTATGAAGGAAGACCTTGTCCCTATCATAGGGGATGAAAATATGATTCAGGAAATGCCGGAAGAATTTAATAAAGTGTTAGAGGTACAGAAATCATGGAAGAAGTAATAAATGGAATCCTCATTCGTGAGGTGGAAACAAAGAACATCATGACTAAGTCTAGTCTGCCGGTAGGCGGTTACTCGGTCAATCCCTATGTGGGCTGTACACATGCCTGCAAGTATTGCTATGCTTCTTTTATGAAGCGCTTTACCGGGCACAAGGAGGAATGGGGCACTTTCCTTGATGTGAAGCATTGGCCGGAAATTAAAAATCCGAAGAAATATGCCGGACAGCGGGTGGTCATCGGTTCTGTGACAGATGGCTACAATCCACAGGAGGAGCAATTCGGGAATACCAGAAAACTTCTGGAGCAGCTGATCGGCAGTGACGCAGATATTCTGATCTGCACAAAGTCGGATCTTGTGGTACGGGATATTGATCTGCTGAAGAAGCTTGGACATGTAACCGTTTCATGGTCGATCAACACACTAGATGAAAATTTCAAGAACGATATGGATTCTGCTTCGAGCATTGAGCGCCGTATCTCTGCTATGAAGCAGGTATATGAAGCAGGTATCCGTACAGTCTGTTTCGTATCCCCGGTATTCCCCAGTATCACGGATTTTGAAGCAATCTTTGAGCGGGTAAAGGATCAGTGCGATCTGTTCTGGCTCGAAAATCTCAATCTTCGAGGCGGTTTCAAAAAGACAATTATGGATTATATCGCCGGAAAATATCCTGATCTTGTACCACTTTACGACGAGATCTATAACAAGCATAACCGCAGCTACTTTGAAGCACTTGAAGTAAAAGCTGAGAAAATGGCTAAGAAGTATGATTGTGCCTTTGTGGATAATGAAATGCCTTATGGCAGAGTCCCGCAGGGACATCCGGTGATCGTAGATTATTTCTATCATGAGGAAATCCGTGGGACAGAGAATACCGGAAAAAGAAATCGCTAACTTCAAGTTTGCAGGGAAGGTGGCTATCATGGAGATGAAGAGAAATGGATGAGAGGAAAGCGTATTGGTTTGAACAGCCATATATGCCGCAGATGAAAAATATTGCGGTGGCTCCTGTTATTCTGGAAGATGGAAGACTGTCCTTCTGTGTTCCAGGGGATGATGGTCCTCCGTGGTCCGGGGTGTGGAACCTGACTGGAAAGGTTGTTTTGGACGGGGATGATTATTTTGAGTTCCAGTGTGATGATGAAGTGATGCACAGACGGGGTGGAACATATAAATTTCATGCTTTGGATGTTGATACATTCAGCAGGGAAACGTGTCAGTGGATATCACAGGGAAAAGAGATTGCAGACTGCTGTAAAACAACAGAAGAACTGCATGAATGGTACCTGAAACATTGGACTTATAACAGATAGAATGATTATATTTACGAAGGCATCGGTCACCTGGTTGGCTGGTGCTTTTTTCGTGGGGAAATGGAGGTGGCGGGATGTATCCGGTATCGGATGGGTTTCTGAGAGCTGTGAAGAGCAATACAAGAAAATATTACTGGACGGGTACGATCGTTACCAGAGGCGGAATGACGTATGAGTTCGGGGCGAAGGAGATTGTGAAGGGTTCCGGGTATATTTCCAGGCAGTGCTGTGGAAGCACGGAAATTGAACTGGGGACGGTGTATGCGGCGGAGATGGGGATCACGCTTCTGAGTGACATTGACAGGTATACGCTGGAGGATGCTCAGGTGACGCTGGTGTTTCATCTGGTGCTGGCGGATGATTCGGTGGAAGATGTGCCGATGGGAGTTTTTGAGGTCAGTGAGGCGAACCGTCTGGCAAAGTGCCTGGAACTGAAAGCCTATGATTTTATGCTGCGGTTTGATAAGAGTTTCAACGGGTTTGAGACTGTGGGGACTGCTTATGATTTTATTGCTTTGTGCTGTAAGCGGTGTAAAGTGGAGTTTGCGAATAAGAGGGCGGAGATTGATGCCATGCCGAATGGCGGGGTGACGCTTTCTGTTTATACTGAAAATGATATTGAGACCTGCCGGGATGTGCTGTTTTATGTGGCACAGGTTCTGGGAGGTTTCTTTATTATTAACAGGGAGGGAAAGCTGGAACTGAGAAAGTACGGGAAGGATCCTGTGATGAAGGTGGAGCAGAGACACCGGTTTTCTTCCAGCTTTTCGGATTTTATTACCAGATACACGGCAGTGAGTTCCACCAACAAGCAGACGCAGATTGCAGAGTATTATGCTCTGGATCCGGATAATGGGCTGACCATGAACCTGGGTGTGAACCCGCTTCTGCAGTTTGGGTTAAAGGAGACTAGGGAGATGCTGTGCAGGAATATCCTGGCAGATCTGTCTGTGATCCGGTATGTGCCGTTTGATTCGGATACCATCGGGAACCCTGTCCTGGATCCAGGGGATGTGCTGACATTTGCGGGAGGACAGGCGGATGAGGGACAGATCACCTGTATCACTTCCATCAGACAGAAAATCGGGGGAAAGCAGAGCCTGAAATGTGTGGGGAAGAACCCGAGGCTGGATCAGGCGAAGTCAAGGAATGACAAGAATATTTCGGGACTGCTGAATCAGATTGAAGACAATGCGAAGACCGGGAAGATCGGGATCCATACGTTTACCAATGCTTCCGCGCATGAGATCGGGCAGACGAAGGTGAAGCTGATCAGTATCCAGTTTGCTTCTTCTGAGGAAAACCACATGCAGTTTTTTGCGCAGGTTGTTGTGGATGTGGCTGCGGATCCGGTGGAACGGTCTGCGGAGGCTTCCGGGACTGTGGTGATTCCATTTCCGGGCGGAAGCGGCAGTGGAACTGGAAGTGGTACGGGTGGTTCTGATGGAACCGGGGAGACATCGGATGCAGGAAGTTCTGAAAATGATGCGGCAGGGAATGAAGTTGGAAATACTTCTGGGAATGAGAATACAGGGAGTACGGATGATGTCGCTGGTGGCTCGGATTCCGGATCCGGAACCGGGAGTGGTTCGGAGGTTTCTGTGGATGTGAGCCTGCCGGTGAAGTGGCAGGAGGACGGACAGGCGGTCTGCCATGTGGTCTTTGAATTTAATAATGAGGAGATTGTGGAGCATTGTCCGGTGGAGACCTGGCATTCCGGGAAACATATTTTGTCGCTGTATTATCCCATTGAGAAGATCGTTGCCAATTATACGAATACATTCAATGTGTATCTCTGGATGGAGTATGGCAGCGGTACGGTTGATGTGGGAGACTGCATTGCTTCTGTCAGCGGACAGGCAATGGCGGTTGGGGAAGCCTGGGACGGAAAGCTTGAGGTGGAGGATTATACCACGAGATTTGCCATTGGCGGAGGACTGGATGTGAATGGTTTCCGGGAATCGCTGTCCATGCAGATGAAGGAGACGGTGAACAGAGGATTTGAAGTGTATTTTGCTGAGAGAGCGGGAATCAGCGGTTTCTGCAGGCCGGTAGAAATGGAGGGTGTGTGATGAAGTTGAAAGGTGAAATGGTCATTGAACTGACCGATACGAATACGGGTGCGGTGGAGACAGTTCAGGAGACGAACATGATCACGGAGGCAGTGAATAATATTCTGGGGCTGAATCCCATGGGGATTTATCTGAAAGCCAGCGGGGAGTATGACAATTCTGTTTTGTGGAACGGGACGCTGCTTCCCATCTGCCCGAACATGATCGGCGGGATCCTGCTGTTTCCGGCAGTGCTGGAAGAAAAGGCGGATCATATTTACGAGCAGGGGAAGAACCTGCTTACGGCAGTTCTCAGAAATGGGAGCTGCTTTTTTCATGGGAGGAGGATTCTGGCATGAAGGAATTTTGGAACTTTATTCAGATGGTTTTTATGGCTGTAGGCGGATGGCTGGGTTGGTTTATGGGAGGCTGTGACGGGCTTCTGTATGCACTGGTCGCTTTTGTGGTGATTGATTACCTGACCGGGGTGATGTGTGCTTTTGCGGACCATACGCTTTCCAGTGAAGTGGGCTTCCGGGGGATCTGCAGGAAGGTGCTGATCTTTCTGCTGGTGGGAATGGCAAATATTCTGGATGTGGCTGTGATCGGGAACGGATCCGTGCTGAGGACAGCGGTGATCTTTTTCTATATTTCCAATGAGGGTGTGAGTCTGCTGGAGAATGCAGGGCATCTGGGGCTGCCGATTCCGCAGAAGGTGAAAGAGGTGCTGGAACAGCTGCATGACAGAAGTGAAAAGGGGGATGGGGAATGAGCTGGTGAAAAGTAGCAACAAAAAGAGTGTGGAAACTGTAGCAAAGGAAGTCATTGCCGGAAAGTGGGGGAACGGCGGGGACAGAAAGAAGAGACTGCAGGCTGCGGGATATGATTATGGGGCAGTGCAGAGAAAAGTGAATGAGTTGATGAGATAGTAGGAAGCCTGCTGTTGTCTGTGGAGAAATCTGCGGATGATGGCAGGCTTATTTTTTTGTTTGAGGTTTCAAACTTTTATGTGACAAACATAACTGTCTGTGCTATTATAAAAACGATATAAGCGAAAATGACTTTTGCGGAAACGAAAGTATCTTTATATTTTTTTATCCGTATACTTCCTATAATGGGAATGAATACTTGCAAAGTTGATTACTAATATTTTTTCATTATTACAGGTACAATAAGAACATGTAATAGCGGAAATGAGGTATAGTTACTTGCAGATAGAGAAGTATATTGCGGATAAAATAACATCTTTGTGTGAAAAGTGTGATATCAGTAAATATAGATTATCGCAGCTGTCGGGAATTTCCCAGTCATCACTGGGAAGAATCATGGCGCAGGAAAACCTGCCGTCGCTGATTACACTTGAAAAAATATGTGCAGCTTTGGGCGTGACATTATCACAGTTTTTTCAGGAAGGTAATTCAGAGAATCTGACAGAAAAACAGAAAGAAGTTTTAAGGATATGGAACAATCTGAGTACAAATGAGCAGGAAACAGTAATGTCAATGCTGCGTGGACTTCGGAAGTAGGAGAACAGTTCGAGTATATGTATCGGCTGTTCTTCTTTTGTTTTTAGGCGTTAAAACGGTAATGTTTTTCTTGTACATAGTCGAGCATTAGAGTATAATAAAACCAGTTTTTTTTCATATGTTTAAAAGCTATAATAAGAAAAACGGCAAAACAGATGAAAGTCTGCGACGCAAAGCTATAGGGCCTGTAAAATGGTAGCCAGTTGCCACGTTAAAGATGCATTGTCTGCAATGACAATGCTTTTTTCATTTTTGGAGATTAAAAAGAAACTAAAACAGGCAATAATTGGTGGCTGCTAAAATATAAAAATGAAGTAGATAAAAACGCAGGTGTAAAGAAAATCGGTTATGTGGAAGAAAATTAAGTCAGCACAGGAACAAAAAAATACATTTAGGATAAAAAAAGAGTTATGGATACCGGTATTTGTATTGATGATCGGTTTGGTTGTTCTGGTGAATATAGGCATTCGTGCGGATAGCAGTCAAAGGGATTTGATAAGGTCAAGAGCTGAATTAAACGCAGTAACGTATGCAGATCATATGAAGGCTGATATCGTGAGGGGAATTGATATTACAAATACTTTTGAACAGATTGTTATTAGTGAAAACGGAAAAATTTCCATGTTCTCGAAAGTTGCGGAGAATATGATGGCAGATTATGTCCAGAGTATTCAGATCGCACCAGACGGCGTAGTGACTGAGATTTATCCGGAAGACGGAAATAAGGCTGGAAAGATAGATCTTATTCATGATAAAGAACGAGGAAAGATATCTTGTTATGCCAGAGACAATGATGTGATAACCATGCAGGGACCATTTTCTTTGAAACAGGGTGGAACGGGGATTGCTGTAAGAAATCCGGTGTATGTGGAGCAGAAAAATGGCGAAAGGACATTTTGGGGATTTACAATTGTAATTATTCGTGTACCGGATATATTCGCTGATTCTATAAAGTCACTTACCGATTTTAGCTATGAATATAAGTTGTCTAAAAGTATTGCACCGTGGGATGAAACATACGAAGAAGTGTATGGCTCAGTTGTGGAAATGATTGATCCTGTCACATGATATACGTACTCCTATGAATGCAGTTATTGGTATGACGTCATTAATAAGACATGATGCAGGAAATAAAGATAAAGTAATAGAGTATGCAGATAAAATAGATATTTCATCCCAGCATCTGTTAGGGATTATTAATGATATTCTGGATATGAGCAAAATTGAGGCAGGAAAAACAGTTTTTAAATACGATGATTTCTCTATTCTGAATTTTATACAGGAAATCAATAATCTATTTCATTCACAGATAGATGAAAAGAAACAGATTCTTACAACAAAGAAAAATATCCGACATGAGTGGGTGAACGGGGATCAGCTTCGCCTGATGCAGATTTTCAGCAACCTGCTTTCTAATGCAGTGAAGTACACGCAGGAAGGTGGAGAAATTCAGTTTCTGGTAGAAGAATGTGAAACAAATTCATCCGTCTATGCAAAGTACCGTTTCTTAGTCAGGGATAATGGAATAGGAATGTCAGCAGATTTCAAAGATAAAATCTTTGATGCTTTTACCCGTGCCGAAAATTCTGTGACGAATAAGATCCAGGGAACCGGTCTTGGAATGGCTATTACCAGAAATCTGGTTGAAGCAATGGGAGGTACCATTGATGTGGAGAGTGAACTGGGACAGGGAAGTTGTTTTGAGGTTCTCATAGAGCTGAGAATTGCAGAGGATAGAACAGTTGCTCTGGCGGCACAAGAAGACACAGATGAGCAGGATGGTAATATTCTGCAGGGAATGAGGTTCCTGTGTGCAGAGGATAATGAGCTGAATGCTGAGATCCTGACGGAACTGTTAAAGATTGAAGGTGCAGAATGTACCATCTGTGAAAATGGGGAAGAGGTTTTGAAAGCATTTGAACAGTCTGCTCCGGGGGATTATGACATGATCCTGATGGATGTGCAGATGCCTGTTATGAATGGTTATGAGGCAACAAAGGCAATCCGCAGAAGCTCCCATGAACTGGCAAAGACGATTCCGATCATTGCCATGACTGCGAATGCATTTTCCGAGGATATTCAACATTCCCTGGCAGCTAGTATGAATGCACACGTTTCAAAACCAGTTGAGATGAAAGTACTGGAAAAGACAATCAGAAGCATAAAATCCGGCGGGGGGGGCACCGAACCGCAGGGCATTGAACAGTGACAAATGGTTTTGATACAGTAGTGTAATTTTATTAAATCAGAAGGTTGACAAAGAGATGTATAGAGAAATATATTTGACAGACAGACAGACAGACAGACAGACAGACAGACAGACAGACAGACAGACAGACAGACAGGAGATTTAATATGATTTCGAGAGCAAAGAAATATGTGGCAGTATTACTGGCTTTTGTATGCGTGTGTATGATATTTTCTCCCCAGACTGCATATGCAGCCGAGGACAGTTCGCAGCATGAAACTGTCAAAGTCGGTTTCTTTGCCATGGATGGTTATCATGTGATGGATGAAGAAGGCAACCGCAGTGGGTATGGCTATGATTTTCTTCGGCTGATGGCCCGTTATTGGGATGTAGATTACGAATATGTCGGATATGATAAGAGCTGGGATGATATGCAGCAGATGCTTGAAGATGGCGAGATTGACATGGTAACATCTGCCCGCAAAACACCGGACAGAGAAGAAAAGTTTGATTTTTCACGTCCGATCGGAACCAATTATGGGATGCTGACCGTCCGCAGTGACAACAGCACGATTGTGGACGGCGATTACAGCACTTACAACGGTATGCGTGTGGCGCTTTTGAACGGAAACACCCGGAATGAAGAGTTTGCGGATTTTGCAGACAACAAAGAATTTACATATGTTCCATCTTATTTTGATACGACCGCAGAGATGGAGGAAGCCCTTCAGAGCGAAAAAGTTGATGCGATTGTTACCAGTTCTCTGAGAAAAACAAACAATGAGCGAATCGTGGATAAATTTGGCAGCAGCGATTTCTATGTCATTGTTAAAAAGGGCAATACAGAATTGCTGAATGAGATCAATTATGCGATCGATCAGATGAATGCGGTTGAGGGTGACTGGAAAACGACGCTTTACAATAAAAATTATGAAAGCATAGAAAATAAGAATCTGGAATATACGGAGCAAGAAAAAAGTATTATTGCACAATATTCCAAGGACAACCCGCTTCATGTTCTGTGTGATCCGACCCGTTATCCATATTCTTATAATGAAAATGGTGAGATGAAGGGTATTATCCCGGATTACTTCCGGAAAATTGCAGACTATGCCGGGATTTCCTACGAGTTTCTTACACCTGCTACCAGAGATGAGTATATTGCTTATCAGAAAAATACGGAAACCACAGATATGAGTATCGATGCACGCCTGGAAACAGATAACTATGCTGAGACGAAAAAATGGGGGCTTACTGCACCTTTCATTACAATGCAGCTGGCAAGGGTGACACGGCGTGACTTTGATGGAAAAATCAATGTTGTTACTACGGTTGACCAGACAGCATCAAATTCCATTGAAGATGCAATGGCACCAGGCGCAGAAAAACTGATGTGCAGTACCCGACAGGAAATGATGGAGGCTGTCCGTAAGGGAAAAGCCGATGCTGCCTTCGTCTACTATTACATGGCACAGGCGTTTGTGAATAGTGACACCACAGGCACCCTGACATATACTTTGCTGGAACAGCCTACATACACCTACCGCATGGTAATATCATCAACAGAGAATCATGCACTGGCTGGCATCCTGACGAAAGCAATGTATGCCATGCCCCAAAATCTTGTCGAAGATATAGCAGCACGGTATACCACATACAAAGCAGCAGATCTGACATTTGTTGACTGGATCCGTCTGCATCCTGTTGTTACTGTTTGGGTTCTTCTTATTTTCGGATGGCTGCTGACTACTATGGCTGTGATAGCAATGCGTCTCAGTGCAAGAAAAAAAGCTCAGAAGGCAGCCCAGGAGACGGCTGAGGAAATGGCGGAACTGGCAGAGCATGCGCAGGCTGCAAACAAGGCAAAAACAGCATTTCTGTCACATATGTCCCATGATATGAGAACACCGATGAATGCAATCATGGGATTTACCGGTATTGCAATGAAAAAAAATCCTTCAGACGAAGTGAAAAATTGTCTGGAAAAGATTGATGAAAGTTCAGAGTATTTACTGTCGCTGATCAATGATGTATTAGATCTGACTCGCGTGGAAAGTGGAAAAGTGAAATACAATCCGGTACCGGCAGATTTGAAAAGTATCACAGATTCTGCACTGGATATTACAAAAGGTTTTCTTACGAACAGGGATATCAGCTTTAAGATCCAGCGTGAAGAAGCAAAGATCCCAAATGTACTTGTGGATCCTGTACGTCTGCGAGATGTGCTGGTTAATATTCTGAGCAATGCCGTGAAGTTCACTCCGGATGGAGGGACGATTACATTTGAAACCCGGTGTCAGGAAAAGGGCGGGGATGGATATATAAATATGCATTACCGCATTTCGGATACTGGTATTGGCATGAGTGAGGAATTTACAAAAGAAGTTTTTGAGGAATTTGCACAGGAAGATTCCGATGTGAGAACGCAGTACCATGGAGCTGGACTGGGGATGGCTATCGTAAAGAAGTATGTAGATATGATGGGTGGAACCATTTCCGTGCGGAGTAAAAAGCATGAGGGAACTACTTTTACTGTGGATATTCCTCTGGAAATTACAGATAAGGAATGTAATAAGTCAGACACAGGTTTTTCTGAAAAGGTAAATCTTACAGGTGTGAATGTTCTTATTGCAGAGGATAATGAACTGAATGCAGAGATTGCTGCCGTGCAGTTGGAAGAGTTCGGGATGAATGTAGAAAGAGCTGTGGATGGAAAGAATGCTGTTGAGATTTTCAGAAATCATCCGAAAGGCACATTTGATGTAATCCTGATGGATATCATGATGCCTGAAATGAATGGTTATGAAGCGGCAAAAGCAATCAGGGCGATGAATGACAGACCGGATGGAAAAAACATTCCTATTATAGCAATGACAGCCAATTCATTTGCAGAAGATGTTCAGGCATCACTGGATGCAGGAATGAACGCACATTTGTCAAAGCCGATTGTGATTGAGGAAGTTATAAAAACGATTTTAAGGTATGTTCATAATGATTAGCAGAGGTTCATGAATTAGTGGAATACAATTGACAGGAGGGCTAAAAGATGACAATGCAGGAGTGCTATAAAGCTATCGGAGGAAATTATGAGGCTGTTTTGGGACGCCTTCACAGCGAAGCACTGATTCAGAGATTTACATTAAAGTTCCTTGAAGACCAGAGTTATCTACAGTTAAAACAGGCATTGGAAAATAAAAATTATGAAGATGCTTTCCGCAGTGCGCACACATTGAAAGGGGTGTGTCAGAATCTTTCCTTTGACCGTCTGTTAGTAAATTGACACAAGTTGGCTGTAGAGTATAATTATAGTAAAAGTACAGCAGAAGCTGTCGCAAAGATATTTATAAAAATGTTGTGGGGGTATTGAACATTAATGAATGTAAAATTAAAATCTGGAAGCAAGCAAGCAAGCAAGCAAGCAAGCAAGCAAGCAAGCAAGCAAGCAACTGTAGCCCGGAGGGTGGGAGAAAGATGAAGAAGTGCAAATTAGTACAGAATATAAGAAATTTCAAATCTTGTTATTTTATATTTTGCACAATGATATGTTTAGTTGTTTTTCCTGTTTCCACATCTGCCCAAGAAAGATCCAGAGCGGATCTTTATCACAGGAAATACAGGAATTGATGCTTTGCACTATACGGTGCGAAGTGATTTTTATCATCCGGAAACAGAATGGGCAAAAGGCAGCAGACTGATTGCTGTAACAGCACACAGAAGGGAGAATCTGGGAGAGCCCATGCGTGATATGTTCCGGGCTATACGCAGGATCGTGGAAGAATTTACAGATGTGAAGGTTATTTATCCTGTACATTTGAATCCGCAGGTCAGGAAGATCGCAGATGAGGAATTTGGTGGATGCGAGAGAATACACCTGATCGAACCACTGGATGTGGTGGAATTCCATAACCTGATGAAAGCCAGTTATCTGATCATGACAGACAGCGGCGGAATTCAGGAAGAAGCTCCTGCACTGGGAAAACCGGTACTGGTCATGCGGGATACAACAGAGCGTCCGGAAGGTGTGGAAGCAGGAACCTTAAAGCTTGTAGGCACGAAGATGGAGGATATTTACAGAGAATGCAGGCGGCTTCTTACAGAGCCGGAGACATACAGAAAAATGAGTGAGGCTAGAAACCCTTATGGTGATGGGACTGCAAGTATCAAAATCAGAAAAATCCTGGAGGATATAGATGCATAAGCATAAACAGAGCCAATGCAAAAGAAAAGTGAAACATCGAAAGAACGTGATGGGACTTATTATATTTTGCATAACTGTGTGCATTGTGTTTATGTTTGCTTATTATCAGAACCTGAGAAAAGAAATATCTGTCCGGCAGGAATGGCTGGAAACCGTCCTGACCAGAGAAAAAAAGTGGATCCTTGAGAATCAGGGCCCTGAAGGCGAAATCTATATGAATGGAAGTAAAGCCGGAGATGTTAATCCATACTTTGCATGTATGGCTGCACTGGGGCTTCTGGCAGAAACAAAGAATTGCCCCATGACTGAAACAGAGCAAAAAGCTGTTGGCAGGTATCTGGACTGGCATACTGGGGTTTTGCTGGAAACAGATGGAAAAATGGGAATCTACAGGAAAGAGGGTGGGGAACTTATTTATAAAGAAAAGGCTGATTCCGAAGACGGATATCTTGGTATGTACCTTTTTCTTATGGGAAAATATCTGGAAAAGACAGAAAGTACAGACCTGCCGGAATCCTGGAAAAATGGAATCAGCCTTGCATTAAAAAAGATTCAAAGCCTGATGCAGGATGGAATTACACAGGTTTCAGAAGAAAACACAACAGTTTATCTGATGGATAATCTGGAAGTGTGGAAAGGCCTGTATGAATTGGAACTTGCAGGACTGGAAGATACGCAGGCGATCAGTGAAATTCGTAAAAAGATACAGAAACAGATAGAAAAGATATTCTGGGATGATGCGAATCAAAGATGGAGAATTATCGGAAACAGTGATCGGTATCATCAGACAGAATTTTATCCGGATGGTGTTGCTCAGATTTATCCGCTGATTTATGAATTTCCGGTAAAAGAGAAGAAAAAGCAAAAGGTATTATATGATCAGTTTACGGAAAGATTTCAGTGGCAGAAACTGAATAAAAAAAGAACTGGCTTTTTGTGGGCAATGACAGGAATGGCTGCTGCGCAGATGAGGGATATCAATAACCTTGTGGAATTAGTAGGAAATTATGAAACAGAATATTGTAAGAAACGAAAATATCCGCTATATACAGGCGAAGCAGGATGGATATGCATGGAATGCGAGAAATTGTATGGATTATATGAAAGAAAAATAAAAACAGCATTTATACCATGTATATGATCTTGTGCAGAGTGAATAAACGAATACTATCGCAATTTTCAAAAATAGTGCCTGTCAAAACAGCATATTTGCAATATGCAGTTTGCGGATGTTGATGAAGCCCAAAGAACCCGAATCTGATTGTAATCAAGTAAAACGCCGGTTGTGTGAATTTCTGAAAAAACGTGAGGAAGAATTAAGCTCCACGCATGAAAACCTCCAGTTTATTGCCGTGAACCAGGAAGGATACTATTATTCCGATGAGGGTCTGCAGGGCGTGTGGTACAGATCTAAAGATCTGCAGGATGCGGATATCAAAAGCTTTCTGACATCGGACTGGATCACCAATGAAAACCAGATGGTATTTGCCAGAAAACTGCAGAGCCAGCTGGTGGTCGACGGCAGTATCATCACACACTTTATTCTGATCCGTTCGATGGAGGAGATGGCACCGTATTTCAGAAGCAGTGCATTCAGCAACCAGAGCACGACGTATGTGGTGGACAGCAACGGAACGAAGATGTTCGAGGATACCGCTGTCGAGGAGCTGAGGATTCTGGCAGTAATTCTGCTTCTGATCCTGGCATCGGTTCTCTTTGTGACGAAATTCCGGAACAGCAGCCACCCGCTGGCAAAGAAAATCCCGATTCTTGCGATGACAGCCAACGCATTTTCAGAAGATGTGCAGAATGCCTTCAATGCGGGCATGAACGCACACATAGTAAAACCGGTGGATATGAAGGTACTGATAAAAACAGTGCGGAATCTTCAGACGGGCGCCGGAGCGGCAGGAACTTTAAATTGAAAAAATCCGGCAGAGTGTTTATAATGGATGGGAAAAACAAAACAGAAAGGCAATGCCGTTATGCGTAAAATTACAGAATTAAAAGAAAAACAGGAGATTGCGCTTGGAATATTACTGTATCTGGATGAAGTCTGCCGGAAACATCACCTGATCTATTTTGCAGCAGATGGAACGCTGCTCGGGCTGATCCGGCATCAGGGGTTCATTCCGTGGGATGATGATGTGGATGTCTGGATGCCGAGAGCGGATTATGAAAAACTGGAACAGATTGTAAACAGCGAAACGGATACACCGTACCGCGTCATGAATTTTCATAATACAAAGGGTTTCACACTGGCATACGGAAAGCTGGTACACACCGGAACGAGTCTTGTGGAGCACGTGGCAGGAGCTGTGGATACCGGTCTTTTCGTCGACATTTTCCCGTTTGACGGACTGCCGGAAAAAGATACACCGGAGTACGACCGTCACTGGAAAAAGCTGCTGTTTCTGGAAAGCCAGCGGATGAATGCATTCCGCACCTACCGCCAAACCTTAAAAGGAAACAAAGGAAGCTTCGCAAAATGGTGCAAATGGGCGATCCGGAAATGCTATGGAAAAGAGCGGATTCTGCGCGAGATGGAAAAAGAGTGCAGAAAGTACCGCGCGGAGGACTCAAAGTGGGTGGCCTGCCAGTGCGGCGGTTACCGCAAGTCGGACGCGATTCCAAAAACAGCGATCGAAGAGATCGTGCGCCTTCCGTTTGAAGGCCATCTGATCAATGCCCCGGCGGGATATGAGACGTATCTTCACACCCTGTACGGCGATTACCATCAGCTTCCGCCGGAGGATCAGCGTCATCCTGCGCATGTGGGAGATGCCTACTGGCGTTAGAACAGAGAAAAAAGCAGATGAGAGGTAAGCAATGAGTAAAATACTGGTGCTGGGACGTACCATGGACATGGGCGGAACGGAAGTTGCCATGGCAGCGCTGCTGCAGAAACTGGTGGAGAAAAAAGAAGATGTAACGCTTCTTCTGGTCGAAAAAAGAGGCGTTCTGCTGGAGCGGATTCCGAAGGAAGTGGAAGTGCGCCAGATGATCTGGAACAAAAAACCGCATCCGGCTTTGGAACGGATTGTGGGAAAACGGGAGACACCGGCAGAACGGTCTTTCTATGCCAGAGGAATGGGCGTATTTCTGATGCGCGTCGTGTATGGAAAGAAACGGTATGGAAAACTGTATGAACGGATTCTGGAGTGTGTGGAGCCGGAAACAAAACAATACGATCTTGTTTTCGACTTTTTCGGATTCGGTGCGTTCACAACCGCATTCGGAGCCAGAAAGACGAATGCGCGGAAAAAAGCGGTCTGGTTCCACGGAGAAAATCTCTGGTGGCTGTTCCGGACCAGGGACTTTATTCCGGAGTATGATAAAATTTACTGTGTTTCCGAGCCTGTCCGAAAACAGGTCATTGCCCGTTTTCCGGAACTCGCGGACCGGACAGAGGTTCTGCTGAATTTCATTGACATCAAACAGGTGCAGAGACGGAGTGAGGAGCCGCTTAGCGATCCGCAGTACACAGGAGAGCTGAAATTTCTGACGGTGGGAAGAGCTTCGGAAGAAAAAGGATATGATATTGCGGTGCAGATTACGGCGGAGCTGAAAAAACGGGGACTTCGCTTCAAATGGTTCATCATCGGTGATGGAAGAGATCTGAACAAGCTGCGGACCATGGCAAAGGAATATCAGGTGGAGCAGGAAATTATTTTTCTCGGAATGCGCGAAAATCCTGCGCCGTACGTAAAATCCTGCGACCTGTATCTCCAGCCGTCCCGTCACGAAGGCTATCCGATTACGATTGTAGAGGCGAGAAGCCTGCAGAAGGTCATCATCGCTTCCGATATTCCGTCCATGCGCGAGCAGATCCGGGATGGGGAAAACGGATATCTCTGTCCGCTGGATGTGATGCAGTTTGCCGATAAAATCCAGAAAGTGCTGGCAGATCAGGAAGGACGCGATGCGGTCAGAAAGAAGCTGCGGGAGGAACCCATTGATTTTTCAGCGGGATATGCGCAGATAGAAGCGTTTGCAAAAAAATAAAAGAGAAACAGCAAGAAAAAACGCCAGAACCGGCGATAAGATATTTCCGGTTCCGGCGTTTCTTTAGTCTTGGCGTCCCTGCTTGCTCTGCTGCTTGTTTTCATACATATATTTATCTGCTTTGTCAAACAGCGTGCGGAGCGTACATTCGTTGTAATCGGTGGAAAGTGCCCAGCCGTGGGAATAGCTGATGCGGAACTGGGTTCCGTAGCTGTTGAACTGTTCGACTTCGTTCTGAAGCTCTGTGAGGATTTCTGTGATGCTTTCGCGGGTTGCATCATAGATGACCGCCATAATTCATTGCCGCCGTATCTTCCTACAAAATGCTTCGCGGGAATCGAGTTTCGCAGCAGCCGGGCAAAGTTCAGAATCAGCTGGTCGCCGATGGAGTGACCGAGGCTGTCGTTGACGCGTTTCAGGTTGTTCATGTCAAAGACGATACAGGCGGTAGGAGTTTTGATGAATTCCACATTGTGGAACAGCTCTTCGCACTTGCTCTTGTTCGGCAGTCCCGTGTGAAGGTCGATGTAGGCTTTCTGTTCCAGCTGGCGGTTGGCACGGGAAACTTTGACTGCGGCAACCGTTTCATCTGCCATCTGGAAATACGTCTCGCTCATGTCTACCAGATCCGCCGTTCCGTTTTCTCCGGATCTGACCTTCTGAATTTCATTTTTCAGTTTATCCCAGCAGGCAATCTGGACATCCAGTTTTTTCTGATAATCCTTGTCGGAAAGACTCACGAGATCGTAGTGGCCGTCCTCGTATTTCAGTCCGCTTAAGATATCGTCCAGGTAAGGTCTATCTCAAATCCGGAAAGATCCCAGACTTCAATACTCTTTTTTCCCTTCCTGAAGCTCCTTTTTCTCCCCTCGTCCCGCTGAAACATGCTTTCCGCATCCTGAAACAGAAGCCTTCTTTCATCTTTCAGACGGATTACCGTTTCTAAACCGCATTCTTTCAAAGTATTGATAAACGGGGCATTCAGGTACAGTGCATCCGCCACAATCACATCTGCGAAATGACCATGCCTTTTCTTTAAACGCCGGATGAGCCTTTTCGCTCCTGTCAGTCCCCCTTCATCTTTTTCTGAACCATCTCTGGGTTTCAGCATTTCCTGCCCAAAGATCACATGCGGCGATTTTCCTACCGTCATACATACCACACTTCGATGAAAGTATTTTGTCTTCCCCGTCCCGTTCTTCCGGCTCAGGCAGTCTGGACAGGACTTTTTTGTACTGCTGAATAATTCCATCCCATCAATACCTGCCGCAACATATCCGCCTATGGTTCCCTCCCGAAATACGCGGTTGCGTTTCAGAACATCAATCGTCTGCGCGTGAATTTCCTCGATTTCTTTTGGATCAATCCGGGAAAGAAGATCCCTGACTGCATCAACTTTTGGGATTTTTCCACGGATACAGTTTTTCAGTCGTTTCTCCATGCTTTCCGGCGCTGAAAAAATGGTGTGAAAACTTTCATACTGAAGCATCAGGAAAATCAGCACTGGCATAACGATATTAAACAACGGGATGGATTTTCTTTTTCTTTCATCGGATAAACCCTTGATTTTTTGTGGAATTTTGTATACACTTTTCATATAAGTTAGCAGTTTCTTCAATGCTAATTTTTCATTAAGGACACCTTCTTTCGTATGTTTGTGGGGTAACATAATTATACAATAAAAGGTGTCCTTTTTGAGTGTTTATCCGGACTGCGGCACAGATGGCCCGGGCATTTGGTGCTAATTTTACAGCACTGTATGTGCAGACCGCGGAACCGGCAGAGAAAACGCCGGAGGATTAGGCAAGGCTGCAGAAGCATATCCACCTGGCAGAACAGAGCGGGGCGGAGATTGTAACGACGCACAGCGAGGACATTGCCCTGCAGATTGCAGAATATGCGAGAATTTCCGAAGTAACGCGGATTGTCATTGGAAAAAGCATGATGGATCAGGGATTTTTTCGAAAGAGAAGGGGATGGACCGAACGGCTGACCGATCTGGTGCCGGATTTGGAAATCCATATCATTCCGGATTCCAATATCATTACCATATATCTGGTCGGCGTTATGATGACGTCAATTCTGACCAGCGGTTATACCTGCAGCGTAATCAGTTCTGTGATCAGTGTAGTGCTGTTTAACTACTTCCTGACAGAACCTTCTTTTCAATACCAGCCAGCTTCTGCAGAAGGCAGAGGATGCGTCGGAGATTTTTGATATTACAGCGACAAAGCTTGTAAAACTGCTGGGAAGGGATCTGACGGCCGCACCGGCAGGGGCACAGGAGAGCAGAATTGTCCGCGGAACACTTTACAGCGCGCAGACAGGAGGAAAGACGGAAAAAATCTTTGACCCAAGGGAACAGGAAATCATTCAGTGGGTTCTCGACAGCCAGAAAAGAGGAGAAAAATGTCTGGATCGCGGTGGAGGACAACGGCCCCGGGATTCCAAAAGAGTCCAGAGAGCATGTGTTTGAGATGTTCTATTCCGGGAAAAATAAAGTAAGCGACAGCCGCAGAAGCCTTGGCCTTGGACTGGCACTCTGCCGTTCGATTGTAAATGCGCACGGCGGGGAGATAGCACTTTATGACTGCGATCCACAGGGCTGCTGCTTTCGGTTTACCCTGCCGCTCAGTGAGGTGAATTTGAATGAATAAGACATTAATTCTGGTTGTGGAAGATGATACGCCGGTTCACAACCTGATTACTACGACGTTAAAAACACACGATTATAAGTATATTTCTGCAAAGAACGGTGCGGGTGCCATTATGGAGGCATCCACACATAATCCCGACATTGTTCTGCTCGACCTTGGCCTGCCGGATATTGATGGCGTAGAGGTGATTGAAAAGATTCGAAGCTGGTCGAATATGCCGATTATCGTAATCAGTGCAAGAAGTGAGGACAGCGATAAAATCGAGGCATTGGACGCAGGAGCGGATGATTATCTGACGAAACCGTTTTCTGTGGAGGAACTGCTGGCCCGCCTTCGAGTCACACAGCGCCGTCTGTCCCAGATGCAGGCAGAAAATGGAGTCCAGTCGGCTGTCTTTGAAAACGGCGCACTGCGGATCGAGTACGCAGCGGGGTGCGCATATCTTGACGGAGAGGAACTTCATCTGACACCAATCGAATACAAGCTGCTCTGCCTGCTGTCGCAGAATGCAGGGAAGGTGCTGACGCATACGTTTATTACACAGAAAATCTGGGGAAGCAGCTGGGAGAACGATATCGCTTCCCTCCGTGTTTTCATGGCGACGCTTCGGAAAAAGCTGGAAAAGAACGGAGAGCAGACGCAGTATATCCAGACGCATATCGGGGTTGGCTACCGGATGCTGAAGGTAGAGTAAAAGAAGAAAAAATTTGACTTTACAGGCCTAAAATGATAGCATAAAGGACAGAGAACGCAGTTTTGGGAGGACGAAAAAACGGATGATGAAAAACCTCGAAGTACTGGAGGAAATTAGAAAACAGGGAAAAAATCTGATCGAGACAAAACGGGATGAGTTTGTAAAGCAGAATCTTTTATCGGACGAGTTTATTCAGATGATGCAGAAGAACAAAAAGCCGTTCGAGCTTCTGATGTCGTATTATCAGTGCGCCATTATGGAAATCGAGACAAAGTTCCGGGTGCTGAATCAGGAATACTCGCTTTCCTATGACCAGAACCCGATTGAAGGAATCAAAACAAGGGTCAAATCGTATGAGAGCATTATGCGGAAAATCCGCGTGAAAGACATCCCGGTCACACTGGAGTCTATCGAGGAAAATATCCGCGATATCGCCGGTGTGCGTGTGATCTGTTCTTTTCCAAGCGATATTTATAAGCTGGCAGACAGTTTTCTGAAACAGGATGACATTACGCTGATTGAGCGGAAGGACTATATTCAGCATCCGAAGGAGAGCGGCTACCGCAGTCTTCATCTGATCGTTCAGGTGCCGATCTTTTTACAGGATACAAAGAAACTGGTTTACGTGGAAGTACAGTTCCGTACGATCGCGATGGATTTCTGGGCGAGTCTGGAGCACAAGATGCGCTACAAGAAAAATATTCCCGAAAATCATGTCAAATATCTGCAGGATGAACTCTACGACTGCGCAAGACAGAGCGCGGAGCTGGATAACCGTATGCAGAATATCCGGAATCTGATTGCAGAGGAAGCAGAAGAGGAAGAGTGCGATACGCTTGCAATGCTGCCGATGAAATAGAGAACGGATTTGGGAGTTGGAGAAAAAGAGCATAAAAATACGCCGCAGGTCTAGTGATCAGATCTGCGGCGTATTTTTGCTCATGCTTCTTTCGAATAATGAATATGCTGCAATTTCCATTTCTCGTCCTCTTTGACGGCGACCTGTGTCTCGAGTCCGCGGATGCCGTACGAAGTGCCATCCTCACGGCGGATGCATTCGGTGTGGTAAGAGAAAAGGATGAGAGCTGTGTTTTCGTTGATCAGACGCGGTTCAATTTTATCTGTGCGGAACAGGATGGAAAAATCAAGCGAAGGTTCATAAGCGGCTTGCGCGGCTCGATTCGGTTAAAAAATCAGCTCCTGTTCCCGAAAGAGCGAATCAACGGCCTCTTCATACTCGGCAAGGCGATTTGCTTTTTTGATCTTTTTCAGATACTTCTGGGGATTCGTAAACGATGTTCCGAGGTAAATCCACAGTGCCTTTAATTTAAACAGCACATTTTTATCCCCGGAAATAACGCGCGCATAGCCGGCACAGAGATCTTCGCAGAATGCGCGCAGCAGCTCCTTATCTGCCGGAGCTAAATTTTCACTGCTGGCAGGATCTGTACTGCGCAGCATCCCGATCAACCAGGGGTTCTGCAGCACCCCGCGGCCGAGCATGACCTTTTCCGTCAAGGGAAAATCATGGCAGAGCTTCTGAAAATCAGCGGTTGAGAAAAGATCCCCATTGTAGCACAGCGAGTGGCGGCTCGTCTCATATGCTGTCCGATAACACTCCATGCGCGGCGTATATTTGTAGAAATCTTTCTGAATCCGCGGATGAATAATCAGCTCTTCCAGCGGATATTTGTCATAAATCGCAAGCAGCGTCTCCCACTCATCGGTGTCGGTTGTGCCAAGTCTTGTCTTGATGGAGATCCGGCAGTCGCAGGACGAAAAGATTTCATCGAGAAATGCATCGAGTGTATGCGGCCACGCAAGCAGTCCGGAGCCGCGCCGCTTGGCGACAACCGTGCCGGACGGACAGCCAAGGTTCAGATTGACGGTATCGTAGCCGTACTCCTTCAGTTCTTTTGTCAGAGAAAGAAAGTCCTCCGCCTGGTTTGTGAGAATCTGCGGGAGCACCGTCATCCCTTCGTTATGCTCCGGGAGAATGTCATTGCGCTCGCGGGAGCTCATCTTTTTATTTGTAATAAATGGCGTGAAATAACGGTCAGCCGCCGGAAAATATTTGTGGTAGGCGCTCCGGTACACATATCCGGTCAGCCCTTCCATCGGGGCGAGATAAAATTGCATGATGATAAAATCCTTTCAAAAAAATCGGTTTTCCAATACGAAAAGTGTATCATAAAACTGCCGGAAGGGACAGAAAAAAATGAAAGTAAAATAATATCTACTAAACAAGTAAGAGGTTAAAAGAAGAAGCCGGTGCGACGTCTGTTTTACAATGTGTGATGAGATGTAGAAAAAATCCGATACAGAATCTTTTTTGAGGGGTCCTCAAAGATTTCTGTACCGGATTTTTCTAATTCTGCATATGAATCTGCTCGCCCGTCACCGGCGCAAAGCAGCGAAGCGTTTCGCCATCAAGATTCTCGCGGTGCATATCAACCGCAGAAATCTGATGATTGTCATACGTCGTATAATAGTAAATTCCCTGCGTCGCATTGCAGCAGGAAGTATAGAGCGTGATCTCATACTTTCCGTCCGCCACCTCGCAGCATCCTCTCTGCTGGTCAACAGAATTTAAAATATGGAAAAACTGGCTGACACTCTCCGTTTCGCTGTTTCCCGAGATCGAGTTCTGCTTTACAAACGCCACGCGTGCAAAGCGGGAAGCAGACGAGAGGTCGCCCGGCAGTCCAAGACCGCCCATGCCACGGCTGTACGTAGAAAGATCGAGCTGGTTGGAAAACGTGTTGGCCGGCTGTTTCGGTGACAGATGCAGGTAATTGTTCAGTGAGAACATCTGCATTGGAAACGGCGGATTGTTTGTCAGAACGCCGACCGGATTGTCGTAGACATGCAGACCGTCCGCCGTGGATTCCACGGTGATGGCACCCGATGCATCTGCGATGATCCAGTGAAGCTGTGCGAGCGGAAGATTCTTTTTAAAAGGTGTGCTGATGAGATTGATACGGGAGAGGGATTCTTTTGCTTCCGCAAGCGAAGCACATGTACCGAGAATCCACGGGATCAGCTCGAACTGCGCGATATTGTCTTTCTCCGGTTTCGGATCGAAATAAACGGCATTTCCTACAAAATTAAGGCCGGCGATACCAAGCCCCTTTTCATTGAACGCCTCATAATAGAGCGGGTAATCATCCATCACACACGCCATGCCGATCATTGCATAGTGATGGGAAAGGGACGGCATATGAAGAAAGGAAAACGGATAATTGCGAGGTGTAACGGTGATCTGGTCGCCATAGGAAAATTCATAATCGAGTGTGCGACCCATATAAAAGTCGCGTGTTTGATAGGTTGCTGCTGTACACATAGAAAAACTCCTTTCGATGGACGGGTTGTCATTGCTGTAAGGTATCATAGCACAGAAGCGGAGGAACGAACAGGAGAAAAATATGAAAAAAGTATAAAAAAGTATAAAAAAGGATCCTGTCAGGCAGGATCCTTCAGAGTGGAGACAAAACCCTGCTTTTGCAGGGTTTGCTATGGGTGTTTTTTGAGGGATGATTGCTCAGATACGCTCCGGGTCGCTGACCGGTATCTGTTTCGAAGCAGCAGATCAGACATAGATGCTGTGATTTGAAAGGACGCTGCAGGAAGAGGTGGAATTACGCAAGATGCTTCCGGAAGCGTTCTATGACAGCAACGGATTCTGCACTGACAGGTTTCGGAACAGCGGACGGTTTTGCAAGAAAATAGCCCTGCAGGAGATCAACATCCAGTTCCAGTACCTTCAAAAGTTCAGCTGGAGTTTCCAGACCCTCGGCAATGATTTTCATGCCTCTTTGATGTGCATAGGAAACAATATTTTCTACGATCTGCTGCTTGTCCGGATCGGAGTCGATATCGCGGATGATGGAAAGATCTAGCTTGATATACGCCGGTGCAAGCTCCAGAAGCGTTTTTTCATTGCTGTAGCCGCTGCCGTAGTCATCCAGGGCAAATACACCGGAAAATCCCGGCATCTCACGTTTTTTCAGCAGAGCTGTAAGATCCGGTGAATCCTCCTCTGTGATCTCAATGACAATCCGATCCTGAAGAAAGCTGTATTGTTCGACGTAAGCCACTGCCTCGTCGTGATTCATGTATTGGCTTGCAATCGAATTGACAAAGAGAAGCTCATCACCGCGTATCTGATGGGTGGAGAGGAATGTGGCATAGGATTTTGCAGAGAGAAACATAGTCAGACGTTCTATTTCATGCAGGCACTCTTCCTCGTGAGCCAGCTGCAGGATCTGATCCGGACGAGTAAGTGCCGGGAGATTTCCGCGCATCAGCGCCTCGTAGGCGTAGATACTGCCGTCCGTGGCGGAAACAATTGGCTGGAAGTAATACGTAAACAGCTCTTCATTCAACATTTTATGGAACAGGCGGCGCATCTCGGTTTCCTTTGCATTTTTTGTAAAAAGCTCCAGATCGAATTCGGTAATGTACCCTTTTTCTGCTTTCTTTACCTGGTACATTGCGAAATCCGCATATTTTTTCAGCGTAGACAGATCTGTACTGTTTTCCGGATACCAGGAAACTCCGCCGGAAAGGCGAAGGGGCAGTTTACGACCACTTGGCAGCTCCAGGGCTGTATTTGAAACCGCAAGGGAAAGATTCTGCAGAAGTGCTCGAATTTCTTCCTGCGATTGGTAGCCGTAGAACAGAAGATTAAATTCATCGCCGGAAATACGGGCACAGAGCGTTTTAGCCGGCACAGAGGAGATAAAACACTGTCCTGCCTGCCGGATATAGGCATCGCCCCAGTCGTGGCCGAAGGTGTCGTTGGTGCGTTTTAGATTGTCAAGGTCGATCATCAGAAGGGCAGCGTGACCGAGAACTTCCGAATGCTCAAAAAGAGCTTCACTTTCCCGCTGAAACGCGCGTCGATTGTAGAGACCGGTCAATGCATCGTAATCACGCTCGTGCTCCATGCGCTGCCGTTCCAGCATAACGGAGGTAAAATCTTCGACAAGTCCGATCTGCGCATAGCCCTCGCGGGAGGTCTCCATACGGATGTAGCGGATTGTTCCGTCAGAAAATGAAATTTCATACACCTTAGAATGTCCGACCCATACGGTATGAGAATGTGTCTGGTCAAATTCACGCAGCATCTGCTGGAAATACCGGGTGGAAAGCCCGGAGACATCTTCAGATGGAAGGTTGAGCATGGGAAAAAGTTCTTTGTGACATAGACCGTGTTGAGATCAAAACGCATCTCATAGCCACCCAGTTCAATACTTGCCATTTCCATGATACGCAGGAATTTTGTGGAGGTTGTCAGAATAATATGGATACTGCCGTCATCGGAAAAGTCACCTTCTTCCAGGTAATTGGGAAGATAGGCAGCCTTTTCTTTCTCTGTAAGATAAGGGGAAAGATCAACGACCTGTCCCATCTGCTCAAGCGTATAGGCGGTATCGGCGTAGGCGGAAAAAATATTTGGCATGGCAAGGGCACCAACCCTTCCTTTGGCGGCATCGAGAACATTTTTTTCCAGGTCATTGATGCTGCCCTGACTGGAGGCTTCGACCGTAATATGCTCTTTTTTTCCGATCGTTGTATTGAATTCCTCAACAAGACGTTCAAAGGAAGCTAACTGATCTCCGTTGTAATACGTCCATACGGTCAGCGTAACGGGTTTGTCGGAGGCGCGGCATCCGCCAAGAAGCGATACAGCGAGAACAGAACTCAAAAGAACGGTTGTGGCTTGATTTAAAAAAATTATAACATAAAGGAACAGGAGCCGCAATCGAAATTAAGCCGTGGAACAGAAAAGTTGTTACAGTTCACTGGTTCCCAGCGAACTGTAACATTCGCAGCCCTCATTTAAAGTTTTGCTTCGCAAAAGGAGGGCTGCTCACGCCTGAATCACTTTCTTACGCAGCGAAACAGCAAGTGTTTCACTGCTGAGTGAACTGTAACGAAAAGTTACCTGTTGTTTGCCGGGTACCGGTAAAGTGTAATGCAGCAGGAAAGAATCCGGTAAAGGAAAAAAGCTCCGCCGGAAAAAAAAGGTGGTATTTCCGGTGGAGCTCTGTGAAAAAAGTGATCAGAATTTTACTGATGATAATAAGAGAGGAAGTCGGTGATCTTTCCAACTGCATCCTTTAAAACTTCAATTCTCGGCAGGTAAACAACGCGGAAGTGATCCGGCTGTCCCCAGTTGAAGCCGCCGCCGTGGACGATCAGAAGTTTTTTGTCGCGCAGCAGATCGAGAGCAAATTTTTCGTCGTTTGTGATATTGAACTTTTTCGTGTCAATTTTCGGGAACATGTAGAACGCAGCTTTTGGTTTGACTGCGGTGATACCCGGAATATCGCAGAATGCTTTGTAAACGTATTCACGCTGCTCGTAAATTCGTCCGCCCGGAATGATGTAGTCGTTGACACTCTGGTGGCCGCCAAGAGCGGTCTGGACAACGGACTGTGCCGGAACATTGGAGCAGAGACGCATGTTGGAGAGCATTTTGAGCCCTTCAATATAGTCCTTTGCGATAGCTTTATTTCCACTTAAGATCATCCAGCCGATACGGAAGCCTGCGATCATGTGTGATTTGGAAAGACCACTGAAGGTGACACAGAACAGATCCGGTGCGAGGGATGCAATGGAAACATGCTCAAGACCGTCCATGACGAGCCGGTCATAAATTTCATCGGAAAAGATGATCAGCTGATGTTCTCTGGCAAGCTCGACAATCTGCTGCAGTACCTCTTTCGGATAGAGTGCACCGGTCGGGTTATTCGGATTGATGATAACAATCGCTTTTGTGCGGTCGGTGATCTTCTTTCGCATATCATCAATGTCCGGATACCATTCGGACTGTTCGTCGCAGATGTAGTGGACGGCTTTTCCGCCGGCCAGCGTTGCGCAGGCAGTCCAGAGAGGGTAATCCGGGGATGGGATGAGGATTTCATCCCCGTCATCCAGAAGAGCGGACATACAGAGGTTGATCAGCTCACTGACGCCGTTTCCGGTGTAGATATCATCGATAGAAACATTTGGCAGTTTCTTTAACTGCGCATACTGCATGATCGCTTTTCGTGCAGAGAAGAGACCCTGGGAAGGAGAGTAACCCTCGCAGTCGGTAAGCTGATGGCTCATGTCGTAGATGACCTCATCAGGAGTACGGAAGCCAAATGGAGCCGGATTTCCAATGTTCAGTTTCAGAACCTGTGTGCCGCACGCTTCCATACGGTTTGCTTCTTCTACGACAGGTCCGCGGACATCATATAAGACATTGTCGAGTTTTGATGATTTTTTAAATTCTCGCATAGGGGAACCTCCTGTTTTTGTCTGGGAAAGAGAAGCAGCAGATGGATCAGAACAAGATTCTGTCGAATCAGAAACCGTATCTGCCGTATAGTTTACTGTGGAATCTTTTGCAAGCAGCCAGTCGGGATCGACCTGGAGCACATCGGCCAGAAAGTGAAGAATGTCGGAGCGCGGAACCGTTTTTCCGCTGACATACTGGCTGACATGGCTTTTCCCAAGCTTCACACCGCGCCGCTGGGCCGCTCGGATCAAATCGACCTGCTTGAACTGTTTCGCCTGCATGGCTAGTTTCAGACGGTCGGAAAAGGTTTCGTTTGTCATAGAAAATCTCCTTAAGATAGAATACAAAATAAAAAAAAGTTCAAAACTGTGCTTATTGTAGCATGGACAAGAAAAAAGTTCAATAGAAAAACTGAAAATTGTAAAAATGTTGAAAAGTTCAAAATTAAAGCGAAACAAGTTCAATTATAATATTGTCTATTCTGTACAGGTAAAGCGTTAAACCTTGCGCATTTTGCAAATTGACAAACGATGAGATTTCGGTAGAATAAAAAAATAGGATGCTATGCGTTTCTGTTGGGATCCGCCAATAGAAACGGGAGAGAAAGGAAGGAAAATGTATGGGGGAAGGTCATAAAAAACTGAATTTTTCCGATTGTATGGGACTTGCGATCGGACAGATCATCGGTTCGGGCATCATGGTACTGACGGGAATCGTCATCGGTCTGACAGGACACGGCATTGCCGCAGCGTTTATTTTAGGTGCCGTGCTTGCCATTATCACCTGTGTACCGTTCATCATCCTGACGTCCGCAATCCCGTCATCAGGCGCCGGCTTTACTTACATCCGACGATTGATGGGTGAAAAAGCCGGCTTTATGTACATTGCGATGTTTGTCTTAAGCCAGGTTCTGATCGCAACGTACGCGAAAGGCTTTGCGAGCTATTTCTGCTCGATTTTTCCACAGTTTGGCGAGTCGGCTGTCGCAATGGCAGCACTTGTAATCTGTACCGCCGTCAATCTCATCGGACTGAAATCGAGCGCACTGGTGCAAAAGGGCATGGTTGTGCTGTTGCTTTTGAGCCTGTTCTTATTTATTGTATTCGGTCTGCCCAAGGTGAGCTGGGATGCCCTGACACCGACGGTATCCAACCTGATGCCGAACGGTCCGAAGAACTTTTTCACAGGCGTAGCGCTTTTAAGTTTTGCGTGCGGAGGCGCAAAATTCGTTGCGGAGAACGGAGATGATATCGTGGAGCCGTCCCGCACGATTCCAAAGGTTATCGTGCTTTCCACGAGTATCGTTGCTGTATTCTACGTGCTGATCGGTATCGTGGCAGGCGGCGTGCTTCCGGTCGAAACGGTCGCATTTCAGAATCTGACGCTTGTCGCACAGGAGATTTTTCCAACCTGGCTGTACCTGTTTTTCGTGTTCGGTGGTGCCGTATTTGCGCTGCTTACCACCCTGAACGGAACCTTGAGCTGGGTGACAAGAGGACTGCAGGCTGCCGCAAAACAGGGCTGGCTGCCGGAAAAAACCGCGGAGGAGAATAGAAACGGTGTTCCGGCGATCCTTCTGATGGTCTTTTTCCTGATGGGCGCCATTCCGATCCTTACGGGAATGGATCTGACATTGATTTCCAACATGGGTGTCGGAACCGATATGGTGACGGAATTTATGGTACTCCTGGCCTGCTGGCGTCTGCCGGATATCTTCCCGGAAGAGTATCAGAAATCTGCGTTTTGTATGAAAAAGCGGACACTTCACATTCTGCTGTTTTTCATCGGCATTCTGATGGTCGGAACCTCGTATGTCAATCTGTCGGATCTTACGGTTCCCGCGGCGATCGCATGCGGCATCTATATTCTGGTGATGTTTGTTTACACGCAGGTCCGATACCCGTATGTGAAGGCAAAACAGGAAAAGAAAGAAGACAAATAAAGAAGAGAAATGGAGAAGAAACATGAGGGCAACAACAAAAGAGCAGGGCTTTTACAGCCAGATTTTTAAGCTGGTTCTGCCGATTGTGATTCAGAATCTTTTAAGCGCGGCAGTCAACTCTGCCGATGTCGTGATGCTGAACTACGTGGGACAGTCCGCTATTTCCGCGGTATCCCTGGCATCCAACTATGCAAATGTATTATTTATGGTTTATTACGGACTGGGAACAGGAGCAACACTTCTGTGTGCCCAGTACTTTGGAAAAGGCAATATGCGAGCAATTCAGACTGTCGAGGGAATCGCACTTCGATTCTCCGTCATCATCTCCGTCGTTGTGGCAGGAATTGCTTTTACCATGCCACAGATGATGATGCGTCTGTTTACAGATAATGCGGAACTGATCCGGATCGGTGCTTCGTATCTGCGCGTCATGGGTGTGACCTACCTGTGCTGGGGCATTACGGAGATCTATCTTGCGGTGCTTCGAAGCCTCGGCCGTGTGACGATCAGCATGGCGATGAATATGATGGCATTCGCACTGAACGTATTTTTCAACGCATGCTTCATTTTTGGCCTCTTCGGATTTCCGAAGCTTGGAGCAACCGGTGTTGCAATCGCAACGGCGATGTCGCGTGTCATTGAACTGATCGGCTGCGTGATTGTGTCGATTATGAGTAAGGATATCAAGCTCGATCTGCGGTACATGTTCATCCGCAACAAGCTGCTGTTTTCCGATTTTGTGAAGCTTTCACTTCCGGCACTTGGAAATGATCTTTCCTGGGGCGTTGCATTTTCGATGTATTCTGTGATCCTGGGCCATCTGGGAAGCGATGCGGTAGCGGCAAACTCGCTCGTTGTCGTTGTAAGAAATATCGGAACCGTGCTGTGCTTTGGTGTGGCAAGTGCAGGCGGTATTCTGCTTGGAAATGTTATGGGAGAAGGAAATCTGGAAAAGGCGAAGGAATATGCATCGAAACTGCTGAAGCTGACGGTTGTTGCCGGAGCTGTGGGTGGACTGGTTGTGCTGGGTATCACGCCGTTTGTATTGAAATTTGCTTCTTTAAATGAGACCGCGATGCATTATCTGAAATATATGCTGCTGATCAATACCTATTATATTATGGGGGCGGCCGTCAATACGACGCTGATTGCCGGAGTATTCCGTGCCGGAGGTGACACAAAGTTCGGACTGGTCTGTGATACGATTGATATGTGGTGCTACGCGGTGCCGCTTGGATTTATTGCAGCGTTTGTCTTCAAGCTTCCTGTCCTTGTGGTTTATTTCCTGCTGTGTACAGACGAGTTTGTAAAATGGCCGTGGGTTCTGAAACGGTATAAGAGCGGACTGTGGGCAAAAAACATTACGCGGGATCACCTGTTTGAGGATGAAGAAAAAGAATAGATGATATAGAAAAAAGACATCTGCAGGGGTGAAAAATCACTTCGCCAGATGTCTTTTTTCGTGTTTTTCAAACATGCTCTAGAGAACGGTATATCCCTTGCTCTTTAAGCTTGCTTCTGTCTCGTATACATCCGGTACATGAAACACCATGATCGGGCAGCCGGACTCGCGGTTGAAAGAGAGATAGATATAGTCGATGTCGATATTTGTCTCAAGCAGTGTTTTCAGAAGGGAATTTAAGTTACCCGGCTGATCAACTACCTCGACACCGAGTACATCCGTCTGGCGTGTCATGTAACCGGCAGCCTGAAGCGCCTGCTCTGCTTTATCCGGATCGGAAACGACCATGCGGACAATGCCGTACTCTGCGCTGTCGTTGTTGACGGAACCTAAAATATTGACGTCGTTTTCAAACAGAATCTGTGTGATCTGCTGCATCGTGCCTTTTTTATTTTCTGCGAAAATAGAAAGTTGTTTTAACATAATGGGGGCCTCCTAAAATTGATCTCTGATTCCATTATACTGCCAAAATCAAACGCGTCAACGAATTTTGTAAAAGAAGACGAAAAAAAAGGTAAAAAAGCGTATCGTTTACAGAAAATTAATAGAATAAAAGCATCAATATAAAAAATAAAAAAAGAAATCAATGAGCGAAAAAAAGACAGAAAAGTCGGATAATAAGAGAAAATGCACAAAATACAAATAAAATATGAGAAAACAGGTGAAAAAACTTTTGCATAATGACGAAAAATGCGTTACAATATAAGCGCTATATGTGAATTTATTATTGGGAGGTATTAGAATTATGGCAACATTTTATGCATCAAAAACAGGAGAAGTATCTGCAAGAGAAAAAGAACATTCCGCGCTGGTACGTGAACTGGCCGGTGAGTGCATGACACTTCTTGAAAACGACGGAACCCTGCCGCTTGCCGGTGCAGGAAAAGTCGCAGTTTATGGTAACGGCGTCCGCCACACGGTAAAAGGGGGTACCGGTTCCGGAGACGTTAACACAAGAACGGTTGTTACGATCGAACAGGGCTTAAAAGAGGCCGGCTTTGAAATTCTGACTGGTAAATGGCTCGATGAATATGACAAAGTGCTTGCAGATGCGCAGGCTGCATATCAGGCAGAGCTGGCAAAAAAAGCAGAGGAGCTTCACGTTCCGATTTTTGCTGTTATGTTCTCGGAAGTATTTGCACAGCCTGACGTGCCGGTAATTACCGAAAAAGAGGACACCGATACCGCTATCTATGTTCTGTCAAGAAACTCCGGTGAAGGTGCAGACCGCTATAACAGAGCATGCGATTATCTGCTCGGCGAAAACGAGCTCGCTGACATTGCCTATCTGGCAGAGCATTATGAGAAAACAGTTTTAATTTTGAATATTGCGAACCTTGTAGACACCACAGAGTTAAAGAAAATCAAAGGACTGAATGCAATTCTTCTTGCAGGACAGGCCGGAAATGCAACCGGAAACATCGTTGCAGACGTTGTTCTCGGAAAGAGCATCCCATCCGGAAAGCTGACTGATACATGGGCTGCTTCCTATGAAGACTATCCGTCCTCAAAAAATTTCAGCCACAACAACGGTGACACCAACGATGAGTATTACAGCGACGGCATTTATGTCGGCTACCGTTATTTTGACACCTTCAACGTAACCCCGAACTACTGCTTCGGCTATGGCAAAGGTTATACTGATTTTGAGACGGAAGTAAGGGACGTGGAGGCAGATGCCAAGAACGTTACCGTTACCGCATCCGTAAAGAATATTGGTGATACATTCGCCGGAAAAGAAGTCGTACAGGTTTACTATTCCGCACCGGATGGCACGATTGAGAAACCGTATCAGGAGCTTGGCGGCTTCGGAAAATCCGATCTGCTCTCGCCGGGTGAGTCCCAGACGATTACCATTTCCTTCCCGACGAGATCTATGGCTTCCTACGATGAGAAAAAAGCAGCATGGGTACTCGAGGCAGGAACGTATTACATCCGTGTCGGCAACAGCTCCAGAACAACGAAAGTAGCAGCAGCCCTGAATCTCAAAGAGACCGTTGTTACGGTTCAGGGAAAGAATCTCTTCCCGGCAGATGACGCTCCACAGGAACTCTCCAAAGCAGGCGTAACACCGTACAGCTATGAAGGTGAGGCAGAAGAAAAAGCAGCTGCAAAACAGATCGATATCTGCAGCAAATGCATCAAGACGGAGACTGTTGTCTACAGTGAGACACCGGAAGCATTCCCGGCTTATGAGGGAGAGAAGCTGACAGCGGCAGATGTAAAGAGCGGAAAAGCGACGTTAAAAGATCTCGTATCGCAGCTGACCGTAGAGGAGATGGCTGCCGTCTGCAATGGTACTGCAGACGGACTTGGCCAGGAAGGATTTATCGGATCTTCTTCCGATATGGCGCCTGGAGCAGCGGGAGATACAACTTCCATTCTTCTTGAGGACAGAGGTATTTACAATACGATTCTTGCAGACGGTCCGGCCGGTCTTCGTCTGATTCCGCACTTTGTCGTTGATGCAGACGGAAAGATGGTATCCTCCGGAAATCCTCTGGAAGATGCGTTTAACAAAAATGAAATCGAAGTTCCGGAAGGCGGCACGGAGTATTTCCAGTACTGCACCGCAATCCCGGTAGCAGCGCTTCTTGCGCAATCGTGGAACATGGATCTGATCCGGAAATGCGGTGATATCGTCGGAAAAGAGATGGAAGAATTCCACATTTCCGTATGGCTGGCGCCTGGCATGAATATTCACAGAAATCCGCTTTGCGGAAGAAATTTCGAGTACTACTCGGAAGATCCGCTGGTGGCAGGTATGTGTGCCGCAGCCGATACCAGAGGAATCCAGTCCCATGCCGGAATCGGAACCAGTATCAAGCACTTTGCAGCCAACAACCAGGAAGATAACCGTATGTACGTCAATGAGCACATCAGCGAGCGCGCAATGCGTGAAATCTATCTGAAGGGCTTTGAAATCGCAGTCAAGACAGCACAGCCGATGACGATCATGTCTTCCTACAACCTGGTAAACGGTGTGCATACTGCCAACAGCCACGACCTTCTGACCGCAGCAGCAAGAGATGAGTGGGGCTTCGCAGGCTATGTCATGACCGACTGGGGAACCTCAGAGGACATGAGCGGATTGTTCGCTTACAAATATAACCTGAAATATGGACATTCCACTTCAAGAGAGTGTGTTCTTGCAGGAAACGATCTGCAGATGCCTGGCCAGCAAGGAAACCGTCAGGAAATTGTAGCATCTGTTGCAGACGGAACTCTGCCGATTGGACAGCTTCAGACCTGTGCATACCGCATTCTGAATGTTGTTCTGCAGTCCCTCGCATATGATGACTGCAAACCATACGGTGATCAGTTCGAACTCGAAGAGGCAGTTACCGTTACAAAAGCATAAAAAATCAAAAAAACATAGAAGCAGCCCCGCAGACCTTTACCATAAGGCTTTGCGGGGCTGCTTTTTGTACGGTCAAAGGAGCAAGGCTGTGACTGCAAGAGATAAGCGATTTCCGCAATCTGCAAGCCCAGCTTGGTGGCATAAAATGTAAAAAGCTCACGAAAGAACTGTAAAACTGGAGAAAAATACAGAATAAAATCGGTAAAAAAATAAAAAATAGTGAAAAATGCACAAAAAGATTGTCCATAGAGCAAATAGTGTGTTATAATGAATGCATCTATTAAAACAGGGGGATAGATTATGGCAAAAGAAATGATAGCAATGCTTCTTGCCGGAGGTCAGGGATCTCGCCTTTATGCGCTGACCGAGAAGCTTGCAAAACCGGCAGTTCCATTTGGCGGAAAATATAGAATCATCGATTTCCCACTTTCTAACTGCGTAAATTCCGGAATTGATACCGTAGGTATTCTGACACAGTATCAGCCAATGGTGTTAAATGAGTACATAGGAAACGGCCAGCCGTGGGATCTGGACCGCCTCCATGGAGGTGTTCACGTGCTGCCTCCTTATCAGAAAGCCTCAGGTTCTGACTGGTATAAAGGAACTGCAAATGCCATCTACCAGAACATTCCATTCATCGAGAGCTACGATCCGGAGTACGTCATCATCCTTTCCGGAGACCAGATCTGCAAACAGGACTACAGCGATTTCCTCCGCTTCCATAAGGAAAAGGGCGCAGAATTCAGCGTTGCGGTTATGGAAGTGCCGTGGGAGGAGGCATCCCGTTTCGGACTTATGGTAGCAGATGAAAATGACAAAATCACCGAGTTCCAGGAAAAACCAAAACAGCCGAAATCCAATCTGGCATCCATGGGTATCTACATTTTCAACTGGGATATCCTGAAAAAATATCTGATTGAGGACGAGGCAGACCCGAATTCTTCGAACGATTTCGGAAACAACATCATCCCGAATCTTTTAAAAGACGGACGCAATATGTACGCTTATCATTTCAGCGGATACTGGAAAGATGTAGGAACCATCTCCTCTTTGTGGGAGGCAAATATGGAAATCCTCGATCCGGAACACAGCGGAATCAACCTGTTTGACAATGATTGGAAGATTTACAGCCGAAACAGCGGAAAAACAGGCCATAAGATCACCGAAACCGCTGTTGTGGAAAACTGTATGATCACCGATGGCTGCCGTATTGCAGGTCATGTCAAACGTTCGATTCTGTTCTCTGGTGTAAAGGTTGCAGAGGGCGCAGAAGTAGAAGATGCCGTTATCATGGGAGGAACCGTGATCGAATCCGGAGCAGTCGTGAAACACTGTATCGTTGCGGAAAACGTTGTGATTGGCCAGAATGCCGTGGTAGGAGAAATGCCGCATGACGGTGAAAAAGGTGTTGCCACCATCGGATCCGGAATCCATATCGGTGAGCGTGCCAAAGTAGGACCAAATGCAATGGTAAATGCAAATGTAAAGGATGGTGAAGAAGAATGGTAAACGCAAATGCAGATGCACTGGGCATCATTTTCCCAAACAGCTATGATGAGCAGGTACCGGATCTGGTAAACGAGCGTCTGATGGCCTCCATTCCTTTTGCCAGCCGTTACCGCATGGTGGACTTTATTTTATCCAGCATGGTAAACTGCGGAATCGGAAATGTATCCATTATCGTCCGCAAAAATTACCATTCGCTGATGGATCATCTCGGCTCCGGACGTGAGTGGGATCTTGCCAGAAAAAAAGGCGGCTTAAACATTGTTCCGCCTTATTCCGAGAAGAAAATTCAGGTGTACTCCGGAAGAGTGGAAGCACTGGCAAATGTTCTCGATTTCCTGAAATGGCAGAAAGAAAAATACGTTGTTATGGCAGATACCAACATTGCCTGCAATTTTGATTTCAAAGAGATGCTGAATCAGCATATCGAAAGCGGCGCAGATGTTACTGCAGCTTATACCAAGCAGCCGATTCCGGAAGGCGTCAGAAGCTCTTACGAGAAAACCAATTATCTGCACTACACCTTCTCCATGGCAGGACAGAAGATCAGCAAGATTTTTGTAAACTCAGAGGAACACGGAGTACAAAATGTATCGATGAATATCTACGTGATGGAGCGTAAGCTTCTGATCGACGAAATCAAAAAAGGCTTTGTCCTTGGAAATAAATTCTTTGAGCGTGATGTCCTGGCACCGCAAACGGAGAAACTGAACATTCAGGGATATGAGTTTACCGGTTATCAGGCAAGAATCGACGATATGAAGAGCTATTTCGATGAGAACATGAAGCTCTTAAAAGATGAGAATCTCGATAGTCTCTTCTCCGGCAACCCGATCTATACCAAAGTCCGCGACGACAATCCGACCCGTTATATCAACGGATCAAAAGCGAAAAACGTGATGGTAGCAGACGGCTGTGTGATCGAAGGCGAAATCGAAAACAGCATTTTGTTCCGTGGTGTCAAGGTAGCCAAGGGAGCAAAAGTAAAGAACTGCATTCTGATGCAGGATACTGTGATTGAAGCAGGCGCTGAGATTGAGTACGTTGTTTCTGATAAATACGTTACGGTATCTGAAGGAAAACAGCTCAAAGGAACCGATTCCTTCCCGGTATTTATTGCGAAGGATCAGGTTGTATAAAGAAAAGAATAGAATGAAATAGAAATACCGACTGCCAATGTAGAATATATCAATATTGATGGGCAGTCGGTATTTTTGGGAAAAATTCAGAGAAAAATAGTAGATTGAGTAATGCATCTGTGATATGGTAATAAAACAAAACAGTGATAGCCTAAGGAAGGGAAGATTCTTACCATAAAAATTCCCGGTTGTACAGCTTATGGTTACAGTACAGTCTGTTTTTAGGCTTTCAGCGTTGGCAGCTGATACTGTTTTTTCAGCTCTTTATATTCTGTCTCAAATTCTTCTTCTTTCTTTAATGCATGCAGATACTCATGTGTATCAAAGGATCCGCTGTGGATCTGGCTGACGCAGACGGCAATGTTGGAGCAGTGGTCGGAAATCCGTTCGAAGTCGGTCATCACATCGGAAAGGATAAAACCAAGCTCGATCGTGCATTTTCCACTCTGGAGCCGTTCGATGTGGTGGTTCTTCAGGCTGGAATTCAGGCTGTCAATCACCTGCTCGAGTGGTTCCACTTCATTTGCTTTTTTTACATCCTCATTGTTGAAAACGGAGAAGGTCAGGCTGACAATATCTTTGACTGCTTTTCCATAAACAGCAAGCTCTGCGGCTCCGTCAGAAGAGAACTGCAGGTTCTTGTCATGCATCTCTCTTGCAGCTTTCATGATGTTGACGGTGTGATCGGAAATTCGTTCGAAATCGCCGATGCAGTGCAGAATCATGGAAAGTGTCTGGCTGTCCTTCGGGGAAAGCTTTTCGCTGGAAAGCTTCACCAGATATGTGCCGAGGGCATCTTCAAAATGATCCACCTTTTTCTCAAGAATATCTACATTTTCCGCATCCGCCTCGTTGTAGGAGGCCATCAGGTCAACAGAAGTAACAAGGCCGGTTTCGGTCAGTTCTGCCATTTTTGCGGCTGCAACTTTACACTGCTGCAGAGCAAAAGCCGGGCTGTCGAGGAAACGGGTATCGAGCATCTGAACAGCTTCGTCTGCTTTTTCTTCCGGTCCGTCCGGAATGGTCAGTTTCGCAAGTTTGACCAGTCCGTCTGCAAACGGGAACAGGATTAGTGTTGCAAAAATATTGAAGCCGGAGTGAACGATTGCGATGCCGGCTGCATTTGCGGAGGTTTCCAGGAATGGAAAATGCACAAAGGCATTGATTCCATAGAAGAGAACCAGGAAAAGAACAGTACCGATGATGTTAAAATAAAGGTGAACCATTGCGGTACGGCGTGCATTGCGGCTTGTACCGATGGAGGAGAGCAGTGCGGTAATACATGTACCGATATTCTGTCCCATAATGATCGGAATGGCTACGGCGTAGCTGACGGAACCGGTTGCGCAGAGTGCCTGGAGAATACCGACAGAAGCAGAGGAACTCTGGATCACGGCGGTCAGAATGGTTCCGGCAAGAACACCTAGAACCGGCATGGAGAATTTTACGAGAAGTCCCGTGAATTCCGGTACATCTGCGAGCGGTGATACAGCGCTGCTCATGGTGTGCATACCAAACATCAGAATGGAAAAACCGGTTAACAGGGTACCGACATTTTTCTTTTTATCGCTCTTTGCCAGCATCAGCATAAAAACGCCGATGATTGCAAGAATGGGGGAAAAGGACGACGGGTTCAGCATTTTAATGAATACATTGTCGCCCTGAATGCCGGTAAGACTTAAGATCCAGGAAGTGATGGTGGTACCGATATTGGCGCCCATGATGATGCCGACTGCCTGGTTCAGCTTCATGATGCCGGAGTTTACGAATCCGACAACCATAACAGTAGTTGCAGAAGAGGACTGGATAACTGCGGTAACACCGGCACCTAAAAGAACTGCCATAATCCGCTTTGATGTCAGCTTTTCCAGCAGGTATTCCAGTTTACCGCCGGAAAGTTTGGTCAGTCCATCGCCCATGGTGCTCATGCCGTATAAGAACATGGCAAGGCCACCGACAAAGGATAACACTCCAAAAATGTCCATAATTTCTCCCTTTACGTAATTTTCTTTTTCTTTTCGTGGTTTTAACAATAGATACACGTTTTGCAGGTCTTACTCGAGAAAAAACCTACATTTAGAAGATAACACATCTAAAAACAGTTTTGTGTTAAATGTATGTAAAGTTTGTAAAACGGTCAAAACAACTCAAAATCCGGTGCGGCACTGTTTTGTGCCGGTACCGGATCGTTTCTCGATTCCTTTGCATCTAAAAGAAGCTGCTACTAGAGCGTGTCTGCAGATGCGGGTAGTTTGGCTGAATATGATTTTCATAAGAAATCTTTTAACTTTTCCATGTTGTATTCTTCAAATTTTCGCAGCTTATCCATCAGATCCCGGATTTTGGGATCCGCGTCCTCATACTGGCGGTACTTCTGGATTGCCTCGACGATGCCCATGCTGCTTCCGGTAATCAGCATGCTGGCAATGTGTGAGACGGACGGATCCGTCATAGTCTGCAGGTTTATCATAAAATACGTGCGTGCTTTTTCCATTATGCCAAGGCCTTTTTCATCGTAGCCGTGTTCATTCAGCAGCTCCTTTGCCGCTTGATGAAATTCCTCATAGCCCTGAAACTGGGTTTTCAGATGTTCTTTTAAGTCTTTGTCCTCAACGACTCCAATGAGCTGCCGGATCGTGTCGACACCCATCTGGGAGTTCTGGTAAATAAAGTTTAAAAGCTCTGCATCTCCACTCATCGTGCATCTTCCTTTCTTACTTTCTTTGGTGGTTTCATGAAAAAGTATTGCCGGAAATCGGGGCAAATATACCTGATTTGAATTGTAATTTTACCTGGAATCCATATTTCGGCAGCGACAGGAAAGGAGGCTGGCATTTGCTGACCACAAAAGATATGGTGCATTACGGGCCGGAGTCGGCGATTGGGATTCTGGGAGAAACGGGATCTGTCATCTGGGCAGATGGTCTCTTTTGAGAGAGTTATTCATTTGGGAACTTTTGCTTGCAGTTTTGCCGGAGTGTGGTAAAGTAGTAGAGGAGTTATATGAATTTCAGCGGGAGACAGAAAATCGGATCTGTCGTTCCGCGTTCAGAAAGAGGATAGAACATTATGCTGAAAAAAATTGGAAGAAATGATCCCTGCTGGTGCGGCAGCGGGAAGAAGTACAAAGACTGCCATCTGGCGCTGGATGAGAAAATCAATTCTTATAAATTAAAGGGATGGAAAATTCCGCCGAAGAAAATTATCAAAAGACCTGATCAGATCGATGGAATTCGTGAAAGCGGTCTTGTCAATATTGCAGTTCTGGATTATGTGGCCGAAAACATTCATGCAGGCATGAGTACGGAAGATATCGACCGTCTGGTCGCAGAAAAGACAAAAGAACTCGGCGGAATTGCAGCACCGCTGAATTATGAAGGATTTCCGAAGAGCGTGTGTACCTCCATCAACGATGCAGTATGCCATGGAATTCCGAATGAGGAGGAAATTCTGCAGGACGGAGACATCATCAACGTCGATGTTTCTACTATTTATAAGGGATATTTTTCTGATTCTTCCCGTATGTTTTGCATCGGTGAGGTAGACGAGGTTTCAAAGAAGCTGGTGGAAGATACGTTAAAAGCCGTACAGCTTGGACTCTCCGAAGTACGTCCGTTTAACCGGCTTGGCAATGTCGGCGCGGTGATCAATGAATTTGCCCAGAGCCAGGGCTATAAAGTTGTCCGTGACATCGGTGGTCATGGCGTCGGTCTGGAGTTCCACGAGGATCCGTTCGTCAGCTATGTCACAAGACGCGATACCGGAATGCTGCTCGTACCGGGCATGGTATTCACCATTGAGCCGATGATCAATCTCGGAACGGATGAGATCTTCATCGACTCCGACAACGACTGGACTGTCTACACTGAGGACGGCGCACCGTCAGCCCAGTGGGAGGTTACGGTTGCGGTAACAGAAGATGGATATGAAATTTTGGCATATTAATTGACGCATAGAAATACAAAAGCTGTGTCTGTGGAAGAACTATTTTCCGGAGACACGGCTTTTTTCTAAAGAGAAAAGGGAGAAATATTATGCTGGATTTGGAACAGGAGATGAGCCGGTGCCGGGTTTGTCCGCGGAAGTGCGGAGCGGACCGGGAGCATGGAAAGACGGGATATTGTAAGGCGCCCTCCGGGGTTGCGGCGGCGCGGGCTGCACTGCATTTCTGGGAGGAGCCGTGTATTTCCGGGACGACGGGGTCGGGGACGGTTTTCTTTTCCGGATGTAATCTGCGGTGTGTTTACTGTCAGAACCATCATATTGCGGAGATGGAGAGCGGAAAAGTGATTTCGATCGGGCGGCTTTCGGACATTTTTCTGGAGCTGCAGGCACAGAATGCAAACAATATCAATCTTGTGACACCAAGCCACTACGTGCTGCAGATCCGGGAGGCACTTTTTCAGGCAAAGAAAAAGGGACTTACCGTGCCGGTTGTGTATAACTGCGGCGGGTATGAGAGCGTGGAAGCCCTGCAGGCCCTGGATGGGCTGATCGATATTTATCTGACAGATTTTAAGTATATGGACTCCTCCCTTGCAAAAGTGTACTCGCGGGCAGAAGATTACCCGGAAACAGCAAAACGGGCGCTGGCGGAAATGGTGCGTCAGACAGGAGAGGCTGTATTCGATGAGAATGGTCTGATGAAAAAAGGTGTGATTGTGCGCCATTTATTGCTGCCTGGTGCTGTAAAAAATGCAAAAGCTGTGGTAAAATACGTCTATGAGACGTACGGCGATACCGTCTGGCTGAGCCTCATGAGCCAGTACACGCCGCTTCCGCAGGTGGAAAACATAAGTCCGCTGAACCGGAAAACGACAAAGCGGGAGTATGAGCGTCTGCTGGACTATACGTTTTCCCTCGGCGTCACCAACGCCTTTTTACAGGAAGGCCCGGTGGCTGAGGAGAGTTTCATTCCGGAGTTTGACGGAAGAGGAATCTGACGTTATAGTTCACTCGTGCAAAAAGGAGCTGTGCAGCAGCAAAAAGCGCTGGAAGCGCGGTTTTGAGAATGCAAGCAAAACACATTTGTCTATGATTAGATATGACTAACTATATTGTTTTAAGGAGGAAAAACTTTTGAGCAACGCAGTTGTAACACTGAAAAAAGGAGAGGGCCGCGCCTTAAAGCAGGGCGGAGCCTGGATTTTTGATAATGAGATCGCTTCGATTTTAGGAGCATATGAAAACGGAGATATCGTGCTGGTGCGCGACTTTGACGGATACCCGATGGGACGAGGTTTCATCAATGAGCATTCCAAAATCCGCATCCGTATGATGACAAGAAATATCGACCAGGAAATCGATGAAGCATTTTTGAGAAAAAGAGTGCAGGATGCCTGGGAGTACCGCAAAAAAGTGACGGACACATCGAGTTGTCGCCTGATCTTTGGCGAGGCAGACTTCCTGCCGGGACTCGTAGTGGATAAATTCTCCGATGTGCTGGTCGTTCAGTCGCTGGCACTTGGTATCGACAAAATGAAAATGACGATTATCCGCCTGTTGGAGGAGGTTCTGGCAGCTGACGGGGTTAAGATCCGCGGCGTGTTTGAGCGAAGTGATGCAAAAGTGCGTGAGCAGGAGGGCATGGAGCGTGTGAAAGGATTTCTCTCCGAGCCGTTTGACACCAGCGTGGAAATCGTCGAGAATGGTGTCCACTATCTCGTCGATGTCAAGGACGGCCAGAAAACCGGTTTCTTCCTGGATCAGAAATACAACCGTCTGGCTGTGCAGAAGCTCTGCAAGGACGCGAGAGTGCTCGACTGCTTTACCCATACCGGATCGTTTGCACTGAATGCGGCATATGCAGGAGCAAAGGAAGTTATCGGCGTTGATGCATCAGAGCTCGGCGTAGAGCAGGCACGGAAAAACGCATCCTTAAATGGTCTGGAAAACGTAGCATCTTTCGTGTGCGAGGATGTCTTTGAACTGTTGCCACGTCTTGAAAAAGAGGGAGAAAAATTCGACGTCGTTATCCTTGATCCGCCGGCCTTCACAAAATCAAGAAACTCTATCAAAAACGCAATCAAGGGATATCGTGAAATCAATTTGCGCGGCATGAAACTGGTCAAAGACGGCGGCTATCTGTGCACCTGTTCGTGTTCCCACTTTATGGACTACGAACTCTTCACGAAAACCATCAACCAGGCGGCTCACAACGTCCACAAACGCCTTCGTCAGGTAGAATACCGCACCCAGGCCCCGGATCATCCAATTTTGTGGGCGGCGGATGAGTCCTATTACCTGAAATTCTATATCTTCCAGGTGGTGGATGAAAAATAGAAATTCTTCCTCTGCCGGAAGCGCCGAAACGGAAAAGCGAAGTGTAAGAAATGGGAGGAATTGCCATATGATAGAACCAACACCCCACACACAAAAGAAAAAGCACTCCCGCCAGATGGCCACAAGCTGTGAGTCGTGCGGCAATTTTGTGTATGATGAGGAGTATGAATGCTACACCTGCGAGGTGGATCTCGATGAGGATGAGATGGCACGTTTTCTGCAGGATAAATTTTACGACTGTCCGTACTACCAGCTCGGCGATGAATATCGGATTGTGCGGAAACAGATGTAGGCAGGCAATGCGTCCGGTATACAAGGCTGCGGCGTTTGCGATAAAAACAAAAAAAGAACAGGAGGATTTTTACCATGAACAACGAAGTATTAAATGCAATCAAAACAAGAAGAAGCATCCGCAAATACAAAGCGGAGCAGATTACCGATGAGCAGCTCGATGCAATTCTGGAGGCTGGAACGTATGCGGCAACCGGCATGGGAAAACAGTCGCCGGTGATTGTTGTGGTACAGAAACCGGAGCTGATTGCAAAGCTTTCGAAAATGAATGCGGCTGTTATGGGTACAACATCCGATCCGTTCTACGGCGCTCCGACCGTTCTGATTGTGCTTGCTGACCCGGAGCGCGGAACTTATGTGGAGGACGGCTCTCTTGTCATGGGAAATCTGATGCTGGCAGCACATGCCGTTGGTGTGGATTCCTGCTGGATCCATCGTGCAAAAGAAGAGTTCGCGAGCCCGGAGGGAAAAGCCCTCTTAAAAGAGTGGGGACTTTCCGAAAATTATGTTGGCATCGGCCACTGCATCCTCGGCTATCGCGACTGTGAGTACCCGGAGGCAAAAGAAAGAAAAGCAGATTATATTGTAAGAGTATAATCATCTGCGAAAACGGCTCCGGGAGCGGCTGTGCGTTGAAAACACCCGCCCGGAGTCTATATTTTTAACCGAATCAAGCAAGTAGCGAAGCGGATTGCGAATATCCGCTTTGCTAGAGACAACAGAGGAACAGCCATGTATCGAATTATGATTGTAGAAGATGATGAAGTCATCGCCTGCGCCGTGCAGCAGAGCCTGGTTTCCTGGGGCATGGATGCGTTCTGCGTACAGGATTTTTCCAGTGTTCTCGCTGAATTTGCCGTGAAAAATCCGCAATTAGTGCTGATGGACATTCATCTTCCCTTTTTTAACGGATTTCACTGGTGCCAGGAGATTCGAAAGGTCTCGAAAGTGCCGGTAATTTTTCTTTCTTCTGCATCGGACAACATGAACATTATTATGGCCGTTAATATGGGCGGCGATGACTTTATCGCGAAGCCGTTTGATTTAAGTGTCCTGACCGCCAAAGTCCAGGCGATGCTCCGTCGCACCTACGAATTTGCCGGAGAAACGAATTTCCTCGAGCACCGCGGTGCCATGCTCGATACGGGAAGTGGTGTGCTGAATTACCGGGGAAAGCGAATTGAGCTGACAAAAAATGAGTGGCGCATTCTGCAGTCCCTTCTCGAAAATAAAGGAAAAGCCGTCAGCCGCGATATGCTGATGATGCATCTGTGGGAGTCGGACAGCTTTATAGATGACAACACGTTGACCGTCAACGTCACGCGCTTGCGGAAAAAACTGGAGGAGGCAGGACTTACAGACTTTATCCAGACGAAAAAGGGTGTCGGCTACCTGATCGCATGACGGAAGCAGAACAGGAGAAAGAGGATGGAACAACAGAAAGAGGGAATCCGGCAGGAGTTTATGCTTCTTAACTGGTATTTGAAAGAGCATCTTGCATCGGCCGTGCGGATTGCCGCTTTTATAGGAGTATTTTCACTCCTCTGTTTTCTGCGCAATGTGCCGCAGGATGTCACCGTTTATATGATCGTGCTGATGGCTGCTGTCGGAGCCACAGGTTTTTGCTTTCATTATGGGAAGTACCGGAAACATCATCTGGTCTTAGCACTCCTTGCCGCCGAACCGCAGGGCAAAACAGAAGCGCTTCCGGAGGCGGACGGGCTTCTGGCGCGGGATTACCAGCAGATCATCGCATCCTATGAGCGGCAGTTTCAGGAAGAACAGATTAAGATGGAGCAGAAATACCGCGATATGATGGAGTATTACACGATGTGGACCCATCAGATCAAAACGCCGATTGCGGCGATGCGGCTGCTTCTGCAGGAGGAGGATACGCCGTTTTCGCGTGAAATGCAGAGCGAACTTTTCCAGACGGAGCAGTATGTGCAGATGGCGCTGCAGTACCTGCGCATGGAAAAAATGACATCGGATCTTGTCTTTGCAAGGTACGATTTGGATGCGCTGATCCGCCAGGCTGTGCGGAAATATGCTCCGCTTTTTATCCGCCGGAAGATTATCCTTTCCTACGAGCCGGTGCACTGCGAGGTGCTGACAGATGAAAAATGGCTCGTCTTTGTGCTGGAGCAGATTCTGTCAAATGCGCTGAAATACACGAAAAGTGGAAGCATTCACATCTATCTGTCACCGGATGCACCAAAAACGCTGGTGATTGAGGACACCGGCATCGGCATTGCGCCGGAGGATCTGCCGCGGATTTTCGAAAAAGGCTACACGGGCTGCAACGGCCGCGCAGACAAGCGGTCAACGGGCATCGGACTGTATCTGTGCCGCCAGATCATGGAGAAACTTTCGCATACCATCCGCATCGAGTCGGAGATGGGAGTGGGAACGAAGGTGTATCTTGGGCTGGATACCGTATCCCTGTAGTACATAGAGAGCTTCGCCGGGAATCTTACAGAAATGTAAGGTTGCCGGTCTTTTTGTAAGATGATCCTAAGGCAGAAGAGGGCGCGGACGGGTATAATAAGCCTTGTCAATTAAGAAAACAGTTCAGACAGAAAGGAAAATGTGACATGGCAATTCTGGAAGTAGAACATCTGAAAAAAACATATACCACGCGCCTTGGCAGCAACCGGGTGGAAGCGTTGAAAGACGTTAATTTTACAGTGGAACGGGGCGAATTTGTTGCAATCATGGGCGAATCGGGAAGCGGAAAAACGACGCTTCTGAACCTGCTCGCAGCACTCGACAAGCCAACCGGCGGACAGGTGCGGTTAAATGGAAAGAATCTCGGCGAATTAAAGGAGAAGGAGATTGCCGGATTCCGCCGCGAAAATTTAGGTTTCGTGTTCCAGGACTTCAACCTGCTCGATACCTTTTCCCTGCGTGACAACATTTATTTGCCGCTCGTGCTGGAAGGAAAAAATACGAGGAGATGAGTCTTCGGGCAGAGCCGATTGCGAAAAAACTCGGCATCACCCAGATCCTCAATAAATACCCATATGAGGTGTCCGGCGGACAGAAGCAGCGTGCAGCCGTTGCGCGTGCGCTGATTACCAATCCGGAGCTGGTTCTTGCGGATGAGCCTTCCGGCGCGCTCGATTCCCATGCAGCGGATGGCCTCATGAAACTGTTCGGGGAGATCAACGAGGAGGGCCAGACGATTGTTATGGTAACGCACAGTGTGAAGGCGGCCTGCTCGGCGAAGCGTGTGCTGTTCATCAAGGATGGCGAGGTCTTCCACCAGCTGTATCGCGGTTCTTTAGGGCGCGATGAGATGTATCAGAAGATCTCCGATACGCTGACAATTCTTGCGACGGGTGGTGAACGGGATGAATAATCTGCTGTATGCCAGACTGGCAAAAACAAATTTGAGCAAAAACCGTCAGAATATTCTTCCGTATCTGCTGTCATGCATCGGCACGGTGGTGATGTTTTTTATCATGGATACACTGGCGCAGGGAAGTGGCTTTGATTCCATGATCGGAAAAGATACGATCCTGACAGTGATGGGGATGGGAACCTATATCATTGGCCTGTTCGCGGTGATTTTTCTGATTTACAGCAACAGTTTTCTGGCAAAAAGAAGAAAAAAAGAGTTCGGTCTGTTCCAGATTCTCGGCATGGAGAAAAAGCATCTGGCGAAGATCCTCTTTTTTGAGAGTCTGTATCTGTGGGCGGCATCGCTTGGAATCGGTATTCTGCTCGGTGTGTTGCTGTACCGCCTGCTGTTTCTGGTGCTGATGAAGCTGACCGGACTGAACGGAACAATTGGTTTTGCGTTCAGCGCAAAAGCCGTGGGAAGTACGATGCTGCTGTTCGGCCTGACTTTTGTGATCAATTTTCTCTTAAGCCTTCGCCAGATCCACGTCTCACAGCCGGTCGAACTGCTGCACGGCGGCGCGCAGGGTGAGCGGGAACCGAAAACGAAGCTTTTGACGGCGGTTCTTGGATTCATGCTGCTTGGTGTTGGTTATTATCTGGCTCTGACCTGCCAATCCTCGATGGACGCACTTGATAAGTTTTTTAATGCAATCGCTTTGGTTATGGTGGGAACGTACTGCCTGTTTTCTGCTGGAAGTATTGCATTTTTGAAAATTCTGAAGAAAAACAAGAATTATTATTACCAGACACGCCATTTTACAAGCATTTCAGGTATGCTGTACCGCATGAAGCAAAATGCGGTCGGTCTTGCGAATATCTGTATTCTGTCAACGGGTGTGCTTCTGGTTATCTCCATCAGCACATGTTTGTGGACGGGAATTGAGGAGGTTACCTATACGCGGTTTCCACATCAGATTTCGATCGAAGCAAATACTGGCGTGAGCGGCATTATGAAGACGGTGAAACCGGTCAGTCAGAAGATGATAGAGGAAGTGAAAACTGGGATTGATCAGCATCTGGAAGAAAAGCAGCTCAGAAAAAAGTATGAAAGTGATCAGAGATACTATGTTATGCTTGCTGCTGTAGATAGAAACAAAGTAGAAAAAACACAGTCAGATGATGCTGCGGCGAGCACACTGATAAAAATCATGGAAGAGTCGGAGTACAATCAGGTAACCGGCGAACAGGTAGAGCTGGAACCAGGGCAGGCTCTGGTTTTTCAGGCAAAACAGAAAAATTATGGATATGACACGATTGAACTGGGAAATCAGACGTATGAAGTAAAAAAATGGAATACCGATAAGAAATCGTACATTCTGGATGAGAAGACGCAGGTGTATGAGACAATGACGGTGGTGACGCGGAATAAGGAAGCAAAGGAAGCGTATGCAGCTGTGCAGGGAAAGGAGCCAGAAGGATACAGTTGGGAATATGCTCTGGATCTTATCGGGGATGCTGGCGAACAGATCACAGTTGGAGATGAGATTGAGACGATACTGACGGAGTCATCTTTTAACGGATGGGTGGAAGTGCGCGAAAAAGAGCGCAATACGGTTTACAGTCTGTATGGTTCACTTCTGTTTTTAGGTGTTTTCGTCGGTGCGCTATTTTTGATGGGTGCCGTTATGATTATCTATTACAAGCAGGTTTCAGAAGGCTTCGATGACCGAAAACGGTTCCAGATTATGCAGAAGGTCGGCATGAGCCGCAAAGAAATCCGTCAGACGATTCAGTCACAGGTGGTAACGGTCTTTTTCCTGCCGCTCGCGGTGGCCGTGGTGCATACAATGGTAGCGTTTCCATTGACCAGGCGTATCATGGCAATGCTGAATTTCCCGGACAGCAATCTGTTCCTGGCTGCAACAGCGATTACGATTGCGGCGTTTGCCGTGGTTTACCTGATCGTCTATGTGCTGACGGCGCGGGCGTATTACAAAATTGTGGAATAAAAAGATGTACTTTTTTCAAAACATCAGCGCGGCTTTGAAAAAAACTTAACAAAAAACGATGAGAAAAAGACATCCGGCGCAGACGGAAAATCTGTGGAGGATGTCTTTTTTGCTGTTCTATTTATAAATGCCGTTGACGGTAACTTTGAAAAGAGCTTCTTTTCCGTTGAGTTCGTCTTTTCCATAGTCTTCCGGGAAAGTGACGGTTACATCTACGCTGTCGCCCGGGTGATGACCGATGAGCTGTTCTTCAAAGTCATCGATGTAAGTATGAGAACCGATCACAAGATCAGCGCCGTTTCCTTTTGTGTTTCCACCTTCAAATTCCACGCCGTCAATGGAGCCGACATAGTCGATATTGACGGTATCACCGTCCTCGATGGTAAGGGAAGTGTCGGTCTGCAAAGAGGCAGAAGCCGAAGTGGAGGCTGATGAGGCGGATGCGGTCGATGAGGCTGTGGAGGTATCCTCCGAGGCACTTTTGGTAGAGAGTCGTTTGGAATCGAGTACGCTGGCAATAATAAGGCCGACGATCACAACGACAATCAGAGCCGGTCCGGCCCAGCTCCAGATCTTTTTGTAATGCGCTACTTTCGCTTCGTGCTCCCGCTCTTTGGCACGCCGTTCCTTGGCAGCTTTTCTGTTTTCTTTGTTCATAAAAAGGATCTCCTTTGCACTTTTACGACTGCAATCGTATTTTATAATATCAAGTATATCATAAAAATATGGTAAAAGTGTGAAAAAAATAACACGATCCAACATTGTCAATGCTCAAAAATGACGATATAATGAGTGCAAGTGAGTCAAATGAAAATTTATTTTCAGTTGACGAACGACGAATGTTGCTTACGCGGCAGCGTAAGATTGAGTGCAAGTGAGTCAAATGAAAATTTATTTTCAATTGACGAACGACGAATGCCGCTTACGCGGCAGCGTAAGATTGAGTGCAAGTGAGAAAACGCGGCGAGTAAGGGAGTGAATAAAATGGATGACTGGAGTAGTTTCAGAACGACGACATCCGAACAGCAGCGCCTCCGGGCTGCACTTTCCAGCTTTTGTGAATCGCAGGATCTTCCGGAAGAACAGCGAGCCGCATATACTGCATACCTGCGGAAACGCATTCGTCCCGCTGTCGAAATGCTGATTCGTGAGGATGATTTTTCAAAGCTGGAACGTATTCTGCAGACCGGATGGCTGTCCGATGCAGACCGAAAACGTTTTCTCAACCTTGCTGCCGACCAGCAGAAATGGCAGGCTTTCCGTATTCTCCTGAACCGGAGCTCACAGGATCCGATGCAGGAGAATACGGAAAGCAGAAAAACAGAAGCTGCGTTTCAAAAAGAAAAGCCCACAAAAGAAAAAGAAGCGCTGGCGCTCCGGCTTTTCGAAGAAGCCCGCAAAAACCTCTGCTGGTTGTACCCGGAACTTGGTGAAGCGATTCTTTTCTTTCAGCATCAGCCATCCGACAGGACAAAAGCCATCACATCCGACGGTCATACGATATATTTTAACTCCGATTTTGTACTCTGCATGTGTGCCGAAAATTCATCGTTCCTCAAGGAAGGCTATCAGCACCTGCTGCTGGAATGCATCCGCCGGTTTGGGAAAGAAACACCGGAGCCGGAAAAAAAAGAACAGCCCCCGGTTTCATGGCTGATGCCGGAAAAAGAAAAACAGTCTCCGGTTTCATGGCTGGTGCCGGGAAAAGAACCGGAACTTATCGAGTCTTTTCAATCAGTCTGGAAACGTGCTTCCCGCAAGTTGGCGGAAAACTACGGCACCGGCGGCCTGCTGCGAGGCCAGAACCGTGGTGGAAAAAAAGAAACCCTGTCCGGGATCGAAAAAAGAGCGTACGATTACCGCCGCTTCCTGAAACGCTTTACCGTTACCCGCGAGGAAATGGAGCTGGATCTCGACAGCTTCGATCCAGTCGCTTACCATTATGGGCTTATGTATTACGGAAATTTCCCTTTCATCGAGCCGCCGGAGACGCGCGAGGGAAACCGTCTCGAAGAGCTGGTTATCGCGATCGACACATCCGGTTCGTGCAAAAAAGAAATTGTAGCAAAGTTCCTTGGTGAGACGCGCAGCATTCTTGAAGAAAAAGAAAACTTCTTTTCCCGATGGAACGTCTGCCTGATCCAGTGCGACAGCTTCGTGCAGGATGTCACGATGATCCATTCACCGAAAGAATGGGAAGCTTACCGTGAAACAATTATCATCAAGGGCCGAGGCGGAACCGATTTCCGTCCTGTCTTTCAGAAAGTGGAAGAGTTGCGGAAACAGCATGTATTCCGAAACTTAAAAGCGTTGATCTATTTTACCGACGGAGACGGAATTTATCCCGAACAAAAGCCCGATTACGAGACGGCATTCGTCTTTGTCAGACAGACCGAAAAAATGAATCTTGTCCCAAAATGGGCAAAAAAACTGCTGACAGAAGAATGTACTCTTTGAACAAAACTGACAAAAAAGCATCTCGCAAAATCAAACACAGAAAGATTTCGAGAGTACATAAAGAGTGCATAAGATAAGAGAGATCATATGAACATACAAGAAGCAAAAGAGACAATTGAAAAAGCCCTGCGCGCATACTTTGCAAGAGATGAAATTGGTTTTCCGCTGGTTCCGCTCCGGCAGCAGCGTCCCATTCTCCTGATCGGCCCGCCGGGCATCGGAAAAACGGCAATTATGGAGCAGATCGCAGAAGAGTGCGGTGTGGGGCTTGTCGCCTACACGATGACACACCATACGCGTCAGAGTGCCATGGGCCTTCCGGAGATCTGCACACGTGGAATCGAAGGGAAAATGGTACATACAACGGAATACACGATGAGCGAGATCATCGCCTCGATCTATGACTGCATGGAGCAGACCGGAAAGAAGCGGGGTATCCTCTTTCTCGATGAAATTAACTGCGTCTCCGAGACCCTCGCTCCGGTAATGCTGCAGCTTTTGCAGGACAAAAAATTCGGCAATCAGCACATCCCGGATGACTGGCTGATCGTGGCCGCCGGAAATCCGCCGGAATATAATAAATCTGTGCGGGAATTTGATGTGGCAACGCTTGACCGTGTGCGGAAGATCGAGGTGCTTCCCGAGCTTTCCGTGTGGCTTTCCTATGCAGAGAAAAATCAGATCCACAGCGCCGTGACAACGTACCTTATGGCACACAGTGACCATTTTTATTCTGTTTCGCATGAAGCGGATGAGAAGCGTTTTGTGACAGCACGCGGCTGGGAGGATTTGTCGGCAGTGCTGAAAAGTTATGAAATCCTGCATTTTCCGGTCGACGAAGCACTGATCGGACAATATTTGCAGGAAGAAAAGACGGCGGAGGAATTCAGCTCATACTACAGGATTTACGAAAAATATGGACAGGATTACGGTGTAGAGGAGATTCTGACCGGTGCATTTTCCGGAAAAATCATGGCAGAAAAACAGAAGATGGCGGCAAATGGTTCCGCAGAAGAGCGATCTGTACTGCTGTCTCTGTTTCATGCGGCACTTCAGAAAGAGGCATCCGGCTGCCAGAAGCAGGAGCACACGGCAAAGGAGCTCTCCGAGTGCTTTCGCCAGTTTACCGGGCTTTGCAGGCAGAAAAAAGATGAGACATACGCATCCTGGCTACAACAGAAAGAGCAGGGATTTGCAGTGTGCAAACAGCAGGGACTGCTGAAAAAGGGCGAGGAAGAAACGAATGCGCGGGTCTTGAAAAAGTTAAAAAAACTCGAGGAGACCGCTAAAAAATGTCGCAAAACCGATTCAGATCAGATGAAAGAGCTTTTTGAAACGGTATGTGAACTGGAACAGGAAAAAGTGGAGAAGGAAGTAAAGGATGTGAAACTGCAGATCCGCCGTGCCGCTGAATTTTTACAGAACAGCTTTCCGGGCGGAGCAGAAGTGGTGCTGTTTGAAGCAAATCTGGCGCGAAGTCCTGCGCTGCGAAGCTTTTTGATTGAGAAAAGCATGGATGCCGAAGGATAAGCTGCCACTTTGGAAAGAAGAAAATGGTTCTGAAAAGCCCATTTCTGGAGAAAAATGATTTGAAAGGAAGAGGAAGAACAGGACAGAGGAAGGAAGAAAAAGATGAATTATAAAATGATCCTGCAGTACGATGGCACGCGCTATAACGGCTGGCAGAAGCAGGGAAATACGGACAACACGATTCAGGGCAAGCTCGAAACGCTGTTGTCCAGGATCGCAGGAGAGCCGGTGGAGATCCACGGCGCGGGCAGAACCGATGCCGGCGTCCATGCGGCGGGACAGGTCGCAAATGCAAAGTTCCATACGGATCTATCCGATGAAGAACTTCTGCAGACAATCAACCATTATCTGCCGGAAGACATCGAAGTCACCAGCCTCGCGCGGATGCCGGAGCGCTTCCACAGCCGTCTGAATGCGGTGGACAAAACATACGAATACCGTATCGTGATCGATGGCAGAAAGCATGTTTTCGAGCGGAAATACGTGTATTTTCCGGAAGCACCGCTCGATGTGGAAAAAATGAAAGAAGCATCGAAAGCGTTTATCGGAACGTATGATTTCAGGAGCTTCTGTGCCAACAAACGTATGAAAAAATCGACAGTACGGACGATTACCGGAATTGATTTCTGCGAGAAAGACGGGATTCTTATCATTTCCTATACCGGAACCGGTTTTCTGTACCACATGGTGCGGATCCTGACCGGAACACTTGTGGAGGCCGGGATGGGAAAACGGGATATCGCATCAATGACGGAGCTTCTCAAAGCAAAAAATCGCGAAAGTGCGGGTTTTCTTGCACCGGCATGCGGACTCCTGTTAAAAGAAGTCCGATATGAATAACCGAAATAATCAGGGCAATGCACCAGCCTTTTTTGTATAAAAAACCGAAAAAAGGCTGTGAATTGATAAATGCAGCATAGAAAAGAGAAAGGATGAGGTGAAAAGCATGTTTCAGAAGAAAAGAAATACTTTTCATGGCGGCGTTCACCCGTACGAGGGAAAAGAGCTCTCCAAGGACAAACCGATTGTCAAAGCGCAGCCGGGCAACTTATTGTATTACGCAGTGTCACAGCACATCGGAGCGCCTGCTGTGCCGATCGTACAAAAAGGCGATCATGTAAAAGCGGGACAGAAAATCGCAGAAGCGGGAGGGTTTGTTTCGGCTCCTGTTTACGCATCGGTTTCCGGCACGGTAAAAGGAATTGAGAAAAAAGTTTCCGCAGCCGGTTCCCCGGTAGACTGTATCGTTGTGGAGAACGACGGGTTGTATGAAAAAGAAACATTTGAGGAGTGCCCGCACTGGGAAAAACTCGACGCAGATACGATTCGGAACAAGATCAAAGAGGCCGGAATCGTGGGAATGGGAGGTGCAGGCTTCCCGACACACGTCAAAGTATCCCCGAAAGATCCGTCAGCGATCGACCACATTCTCGTCAATGGAGCAGAGTGTGAGCCGTATCTGACGAGCGACTATCGCAGAATGCTCGAGGAGCCGGAAAAGGTGATCGGAGGCTTAAAAATCATGCTGCATATGTTCCCGAAAGCAAAGGGAATCATCTGCATTGAGGACAACAAACCGGACTGTATCGCGAAGTTCCGTGAGCTGGTGCTTCCGGAGGATAACATTGAGGTTCTGGAGCTTAAAACGAAATACCCGCAGGGTGCCGAGCGTATGCTGATCTATGCAGCAACGGGACGAAAGGTAAATTCCTCCATGCTGCCGGCGGACGCGGGCTGTATCGTGGACAACATCGACACCGTAACCGCTATTTACCAGGCAGTCCGCTTCGGCGAACCGCTGATGAGCCGTATCGTTACCGTGACAGGAGATGCCGTACAGAATCCGTGCAACTTTGAAGTGCCGGTCGGCATGCTCTTATCCGAACTTTTAGAGCAGGCAGGTGGTCTGAAAAACGAGGCATCCAAGATCATCTGCGGCGGTCCGATGATGGGAAAAGCCCTGTTTACAATGGAGGTTCCTGTAACCAAGACAACATCTGCACTGACCTGCCTCACCGAGGATGAAGTATCTGCGCTGGCACCATCTGCCTGCATCAACTGCGGACGCTGCGTTTCCGTCTGTCCGGGTCAGATTCTTCCGGCCCGCCTTTCCGTTTTTGCGGAGCACGGAGAGGAAGAGAAGTTCCTGAAATACGGCGGAATGGAGTGCTGTGAATGTGGCTGTTGTTCCTTTATCTGCCCGGCAAGACGTCCGCTGACGCAGGAAATCAGCTCAATGCGTAAAGTGCTTCTGGCAAAGAGAAAGAAGAAATAGGGGGATCTTACATATGAATGGATTATTACACGTATCATCTTCCCCACACGCGCGGTCCAAGGTGACGACAGACAAAATCATGTTTGCCGTCCTGCTTGCCCTTGCCCCGGCAGCCTGCGTGGGAGTCTGGAATTTCGGCCTTCGGGCACTGCTTTTGATTGCGATTTCGATGGCAGTCTGTCCCCTGACGGAATATCTGTATGAAAAAGGAATGAAGAAACCGGTGACGATTGCCGACGGCAGTGCACTGGTAACCGGCCTTCTGCTGGCCATGAACATGCCGGTGCAGGCACCTCTTTGGATGCCGGTGATCGGCGGTGTGTTTGCAATTCTCGTCGTAAAACAGCTTTTCGGCGGTCTTGGCCAGAACATTATGAACCCGGCGCTTGCAGGAAGATGCTTCCTTTTGATTTCCTTCCCGGGTCATATGACCAACTTCGCTGCCCCGGCAGCCGCACATCTTGTGGATACCGTATCCGGTGCGACACCGCTTGCCGCAGCAAAAGCAGGAGAGCAGGTGAATCTGCTGTCCATGTTCCTTGGGAATACGGCCGGAACGATCGGTGAGACTTCCGCACTGGCCCTTCTGATTGGCGGCATTTTCCTTGTCTGCATTCATGTGATTGACCTCAATATTCCGCTCATCTACATCGGAACAGAGCTTTTATTTGCCCTGATTTTCGGCGGCCACGGTTTTGATATCAACTTCCTTGGCGCGCATCTTTTTGGCGGTGGTCTGATGCTCGGCGCATGGTTCATGGCAACCGATTACGTTACCCGTCCGATCACAAAGAAGGGACAGTATATCTACGCGGTCATTTTAGGACTTCTGACCGGTGTATTCCGTATCTTTGGAAATTCGGCAGAGGGCGTTTCCTATGCCATCATCTTTACCAACCTTCTGGTTCCGCTTATTGAGCGCGTGACCGTGCCGGTTGGATTCGGAAGAGGAGGCAAGAAAAAAGCATGAACAAAATCATAAAAAACGCACTGATTCTTGCGGCGATCACGCTGATTGCCGGATTGCTTCTCGGGGCGGCACATCAGGTAACCCTGGAGCCGATCCAGAAACAGCAGGAGAAAGAAAAACAGGAATCCTGTCAGAACGTATTCCCGGAGGCAGCTTCCTTTGAAGAAGTAACAATGAGCGATGCACAACAGGCAGAGCTTACGGCAGCACTGATCGGCCACGGTTTTGAAGCACAGACGATTGACGAACTGCTGCTTGCAAAAGACGCATCCGGCGCGACGATCGGCCTGGTTGAGATCATCTCCACAACCGAAGGCTATGGCGGCGGCATGCAGTTCTCGATGGGAATTGCATCGGACGGAACGACAAAAGGAATCTCTTTCCTGTCACTTTCCGAGACGGCCGGCCTTGGTATGCGTGCCGACACAGACGATTTCAAGAATCAGTTCAAGGATAAAAACGTAGAAGCATTCTCCTACACAAAATCCGGCGCATCCGCGGATGATGAAATCGATGCGCTGAGCGGAGCAACTCTGACAACGAACGCTGTAACAAACGGTGTCAATGCAGGAATCTGCTGTTTTAACTACTGCAGTGAATCCGGTCTGCTTTCCGGAGAGGGAGGGAACTCATGAGAAAAGATACGCCGCTGGAACGGCTTTATAATGGTATCATAAAAGAAAACCCGACCTTCGTCATGATGCTGGGTATGTGTCCGACGCTTGCGGTTACCACTTCTGCAAAGAACGGTATCGGCATGGGCCTTGCGACGATGGTCATCCTGACCGCCTCCAACCTGATGATTTCCCTGCTTCGGAAAATCATCCCGGACGGCGTGCGTATGCCAGCATACATCGTTGTTGTGGCATCGTTTGTAACCATCGTGGAATTTTTGATGGAAGGTTTTATTCCGGCACTCTATTCCGCCCTTGGCATCTACATCCCGCTGATCGTTGTAAACTGTATCATCCTGGGACGCGCCGAGGCATATGCTGGAAAACATGGTCCGATCCCGTCTTTATTTGATGGTATCGGCATGGGCCTTGGATTTACCGTCGGCCTGACCCTGATCGGTATGTTTCGTGAGCTGATCGGAGCCGGAACCCTGTTCGGTATCCAGGTAATGCCGAGTGCTTACGAGCCGGTCAACATCTTCATCATGGCGCCGGGTGCATTCCTTGTGCTGGCAATGCTCGTTGCGGTGCAGAACCGCATCAAACGCCAGAAGTCAGAGAAAACCGGAAAACCGGCAGTCCCGGCAGAAGAGACCGGCTGTATGGCATGCGCCAATAAGGCATACTGCCAGGCTGTGAAAGGAAAGGAGGAAGCGAAATGAAAGAACTGATTTTAATTGCGATCGGTGCGGCGCTGGTGAACAACGTTGTCTTAAGCCAGTTCCTCGGCATCTGTGCTTTCCTCGGTGTTTCCAAAAAGATGGATACGGCGGCCGGCATGGGCGGAGCGGTTATTTTTGTCCTCACGATTTCTTCATTTGTGACAAGTCTGATTTACAAATTTATCCTGGCACCGGCAGAACTTGATTATCTGAAAACGATCGTTTTCATTCTTGTCATCGCGGCGCTGGTACAGCTCGTTGAGATGTTCCTGAAAAAGACGATTCCGTCTCTGTATCGAGCGCTCGGCGTTTACCTTCCGCTGATTACAACAAACTGCGCGGTACTCGGTGTGGCACTCATCAACGTACAGAAGGATTACACGATTCTGCAGGGTACGGTTTACGGTCTGGCAACCGCAATCGGCTTTACGATTGCCATGGTGCTGATGGCCGGCCTGCGGGAAAAGATGGAGTACAACGATATCCCGGAGTCATTCAAAGGAATGCCGATCGTTCTTCTTACGGCTATGCTGATGTCAATGGCATTTATGGGATTTTCCGGAATGATCTAGGAGGGATGAAGAGATGAATGGTATTTTAGCAGCCACCCTGATGGTGGGTGGAACCGGCCTTTTGATTGGTATTCTCCTTGGAATTGCCGGAAAGAAGTTTTATGTGGAAGTGGACGAGCGCGAGACGAAGGTCCGTGAAGCGCTGCCGGGCAACAACTGCGGCGGCTGCGGTTACCCGGGCTGTGACGGAGCGGCGGCTGCAGTGGTAAAGGGTGAAGCCCCGATTTCGGTCTGTCCGGTCGGCGGTTCGCCGGTTGCGGCAGCGATCGGTGCCATTATGGGACAGGAAGCCGGAGCACAGGAGCGCAGAAAAGCAGTGGTACGGTGCGCCGGTACGTGTGACGTGGCAAAGAACAAGTATGAATACACGGGTGCAAGGGACTGCTCCTACGCCGTTTTTGTACCGGGCGGCGGTCCGAAGAGCTGCGGAAACGGATGTCTTGGTTTTGGAAACTGCGTGAAGGCATGTAAGTTTGATGCGATCCATATTGAAAACGGCATTGCCGTTGTGGACGGCGAAGCGTGCAAGGCATGCGGTGCCTGCGTGAGGGCCTGTCCGAGAAATCTGATCGACCTGATTCCGTATGAGCAGAAGATCACGGTGAAATGCCGCTCAACCGAGAAGGGCAAGGCGGTGATGGCAGCGTGTGAGATCGGCTGTATCGGATGTAAGAAGTGCGAGAAGAACTGCCCGTCGGATGCAATTCACGTTGTGGATCAGCGCGCGGAGATCGACCCGGCAAAATGTACGGGCTGCGGCCTCTGCGCGGAGAACTGCCCGCGGAAGTGTATTATGGTAGAAAAATAAAAATGAGAAATTCCATGCTGTGGGAGGGAACTTCTGCGGCGTGGAATTTTTGCTTTTCGGTGATATCGTGTTAGCCAATGCCGGTGGTGGCTGGCTTGACTTGAATTTGGGAAAATGATAAACTGAAAGTCAGAAAACGATGGGCAAAAAGCTAAAAAAATATAAAATGGCAGAAAGGACGGGGCAAAAGTATGACAATGACAATGGATGAACTGATGAAAGTGCTCGATATGCAGGAGGATATTCTGCAGTTTACGCATTTTACAAATGCAGACGCATGGGAACTGGGAACGATGATCCTGATGGAGGCAAGACGGCGCGGAGCACAGGTTGGCATCATGATCCGCAGAAGCAACGGGGAAGTTGTATTCCAGTATTGTGATAACGGCATTACGCCGCACAATGTGGAGCTGATGAGACGGAAGAGCAATTCGGTGCTTCTGACGGAGCGGAGTTCGCTGCAGCTCTACATGGCAGCGACGAATGCGCCGGAGAGCGTAAAACAGATGGTACTGGACCCGAAGGAATACGCAATGCTGGGCGGAGGTTTTCCGATCTGCGTGGAAGAAGTCGGCGTTGTGGCGACCGTAGCAGTGTCCGGCATGGGACAGGTTTCGGATCATGATGTGATTGTGAAATGCATCAGCAAATATTTGCATATCGATGAAGTACCAAGAATCAGAACTGTATGAAAATGATGATTGAAACTAAATTTTGTGTATGATACAATGTCACCGGCAAAAAGACATGACAGTTCCATCAGGGACAACAAAACCCCCGTGAGCGGCAACTCACGGGGGTTGGTTTATGTCAGCAGGTTTTGCATATCTTCCGGCAGTGGTGCGTGGAAGTTTAAGGGTTCTCCGGTGATCGGATGGACGAAGGAGAGCGATGCAGAGTGAAGTGCCTGGCGGGGGAAAGTGCCGGGAGTTTTGTTGTAGAGGGTATCGCCGAGCAGCGGATGGCCGATGTAAGCCATGTGGACGCGGATCTGGTGGGTGCGGCCGGTTTCGAGGTTGAGTTCGAGGTGGGAGAAAACGGAGCAGTGCGCGAGGGTGCGGTAATGGGTTACGGAGCGCTCGCCGGAGGCAAAGTCGACGGTGCGCTGGATGAGGGAGCCGTCGAGGCGGGCGATCGGGGCGTCGATGGTGCCGGATGCAGCGGTTTCGCCGAGGGCGAAGGCCTGATACGTGCGGTGGATTTCGCGGGAGCGCATGGCCTGGGAGAGGACGGCGGCGCTTAAGGCGTGCTTGGCGAGTACGATAAGGCCGGTGGTGTCGCGGTCGAGGCGGTTGATGCAGCGGTAGACGAAGGGTTCACCTTTCTGTTCAAAATACCATGCAATGCCGTTTGCCAGCGTATTTTCATAATTTCCAATCGACGGATGAATCGGCGTATCAGCGGGTTTATCCACAACGAGGATGTCGTCATCCTCATACACAACCGAAAACGGAACCGGCCGCGGCAGAATTCCGTCGGAGGGTTCTGTTTCGACAAGGTGCGTTTCGATCACATCCCCGGCGTGCACGGCCTGGCTCGTCCAGGCGCGGACGCCGTTTCGGAAAATGCCGTCCTCTGTGCGTTTTAAGCCCGTAATAATATGGCGCGAATATCCATGCCGGCGGAGAAACCATTCCACAGTCAGATTTTCCCGTTCCTCCTCCGGCGAAACCACATATGTAAACCTGTGTCCCATACACAAAACCTCCGTTTCTATAGCTTTTTTATCGAATGAACCCCGTCATTTCGGGGCAAAATTTCAAAAAGAGACTTTCCCAGTCTTTCGCAAGTATAGCCGAAAACAGATGGAAAAGCAAGAAACTTACTTTTCTATAGCGAAAATATAAAAAAGTATAAAAGTTTCATGAAATGTCAGAATTTGATTGATTTTAGCGAAAGAAAAGTTTATGCTACTAAAAAAGAAAGAAAATCAAGAAACAGGAGGGGATACAGATGAAGCAGGTGCAAAAACCGAAAAAACCCATAATTTTTTATTATGTAATTGCGCTGATCGTCATTCTGCTGTTAAATCTTCTGCTTTTCCCGAGACTTCTCGAGCCCAAAGTAACAGAAGTTGATTACGGAAAATTTTTGCAGATGGTAGATAACAACGAAATCAGCGAAGTCCAGATCCAGTCAAATGAGATTATTTTCAGCGACAAATCAAGCCCGGCGAATTATTATAAGACGGGTATGATGAATGATTACAAGCTGGTAGATCGTTTATATGAGGCAGGTATTACCGAATTCGGAACGCCGATCATAGAGCAGATGTCGCCACTCATGGAATTTCTTTTAACATGGGTAATACCGATCGTTGTGATGGTTGCGCTCGGACAGTGGCTGATGAAACGCATGACGAGCAAGATGATGGGCGGCATGGGAAATGCGATGAGCTTTGGAAAGAGCAACGCCAAGGTTTATGTACAGTCCGAAACCGGCATTAAATTTGCAGATGTTGCCGGAGAGGATGAGGCAAAAGAAATTTTACAGGAGATTGTTGACTTCCTGCATAATCCCAAAAAATATGAAGAAATTGGTGCAAAAATGCCGAAAGGAGCACTGCTTGTCGGCCCTCCAGGAACCGGTAAAACGCTGCTTGCAAAGGCAGTAGCCGGAGAGGCAAATGTTCCGTTCTTCTCCATTTCCGGTTCTGAGTTTGTCGAGATGTTCGTCGGCATGGGAGCTGCGAAGGTGCGTGACCTGTTCCAGCAGGCAAATGAGAAAGCACCGTGTATCGTCTTTATCGATGAGATCGATACCGTCGGCAAAAAACGTGACGGCGGCGGATTCTCCGGAAACGACGAGCGTGAGCAGACCCTGAACCAGCTGCTTGCCGAGATGGATGGATTCGATGGAAAGAAAGGCGTTGTCATTCTGGCAGCGACGAACCGTCCGGATTCCCTGGACCCGGCACTTCTTCGTCCGGGCCGTTTCGACCGCCGTGTGCCGGTTGAACTGCCTGACTTAAAAGGCCGTGAGGAAATCCTGAAAGTCCATGCGAAAAACATCCGCGTGGGCGACAATGTCGATTACAATGCGATCGCACGTATGGCATCCGGTGCTTCTGGTGCAGAACTTGCCAATATGATCAACGAGGCAGCACTCCGTGCCGTCCGTGATGGAAGAAAATTCGTCACCCAGGCGGATCTGGAGGAGAGCGTTGAGGTTGTCATCGCCGGATACCAGAAGAAGAATAAGATCATGACCGACAAAGAGAAACTGATCGTTTCCTACCACGAGGTCGGCCATGCACTCGTCGCAGCACTGCAGAGCCATTCCGCTCCGGTTACGAAGATCACCATTATCCCGCGTACGTCCGGCGCCCTCGGCTATACGATGCAGGTGGATGAAGATGAGCACAACCTGATGAGCCGCGAAGAGCTGGAAAATAAAATTGCAACGCTGACCGGCGGCCGTGTGGCAGAGGATCTGGTGTTCCATTCCATCACGACAGGTGCTTCGAACGATATCGAGCAGGCAACGAAGGTGGCAAGATCCATGATCACCCGCTTCGGTATGAACGAGGAATTTGGTATGGTTGCATTTGAGACGGTAACGAACCAGTACCTCGGCGGTGACACTTCCCTGGCATGCTCCGAATCGACAGCAGCACAGATTGATGAGAAGGTTGTTGCAGCAGTCAGAAAACAGTACGACAAAGCAGAGCAGCTCTTAAAAGATAACATGCCGAAACTCCACGAGCTGGCAAAATATCTGTATGAGAAAGAGACGATCACAGGTGATGAGTTTATGGAAATCCTGAATTTATCCCCGGATCAGCTCACGACAACGAGAATGGAAACAAACTAAAAAGCGATAAAAGCAGATGAGAATCCCGCGTTACTGTTCACCCAGCAGTGAAACACTTGCTGTTTCACTGCGTAAGAAAGTGATTCACGAATCCCGCGTTTCAAGGCGACTTCAGCCTTGCGCGGGATTCTTTCTTGTGCTATAATGCTGTAATGCGAAATTATGACACAAAAAGACAGATTTTTTTAGGATAGACCAAGAGAACATAAGGAGAAACGCAATGAAGAAAAAACAGGCATGGAAAGTGATGGGTGCTGTCCTTGCGGGCACACTGGTATTTTCCGATGCAGTTCCGCTCCGTGCCAGCGCATCGGCAGGAACGGAAAAAAGCGTAGTACAGAACGAAACTGTCTCCGGAACGGAGAACGGTACAGAGACAAAACGGGCAGCCGTTTATGTGAATCTGAAAACCGGCGATGATACGGCAGACGGTACAACGGCAGAGACAGCAGTAAAAACCGTGGAAAAAGCACAGGAGCTTCTTGCAGTTGCAGCGGCAGAACTGCAGGCGGACGGGAAAACAACCGAAAAAAACACTGCTGCAGATACCAGCAAAACGGCAGCGGAGGAAGCAGCAGAAAAATATCTGGTATTCGTCGGAATGGATGAAAAAGAGCTGGAAACGTATCGAAAGAAACAGCAGAAAACAGACTTCTGGGGAAGAGTAACAGATACCGTTTTTGCGGCAGATGAAATCGTGGTGACAGAAGCCGGATATGAGGCTGTTCTGGCAGCAGAAAAAGCAAAAGAAACGGTTTCGGAAACACCAACGCTTGCGCCAGGCGAGTCTCCGGCACCGGATGCGGCAGAAGATACCGTAACACCAACTCCGGGTCCGACGGAAACGCCGGATGCAGAGCCGACCGCAGAACCAACGGTGACCCCGGACGCAGAACCGACGGAAACGCCGGACGCAGAGCCGACCGTAACGCCGGCGGAGGAACCAACGGCAACTCCGACACCGGATGCGGACAACGGAGAAGATACAGGGGATACACCAACGGCAGCGCCGACACCGGATGCGGAACCGACCGTAACGCCGGAAGTAACTCCGACGACAGCACCGGGCGAGAATACCGATGACAGTGAAAATCCGGAGAATCCGGAAACTCCGGCAGAAGATCCAACCGTGACACCTGCCCCGGATGATACAGCAAAAGACGATCTTGCAGCAGATGATACAAACCAGGACGATACAAACCAGGATAACCAGAACGGAACGGGAAATGATGCATCATCGGACCAGTGGAAACAGGATGAAAATCTGGATGACCTTGTAAAAGATGAAATTCAGAAAGAAAACGAAACCGTAAAAAATTTCGATGAAATTTCCAATCCATCCGGTACGGACAGCACAGAAGACGGCTATCTGATCTCCAATGTCTCTCTTTTGATCCAGCCGGTGGCAGTAAGTCTGTCCAGAAGCCTTGTATCAGAGGAGCAGACGGAAACAGCAGAAGCTGAGACGGCGGACGAAGGCGAGCATGAACTGCTTGCAGCTGCAGAGCAGAAATCCAACCTGAGTGCAGGTGAAATGACAGCAAGTGCAGCCGATGACGTAAGTACGCTGCGTGCCGCAGGAACGATCCTTGTAGGACCGGACAACTACGGAACGAATAAGACATCCACTCCGACTCCGACAGCCACACCGTCGAAGAGCAGCAGTAACAACAGCTCTTCCAATTCCAATACCGGAAGCACAAAGATTCCGCAGAAGAAGACACAGACCACTGTAAGCATCCGCAGCATCCCGGTCAACACCGGCGATGAGACGATGGTGCTTCCGCTGGCGATCAGCTCCGCACTTTCTGCAGCCGTTATGTTCTGCATGGCATTCCTTCAGATGCAGGCAAAACGCGCAAAGAGCATGGCCGCATGGCTGGAATTCAAAAAGAATCATCCGTTTGACGAAGAATAAAGAAACAGGCATATCCGGAAAAGCCATTCCATACATTTACAGTATGGGAGGGCTTTTTCTTATGGAAGAAAAGAAAACATGGGCGGTGGGTGCGGGCAGCGGGATCGGCTGGCTGAAGGCTCTTCTCGTTTCCTATCTGATCTCGGTGCTTCTTCTTTTGCTGTTGTCTTTCCTGCTCTGGAAATTTTCCTGGAAGGAAAGCTGGGTGCAGGCGGGCATTGTGGTGATCTATCTGGCATCAAGCTTTTCCGGCGGAAGAATGGCAGGAAACATGGCGGGAAAACGGCGGTTTCTCTGGGGCATCTGCTTTGGAATCGTGTATTTTGCCATTCTGATCATCGTCTCCGCAGTCTTCCTGCCGGGCGGATTTGCCGGAGCCGGAAGACTTCTGTGGGCGGCAGCAGTCTGTGCCGTCGGCGGAATGGCAGGCGGAATGACGGCACACGGCAGATAAAAGCGGACAAAACAGAACATTTTTTCAAAAAACAGACTTTTAAATTTGAAAAACCTATGCTATAATGGGAAGAGCTAATGGCCGAAGACTATAAAAAAGTCGCGCGTCAACTACAATGAAGGAGGAATGTGCCATGAAACACATCAAAACTTTAAATACAAAAAGCTTACAGAACACTGTAAAAAAAGGTGGATGCGGTGAGTGCCAGACATCCTGCCAGTCCGCATGTAAGACTTCTTGCACCGTAGGCAACCAGAGCTGCGAGCATAAGTAAAAGTAATCCATAAGGACGAGTAAAAGGTGTTCCCAGAACCGGTTTCGCCGGATTTGGGAACATTCTTTTTGCCAGGCACATCAAAAAAAGAGAGAGTTATAGAAAGGAATACCACAGTGATACATTTATATAAAAGCAATGGCTTCAACATGGTGCTGGACGTCAACAGCGGCTCCGTCCATGTTGTGGATGACTGCGTATACGATGTCCTTTCCTGCATGAACGAAGGAAAAAATGCAGAAGAGGCAGCAGAGGCGCTTAGCAGTAAATATGCCGAGCAGGACATCACCGAAGCCAGAGAAGAAATTCAGGAACTTACAGATAACGGCATGCTCTTTACAAAAGACATTTACGAAAACGCAATTGATCAGTTTTCCAACCGTCCGACCGTCGTAAAAGCACTCTGCCTCCACATTGCACACGACTGCAACCTTGCCTGTCGTTACTGCTTCGCAGAAGAGGGCGAGTATCACGGAAGACGTGCACTGATGTCCCTGGAAGTCGGCAAAAAAGCGCTTGATTTCCTGATCGCAAACTCCGGCAGCAGAAGAAACCTCGAGGTAGATTTCTTCGGCGGTGAACCGCTGATGAACTGGGATGTTGTAAAACAGCTCGTAGCCTACGGAAGAGAACAGGAGAAGTTACATAACAAGAACTTCCGTTTCACCCTGACCACCAACGGTGTTCTCTTAAACGACGAGGTCATGGAGTTCTGCAATAAAGAGATGGGCAACGTCGTATTAAGTATCGACGGAAGAAAAGAAGTTCACGATCACATGCGTCCGTTCCGCAAAGGTGCCGGAAGCTACGATCTGATCGTGCCGAAATTCCAAAAATTCGCTGAGCTTCGTCATCAGGATAAATACTATGTGCGCGGAACCTTCACGCATTACAACACAGACTTTGCAGCTGATGTTCTCCATCTGGCAGACCTCGGCTTCAAGCAGATCTCGGTTGAGCCTGTTGTAGCGCCTCCGACCGAGGACTATGCGATCCGTGAGGAAGACCTTCCGGTGATCTTCGAACAGTACGACATTCTGGCAAGAGAGATGATCAAGAGAGAAAAAGAGGGAAGAGGCTTCAATTTCTTCCACTTTATGATCGATCTGACCGGCGGACCATGTGTTTATAAACGTCTTTCCGGCTGCGGTTCCGGAACCGAGTACCTTGCGGTAACACCGTGGGGCGATTTCTATCCGTGCCACCAGTTCGTAGGACAGGAAGATTTCTGCCTCGGAAATGTTTACGAAGGCGTGAAAAAGACAGAAACTGTCAACGAATTCAAAAAATGCAACGTTTATTCCAAGAAGGAGTGCAGCCAGTGCTTTGCACGGTTCTACTGCAGCGGCGGATGCGCGGCAAACTCCTACAATTTCACAGGTAAGATCAACGATGTTTACGAGATCGGATGCAAGATGCAGCAGAAACGGATCGAGTGTGCATTGATGATAAAGGCAGCTCTGGCCGAAGATTAAAGAAAAGAGGAAAATCGCGACATGATGAAGAAGAAACAGAGTATCATCGCACTCGTCCTGGCAGCCATTGTAACAGTGCTTCTTGGATGGACGATGATCAAAGGATGGGGTCCTACCGGAACCGGTTCGATGAAGAACATCAACCTGGGTCTGGATCTGTCCGGCGGTGTCAGCATTACCTATCAGGCCGTAAAGGACAACCCGACAGACGAAGAAATGTCAGATACCCGCTACAAGCTGGAACAGCGTGCGCAGCAGTACAGCGAAGAGGCACAGGTATATCTGCAGGGCGACAACCGTATCACCATTGAAATCCCGGGTGCAACCGATGCAACCACCATTCTGGAAGAGATGGGTAAACCGGGAAGCCTGTATTTCATCAAACAGACCAACGATGACGGAACAGAAAACTACACCTACGACAGCTCGACCGGCGAGTACGTTCTGAACGGAAAAACTATCGAAGAGCTCGATGAGGACGGCTCCGTCGTTCTGACCGGTAAAGATGTGGAGAGCGCAGAAGCCATGCATCAGCAGAACTCCACCACAAAAGCAACCGAGAGCGTCGTTCAGCTGAAAATGACCGACGAAGGAAAACAGAAATTTGCAGACGCAACCCAGGAAGCCTACAGCGCAGGAAAGAGCATCGGTATCTACTATGATGAAAAATTCGTCAGTGTACCGAGTGTAAACGCTGTGATTTCCGATGGTACTGCAGTCATCTCCGGCGGAAACATGGACTGGGATGAAGCAACCAGCCTGGCATCCACCCTCCGTATCGGTTCCCTTTCCCTGAAACTTGAGGAGATCAACTCCAGCGTCGTTGGAGCACAGCTTGGATCTGCAGCTGTTTCCACCAGCGTAAAAGCGGGAGCGATCGGCATTGTACTGATTATCCTTTTCCTTGCAATCGTATATCGCCTGCCTGGTATTGCTGCCGGATGTGCACTGCTCATCTATGTTGAGCTGAATCTGATTGCTTTAAATGCATTTGACCTGACATTGACCCTGCCTGGTATCGCAGGTGTTATCCTGTCGATCGGTATGGCGGTCGATGCGAACGTTATCATTTATGCCCGTATCGAGGAGGAGATCGGTGCCGGAAAGACGGTTCATGCGGCAATCCGCGACGGATTCAAGAAGGCAGCTTCTGCCATCCTGGACGGAAACGTGACGACCCTGATTGCAGCAGCTGTTCTGTATGCGCTTGCGAGCGGAAGTGTCCGCGGATTCGCCATGACACTTGCTCTTGGTATTGTTCTTTCCATGTTCAGCGCCATGGTTGTTTCCAGACTGCTGGTCAACAGCCTGTACGGTATGGGACTGAAGGATGCGAAATACTACGGAACCAAGAAAGAGCGCAAGGGATTTCCATTTGTGGAAAAGAGAAAGATCTTCTTCACGATCTCCTGCATTCTGCTGCTTGCCGTTCCGGCCAGCATGATTTTCATGCATCAGACAAAGGGAAGCGCACTGAACTTCGGCCTTGACTTCAAGGGCGGTACTTCCATCAACGTTCCGTTCAACGAGGATTACTCCATCGAAGAGCTGGACAAAGAGGTAGAGCCGGTTGTGGAAGGCGTGACAAAAGATTCCAATATTCAGATGACAAAGGTTGTCGGAGGCAACAATGTCATCATCAAAACACGTTCTCTGACTCTGGAAGAGCGTGAGCAGGTTTACCAGGCAATGGCAGACAATTTCGGTGTCGATACTTCTGAAATCACTTTCGACAACATTTCTTCTACTGTAAGTAAAGAAATGAGCCAGAATGCGATGAAAGCAGTTATCATCGCTGTAGTCTGCATGCTGCTGTACATCTGGATCCGTTTCCGCGACATCCGTTTCGCATCGAGTGCCATCCTTGCACTGATGCACGATATCGCCATTGTATTCGGATTCTATGTGGTATCCCGTATTTCGGTCGGCAGCACCTTTATCGCGTGTATGCTGACGATCCTCGGCTATTCCATCAACAGTACGATCGTCATCTTCGACCGTATCCGTGAGAATCTGCCGGAGTTAAAGAGAGAGCCGATCGAGTCCCTGGTTGACCGCTGCATCACGGACACCCTGACCCGAAGCATTTACAGTTCCCTCACCACCTTTATCACCATCTTTGTTCTGTTCGTGATGGGAGTTTCTTCCATCCGCGACTTTGCAGCACCTCTGATGGTTGGTATCGTATGCGGAGCTTACACTTCTGTCTGCATCACAGGTGCCCTGTGGTATGTGATGAAGCACGTTGGAAAAAACAAATATGTGCCGTCCAAAGCAGTACAGAATAAGACAAAAAATAAATAAAAGCAGCAAAAACCATAAAAAGAGAAACGCCGGACCGGAAAAGTCCGGCGTTTCCTGCTAACAGGAAAGAGGAGAACATATGAAGAAAGAACGCTGGGTAGTTTCGGCAAAACGCGCCGATTTCCAGGCAATTGCGGACCGGTTCGGCATCGATCCCGTCATCGCCCGCCTGATCCGGAACCGGGATGTGACCGGGGAGAAAGAGATCGAAGAGTATCTCTTCGGTGATCTGGAGCAGCTCCACGATCCGCTGCTGATGAAGGATATGGAGCGCGCGGCAGATCTGATCGCTGAAAAAATTCGGGAGAAAAAGCCGATCCGCATCATCGGGGACTACGACATCGACGGTGTTACGGCAACGTATATTCTGCTGACCGGATTAAAAGATCTCGGTGCCGATGCGGATGTGCGTATCCCGGACCGGATTGCAGACGGATACGGCTTAAATGAGCATCTTGTGCAGTTTGCCGCGGATGAGGGGCGGGACACGATCGTCACCTGTGACAACGGCATCGCGGCGGGCAGTCAGATCCGTCTGGCAAAAGAACTTGGCATGACGGTTGTTGTGACGGACCACCACGAGGTTCCGTTTGAGGAGGATGAAAACGGAGAACGCCGCTACATCCTGCCGCCAGCGGACGCGGTTGTCAATCCGAAACAGAAAGACTGTTCCTATCCGTTTCCGGGCCTCTGCGGTGCGGCCGTCGCATGGAAACTGATCCAGACGATGGAGGCAAAAGCAGGTATTCCAAAGGAGCACAGCTTCCGCTTTCTGGAATTTGTCGCCATTGCGACGATCGGTGATGTGATGGATCTGCAGGGAGAAAACCGGATTTTTGTAAAAGCCGGCCTTCGGGCGCTCCATAAAACGCAGAACCTCGGCCTGCAGGAGCTGATCCGTGTGCAGGGCATCGAGGCGGAAAACGTGACACCGTATCACATCGGCTTCGTTCTCGGCCCGTGCATCAACGCATCGGGACGGCTTGACACGGCGGAGCATTCGTTAAAACTGCTCTGCGCAAAGACACGTGAGGAGGCCGCAAAGCTTGCCGGGGACTTGAAAGACCTGAATGAAAGCCGCAAAGAGCTGACGCGCCAGGGTGAGGCGAAAGCAATCGAGCTCGTGGAAACCTCCCCGCTGCAGAACGACAAAGTCCTCGTCGTCTATCTGCCGGACTGCCACGAGAGCCTTGCCGGAATCATCGCAGGTCGCCTGCGGGAGCACTTCCACAAACCATCCTTCGTACTCACCAGAAGTGAGGAGGGCGTCAAGGGCTCCGGCCGCTCGATCGAAGCGTATTCGATGTATGAGGAGCTCTGCAAATGCAAAGAACTGATGACGAAATTCGGCGGCCACCCGATGGCTGCGGGCCTTTCCCTCGCAGGAGAGGAGATGATCGAACCGTTCCGCCGGGCACTGAACGATAATTCCATGCTGACGGAAGAGGATTTCGTCGAAAAAGTTGTGATCGATGTGCCGATGCCGATCACCTACATCACCAAAAATCTGATCCGCCAGTTAAGTCTCTTGGAGCCGTTCGGAAAAGGCAACACGAAACCGCTGTTCGCACAGAAAGGACTGACTGTATTAAATTACCGCATTTTTGGAAAGAATAGAAACGTGGTGAAAGTACAGCTTGCCGATGCGGGCGGATACCAGATGGATGGTGTCTATTTCGGTGAGGGAGAAGCGTTCGCCGCATACGTGGATGCACATCCAACCCTCTCGGTAGCGTACTATCCGTCGATCGATACGTGGAACGGACGCGACAAATTACAGATCAATATCCAGAGTTATTTTTAAAGATGCAGAAAAGCCGCAAATACCTGATTTTTCTGCCCTGTTTTCTATCGGAAACAAAATTGACGCAGAAGAATATTGATGCTATACTGTAAGGTGAATTGTCAAACCTTGACGAAACGGAGGAATATTTTATGAAAAAAGTAGAGGATTACGTAAGAAGTATTCCGGATTTCCCGGAACCGGGTATTATTTTCAGAGATGTAACGAGTATCCTGCAGGACGCAGACGGACTGCAGCTTGCCATAGATGAGATGCAGCATTTTGTAGAAGAAGTAGACTGTGATGTAATCTGCGGAACCGAGTCCCGCGGCTTCATTTTCGGTATGCCGATTGCTTACAATCTGCACAAACCGTTCGTGCCGATCCGTAAAAAAGGAAAACTTCCTCTGGAGACCGTCGAGGAGAGCTATGACCTGGAGTACGGCAGCGCAACGATCGAGATGCACAAAGACTCCATCAAACCGGGCCAGAAGGTAGTCATCATCGACGACCTGATTGCAACCGGCGGTACCGTGGAGGCTTGTGCAAAAATGATCGAGCGCCTCGGCGGCGAAGTAACCAGAATCGTGTTCCTGATGGAGCTTGCCGGCTTAAAAGGACGCGAAAAACTGGCAAAATATGATGTAAAATCTGTCATCCGTTACGATGGCAAATAACGTATCCAACGAAACGCAGGGGTTAATCATGAGAGCGGAGGATACATATGGAAGAAGAGAAAAGAATCAGTGAAGAAGAATTAAAGAAGGATGTGGCGGCGGCAGAAGCCAGAATCCGCAAGACGGACGATTTTACAAGTCCGGAGGAATTATACGGGGAATTGATCGCTTCTGTGAAAAAATATCATCCATCGGACGATATTTCCCTGATCGAAAAAGCATACCGCGTGGCAGCGGATGCACATAAGGACCAGAAAAGAAAGAGCGGGGAACCGTACATCATCCATCCGCTCTGTGTGGCAATTATCCTGGCAGATCTGGAGCTCGACAAGGAGTCGATCGCGGCAGGCCTTCTGCACGACGTTGTCGAAGATACCGTCATGACCGAAGAAGAGCTGACCGAGGAGTTCGGCCCGGAGGTGTCCCTGATTGTAAGCGGTGTCACGAAGCTGGCACAGCTGAAATATTCTGCGGATAAGGTCGAGGAGCAGGCAGAAAACCTGAGAAAGATGTTCCTTGCGATGGCAAAGGATATCCGTGTTATTCTGGTAAAACTGGCGGACCGTCTGCACAACATGCGGACTGCACAGTACTGGTCGCCGGAGACGCAGAAGAAAAAAGCGCGTGAGACGATGGATATTTATGCCCCGATCGCACAGCGCCTCGGTATTTCCAAGATCAAGGTCGAACTCGATGACCTTTCTCTGAAATATCTGGAGCCGGATGCGTACTATGAACTGGTGCAGAAGGTCAGCATGAAGCGGGAGCAGCGGCAGGAGTTTGTCGATGCGATCGTAAAAGAGGTGACCCGTCATATCCACCAGGCCGGCATTGAGGCAGATGTCAACGGACGAATCAAGCACTTTTTCAGCATCTACAAAAAGATGGTCAACCAGCACAAGACGCTGGATCAGATCTATGACCTCTTTGCGGTCCGCATCATCGTGGAATCCGTCAAAGACTGCTATGCAGCGCTCGGTGTCATCCATGAAATGTACACGCCGATCCCGGGCCGTTTCAAAGATTACATTGCGATGCCGAAGCCAAACCGTTACCAGTCCCTGCATACAACCCTGATCGGACCGAACGGACAGCCGTTTGAGATTCAGATCCGTACTTATGAGATGCACCGGATTGCAGAATACGGTATCGCTGCACACTGGAAATACAAAGAGGCCTCCGACGGCAAGAAACCGGGACCGGAGCAGGAAGAGGAAAAACTGACCTGGCTGCGCCAGATTCTGGAGTGGCAGCAGGACATGGCGGACAACCATGAGTTCATGAACCTCTTAAAGAGCGATCTCGACCTGTTTGCTGACAATGTTTACTGTTTCAGCCCGGCGGGCGATGTCAAAACGCTTCCGGTCGGCTCCTGTGCCATCGACTTTGCTTACTCCGTCCATAGTGCGGTCGGCAACAAGATGGTCGGAGCGAGGGTCAACGGAAAACTCGTGCCGATCGAGACGGAACTTCACAACGGAGACCGCGTCGAGATCATCACCTCGCAGAACTCCAAGGGACCGAGCCGCGACTGGCTGAAAATTGCGAAGAGTTCCCAGGCAAAGAGCCGCATCAACCAGTGGTTCCGCCAGCAGAACAAGACGGACAACATCGTCAAAGGCAAGGAAATGCTCACCAACTATGCAAAGCTGAAGGGCAAAAATCTTGGAATCTATACGAAACCGATGTACGAAGAGGCTGTCATGAGAAAGTACGGCTTCCGCGACTGGGATTCCGTTCTTGCGGCCATCGGCCACGGCGGCTTAAAAGAGGGCCAGGTCCTCAACAAGCTGATTGAGACGTACGAAAAGCAGCATAAAAAAGAGATCACCGACGAGCAGGTGCTCGAGGCGGCATCCGGAGAGAAAGTTCTGCCGGTTGGAAAGAGCAAGGGCGGCATCGTCGTGCGCGGTATCCACGATGTGGCAGTTCGCTTCTCCAAATGCTGCAATCCGATCCCGGGCGATGAGATCGTGGGCTTTGTCACAAGAGGACGCGGCGTGACCATTCACCGCACCGACTGTGTCAATGTCCTGAATCTGCCGGAATCTGAGCGGGCGCGCCTCATTGATGCTGAATGGCAGGCAGAGGACAACGGCGGCTCTCTCTATACCGTGGAGATCAGCGTTTACGCAAACAACCGTACCGGTCTTCTGGTGGATATCTCCAAGATCTTTACCGAGCGGAAGATCGACCTTGCGGCGATGAACGTGAGAACGAGCAAGCAGGGAACGGCTTCCATCGATGTGACGTTCGACGTGCACAACAACGAAGAGCTGAACAGCATCATCGAGAAGGTGCGCCAGGTGGAGAGCGTGATCGATATTCAGAGATCGAGAGGATAAAAAGGAGAAAAGCGTATGATAAAGGTAAATTACCGGGCACTTGGAATGCTCTCGACAAACTGCTACGTTGTGGAAAATCCGGACAGCCAGAAGGTGCTGATCGTGGACCCGGGCGATTCGCCGCTGGAGATTGAACGCCAGATCGATGAGATCGACGGCGACCCGGAGGCCATTCTGCTGACCCATGGCCATTTCGACCATATGCTGGCAGCGGATGCGCTGCGGAAAAAATACCATATCCCGGTCTATGTCCATGAAAAAGAGCAGCACCTGCTGGGGGATCCAAAGGAAAATCTTTCCGGGCTCTGGAGCAAACCGTACACAATGCAGGCGGACAAAACCGTAAAAGAGGGCGATGTGCTTCATCTCGCAGATTTTGAAATCCACGTTCTTGCGACACCGGGGCACACGGCAGGCGGTGTCTGCTACTATATTCCGGCAGAGAAAGCACTTTTTTCCGGTGATACGCTGTTCTGCGAGTCCTACGGAAGATACGACTTCCCGACATCCTCCGGCAGAGAGCTGATCGCGTCGGTCAAGCGCCTGTTAAAAGAGCTTCCCGGGGATGTGACCGTGTATCCGGGCCACAACGATGAAACTACGATTGAACATGAAAAGAGGTACAATCCCCTTGCTTAATATCAGCCTTTGTTTTAATAGAAAAGATTTTGAATACGATGTGTATTCCCTGATCAAGGCATTCTATCCGGGCTGTGAGATTACCTCATGGTACGAAGAGGATGGGGCGCCGGACGGGGAATTTGCATATTATGATACGATCACATACGAGGCGGATCAGATCTGTTTTTCGATTGCAGACGAGAAACATGAGACGCTCGCTTCGCAGTGTGAGGCGGTGGAATATGAAAAAGACCGCCATGAAACGAAAAATGTCCTGAAACGGATGGTATACCGCACGCTTTCCGAAGTGAGCGGCAAAGAACTTCCATGGGGCGATCTCACCGGCATCCGTCCGACGAAAATTCCGATGAAGATGCTTGAAGAGGGTAAAAAAAATGTAGAGATTGCGAAATACATGCGCGAAACTTACTACACCAGCCCGGAAAAGACGGCACTTGCGATCACGATTGCCAACCGGGAAAAGGACATTTTAAAGACGATCGACTACGAACACGGTTACAGCCTGTACATCGGCATCCCGTTCTGTCCGAGCATCTGCCTGTACTGTTCCTTCGGCTCCCATGTGTTAAGCCGCTGGGAGCATATGGTAGATCCGTATCTCGATGCACTGATCAAAGAACTGATCTTTATCAGTGAGAACATGAAGGATTACACCCTTGATACGATCTACATCGGAGGCGGTACGCCGACCACACTGAATGCGGCACAGATGGAGCGCCTGCTCACGAAAGTGACAGAGCTCTTCCCGATGGAGCAGGTGCAGGAGTTCACCGTGGAGGCAGGACGGCCGGATACGATCAATGAGGAGGTCTTAAAAGCCATCCGCAAATTCCCGGTCACCCGTATTTCGATCAATCCACAGACCATGAACCAGGAAACGCTGGATCTGATCGGACGCCACCATACCGTGGAGGAGATCGAGGAGAAGTTCCGCATGGCGCGTTCCCTTGGATTTGACAACATCAACATGGATCTGATCGTCGGTCTGCCGGGTGAGGACAAGGAAAAAGTGGCGCATACGTTGGAAAAAGTGGAAGCGCTGAATCCGGATTCCCTGACCGTCCATTCCCTTGCGTTAAAGCGTGCAACGAGACTCAACCTGTTCAAAGACAAATATCAGGAGATCTCGTTTGAAAACTCTGCCGAGATCATGAAAATGACGATGGACAGCGCACACCGCATGGAGATGGGACCGTATTACATGTACCGCCAGAAAAATATGGCGGGTAACTTTGAGAATGTCGGCTACTCCCGCGAAGGAAAAGCAGGCATCTACAACATCCTCATTATGGAGGAAAAACAGTCCATTCTGGCCGCGGGAGCCGGAGCGTCCACGAAATTCGTGTTTGAACACGGAGAGCGCATTGAGCGGGTGGAGAACGTGAAGGATCTGAAAAACTACGTGGAGCGTATCGATGAAATGATCGAGAGAAAGCGTATCGGAATGGAGAAGTATCTGCCAAAATGAAAGAAAATTCCAGTCAGCAGCTTCACATGCTGCGCTATACCCTGACCGAGCAGCTCATCCATGGCATGGAAGTGAGCAATTTAGCTTACGATCTTGCGCGGGAACTGGGGTATGAGAAAGAAATCTGCTATGAGCTTGCAAAAGCGGGCGTTCTCCACGATATCGGAAAGATTGTACTGGAGAATTACGTAGAAGAACAGGATACGCTCGTCGTCGAGGAGATGCGCTTTGTGCGGACCCATTCCACACTGGGCTATGAACTCCTGCAGGGACGCGGCTACTCCGATTTTGTGCTGGAGAGTATTCTGTATCACCATGAAAATTATGACGGAACCGGGTATCCGGCCAATCTGGCGGGAGAAAAGATTCCGTTTGGGGCGCGTATCTTACGCATCTGTGATGTGTACTGCGCGCTGACCTCCGACCGCCCGTACCGGAGTGCGTTTCCGCGGGAACAGGCGATGGAGCTTATGACAGAAGAAGTCAAAAATTTCGATCTGAAAATGTTCCTGGCATTTCAGAGAGTGATCCACAGCGGCAGCCGGAAAGCAATCGAGCTTTCTGATGTTGATGAATTGATCCAGGAAATCATAAAGGAGAAAACAGAAAATGGCATTAAAGAAGAAACCGGTTACCGGAATGAAAGATATTTTACCGAAAGAAATGGCAATCCGTGACTACGTGATCCGTCTGATCAAGGAAACTTACGGAACCTTCGGCTTTACCTCCATGGAGACCCCATGCGTGGAGCACATCGAAAACCTGAACAGCAAACAGGGCGGCGAGAATGAGAAACTGATTTTCAAGATCTTAAAAAGAGGAGAGAAGCTGAAACTCGAGACCGCTGAGAAAGAAAACGATCTCGTAGACAGCGGCCTGCGTTATGACCTGACCGTTCCGCTCTGCCGTTACTATTCCAACAACGCAAACGAGCTTCCGTCCCCGTTCAAAGCACTTCAGATGGGAAATGTATGGCGTGCAGACCGTCCGCAGAGAGGAAGATACCGCCAGTTCATGCAGTGCGATATCGATATCCTCGGCGAGCCGACCAACCTCGCAGAGATTGAGCTGATCCTTGCTACCACCACACTGCTTGGAAAACTGGACTTCAAGAACTTTACGATCCGTATCAATGACCGCCGTATCTTAAAAGCAATGGCAGCCTACAGCGGATTCCCGGAGGAGTCCTATGACACCGTATTTATTATCCTCGATAAGATGGATAAAATCGGTTTTGAGGGCGTTGCCAAAGAGCTCGAGGAAGCCGGCTTTGCAAAAGAGTCCGTAGAGAAATACCTGAAAATGTTCGAGGAGATCACCCCGGATACCGCAGGCGTAGAGTACTGCCGTGAGAAACTCGAGGGATTCCTTGACAAAGAGTACGCAGACGGCCTGAAGACCATCATCGACAGTGTCAATGCCGTGAAGACCGCAGAATTCAAGATCGCTTTCGATCCGACTCTGGTGCGCGGAATGTCCTACTACACCGGACCGATCTTCGAGATCGCTATGGATGAGTACGGCGGATCTGTCGGAGGCGGCGGACGCTACGATGAAATGATCGGAAAATTCACCGGAAACCAGACCTGCGCATGCGGATTCTCCATCGGATTTGAGCGTATCGTTATGCTTCTGCTTGAGAGAGATTACCAGATCCCGGGCGCACAGAAGAAAAAAGCGTACCTGATCGAGAAAAACATGCCGGCAGAGGGAATGCAGAAGATCATTCAGCAGGCGACAAAAGAGAGAAGTGAAGGCACGGCCATCAACATTGCCGTGATGAAGAAGAACAAGAAATTCCAGAAAGAGCAGCTTGCCAGCGAGGGCTACACTGAGATCGAAGAATTTTTTGTTGACAAAATGTAAGGAATATCCAATAATAGTAATCGCATGAAAAAACGATGTGCTGCGGATGCAGATTCTTTGTGTCCGCAGTTCCAAATAGGAGGAACAAGAAAATGGCTGAATCCATGAAAGGCCTGAAGAGAACCTGCCGCTGTGCGGAAGTCACAAAAGCAGATATCGGAAAAAAAGTAACCCTGATGGGCTGGGTACAGAAGAGCCGTAATAAAGGCGGAATTATTTTCGTCGATCTGCGTGACAGAAGCGGTATTATGCAGATTATCTTTGAGAACGGCCCGATCAGTGAGGAAGGTTTTGAGAAAGCAGCAAAACTGCGCAGCGAGTTCGTCATCGCCGTAGAAGGTGAAGTTATGGCCCGCTCCGGTGCTGTCAATGAAAATCTGGCAACAGGAGAGCTCGAAGTAAAGGCTGAGTCCTTACGCATTCTTTCCGAGGCAGAAACCCCGCCGTTCCCGATCGAGGAGGATTCCAAGACGAGAGAAGAGCTCCGTCTGAAATACCGTTACCTGGATCTGCGCCGCCCGGACATCCAGAGAAACCTGATCATGAGAAGCAAAGTGGCAATGCTCACCCGTGAGTTCATGTCCAAAGAAGGCTTCCTTGAGATCGAAACCCCGATGCTGACGAAATCCACACCGGAAGGCGCCAGAGATTACCTGGTACCGAGCCGTGTTCATCCAGGCAGCTTCTACGCACTGCCGCAGTCTCCGCAGCTGTTCAAACAGCTTCTGATGTGCTCCGGCTATGACCGTTATATCCAGATCGTAAAATGTTTCCGTGACGAGGACCTGCGTGCCGACCGTCAGCCGGAGTTCACCCAGATCGATATGGAGCTTGCTTTCGTTGATGTAGATGATGTTATCGATGTCAATGAGAGACTGCTGGCACACCTGTTTAAAGAGGTGCTCGGCGTTGAGGTACAGCTCCCGATCCAGAGAATGACCTGGAAAGAGGCTATGAACCGTTTCGGTTCCGACAAACCGGACCTGCGTTTCGGTATGGAGCTGGTTGATGTTTCCGAGACCGTAAAAGATACCGAGTTCGTTGTATTTAAGGGCGCACTTGAAAACGGCGGTTCTGTCCGCGGTATTAACGCAAAGGGACAGGGCGCAATGCCGAGAAAGAAAATCGACAAGCTCGTTGAGTTTGCGAAAGGTTACGGTGCAAAAGGTCTTGCATACATTGCAATCCATGAGGATGGAAGCTGGAAATCTTCCTTCTCCAAATTTATGACAGAGGAGCAGATGGAAGCCCTCATCAAAGCCATGGACGGACAGGCTGGAGACCTTCTTCTCTTCGCAGCAGACCGCAACAAGATTGTTTGGAACGTTCTTGGCGCACTTCGTCTGGAACTGGCAGAGCAGATGGGACTGCTCGACAAGAACGAGTACCGTTTCGTATGGATTACCGAGTTCCCGCTTCTGGAGTGGTCCGATGAGGAGAACCGTTTCACCGCAATGCATCACCCGTTCACCATGCCGATGGACGAGGATCTGCCGCTTCTGGACACCGATCCGGGCGCAGTTCGTGCGAAAGCTTACGATATCGTCCTGAACGGTACCGAGATCGGCGGAGGAAGTGTTCGTATCCACCAGAACGATGTGCAGGAGAAGATGTTTGAGATGCTTGGCTTCACAAAAGCACAGGCACATGAGCGTTTCGGATTCCTTCTGGATGCATTCAAATACGGAGTTCCGCCTCACGCCGGACTGGCTTACGGACTGGACCGTCTCGTTATGCTGATGGCAAAAGAGGACAGCATCCGCGACGTCATCGCATTCCCGAAAGTAAAAGATGCTTCCTGTCTGATGACCGAGGCTCCGTCACCGGTTGACGCAGCACAGCTGGAAGAGCTTGGTCTTGAGGTTGAGCCGCAGGCTGAGGAAGAGACAACAGAAGAGTAAAGAAAATTTTGTAATTTACAGGACAGACAATTTTGCAGAAGTGCAGCGTTGTCTGTCCTTTTTTAGGTTTCACTCGATCAGTGTAAAGAAAAACTTAAGAAATTCTTCCACGTCTTCCCCGTTGTTTTGCTGGAAAAAAGTGCTACAATATGGTTTGTAAGAAAGATACGGAAACATCCATAGCAAGTGGAACACATAGAGAAAAAGACAAGGAGGAATCACGATGTTAGTTACATTAGTCATGCTGGCAACCTGTTTTGGTCTGCTCTGCGGAATTGGAATTTTATTTGGGATCGTCGGACTGCTGCTGAAATTTGGAGGAAAAGTCCTCGGCGCATGCGCCACTATTCTTCTCCCGATCGGCGTGATCTGGCTTGGATTTAAAATCGTGTTCGCCGTCGTTCCGCTTCTGTTCAAACTGGTCTGTGCAGCGCTGATCTGTTATCTCGTATACCGCATTCTGCGGGAGATGAAACTTGTAGCATAAAAAATAAAATCTAACAGATTCGAAAGAAAACCTGCTTTCCGTCATAAACACGGAGGCAGGTTTTTAATGACAAAAACAAAAATCTATTTTCAGAAAAAAGCCAGTATTTGCTTAAAAAAGAGTAAGGAAAAAGTAAGAAAACAAAAAACAAAATGTGATACGATAGAGCTAACTTGGAAAAACTGAAAAATTCTTTGCAAAAATAGAAAAGTGGGAGGAAGCGTATGAAGAAAAAAGTAATCGCGATTGTGTGTGCAGTCGCAGTGCTGGCGGCAGCCGGAGGGGGAGTGACATGGCATTTCCTTGGAAACAGTACAAAAGAGGACGATAACGTCGTCTATGTCAATACTGTAAAAGCCCTGACCAATCTGGGAACTGGAAATGGAATGGAAAACCGCTATGCCGGTGTTGTGGAGTCGGAAAATACCTGGAAGGTAGAGAAAAACAGCGAGAAAAAGGTAAAGGAAGTTTATGTGGAAGTCGGTCAGGAGGTTCAGGTCGGAACACCGCTGTTCTCCTACGATACCGAGAAATTCCAGAGTGACCTCGAGCAGGCGCAGCTGGATCTGGAACGCATAAACAATGAACTTTCAAGTATGAATACCAATATCGACCAGCTTTACAAAGATAAAAAGCAGGCATCAAAAGACCAGCAGGCAAGCATCACACTGGAAATTCAGGAAGCGGAGCTGGATTTAAAGAAAAAAGAATATGAAGGAAAATCAAAACAGGCGGAGATTGATAAATTAAACGATAACATCACCAATGCGACCGTGATCAGCGAAATCGCCGGTGTTGTAAAATCAATCAACAACGATGACAGCAGCGCCGGCGCTTACTCCGGTGACAACTCCGACAATTCCTTCCTGACCGTTCTTGCAACGGGAGATTTCCGTGTAAAAGGCCAGATCAATGAACAGAATATGAGCGACGGTTCGATTACCGAAGGAAGCCAGGTGATCGTGCATTCTCGTGTAGATGAGAATCAGACCTGGACTGGAACTGTGACAAAGATTGATCGGGAAAATGCACGGACAGGAAGCAATAACGTTTACAGCAGTTCGGGAGACGGTATGACGCAGTCAAGCAACTATCCGTTTTATGTACAGCTCAATGGAACAAATGGCCTGATGCTCGGCCAGCACGTTTACGTAGAGCCGGATGTCGGCCAGCAGGAAGTCAAAACAGGAATCTGGCTGTCTGACTCCTTTATCAACGATGTCGACAGCAATCCTTACGTCTGGGCCGATAATGGAAAAGGCAAACTGGAAAAACGAAGCGTAACCCTTGGAACACACGATGAAAATATGATGGAATATCAGATCACCGACGGCCTTGCAGAAGATGATGCAATCACCTTCCCGGAGGACGGTCTGGAAGAAGGGATGAAGACCGTAGTCAGCACCGACGGATCACTGGGACAGAGCAATCCGGCCGGCGGCGAGGATGACGGAATGGTGGATGACGGTATGCTTGACAACGACGATGGAATGGTCGACGACGGTATGACGCAGGATGAAAACGGCATGGTTGACAATACCATGGACGGCGCAGAGTACAGCGGTGAGGAAGATACAACGAACGTGATCGGCGGCGCCGACAATGGTAAGGCAGAACCGGCAGACACACAGGAAGCCGGATCAGCAGATGACGGGGAGGTGCAGCCGTGATTCTGGAATTAGAGAATATCTGTAAAGAATATATGCAGGGCAAAATCCCGGTTCCGGTTCTGAAAAACATCAACTTCTCCATGGAAGAAGGCGAGTACGTTGCGATCATGGGTCCTTCCGGTTCCGGAAAAACAACACTGATGAATATTGTCGGCTGTCTCGACCAGGCGACGAGCGGACGGCTGATCCTCGACGGACAGGACATCAGCAAATGCAGTGACAATCAGATGTCGGACATCCGCCTGCAGAAAATCGGCTTTGTCTTCCAGAACTTCCAACTCCTTGCAAGACAGAGCGCAATGGAAAATGTATGCCTCCCGTTGACGTACGCGGGCGTGCCGAAAAAAGAGAGAAGAGAGCGGGCAGCGATTGCCCTCGAGCGGGTGGGGCTCGGCGACCGTATGAGTTTCAAACCGACCCAGCTCTCCGGCGGACAGAAACAGCGTGTGGCGATTGCAAGAGCGATTGTCAACCATCCGAAAATTCTGCTGGCTGATGAGCCGACCGGAGCACTCGACTCCCATTCCGGCGAGCAGGTCATGGAGCTGTTCCAGAGCCTGAACGACGAGGGCGTCAGCATCTTGATGATTACACATGACGCGGAGATCGCATCGATGGCACAGCGCACCGTGGAGATCCGCGACGGAATGATGAAATCGAAGGAGGTGGCTGAAACATGAAAAAAGGAAAAGCAGCAAAGAAAGCCGCGATTGCAGTTGTGACCGCAGTTGCCGTGGGCGGTGTCAGTGTCGGCGGTTATTACGGCATCCGCCAGGCGCAGAAGACGACCGTAAAAGTGTATCCGGTCAGTGACTTTACGAGTGGTTACTGGGGAGACAGCATGAACATGGAAGGCCAGATCACCTCGACGGCTTCCCAGAACATCTATCTTTCCGACAGCCAGACCATTTCCCAGGTTCTCGTCAAAGAGGGCGATGTGGTAAATGCCGGAGACACGCTGATGACATACGATACCAGCATGATCAAGCTGGATCTGGAAACGCAGCAGTTACAGCTTGCACAGACAAAGCTGAAAATCCAGCAGAGTGAAAAAGAACTGGAAAAGCTGAAAAAGACAAAACCGGTATCGGATACGCCGCTGAATCCGGTGGAGCCGGATTTCCCGGATTTCCCGGATTTTCCAGATGAACCCATCGATCCGGATTTCCCGGACGAACCGATTCCGACCCCAGAACCGGAGCCGACGTACGAGGATGCTGTTCTGTACAGCAGTACGAATAAGCTTGTATTTGGTTCCAAACCATACAAAGGAGAAGGAACGCAGGAAGACCCATACACCTATCTCTGCGCACCGGGAACAGTCCTAACAGGCGGATTCCTGAATCAGATGGCAGGATACGCGGATGAAAAGGGAACGAAAAAAGAAGAGGACAGCGAAGGATACTGGTTTCGCCTGGAGATTCATGAGGAAAACAAAGCCGCAGAGGCGCTGGAAACCGTGTGGGAGCAGGATGGAACGAAGATTGCGAAAGCATACGAGACTTCGTATGAAGCAGTCCTGAGTCTGAAAGAATCCGAATCGGCGGATGCACCGGAAATAAAAATCACCACGCCGCTTGCCAACACAGAGGTGGCAGAGGGCGGCGAGCTGAAGCTGAAAATCGGAATCAATGAGAAGAAAGATACCGAAGAGAAGCCGGATGAGAAAGCCGACGATAAAACGGATGATAGAACCGAGAGTCCGTCCGAGGACGATGTGACACAGCCGGGTGAAGCCGGAAATGGAAGCGGTGAGGCAGACGATTCCACGGAAAACACCGAAACGGATGTCACTTACACATACGTCTGGAAACACAACGGAAAGACAATCGACGGAGATTTTAAGGATACTTACACAAAAGAAAACATCACAAAAGAGGATGCCGGAATCTATACAGTAGAAGTGACAGCGAAAAATGACAAGGGTACTTCCATGGCAGTCAGCACTGCAAATGTGGCGGTAAAAGAAGGAACGATTACCCCGACACCAAGTGTAACTCCGACCCCGAGCGTTACGCCGGGACCGAGTGTAACTCCAGAGCCGACCGTCAGCCCGGAACCAAGTACAACACCGATTCCGACCACAGAGCCGGTTCCAACAGAAACTCCGGTGCCGAGCGAGACCCCAGTTCCGACGGAAACGCCGACGCCGACCGAAGCCCCGGCAGAACCGGAAGCGGAACCGCAGAGCGAAGATGCGCCGGAAGCAGTGCAGACGACAGCAAAAACCGTATTCTACGGTGAAAAAGCATCGGTACAGTCCCTCTTTACATCATCCACAGGAAGCAGCGCAAATAACAATACTTCTTCCGGTGATGATACCCAGATGACCTACACAAAAGATGAATTGAAAAAAGCCATCAGCGAAAAAGAAAGCCAGATCCGTAATCTGAAGCTGGATCAGAAGGAAGAGGAACTCAAAGTCAAAAATACGCAGAAATCCCTGGATTCCCAGACCGTAAAAGCGACGATCAGTGGTGTGGTAAAGAAGGTTGGAAATGCAGAAAACCCGTCCAACGACGGAAGCGCCTTTATCCAGGTCAGTGGAAACGAAGGTCTGTACGTGCGCGGCTACTTAAGCGAGACGTATCTCGATCAGGTAAAAGTCGGCGATGAACTCAACGTGACTTCTTGGTCTTCGGGTGCTTTTGCAGCGGCAACCGTAACCGAGATTTCTCCGTACCCGACAACAAGCTACATGTCGTACAGCGAGACACCAGCCTCCTTCTATCCGTTCACAGCCGTTATCCCGGAAGGCGGAGAAGGTTTTGAAAACGGTGACTGGATCGAGATTGCAATCACTGTCGGAAACGATGTAGAAAACGGCAACGGCCTGTACGTCAGCAAAGAATTCATCCGCGAGGAAAACGGACAGAAATTCGTTTATATCCGGGATGAAAATGATAAATTAAAGAAACAGAATGTGGTAACCGGAAAACTTCTGTGGGGCAGTTATTACGAAGTGAAGAGCGGTCTTTCCGAAGAGGATTACATTGCATTTCCGTACGGCAAAACCGTGGTGGAAGGCGCAGACACGAAGGAATCCAGTTCATCGGATTATTACAACAGTTAAGGAGGCGCATTATGTTAGAAAATGTAAGACTTTCCTTTCAGGGAATCTGGTCACACAAAATGCGTTCCTTCCTGACGATGCTGGGTATTATCATCGGAATTGCGTCGATCATCTCAATTGTCTCCACGATCAAGGGAACGAATGAGCAGATCAAACAGAACCTGATCGGAGCTGGAAACAACAACGTGACCGTCAGCTTAAAGCAGGGCGACGGTGATTACTGGATGGACAACGGACTGCCAAGCGGCGTGTCGAAACTGTCCGGTGATCAGAAAAAGCGGATCCGCGAGCAGGATCAGGTGGAAAATGCATCGTTTTACACCGAAAGAACGTATGTGAGCGGCATCGCAAAAGGAAACACAACACTGGACAGTGCGAAGGCGCTTGGAGTGGATGAAAATTATCTGTCGACGTGCGGATATCAGATTTATCAGGGACGCGGCTTTGTGGAGAGCGATTTCTCGAAGACCCACAAAGTTGTCCTCCTCGACGATACCGCAGTGCTGACACTCTTCCCGGATGAGTCGCCGGTCGGCAAAACGATCGAGATCATGGGAGAGCCGTTCACGGTGATCGGCGTGATCAAAAAAGCCGATTCGTTCCAGCCGGTCATCAATTCCAGAGATGACTACTATACGTACAATCAGGAATCCTATCCGCTGGTGCTGATGCCGGATGTCTGCTGGCCGATCGTATTCCAGTATGATGAACCGGAAAATGCCGTTGTGATGGCAAAAACGACCGAGGATATGAGCACGGTGGGAAAGACAACAGCGGATATCATGAACGAATCCGTGACCAATACAACTGATTCTCTTTCCTATCAGGCAGAGGATCTGCTGGAGAAAGCAAAGAGTCTGCAGGAGTTAGGCCAGAGCACGAACCAGCAGCTGATCTGGATCGCGAGCATTTCGCTTCTGGTCGGCGGTATCGGTGTTATGAATATTATGCTGGTATCTGTAACGGAACGTACAAGCGAGATCGGCCTGAAAAAGGCGATCGGAGCAAGAAAACGCAGAATTCTGTTCCAGTTCCTGACCGAGGCGGCGGTGCTCACCAGCATCGGCGGACTGCTCGGCGTGCTGGGCGGCATTATCATGGCACAGGTGATTTCGAGGGTATCGCAGACGCCTGTGGCGATCAGTATTCCGGCGATCATTTTCTCCGTGGTCTTCTCCATGGTGATCGGTATCGTATTCGGACTGCTGCCGTCGGTAAAAGCAGCGAACCTGAATCCGATCGATGCGCTGCGAAGAGAATAGAACAAAAAAGAGTTGAAAAATCCGTGCGGGTACAGCGTAGGTGCTGGATCCGTGCGGATTTTTTGTGCGGCGTGTGCGGATGAAACTTAAGATCTTTACTTTTTGCGGAAAGTCGGTTATACTGGAAAATAAGCGCAATTTGCGGCGCAGCAAAGAGGCATTCGAGTTTCGGATTCGGTATGTTTATGAAAATATAAGAAAGATTCAAAGACATTTCACATTCGTTTATGGTATAATCAAACAAGAGTATGACCAACGAAAAGGAGTATACGCGAATGAATATTTTGTTTTTTATCACACCGAAAAGTGAAACGGCTTATCTGTATGACGACTGCTCACTTCGGCAGGCCATCGAGAAGATCGAATATCATAAATACACGGCGGTTCCGGTACTGAACAAAAAGGGCTGCTACGTGGGAACACTGACGGAAGGAGATCTGCTCCGCATCATAAAAGAACGGTATCTGCTGAATTACCATGAAGCAGAGGATATCCCGCTCTGGCAGGTTCCAAAACGGTGGAATTATGAGTCCGTCAACATCAACAGCAACATCGAGGACCTGATCGAGATGTCCATGCGGCAGAATTTCGTTCCAGTTGTGGATGACGAGGGAATCTTCATCGGCATCATCCGAAGAAGAGATATCATCCAGTACTGTTATCAGAAAAGCGGCATCAAAGAAGAGGAAGAAGCCCGGCGCAGCGCGCGGAAACAAAACGCAGAACAGATGATTCTGCAGTAAAGAAGAAAATGAGGGAAACATTATGAAAAAACTGATCGATCTTATCCAGGAAGAGCTGGTAAAAGCCTTTACCGCTGCGGAGATGGACCCGTCCTATGCAAGGGTTTCCGTTTCCAACCGCCCGGATCTGTGCGAATACCAGTGCAACGGCGCAATGGCAGCTGCAAAAGCATACCACAAAGCACCGATCCAGCTGGCTGAAGCAGTTGTAGAAAAAGTGACCGATCACAGCGTGATCGGTGAAATTGAAGCCGTAAAACCGGGATTCATCAACCTGAAAATCAACCCGGAATTTCTGGCAGATTATCTTTCCAAAATGCAGAACGACGAAGATCTTTCTGTAGAGAAAGCAAAAAATCCGAAAACCATCATCGTAGATTACGGCGGAGCAAACGTGGCAAAACCGCTTCACGTCGGCCATCTCCGTTCCGCGATCATCGGGGAAAGCATTAAGCGTATGGGACGCTTCATGGGCCACAACATGATCGGTGACGTTCATCTTGGAGACTGGGGTCTGCAGATGGGACTGATCATCACCGAGCTGCAGGAGCGCCATCCGGAGCTTGTTTATTTTGATGAGTCCTTTACGGGAGAGTACCCGGAGGAAGCACCGTTTACGATCAGCGAGCTCGAGGAGATTTATCCTTGCGCAAGCGGCAAATCGAAAGAGGACGAGGACTATAAGAAACGTGCACTCGAGGCAACGAGAGAGCTGCAGCAGGGCAGAAGAGGATATCGTGCGATCTGGAAACACATTATGAACGTTTCTGTTGCCGATCTGAAAAAGAACTATGGAAACCTCGACGTTCATTTCGATCTGTGGATGGGTGAGTCCGATGCACAGGAGTACATTCCAGACATGGTAGATTACCTGAAAGACAATGGTTATGCACATTATGACCAGGGCGCACTCGTTGTTGATGTCAAAGAAGAGACAGACACAAAAGAGATCCCGCCGTGCATGATCTTAAAATCCGATGGGGCAGCTCTGTATGATACGACAGACCTGGCAACCATCATCCAGCGTATGAAACTGTACAAGCCGGACGAGATCTGCTATCTGGCAGACAAACGTCAGGAGCTTCACTTCGTACAGTGTTTCCGCTGTGCAAGAAAAGCAAAACTGGTGAATGATGATACCGTTCTTTCCTTTATCGGCTTTGGTACCATGAACGGAAAAGACGGAAAACCGTTCAAGACCCGTGAGGGCGGCGTTATGCGTCTGGAGCGTCTGATCGGCGAGATCAACGATGAGATGTATCAGAAGATCGTGGAGAACCGCAGCGTAAAAGATACGGATGCAAGAGGAACGGCACAGATTGTCGGACTGTCTGCTATTAAATACGGTGACCTGTCCAACCAGGCATCGAAAGATTATGTATTCGATGTTGAGAGATTTACTTCCTTCGAGGGAAACACCGGTCCGTACATCCTGTACACGATCGTTCGTACAAAATCCATCCTCGGAAAATATAAAGAAGAGGGAAATGAACTGAAGAAAGGCGCACTTCTGGCACCGAAGAGCGACAGCGAGAAAGCTCTGATGCTTTCCGTATCCCGTTTCAACGGCGTTGTGGAGAACGCATTCGAGGAGAAAGCACCGCATAAGATCTGTGCTTATATCTACGAGCTTGCAAACGAGTTCAACCATTTCTACCACGAGACCAAGATCTTAAGTGAGCAGGATGAGGCAAGAAAAGCATCTTACCTGGCACTGCTGGATCTTGTCCGCGAGGTACTTGAGACCTGCATCGACCTGCTGGGATTCTCGGCACCGGAACGGATGTAAGATTCGTCAAGAGGGAAAAAATAGATAAAAAACAGGCGATTTTTTTGGCAGCCGTCGGCTTCTGTAGTTCTTGCGGAAACGGCGGCTGTTGTGTTATACTTACATCACGATTTTTCATCCGCTTGGACATTCGTCCTGAAAAATCGATTCTATATTACTCTATCGAAGAGCCATTCGGCTCAATTTATATCCATGTACAAAAACAGAATATCGGACTGACAAACACTTTGACGTAAAAAGAGGAGGCGGGATCATTGGAAAAGTAGAACTTCCGGGAGGGAAGTATCGCCTGCTGTCAGTGCTCGGAAGAGGGGCAACGTCTGTCGTTTATCTTGCAGAGAAAACTGGATCCGGAAAGCGGTATGCAGTCAAGGTAAGTATATGTGACAGGGAAAAACTGCGCCGGGAAGCGTTTCTTTTACAGAAGTTTTCATATCCCGGGATTCCCTGTGCGGTGGAACTTCTGGAAAGTGGGACAAAAAGCTTTCTGGTGATGGAAGCTGTAAACGGAAAATCTATCGGACAGCGTATGCGTAAGGGAGAACGGTTTTCCAGCCGGGAAATTCTGAAAACGGGAATTGCCCTGAGCGGGATTCTCTGTTATCTCCATGCACAGAACCCGCCGGTTTTCTACCGGGATCTGAAGCCGGACAACGTGATGATAACAGAGCGTGGTGAAATATACCTTGTGGATTTCGGTGCAGCCGGAACAGAAGAAACGGGTGTGGAAGTCCGTTATGGAACCCGCGGTTATGCAGCGCCGGAGCAGTATGACGGGAAGTGTGACGCCCGTTCTGATCTTTATGCACTCGGCGCACTGCTTGCGGCAATGGCGAAGCATGCGAAAAAGCGGCAGAAAAGAGGACTCTGGCGGGTGATGGAAAAGTGTATGCAGAAAAAGCCGGAGGAGCGGTATGCGTCTGCCGGAGAAGTCAAAAAGGCACTGCGGCGGCTGGAAAGAAAGCAAAAAGGCAGGAAGACTCTGCGGATCTTTGCAGTTTTTGCTTTTCTGACAGGAGGAGCGGCTGCGGTTGCCAGCAGGATGCCATGGGGGCAGTTTCCGGCGGCAGACGAATGGGAGGAGCAGGGAGATCTCTGGTTCTGCGGAAATCCGGTGGAAGAAGGCAGTCTGCCGAACTACCAGAAAGCGCGGGAAGCGTTCTTAAAGGCAGACCATCTCAGTCAGGCGGGGCGTGTGGAGCAGGAACTTGTGGAATACTGTCTGGCGGATGATGCGGCAAGGGAAAAAATGCAGATGGAGCCATTGCTGGCTGAATTTTATGATGACACGCAGCAGGAGCCGGAAAAGGAAAAACGCTGCCGCAGATATCTTGCTGTTGCAGGAATGTATTTCAGTTTTTCCGAAGAACTGGCGCGTGAAAATGACACAGACGCCATGCGGAAAGGAATCGAAGTGCTGGAAAAGGCCGCAGGCGAGAATATGGAGGGGCAGTGGGAGGCGGTTATCTGGCAGAGACTGGCGGATGCGTGCTATCTTGGCGGAAAATCCGGGGATGGGGAAAGAGAACAGGACTGGTGCCAGGAGAGTTTTCTCTATTACGAACGGCTTCTGTGCAGCAGACAGGATGGAAACCGGCGGAAAAATCTGCTCAGGGCCGCAGAGCTGGCACTTCAGTTCGACATGCAGGAAAAAGCAGAACAGTACCTCAACGAGGCCGCAGAAATTCCGGGAATGGAGGAGGATATTTTTTATCAGCAGATCAGAAAAAGATGGGAGGAAGCAGGATGAGAAAAAAGACCATATGCGCAATGATGACAGGATTCCTGGCAGTCCAGGGAATCGAAGTCCACGCGGAGACACAGCAGACGACAGGCGAGGCCGCAAGTGCGGTGGAAAGCGTGGAATTAGAAGCTGAAATCATCGAGAACAGTGATGTGACAGATGCAGACGGGAAAGCCGGACCGGAGGAACTGCTGCCGGACGAAAAGTCAGAAGAAGAACCGCCTATAGAAGAGAAACCAGAGCAGGAACCAGAGCCGCCGGAAGAGAAAACAGATCCGGCAGAGACCGGAAAGAAAGAGAAAGAAGGAGAAGAAAAAATGCTTCCCCCGACGGTAATTCCGGATCCGGAGAAAGAACCAGCGGAAAGGTGGGAAGAAGAGGAGAAAGAAATTTCGGAAGATTCAGAATCGGGGAAGCCAGGAGAATTGCCGGAGGCAGGAGATATGGGTTCCGGGGAATCGGAATCAGAGGAAGGATGTGAAGAAACAGATACAAAAGAATCAGAGACAGAAGAGTCAGATTCGGAGAGAACGGATTTTGGAGAAATGGACACAGAAAAACCAGATTATGAAGATACAGGTTCAGAAAAATCCGGAACGGAAAATTTGATGCCAGAAGATCCGGAACCGGAAAAGCCTGATATGGAAGAAACGAAGCAGGAATCTCCGTCAACCGAAAAAGAGTCAGAAAATCAAACCTCGGAAACAAAAGCACCAGAAAAAGAGGAGCCTACCGTAATGCCAGATGCCGGAAAGTCAAACACAGAAAAGCAGGAACAAACGGGGCCCGGGCAATCGTCTCCGGAGAAAGAAGAACTCAAAACAGACGAACAGCTGCCCGTTGCTGCAGCCACGCCCGAGGAGGTGACCCAAGATCCAGATGATATTCCGCTACAAACAGAAGAAAGCAGTCCTCCGCCTGCCGAAACTCCATCTAAGAGTGCCGGGGAGGAGCCATCTCAAATACGGCCGCAGATCATCGCCGATTTCGTATTATCACAGATAGCAGACGAAGATTTCGAAGCGCCGAACCCCCTGATTATCCGCCCGGCCGACACCAGCGTCGAAATAGATCCCGGTTATACCCCGGAAATTCTGCTCGAGGGAGCCGCCGACACGGCTGAAATTCTTTCCTGCATGGTAAATGGCTCCGAAGCCGAATATGAATGGAAAGAAAACAAAATCTGTCTGAAAGCCGAGAGCCTTTCCGAAGGCTACAACCGCATCACTGTAAAAGTGCGTGGCGCAGACGGCATTGTACGAACCATGAAACCGTGGGAAGTCAACGTGAAACCAAAAACTTCCACACTTGTCAGCCAAAGAACCAGCCAGAAACCAAAAGGAACCCGCCTCTTGCAGTCCTTAAGGCGCCTCTGGAACCTGATTCGTGCCATTGCCGAAATTCAGAATCAGACCACCCGCTATCTGCGTGCACTCTGCAGAAAATAGCCTGATCCGGTTTTGTTTGTATTTCTAATTTCGATATGCTAGAATAAAAGACATGTCATACGATAAAAAAGTAAAAGAGGAAATAAGAGTATGTCAGATATGATATTATTTGATCTGGACGGAACCCTGACCGATTCCGGTCCTGGAATTACAAGATGCGTACAGTATGCGCTGGCATCCTTTGGCATCGAAGAGCCGGATCTGGAAAAACTGAACTGTTACGTGGGACCGCCGCTTCTGGAATCTTTCATGAATTTTGCAGGCCTTGGCTGCGAAGAAGCACAGCAGGCCATCACAAAATACCGGGAGCGGTACGAGGCAGAGGGCATTTTTGAAAATGAAGTATACGAGGGAATCCCGGAGGTTCTGGCGTATCTGAAAGAGAAGGGAAAAATTCTGGCGGTAGCATCGTCCAAACCGGAAAAATACGTGGAGCAGATCCTGGAGCATTTCGAAATCAGAAAGTATTTTACCGTAGTAACCGGTTCAGAAATGAACGAAACCAGAACCGACAAAGGAGAAGTCATCGCAGAGACGCTGCGCCGACTCGGAGCAGAAGACAGCCGTTCCGACGTGGTGATGGTTGGTGACAGAAGCTATGACGTAATCGGGGCAAGAGAAAACGGACTGCTCTGTGTCGGCGTATCGTATGGGTACGGCGGAAGAGAAGAACTCGAGGCAGCAGGTGCCGCAAAGGTATGTGATACACCGGAAGAACTGAAACTGCTGGCGGAGGATCCGAAAGAAGAGAAGAAAAGACGCGACCGCATCAAAAAAATGAAGCCGGAGCGTATCCCGTGGCTGACAAGAGGAGAAAGTGGAACAGGAATCTTTGCGCAGAAAGAGAAAAAAGCAGAGAATATAAAAGAAAAAAGGACAGCGAAAACAGAGCCAAAAACGGAGGAAATCGTAATTCCTATCCAGCGGAAGCTATGGCGTCTTTTAAAACCGCTTCTGACGTACGAACTGTTTCTGATCGGAGCAACCGTACTTCTGGCGCTGATCCTGATGACGTTTACGACCGGCGGTTATCTGGAAGAGCGTATGCACGCGACATCCGTTCTTGCATCAGCAATCGGCAGTCTGGCGGCGATCCCGGTTCTCTGGAAACAGTACAAAAAAGATGAAGGCATGTTCCCGAAACCGGAAAAACGGTGGAGTGCGGCAGAGGCAGCCGCCTGTATTCTGCTGGTTATGACCTTCGGCCATCTCCTGAATACTGTAATGAACGTGACCGGCTTTACCAGAATCTTTTCCGGCTATCAGGACATGGCATCAAAGATTTATGAAGGACAGAACCCGCTGCTTCTGATCCTGTCCGTCGGTGTGCTGAGCGCGGCCGCAGAGGAAATTGTTTTCCGCGGCATGATTTACCGCAGGGCAAAAGATTTCTGGGGAACCGGCTGGGGCATCGCAGCATCATGTCTGCTGTTCGGTGCATATCACGGCAATGTGACGCAGTTTGTCTATGCAGCCGTGGTAAGTGTGCTTCTGATCCTTATTTATGAGCGGTGCGGAACACTCCTTGCCCCGGTTCTTGCGCACATGGCAGAAAATATCTGGGGACTTTACCGGAGCCAGTTCGTATCCTGGATGACCCAAAAAGCACCGGCAGGTGCATGGATGTTCATCTTTTTGGAAGCGGTAATCTGCGCCGGAACGTTCTGGTATCTGTTTTTAAAGGATAAACAGGGAAAAACACAAAAATAACAGAAAAAAACCGCAGAATCCGCGAAAAAAATGCTTGTCATGAAAAAAACTCTGTGATACAATCTTACTGTTGCACAATAAGCACCCATGCGGTACCAAGGATGGTGCCTGTTTTTTGAAAAACAGGTTCCAAGGTGAAAAAACATGGGGAAGAATAAAACCATAAGGAGATAAAACAATGAGCGTAATTTCAATGAAACAGTTACTGGAAGCCGGTGTTCATTTCGGACATCAGACAAGAAGATGGAATCCTAAAATGGCTCCGTACATCTACACAGAGCGTAATGGTATCTACATCATCGACCTGCAGAAATCTGTAGGAATGGTAGATGACGCATACAAAGCTGTTGCAGACATCGCAGCAGACGGCGGCACAATCCTTTTCGTAGGAACCAAAAAACAGGCTCAGGACGCTATCGCTGTTGAGGCAGAGCGCTGCGGAATGTACTATGTAAACGAGAGATGGCTCGGCGGTATGCTGACCAACTTCAAAACCATCCAGAGCCGTATTGCAAGACTGAAAGCAATCGAGACCATGGAGCAGGATGGCACCTTCGAAGTTCTTCCGAAAAAAGAAGTCATTGAGTTAAAGAAAGAGCTTGCAAAACTGCAGAAAAACCTTGGCGGTATCAAAGAAATGAAGAGACTGCCGGACGCTATCTTCGTAGTAGATCCGAAAAAAGAGAGAATCTGCGTACAGGAAGCTCATACACTGGGAATTCCGCTGATCGGTATCTGCGATACCAACTGCGATCCGGAAGAGCTTGACTATGTAATTCCGGGTAATGACGACGCTATCCGTGCCGTAAAACTGATCGTTTCCAAAATGGCAGACGCAGTTATCGAGGCAAAACAGGGCGAGGCTGAGGAAGCTGCATACGAAGAAGCAGCAGAGACAGACGCTGAATAATTTACGCGAAGTAATGAACTGGGGGGAACTTGAAATTCAGGTTCCCTTCGGCGAATCTCACAATAGCAGACCGGCATGAAGATGCAGTCTGCTGAATCACGTATACGGAGGAATAAAACAATGGCTATTACAGCAGCAATGGTAAAAGAGTTAAGAGAAGTAAGCGGTGCTGGTATGATGGACTGCAAGAAAGCTCTTACAGCTACCGAAGGTGATATGGACAAAGCAATGGAGTTCCTGAGAGAAAAAGGACTTGCTACTGCTCAGAAAAAAGCTGGCAGAATCGCAGCTGAGGGTATCGTTATGCTGAACGTATCCGAGGATGGAAAGAAAGCTGTCGCTGTAGAAGTAAACGCTGAGACAGACTTCGTTGCAAAGAACGAGAAATTCCGTGGCTATGTAGCACAGGTTGCAGAGCAGGCTATGGATACAACTGCAGCAGACGTAGAAGGATTCCTGGCAGAGCCTTGGAAATTCGATACCAACGAGACCGTTGGCGAAGAGCTGGCTCATCAGATCGCTACCATCGGCGAGAACATGAACATCCGTCGTTTCCAGCAGGTAAAAGAGGAGAACGGTTTCGTTGCTTCTTATACTCATATGGGCGGTAAAATCGGTGTTCTGGTTGACGTTGAGACAGATGTTGTAAACGATGACCTCAAAGAGATGGCTAAAAACGTTGCAATGCAGATTGCAGCTCTTCGTCCGCAGTACACAAACCGCGACGAAGTAAGCGCTGATTACATCGCACATGAGAAAGAAATCCTCATGGCTCAGATTCAGAACGACCCGAAAGAGTCTCAGAAACCGGAAAAAGTTATCCAGGGAATGATCCAGGGCCGTATCAACAAAGAGCTCAAAGAGATCTGCCTGCTTGACCAGGTATACGTAAAAGCAGAAGACGGAAAACAGTCCGTAGCTCAGTACGTAGCACAGGTTGCTAAAGCAAACAACGCAACCGTAGCAGTAAAAGGTTTCGTTCGTTTCGAGACCGGTGAAGGAATCGAGAAGAAAGAAGAGAACTTTGCTGAGGAAGTTGCTAAACAGATGAACGCATAATTCAACTGTGAATTTGTAAAAATAACGCAAAAATATAAAACCCTCATAAATGTGCAGAAAATACACGATTTATGAGGGTTTTTTACTGTCACAGGCAGTATCCATCGGAAATGCAGTAAGTGCCCTGAAGGATACCGTCCCCGGAGATTTCCCGGCAATGAATCTTTCGGAGATTTGTGAATTAATCCAGGAACATAAATCGAATGGTCCGGTAATGGAGATGAAACGTTAAACATAAGAAAAGAGGAACAAATTTGAAAAAACAAGACAAAAGAAACTGGCCGAAAGCAGTGATTCAGATCCTTTCTTTCCTGCTGATCCCGGGCTTGTTTGAGGCGCAGTTTTCTGCGGTTGGGACGATTATTTCCGCAGTTTATCAGGGGACGGTTTCGTGGGAACGGATCAGGTATTCGGTATGGATGGTGCTGGCGACGGTTCCGGCGGTGATTATTGTGGGACGGTTTTTCTGCGGATATTTCTGCAGCTTCGGGGCTGTGCAGGATTTTCTGTGGTTTGCAGGAAATAAGCTGAAAAAGCGGTTTCGAAAAGCAGGTGCGAAAAACCTGCATTCAAATTCAAAGAAGAGTGGAAGAAATGTTCCAACAGGCTGGATCAAATATGGTGTGCTCCTGTTCTGGGCAGTCTTCGTATGGAGCGGTATGATAAAATGGAACATCGCAGGGCCGTGGCAGGTGTTTGGACAGTACAGTTCCATCGGACACTGGCCGGGTGTGAAGCCGATGTTTTCGATTGGCGGTGCGCTGATTCTGGTGATTTTCGTCGGATCCGTCTTAATCCAGCGCTTTTTCTGCCGGTATCTCTGTCCCATGGGAGCCATCTACAGCCTGATTTCCAGATGTACGCTGTTAAAAATTGTAAAACCGCGGAGCAAATGCGGAAGCTGCCGTCTCTGTACTGCAAAATGTACCATGGGAATTGATCTGACAGAAAAAGAGCAGACGGCAGGCGGCGAGTGTATTGGATGCGGGGTATGTATAAACGGATGTCTGAAGAACAATGCACACTGGAAGTACCGATACAGCGTGTGGATCGGTGTCGGGGTGACCTGCCTTACGATTGCAGCGTCACAGTTCCTGATCCGGAGCGAGAGCGGTTCCGTTGGTAAGACAGCAGGTGATGCGGCCATTGATACGGCAGAACAGAATCTGGACAGCAGATTCCAGGACGGCACTTATTCCGGAAGTGGAGAAGGCTACCGCGGAACCGTGACCGTTTCCGTAAAAGTGGAACAGGGAACGATAACCGGACTGACGATAGAGAACGCCGAGGATGATCAGACATATCTGGACAGAGCAAAGTCAGGAATCTTTTCGGAAATCATGAAAAAACAGAGTGCCGAGGAGATAGATACCGTTTCCGGCGCCACCTACAGCAGTAAAGGGTTGATTGAGGCCACTCAAAATGCGTTAAAAGAAGCCGCCGGAGATGAGAATACTGTACAGGAAAATACAGCATCTGAATCGACGGATACAACGGAAGAAAAACAGGCATTCCTGGACGCCGGCCGTTTCCACGACCTGAAAGACGGCATCTGCACGGGTACCGCCGATGCCTTCCGCGGGGATGTCGAAGTGCAGGTAACGGTAGAAAACCAGAAAGTGACCGACATCTCCATCCTTTCCTACTGCGACACCGAGGAATACTTTTTCCGTGCAGCGCCTTACGTGATAGGGCAGATGAAAGAAGAACAGAGCCTTAACATCGACGCCTTGAGCGGTGCCACCTACAGCAGCAACGGTATCATTCACGCCACCGCCAATGCACTCGAAATCCCGGAAGACGAATATGCACCGCGTCCTGGCCGGGATCTGGCACATAAGCAGAAAGAGCACGGTCATATTGTAAAACATACGATCGAGAGCCAGGAGCAGTATGAAGAAAAAGTAAAAGAATACGAAGACGCACAGAATTAAAAAACAAAAATAATCTCAAAATAAGCACTGTAAATACATTCATCTGTATTTGCAGTGCTTTTCTGCTGTAACAGAACCCCGCCCGACTGCATCAAAAATATAAAAAATTTAACAATCATTTGATATAGACCTTATAGGAACAGGATAGCAGTTAAAATACAAATGTGCTACGATCGTGATTGTAGTAAAAAATATTCTGAAAGAAATGGCAGGAACAGTAAAAATACAGCGGTTAGGCTGGAGTCTGGAATGGATGCAGCGCATATCTGAAAAAGGAAACGAAAACCTGGGACAGCTGGGATATACGGATCATTCGCAGAAACACTGTATGCAGGTTGCCCATCATGCAGAGTACGGTACACTTCTTGCAAATGAACTTTTAAAAGAAACGGATATGACGTTGGAAGACAGAGTAACCATCGTTCCTCGGTTCTGCAGTTATTGCAGCTGTAAAACTGGCAGGCGGAACGATCAACGTGGCGGTTGCATGCCTGGCGATTTTATTTGCACTGGGATTTGTTTTCCTGAAAATTGCAGATCGGCAGCCGATGGCGGGGGAGAGATAAAACAGAACATAGCATAAAAAATCTCAAAGCAGGAGAGAAATCCGCTTTGAGATTTTTTGCGTTTCACTCCGGGGTTCCGCAATGAGAGGTTTTGTGGTACAATAAGCAGTGAGTCGGGCCGCAGGGGATGAGGGGGCCTGAAAAATATGAATCATACAGACAGGATGAAACAAAATGGAAAAAACCAAAAAACTGGCGGTAGGCATTTTAGCGCATGTCGATGCGGGAAAGACGACGCTGGCAGAGGGAATTTTATATAAAACAGGCCAGATCCGGAAAGCCGGAAGAGTGGATCACAAGGACGCCTTTCTGGACACGGAGGAACTGGAAAAAGCAAGGGGTATCACGATCTTTTCCAAACAGGCCGTGCTGAAGCTGAACGAGACGGAGGTCACACTCCTTGACACGCCGGGCCATGTGGATTTCTCGGCGGAGATGGAGCGCACTTTACAGGTCATGGACTATGCGGTTCTTCTGATCAGCGGTGCGAACGGCGTGCAGGGTCATGTGGAAACCCTGTGGCGGCTGCTCGCGCGGTATGAGATCCCGGTCTTTCTCTTTATCAACAAGATGGATCAGCCGGGCACGGATGCGGAAAAACTGCTGGAAGAACTGCAGAGCCGTCTCTCAGAGCACTGCCTGAATTTCTCGCAGGATCTCCAGAACGCAGAATTGCTGGAAGAACTCGCCATGTGTGATGAGGACGTGCTGGAGCAGTATCTGGAAACGGGAAGCGTGGAAGAAGACCAGATCCGCACGATGATCGCAGAGCGGAAGGTTTTTCCGTGCTGCTTTGGCTCTGCACTCAAGATGGAGGGCGTGACGGAATTTCTGAAAATTCTGGACCGGTTTACAAAAACGCCGGAGTACGGCGGGGATTTTGGCGCGCGCGTTTTTAAGATTTCAAGGGACACGGCAGGAAACCGTCTGACGCATCTGAAAATCACGGGCGGCGTGCTGAAGGTGAAGCAGATGCTCGGCGAAGAAAAGGCAGACCAGATCCGTATTTATTCCGGTGCGGGCTATACGATGGTACAGGAAGCACCGGCGGGGACGATCTGTGCCGTAACGGGACTGAACAGCACTTTCTCCGGTCAGGGCATCGGCAACGAAACCGAGGCGGAAAAACCGGTGCTGGAGCCGGTGCTGACGTACCGCATCGAGCTTCCGCCGGACTGCGATGTCCATCAGATGCTTGGAAAACTGCGCCAGTTAGAAGAAGAAATCCCGGAGCTCCACATTGTCTGGAATGAGCGCCTCGCGGAAATCCATGCGCAGGTCATGGGTGAGGTGCAGATCGAGATCTTAAAGAGTCTGATCCACGAGCGTTTCGGCGAATGGGTGGAATTCGGAGCCGGAAATATTGTATACAAAGAGACGATCCGCAGTACCGTGGAGGGTGTCGGCCATTTCGAGCCGCTGCGCCATTATGCGGAAGTTCATTTGCTGCTGGAGCCGGCAGAACCGGGCAGCGGACTGCAGATTGGAACCGTCTGCAGCGAGGACACCCTGGACCGCAACTGGCAGCGTCTGATCCTCACACATCTGCTGGAGCGGAAGCATCCCGGCGTGCTGACCGGGTCGGAGATTACCGATATGAAAATCACGCTGGTCAAGGGCCGTGCGCACATTAAGCACACCGAGGGCGGCGACTTCCGCCAGGCGACGTACCGTGCGGTGCGGCAGGGGCTGAAAAAAGCAGAATCCGTTCTACTGGAGCCGGTCTATGCGTTCCGTCTGGAAATTCCGTCGGAATCGACGGGACGGGCGCTGAACGATATCCAGCGGATGTACGGCAGCTTTGAACCGCCGGAAATGGAAGGCGATATGACAGTGATCACCGGAACCGCACCGGTTGTGACGATGCGGGATTATCAGAAAGAAGTGACTGCTTACAGCCGGGGACGCGGAAGAGTGTTCTGTACCTTAAAAGGATATGAGCCGTGTCACAACGCGGAGGAAGTGATTGCCTCCATCGGCTACGATTCCGAGGCGGATGTGGAAAATCCGACGGGTTCTGTGTTCTGTGCCCACGGGGCAGGCTTTGTCGTTCCATGGAATGAAGTGGAAGACCATATGCATCTGGAATACACGCTGGAAAATCCGGAAGAAGAAAGCGATTCAGCCGAATCTGCGGCAGACCGGAGCGGCGGAGCATCCTCTGTGCAGAAAGCAAAAAAAGCATCCGACCGCGTGCCGATGGCAGCTTCCCTGCAGGAGGCAGAGGAGCTGGAAGAAATCTTTACGAGGACATACGGCAAAGTGGAGCGGAAGCGCGCCGGTTTCGAGCGGCGGACACATCCGGTCACCTCGTCATCCGGCATCGGGGATCCCAAATATGCAAAATCAAACCGCCCGAAGGAGCCGCAGGAGGAATATCTGCTGGTGGACGGCTATAACATTATTTTTGCATGGGATGATTTAAATGAGCTGGCGAAGTATAATATTGAGAGCGCCAGAGGAAAGCTGATGGACATCCTGTCAAATTATCAGGGATATAAAAAAATAACGCTGATTCTTGTCTTTGATGCCTACAAAGTAAAAGGCAACCAGGGTGAGGTCGGCATGTACCATAATATTCATGTCGTTTATACGAAAGAGGCGGAGACGGCTGACCAGTACATCGAGAAAACGGTTCACAGGATCGGCCACAACGGCAACGTAACGGTGGCTTCCTCGGACGGTCTCGAGCAGATCATCATTATGGGAGCGGGCGCGCATCGTCTCTCCGCACGGGATCTGCGCACCGAGATTGAACATACAAACGGCCAGATCCGGGAAAACTATCTGGAGAAAGAACAGAAAACGAAGTCGTACCTGCTGGAGAACGCCTCCGGAGAACTGGGAGACTTTTTAAAAGAGCTGGAAGAAGAGCGAAAAAAAGAGAGTAAAAAGAGCAAAGGAAAGGCTTAAGATGAATTACGCAATCATACTATCGGGGGGAATCGGAACGAGAATGCAGATGGGGGATTTTCCGAAGCAGTATCTGGAAGTGGAAAAGAAACCGATTCTGCTGTATACGCTGGAGCAGTTTCAGAAAAGCAGTGCCGTTGAGAAAATCGTCATCGTGGCGGCAGATGCCTGGAGAGAGAAGATCCGCGGATGGATGGAAGAAGACGGGATTACGAAATTTCTCGCCTTTGCGGATGCCGGGGATACGCGGCAGGAATCCATTCATAATGGCCTTACCGTCTGCATGGAGGATTCCGTATCGGAGAACGACGGTGTGATCATCCACGACGGCGTGCGGCCTCTGGTGAGCGAACAGCTGATTGGCGACTGCCTTGCGGCGCTTGCCGATCATGAGGGCTGTATGCCGGTGCTGCCGATGAAGGACACGATCTATCAGAGCAGCGACGGAACGAAAATTGACCATCTGCTGGAGCGCAGCACGCTGTTTGCCGGTCAGGCGCCGGAAGCTTTCCGGCTGCATCCGTACGCGAAGATCAACCGGGAAGCATCGGAAGAGGAGCTGTCCCTCACAAGGGGAACAAGTGAAATTGCCTACCGCCATGGAATGGATGTGGCGATGATCCCAGGGGATGAGCGGAACTTTAAGATTACAACAAGGAGCGACCTGGAGCGTTTCTGTACGATTGTGGAAGGAGAAACGAAATGAGAGCATACGAGCTGCATGGAGTCAATGATTTAAGAAGGGAAGACATCGAAAAACCGGAAATCCCATCCGGCTGGGTTCTGGTGCAGGTAAAGGCATCAGGAATCTGCAGCTCCGATATTCCGCGGATTTTCACAAACGGAACATACCATTTTCCAACGATTCCGGGTCACGAGTTTTCAGGCGTGGTTGCCGCATACGGCGAGGGTGTGCCGGAAGAGCGAGTTGGAAAACGGGTCGGCATTTTCCCGCTGATCCCATGCCGCACCTGCCCGCAGTGCCGGCAGAAAAAATATGAGATGTGCGAACACTACGATTACCTCGGCTCGCGCCGGGACGGCGGCTTTGCGGAATACGTAGCCGTGCCGGACTGGAACCTGATGGAGCTGCCGGAAAACGTCAGCTTCCGCGAGGCAGCAATGCTGGAGCCGCTCTCTGTGGCGCTTCATGCGGTGAAACGAAGCGGTGTGAAGCCGGGCGATACCGCAGCAGTGATCGGAACGGGCATGATCGGTTTTGCAGCGGCAGCGTGGGCGAAAGCGCTCGGCGCCGAAACCGTTTTTGTGATTGGACGGGGCGAAGCAAAACGTGCGATCGCAGAACAGATCCCGGGCATCTCATATGTGATGGAAGAGGAGAGTAAAGCGATTCAGGCGGATGTTGTAGTAGAAGCGGTCGGAACGCCGCAGGCCGTTTCCAGTGCAGTTCTTCTTGCGAGACCAGGCGGAAGCATCGTGCTGATGGGAAATCCATCGGGCGATCTTGCGATGGAAAAGAACGTGTACTGGCGCATCCTGCGCAAACAGCTGAACCTGATGGGAACGTGGAATTCTTCTTATGAAAAAGATGAAGCCTGCGACTGGACGGAGGTACTCGATGCGCTTTCGAAGAAGAAAATCCCGGCACAGGCGCTGATCACGCACTGTTTCCCGTCCGAAAAGCTGATGGACGGACTGGAACTGATGAAAAATCATAAAGAGCCATACTGCAAAGTAATGGTTTCATGGGAGTAGAAAAATATGAGAAAAAGTCAGATATCGGCATCCATGATGTGCTCAAACCTTGTGGATCTGCAGGCGACGATCGATGTATTTGAAAAAGAAAAAGTCGAATATCTCCATATCGATGTGATGGACGGCGAGTTCGTTCCGAACTTCGGCCTTGGCGTCGACTACATCCGCGGACTGCGGGAACTGACGAGTATTCCGCTTGATCTTCATCTGATGATTAAAGACCCGGAGTACAAGCTGCCGTGGATCGGCATTCACAAAGAGGACATCGTGACGATTCATTATGAGAGCACTTTCCAGGTGCAGCGCGCGCTCGATTACCTCGTGCCGTACGGCTGCAAGCGGTTCCTCGCGATCAACCCGGCGACACCGATCGGGCAGATCGAGGAAGTGCTTGATTATATCGACGGCGTCAATCTTCTGATGGTGAATCCGGGCTTTGCCGGACAGAAAATTGTGCCGAGTACGCTGCGCAAGGCGGAAAAGCTGCAGAAATTTCTGCAGGAGATGCACCGGGAGGACATCATTTTAGAAGTGGACGGAAACATTACGAAGGAGCACGGCGCGACGCTGCGTTCCTGTGGAGCCAGCATTTTTGTGGCGGGAACTTCGAGCATTTTCTGCACCGATGTATCGCACTTCGGAGAAAAAATCCGGGAATTCCGGAAAGCAGTGGAATAAGAAAAAGAACTGCCTTCCCGGGATGCACGGTTTGAAAAACAGACGAATACTGTAAAGTGAGAAATGACGGAGTGTGTCATATGGTAGAATTGCTTCTGCTTGCTGCGGCGCTCTCAGCCGATAACTTTGCAGTAAGCATCGGATATGGAAGCAGCAATACGAGAATTTCACCCGGCATGACGGCGCTGCTGAATCTGTTTTGCAGTGCTGCCCTGGTTGCTTCCGCGCAGTTTGGAAAAAGATTTCTGCAGTCCGCAGGACCGGAATGGGGAACCAGAGTGGGTGCGGGCTGCTTTTTTCTTATGGGAACGCTGAAAATTTTTGAAGAACTGAGAAAACGCAGAAGAAAAAAGCAGGGAAAACCAGAAACAAGACTGGAACATCTGGAAAAACAGCTCCACCCACTGGAATTTGGCCTGCTGGCGGTTTCGATGTCGGTGGATGGAATTGTCTCCGGCGTCTTTGCCGCGGATCTTCCGGTGACAGGAGGACAGATCTTTTTTGCCTCCTTCGCGGTCGGAATGGCGGCGATGTATGCCGGAACTGCCATCGGAAAAAAGACGGGGCAGAAAAACGGCGGAAACGGAGCACTGTTCGGAGGAATTCTGTTCTATTTACTGGCGTTTTTAAAGCTCACATAGAATTACATGTAAGAAAGAAAAACCAGCAGATCCCGGCGTAAAATTGACAAGCCCGTGCAGATATGCTATAAAAGTAGGAGGTTTGCTGCTGGAAAATTTAAAAAACAGATGCAGCAGACAAAGTAAGAGAGGAAAATACATGATTTCAGTAGTAATCCCTTCGTACAACGGTGCAGAAACACTGTTTCAGGCAATCGACTCAGTCCTTTGCCAGACAACAAAAACCCCGCTGGAAATCCTGGTGATCGACGACCATTCCACGGACGATACGCTGGAAAAGATGGGGCGTTACGGAGAAAATGACCGGGTACGGTATATCCGGAATGAGACAAACAAAGGAGCATCCGCATCCAGAAACCACGGTGTACAGCTCGCAAAGGGCGATTACATTGCCTTTCTGGACGCGGATGATTACTGGGATCCCGAAAAACTGGAAAAGCAGGAAAAAGCCCTTGCAAAGACCGGTGATGTGCTCTGCTGTACGGGTCGGGAGCTGATTTACGATCAGGAACCGGAAAAGCAGAAGATTTTTTCTGTCCCGGAGCGGATCACCTACAAAATGCTGCTGCGCGGCAACGTGATCGGCTGCTCGTCGGTACTGGCCAAAAGAAGCGTTCTGCTGGAATTCCCGATGGAAAAGGACGAGTGCCACGAGGATTATCTGGACTGGCTGCGGATCCTGAAAAAATACGGGACAGCCTGCGGTGTGGATGAGCCTTTGCTGAAATACCGGCTGTCCAGCACGGGAAAATCGGGGAATAAACTGCATTCTGCAGGAATGACGTACCGTGTTTACCGCGAGCTGGGAATGGGAACGTTCCGCTCCCTGTACTGTTTTGCGTGCTATGCCGTAAACGGTGTGCGGAAGTATTACGGTAAGGGCAAAAAGAGAGGAAGAGATTGATGAACTATAAAAACAGGGAACAGTACAAACATCTGATGCGTGTCCTGGCGGTCGCGGCGATTGTGCTTCTGGAATGCGCTGTTTTTTCTGTGTTCTGGGACAGATACTATGCGAGCCACCTGTGGCTGGAGCCGTTCTGGGATAAGGGAAATCAGATTATCGTCGTGATCTACGGCATTTTTCTTCTGGTTTTCATGTACATTTACGGCGGCATGAAGATCGGCTACATGAAGGGAAGCAGCATCATCTATTCCCAGATGATGACGGCATTCTGTGCCAATGCGCTGATGTATCTGCAGATTATCCTGCTGTGGCGCCACCTGCCGTACATTCTGCCGATGGTCGGCATGACACTCGTGGACTTTGCGCTGGCAGGCATTGTATCCTGGCTTTTTGAGAAGACGTTTGCGCGTCTCTTTCCGCCAAGAGAGGTGCTTCTGATTTACGGTGAATACCCGATGGAAAGCCTGGAGCTGAAGATGAACCAGCGGCCGGACAAGTATATTGTAGCACATAAGGTGAGCACGGAAGTGGGAGAGAAAGAGCTCTGCCGCCAGATTGACGCATACGGTCAGGAGGGTGTGATCCTGGGCGATCTTCATTCGGAGCTGCGCAACCGTCTGCTGAAATATTGCTATGCGAAAGAAATCCGTGTCTATCTGACGCCGAAGCTGTCGGATATTATGGTACGGAAAGCGGAAGCGCTCCATATTTTCGATACACCGCTTCTGCTCGCGCGAAACAGTGGTCTTTCGTTTGATCAGAGATTCTGCAAGCGCCTGCTGGATCTGCTCGTATCGACGATTCTTCTTGTGATCACGTCGCCGATTATGCTGATCGCAGCGCTCTGCATCAAGCTGTATGACCATGGCCCGGTGTTCTTTAAACAGAAACGTCTCACGATCGGCGGAAAAGAATTCTATGTCTACAAATTCCGAAGCATGATCGTGGATGCCGAAAAAGACGGCGTAGCCCGCCTGGCAACGAAGAACGACAGCCGCATTACGCCGGTCGGAAAGGTGATCCGCGCGACGAGAATTGATGAGCTGCCGCAGCTTCTGAACATTTTCAAGGGCGATATGAGCGTCGTCGGACCGCGCCCGGAGCGGCCGGAGATTGCAAAGGAATATGAGGAATCGATTCCGGAGTTTGCTTACCGTCTGAAAGTAAAGGCAGGCCTTACCGGCTACGCCCAGATTTACGGAAAGTACAACACGACCGCATACGACAAGTTGAAGCTGGATCTGATGTACATAGAGAGCTATTCGATTTTAGAGGATCTGAAGCTGATTCTTGCAACCTTTAAGATTGTCTTCACAAAGGAGAGCACAGAAGGGCTCGAGGAAGGACAGACGATCAGCCTGAACGCGAAGGAAGAGGAGAAAAAAGATGTTTAATACCGAGGACGAAATTCTGCGCCGGCTGCAGGAAAAAAATCTGGAAATGGCCGTTATGTTTTACCACTGGTGCCAGAGAAATCATCTGACCTGTTATCTCTGCGGCGGCGGCTGTATCGGTGCAATCCGCCACGGCGGCTTTATTCCGTGGGACGATGATCTCGACTTTTTCATGCCGCGGAAAGATTACGAGAAGTTCCTGAAAATCTGGGATACGCAGGAGGAGAGTAAAATCTACAAGCTCGAGTACCCGAAAGAGGGCTTCTGCAATGCTCACACGTTTGCGAACATCCGCGACAGCCGCACCACGCAGGTGAAAAAGGAGCAGGTCGATATGGATCTCTGCCACGGCGTTGCACTTGATATTCTCCCGATCGAGGGCTATGCACCGGGAAACCTTGCGCGGAAATGGCAGGTGATCGAGGGAAAGATTTTCCAGCTCTTCTGCACGCAGGTTATTCCGACCAAAGAACGCCACGGCGCGTTTATGCATTACCTGGGAACGATTCTGCTGGCGCTGGCTCCGACGCAGAAGATGCGGTACCGGATCTGGAAGCAGGCAGAGAACTATATTACAAAATTTGATATCGACAGCCCGCGGGTGGACGGCATCACCGAGATGTGCGCACCGCAGGCGATTCTCCGGAAATATCCGAAAAAGATTTTTGCATCGGCGATTGAGGTTCCGTTCGAGAACGAGCGCCTGCCGATTCCGGTCGGATATGACACATATCTGCGCATGGCGTTCGGCGATTATATGAAACTGCCGCCGAAAGAACAGCAGAAAGGCCACCACGATGCGGCGTTTCTGGATCTCGATCATCCGTATGAGCAGTATAAGGGGATACACTACTGCTGTAAGAAATAAAGAAAGAGGATAAAACAATGCCGGAAATTTCAATCATTACCCCGGTGTATCAGGCAGAAAAATTTTTAAAAAAATGTGTGGATTCCATTCTCTCCCAGTCTTTTACGGACTGGGAGCTGCTTCTTGTAGATGATGGAAGCACCGACAAGAGCAGTGAAATCTGCCGGACATACGCAGAACAGGATGCGCGGATCCGTTATCACCAAAAAGAGAACGGCGGCGTCAGTTCGGCGCGGAATGCGGGCGTTGCGCTTGCAGAGGGGCGTTATATCACGTTTGTGGACAGCGACGATTTCGCAGCGGAGGATCTTCTGGAAACACTGTATCGTCTGGCGGAAAAATATGATGCCGAAATGAGTATCTGCCGCGGATACGATCTCTATGAAGGAAGGCCGGTGCCGGATCTGAAACAGGAGGGAATCGAATCTGTGACCGACAGCGAGGAGGGACTGCGCCAGGTGATGAAGGCGCGCGTGTTCGGCGTGATGCCGTGGGGCAAGCTGTATCGGAGAGAGATTTTCGAGGGCGTTGTCTATCCGGAGAAAACAATCGCCGAGGATGCATACGTCATCGTTCCGTTAATGGAGCACTGCCGGAAGGTGGCCTTTTCCACAGCACAGAAATACTATTATGTGCACCGGCGCGAAAGCCTCACGACAAGCGGTTTTCGCTGGTCAGATCTGGGTTCGGTGGAAGTATGGGATCATAATCAGAATGTCGTGGAAGAACGCCACCCGGCGCTGAAAAAAGAAGCAGGTGTGCGCTGCTGCTGGGCGCGGTTTTTCGTGCTGGACAAGCTGATGCTGTTGGAAACCATGGACGCGGAGAAAAAGGCGCTTGCGAAGAGGCTGGCAAAAGAGCTTAAAAAGCATCCGCTTCTGGTACTGGAAGGCGATCACTTCACGAATGGGCGGAAAATCGCCTATCTGACCCTGTTTCTGGGAACCGGAATTTACCGGCAGTGCGTTCGTGCACTGTTCCGGAAAAGAAATTTATAAAAAATGCGGCAGAAACGAATGAGATTTTCGTTTCTGCCGCATTTTTATATGGATTTTTCTAGCTTTCTTTTTCGGAAAGCAGAACACCGTTTTTATCAAACACATACGTTGTTCCGTCAATTTTTTTCGTCCCGGTGACGCATCCGCCCCAGCTCTGGAAATAATATGTTTTTCCGTCAATTTCTGCCCAGCCGGTCTGCATGGAAGCATCATCGTTGAAGTAATACCAGTTGTTTTTATAATAGAACCACTGCGATTTTCTCGCACCGCCCCAGCTGTAGGTAAAGTACCAGACACCGTCCCGGATCACCCATTGGTTTGCCGGCATGACGCCGTTTTCATCAACAAAATAAAGATTGTTATCATACGTAAAGGCTTCATCCGTTTTCCGTGTACAGTCCTCATTAATATAATAGTATTTATTCTGAAGCAGCAGCCAGCCTTCGTGTGCGGCACCGCCCCAGCTTCTGAGATAATAATAGTTTCCATCCCATTTCAGCCACTGGTTCTGATACATTTTTCCGCTCTTATTTACAAAGTAGAGATTGTTGTCATACAGGAAACTTTCGTTCTGCTTCAGGGAACCGTCCGCATTCATAAAATACCAGGCGCCATCGATCTGATACCAGCCATTGGTTACGCAGGAATATTTCTGTACATAATACCAGGCACCGTCATGGTACAGCCAGGTGCTGCCGGAAATACCGCCCCAGGAAAGAAATTTGACGCGGTAACCGTTTAAGGTAAGTGTCGTATTGCGTGCGGCACCTCCCCATGTGTAAAAATAGTACATCGTTTTGGTCTCCGGATCAGCGTGCCATCCGGACGAATACATAATACCGGTATCCTTGGCGAGATAGTACCAGTTGTTGCTGATAAACTGCCATCCGGTCTGCATCTCACCGCTGCCGGAAAAATAATAGTAATCTCCATCAAGCAGAAGCCAGCCTGTTGCCATAACGCCGTCCGCGCCGAGGTAATACGTTTTGTGGTCGAGGGTGAGCCAGCCGGTATACGGTGTTTCATCATCGTTGTAGTAATACCATTTTCCATCCCGTTTTACCCAGCCGATGACGTGGCGTTCGTTTGTGATCACGCCGTTTTCATCGGAGGTATATTCGATGCCCGTTTCTGTGTCGCGCCAGGAAGTGGAGCATACGAGAAGATGGCTGCTGTCTGCATAATATTTCTGTCCGCCGCGGGTGAAAAATCCGCTGTACGGGATGCCGTCATGATAAGCAACGAGCTTGGAAGAACGGCCGCGGTAAATTTCATAGGTATCATCCACGTTGGAAGTGACCGCGGAACCGGAAAAGTCAGCAATGACTGCCGGAAGATCGCCGGAATATTCTGTCGTGGAAAATACGCGCAGCCCCAGAGAGGTCAGGGTCTCGACGGTATCGTTATCCATAATATGGAAGTCACCGGTCTGGATAAAATATTCCGGGTTGACGGCAGCAAGATAGTCTGCATCGACAGCATTCGGATATCCGTGATGATTGGAAGTCATCAGATCAATGCTGTACAGCCCGTAGTTCGAAACAATCCGGCTGGCATCGCCCTCGACGTCGTCGATATCGCTCGTCAGAAAAGCGCGGTGGTCGTTTGCGGAGGCAATTACACCAAGACAGAACTGGTTGGCGTCCTCTTTTGGACTTGTGAGATAATCTTCCTCGTAGTTGACAATCTGGATCTGGAAATTTCCAAAAGCAAAATCAGGAGATCCTTCTTCTGCGGAGGCGGCACCGGGATTCAGATGCTGGATCAGGGTCACACCTTCAGTCTCTTCTACAGCAGTAAGAAGCTGGTCGTAGACATAAAGATTGTCCCAGAGACGCGCAGTATTATAGATATAACTGTCATCATACGGGAGCAGATAAACCCGGTCGGGGGAATACAGCCGCACGATGGTATCGCCGGTTCCAATATGGTCGCTGTGCGGATGTGTTGCAACATAAAACTGCAGATTATCGGAGGTGACACCGAGGGAGTCCAGGTAGGAGAGTACCTCATCGTCGTAGCCGGTCGACGTTGTGATGCCGCTGCGCAGCGGATAACGCGGATCAGATCCGTCAGGGTAATCCCAGTCCTCGCCGGAGTCTACCATGCCGAAAATTTTCTGGCCATTATCGTCTACACTTTCCAGAACGATGGCATTGGAGCCGCTGCCGAGTGTCAGAATGTGAATTTTTGCTGTAGTATCAGCCGCATGTGTGTTTTCCGGGGTGAGAAAAAGAAAAGCAGCGGCAAGGGATGCCGCGCCGATGGAAAACACGGATCTGCGGGTATGCCGGGAAAAAGGCATATCAATGGCTCCTTTCGTAACATATATCATTAAAACAAAAAGTAAAACAGCCGGGTGGAAAATAAGCGCTCAACATCACAATTATACAAAATTTCAGGGAAAAGTCAATGTTTATTAGAATTTCGATTACTTGACGCAGACAGGGCATCATGTTAGAATGAGTGGGATTGGGAATGTAAGGAAAAGAAAGGAACCAAACATGATTACCTTATTAAAAATGCCGGCACTGTTTCTGGGAATGCTCGCAGTGTTCTGCTGCCTGGGTTCTTTTTTTATCAGAGAAAACAGGTATGAGAGCGGACATCTGGGTGAAACTGTGCTGTTTGGCTTTATTGCATATTACTTCTTATTTGAACTGATTTCTGTGCCGATGATGGTGCTCGGTGCAAAGCTGCATCTGCTCGCATGGGTATGGGCTGCTGTTGTGGCTGTCCTTGTAATTGCTTCCATCTGTCTTCATCTGGGAATGTGGAGAGAGTGGGGAAAAAGAAGCGGCGGTTTCTGGAGAGGAAAGACGGCGGCTTTTTATGTGATGCTGGTGCTGATTGGAATCCAGCTGTATTTTGTTGCTGCACTGCAGGAAAACGGCAGTGCGGATGCAGCGTATTATGTGGGAAGTGTGACAACGAACCTTGCGACAGATTCCATCAGCAGCTTTGACCCATATACAGGAAAAGCACTGGATTTTTTTAACATCCGTTATGTGTTCAGCATGTATCCGGCAGCAAATGCAGTACTGTGCCGTTTAACGGGCCTTCATCCGCTCGTAGTGACGAAGGTGATTCTCTGTATGATGACGGTAGTTTTAAGTTATCTCGTCTATGCACAGATCGGAAAGGCGCTGTTAAAAGAAAAACAGATGGTATGGGTGCTCCTGTGCTTTATTAGTGTTGTGAATCTGAATTTTCATACGATCTTTTCGAATGCGTCGTTCCTGCTGACGAGGGGATACGAGGGAAAGGCCGTATTGTGCAATATCATCCTCCCGTTTCTGTTTTATCTTGGCCTGCGCATGTATCAGGAGAAAAACGGAAAGAGAGTCTGGCTGCTGTTTTTCATGACAGGCGTCGCTGCGATTGACCTTACGATGTCATCCATGATGACTGTACCGGTGGCCATGAGTGCTGTGATTCTGCCGAATCTTGTGCGGAAAAAACGCTGGGGACAGAGCGGGCTCTATCTGCTTGCTGTGCTGCCGTGTGTGCTGGTGCTTGGGGTCTATCTCCTTGGTGTGCGCGGTATCCTGCAGATTCCGGTTGTGCGGTAGAAAGGAGAAAATGTGGGCGGAATAAATCTGAATGAGAGCGGCCTCGATTTTGTGAGACAGGTCTTTGTGACGTTTGGAGGAAACACAACCGTACTGACGCTGTTTCTGCTGTCGGTGCTGTATCTCGCTTTAAAAGGAAAAAAGGAAGAGCGGTATGTGTTCGTAACAACCGCTGTTTTTCTGGCCTTTACGGTATACAATCCATTTGCGGTGAAATATATCCTGGGAAAACTTGGAATGGTCAATGTCTATTACCGGTTTTTCTGGATTCTGCCGATGGTACTGACCATCGGATATGCCTGCACGAAAGTTGTGGGCGGGCAGAAAAAAGGCTGGAGACGGTATCTGACCGCGGCTGCGCTGGCAGCGGTCATCTGTTTTGGCGGAAATTCCGTACTGGCTGGCGGACTGCCGAAGCTGCCGGATAACCAGTACAAGATGCCAGATGATCTTCTGGCCGTCTGTACGGTGCTGCACGAAGAAGCGGGAGAGGGAACCGTAAGAGTTGTCTTTGAACCGGATTTCAACCTGATCGTGCGGCAGTATGATGCTTCGTTTGAACTGGTTCTGGACCGCGATATGGTTCTGACCTATCAGGGCTCCAATACGGTATCAACCGATGCACTGACCGAGCAGGAAATTGAAGACGAAACAAAGATCCTTCAGATTATCACACAGATGGATCTGTCGCTGGATCAGAAAGAATTTTACAGAAGTCTTAGGGAAATGAATGCAGAGTATATTGTACTTTCGAGCAGTTCAGCGGCAGTATCCTATGTGGAAACAGCGGGGTGCATCCCGGTAAGAGAAGTAGAAGGGCATATCATTTTCCGCGTGGAAGAAAAGTAAGAAGGAGGACTTGTTTTTGAATAAGGCAAAAGATTATATTCAGCTGCACCTGAATATCCTGCTGTTTTCTCTGACGAGTGTGTTCTCGAAAGCAGCGTCGGTTCAGCTGAACCGGGGAGGAATCAAAAATCCTCTATTATATGTATTTTTATTTCTGATGGTTGCAAACTGTGGCATTTACGCTATTGCATGGCAGAAGGTAATCAAAAAATTCTCTTTGTCAACCGCATATGCAAACCGCAGCGTCTATCTGATCTGGTCCCAGATCTGGGCCGTGATCATTTTCCATGAAAATCTGACGGTAAAAAATATCATCGGCCTTCTGATTGTGCTGGTGGGAGTTATGGTGGTGCAGCGATATGAATAAATATATGATTTTAATGCTGATCTGTACAATGTTTTCAGCAGTATCACAGATTCTGCTGAAACAGAGCGCCAACGAGGAGCATGCATCTGCACTTCGCGAGTATCTGAACTGGCGCGTTATTACAGCGTATGTGATTTTCGGCAGTGTACTTCTTTTAAATACATACGCTTACACACAGGTGGATCTGAAATACGGTCCGGTTCTGGACACCTTCACATACGTGTTCGTACTGCTGCTGTCGTTCGGCATTTTAAAAGAAAAAGTATCAAAAGGAAAACTGATCGGAAATCTGATTATTATTTTAGGCGTGCTGGTATACACATTGCCATAAGGAAATTTGGATTGTACCATGGAAAAGAATGTGCTATAATCATAGAATGTTCTTGACTATGACATAAGGTCATCCTTTAGAATAAAAACAGAAACCCCAAAAAGTTCATAAGAAGAGTTTGAAAAAAAAGAAAGAGAGGAACAAAAAATGGGAAAAATTAACGTAGAAACATGTGAAATTGAAGGATTAAAAGTAATTACTCCAACCGTATTCGGGGATGAGCGCGGTTATTTTATGGAAACCTACAATTACAATGACTATAAAGCAGCAGGAATTGATCAGGAGTTTGTACAGGACAACCAGTCCAGTTCCAAAAAAGGTGTTTTAAGAGGACTTCATTTCCAGATCAACTATCCGCAGGATAAACTGGTTCGCGTAGTAAGCGGCGAAGTGTTCGACGTAGCCGTAGACCTTCGTCCGGGTTCCGAGACATACGGAAAATGGTTTGGAGTTCTGCTTTCTGCTGAGAATAAAAAACAGTTCTTTATTCCGAAAAACTTTGCGCACGGCTTTATCGTACTGTCCAATTCCGCAGAGTTTGCTTACAAATGCACCGATTTCTATCATCCAAACGACGAGGGCGGTCTTGCATGGAACGACCCGGAGATTGGCGTAGAATGGCCGATGCCGGAAGGAATGACCGTAGAAGATCTGACCATCTCAGAGAAGGATCAGAAGTGGGGCGGAATCAAAGAGTTAAAGAAGTAAAACAGGAGAAATGACGAATGTCGAAGAAAAAAACAATACTGCTGGCAGTGTGTGCCATTCTGGTTGTGCTGCTGAATGTAGTAATACTGACGCACAAAGCTCCGAAGGATGGACCGGTGGAACTTCAGATGAAGGTTCAGTCGGATCTTACCGATCAGATTAAGATATATTTCAGCCCGAACGAGTATTACAACGAGGAAATGACGGACGATTACACGTACGTGAACCAGTATCCGATCGGTACGATGGATGAAGAAAGAGAGGTTTCCTTTACCATCGACAGCTCAGCGAAAAAGCTCCGTATGGATTTCGGCGTGCAGCCGGGAACCTTTGTGATCCGCGATGTGAAGCTGAAATACCGCAGTACCGAGATGGAGATCCCGCTGGAAACTCTGATACAGACAGAAAACCATGATATGGTTTCCATGAAAATCGAGAAGGATGCGAACGGGAATGAGTGTCTGGTGATGAAAACCGAAAACACGGACCCTTATCTCGATATGGATCTCGATCAGAGTGTGATTCATGACAGCTATGCTGCGCATGCGGCAAAAATGAATTGGATCAAAATCCTGACAGCAGTCATTCTTCTGGATGGGGCATGCCTTGTTCTGTTCCGGCACAGAGAGAAGGTGCTGGCGCTTCCGCTTGAGCTCTTTCAGAACAGAAACCTGATCTTTGCGCTTGCCAAAAATGATTTTAAGACAAAATATGCAGGCTCTTACCTTGGTATTGTATGGGCGTTTATTCAGCCGATCGTCACCGTTCTGGTTTACTGGTTTGTATTCCAGGTGGGATTAAAAAGCCCGGGAGCAAATGGTTTTCCGTTCGTTCTCTGGATGATTGCAGGTCTGGTTCCGTGGTTTTTCTTCTCGGATGTACTGAATGCAGGCACGAATGCACTGCTGGAATACAGCTATCTGGTAAAGAAGGTTGTATTTAAAATCAGTATTCTGCCGATGGTAAAAGAGATTTCGGCACTGTTTGTCCATTTATTTTTTGTGGCTTTCATGATTTTCCTGTACAGCTGCTATGGATACTTCCCGGATCTCTACTTCCTGCAGCTTTTGTATTATTCATTCTGCGTATTTGTATTCTCACTGGGAATCTGTTATGCGACATGCGCGATTGTCATTTTCTTCCGCGACCTGTCGCAGATCATCAGTATTGTCCTGCAGGTCGGTGTCTGGGTTACCCCGATTATGTGGAATATTGACCAGGTAAGTATGCCGTCCTATTTGTTAAAACTGCTGAAGCTGAATCCGTTCTATTATATTGTACAGGGTTACCGTGACAGTCTGATCAACAAGGTGTGGTTTTTTGAGCATTTCGATCTGACAATCTATTTCTGGATCGTCACTCTTGCACTGTTCGGAATCGGCACCATTATCTTCAAACGTCTGAAAGTACATTTTGCAGATGTCCTTTAAAGAAAACAGGAAAAGCGTGCCGGAAGTTTTTGAATTTCTCGCACATTTTGGGAAAAAAGAAATAAGAGGTACAAAAAAAGAATGAACGATAACGCAATTACCGTGGATCATGTAAGCAAGCTGTATAAGCTGTATGATAAACCGTCTGACCGCTTCAAAGAAGCGATGGGACTGACCAAAAAGAAGCTGTATCGCGAACATTATGCACTGCGGGATGTCAGCTTCCATGTAAGACGTGGAGAATCCATCGGCATTATCGGTACGAATGGTTCTGGAAAATCCACGATGCTGAAAATTATTACCGGTGTTCTGAATCCGACAGAAGGCCAGGTGAATGTAAACGGAAGAATTTCCGCACTGCTGGAATTGGGAGCCGGTTTCAATGGAGAGTACTCCGGAATTGAGAATGTTTATCTGAATGGAACCATGAATGGATTTTCCAGAGAGGAAATCGATGCCAGAATGGATGATATCCTGCGCTTTGCAGATATCGGTGAATTCGTGAATCAGCCGGTAAAGACGTATTCCAGCGGTATGTTCGTCCGTCTGGCTTTTGCCGTTGCCATCAATATCGAGCCGGAAATTCTCATTGTCGATGAGGCTCTTTCTGTCGGAGACGTTTTCTTCCAGGCAAAATGCTTTCGTAAATTTGAAGAGTTTCGTGAAATGGGAAAAACACTGCTGATGGTAAGTCATGATTTAAGCAGTATCAGCAAATATTCCGATAAAGTAATTCTGCTGAATCAGGGTACCATGGTCGATGAGGGCGAGCCAAAATACATTGTTGATTTGTATAAACGCTTCCTCGTCCATCAGGAGGAAAACCCGGAGGAGGAGAAAAAGCAGAAGGAAGAAGCAGCCGCGACAACACCGGAGGAGCAGGAGGCAGCAAAAAAAGCAGCCGAAGAGCAGAAAGAACAGGAAGTTGCGGGACTCGCCTTAGAGGCCGGAAGTGGATTCCGGATGAATCCGAATGTACTGGAGTACGGAGAAAAACGGGCAGAAATTACCGGTGTTGCGATTTATGATGAAAAAGGATTGTGCACCAATACACTGGAAAAAGGAACGCGTTTCCGGATCGCCATGCAGGTGAAATTCCATGCGGAGGTACAGGAACCGATCTGCGCGTACACCATCAAGGATGCCCGGGGAACAGAAATCACCGGTACAAATACCATGTATGAGCAAAGTGACATCAAACCGAAAAAACCAGGTGATGTGATTACAGTTACCTTTGAACAGGAACTGAACCTGCAGGGAGGCGAATATCTGCTGTCCTTTGGCTGTACCGGATACCGGGATGCGGATTTTCACGTATACCACAGGCTGTACGATGCATGCAGTCTGACCGTAGTTTCCACAAAGAATACAGTTGGATTTTTTGATATGAATTCGAAAGTAACGATAGAAGAGTGAGAGGGTACTTATGCAGGAGAGAATCGGTAACATTGAACTGGATTACACCTATTACCCGGGAGAGGACATTTACAGCGACGGACCCATTGAAGACGAACTCCTGGAAATTGCAAAAAGCTGTACAGAATCGGAACTGAACGCCGAAATTGCCAGAAGAAAAAGCTGGCCGGTGCTGTATCATTTTTCCCATATCCGCCAGAATATTCTGGAGTGGGTGCCGTTCCGGAAAACAGACAGAGTTCTGGAGATTGGTTCGGGCTGCGGCGCCATCACGGGTGCCATCGCACAGAAGGCCGGATCCGTTACCTGTATAGATCTTTCCAAAAAGAGAAGCTATATCAATGCTTACAGAAACCGTGCATATGACAATATCAATATCCTGGTGGGAAACTTCCAGGATATTGAGGAAAATATGGACGAATGCTACGACTATATCACCCTGATCGGGGTGTTTGAATATTCAAAAGGATATATTGGTACGGATGATCCTTATGTGGAGATGATCCGCAGAATCAAAAGACATCTGAAGCCGGGCGGACAGATACTGATTGCAATTGAAAACAGGCTGGGACTGAAATATTTTGCGGGCTGCACGGAGGATCATACAGGTGTCTTTTTTGACGGTATCGAGGATTATCCGAACCTGCAGGGGGTGCGGACCTTTTCCAAAAAAGAGTTGCAGGAAATCATTGACCGGGCAGGTGAGTTTGAAACAAAATTTTACTATCCATACCCGGATTATAAGTTTCCGCTGACAATCTATTCCGATGAATATCTGCCAAAGTGCGGGGAGCTGAAGGTGACTGCCTACAATTATGATCGGGCAAGAATGGAACTGTTTGATGAGACGAGAGTGGAAGACACGCTGATTTCCAACGGACTGTTTCCGGAGTTCTCCAATTCCTTTTTCGTACGGGTGAAATGGGGGGAGGCGTAACATGAACCATACGACAGAAGAAATTCTTTATATCAAATATGCCAATGAAAGAAACCGGGAGTTTGCTGTACGGACGGAGATTTTAGAGAACATCGACGGAAAGCGCAGTGTGAAAAAAACGCCGCTGTACCCGGAGGGAAAGGCACATGTGGCAGGTCTTATGGAAAAGTACCGCAGACTGGAACCGGACTATGAAAAAGTGGGACTGTTCTGCAACCGGGCGGAAGCAGACGGCGAGTCGGTACGGCTGGAATACCTGATGGGTGAATCCATGGAAGAATATCTCGATGCGCTTCTGAACCGCAAAAAGAAGGAAGAGGCAGAAAAGCTGCTGAAACAGTACATCGAAAAGATCCAGGCACTGCCGGGACAGGAAAGCTTCTGTATGACAGAGGATTTTAAAGAAGTATTCGGGGATGCCAAAGGCCTGGAAACCATGGCATCTGTTTCCAATGCCAATATCGATATGGTCTGCCAGAATGTGATGATGGATGAGAACCGCTGGACGATGATTGACTACGAGTGGACCTTTTTCTTTCCGGTTCCGACGGCATTTCTCGTATATCGTGTACTGCATTACTATCTGGAGACACATGGAAAGCGCAGTGTCTTTAACAAGGAAGCAATGTATACCTGGGCTGGCATTACGAAGGAAGAGCGGGAAGTGTTTCATGAAATGGAGCAACATTTTCAGCGCCATCTGACCTCGGAGCATGTTCCGATGCGTGAAATGTACGGGGCGATCAGCCCGGGAACGTATCCGGTGCACCATCTGGTCACAAAGGAGCAGATTCGCAGAGGACAGGAACGGATGCAGGTTTTCTTTTCGGATGAAAAAGGATTCCGGGAGGAGAGAAGCGTTTATTATCGTCTGGAAAACGGAGAATTTCACGGAACGATCGAAATTCCGGAGCACACCGATGAGATTCGTCTGGATCCGTGCGACGGAATGGGGCTCTGCCAGATTGAGGAGCTTTCCTTTGATACGGGAACGATGGGAGAAATTGTGGTATCGGATGGAATCACAGGGGACGGAGAAGCGTATCTGATGAATGCACCGGATCCGCAGTTTTATCTCGGAAAAGTTCCAAAAGGGGCGAAAAAGCTGACGATTCATCTGCGTGTGGTGGTGACAGAGGCAGATTCTGTGAAAATTAATGAATTTGCTGGAAAACTGCTTGCGAATGGGGAAGAAAGGCTGAAAAAACAGAAAGAAAAACAGCAGCAGAAAGAGGCCAGATTGAAACAGGAAGCAGAAGAAAATTTCTCACGGCAGGCAGAAGAAATTGCCAGACTTCAGATGGAACTGGCACGGAAAACAGAAAAAATAGAACAGATGGAACAGACAAAGGTTTGGAAGTTGTACAGAAAGTATCGCACGATACGCGAAAGGAATTAATAGATTAATGGGAGTTATTTATTCATCGGTTGACGCAGAAGGATATACACCGGAAAAAAATGGTACTTTGACCTTAAGCGGATGGAGAGGTTCTGAGGATGTCGGAACGATTGAGATGATTTGCTTGGCAGACGAAACGGAAATTTCTACCGTGGAAATTTCAAACCACAAAAGAGAAGATGTATTTCAGATCTGCAAGACACTTTCGAAGGAAGACAGCAAGGTCGGATTTGAACTGACGATGACAGAGCTCAATCCGCTGATCGAGCAGCATCAGAATATCCGTGTCGTTTGCCGTCAGGGAAAGAAGGAAAAGACGGTATGGGAAAAGACGACAGCGGAGCTGAAAAAAGAAGTCGGAGAACGTACTCTGATTCGAAAGATCGATGATATTCGAAGACGGGGAAGCCAGATGGTAGTATCCGGCTGGATCATCGACTATCTGCAGGAAAACCGGATCAAAGTGCAGGATTGTCATGGAAAACCGATGCCGTACGAGATAAAACAGATGGCAAGACCAGATGTCTGCAAAGCGTATAATTTAACAGATATCAAGGCGTTTGGATTTGAAGTGGCTGTTGCACGCAAGGATCTTAAAAATCAGATGTTTACCGTTTGTTTTGAAAATGAAATCACGGTAAAAGAGACAACCATTGACGTGAAAAAATACGACTTTGAGAATTCTCCGAGAGGCCGTATGATGCAGACCTTAAGTCTGTCCCGAAGAAAAGAAAATAGGAAGATCATACGTGAAAAAGGATTTTCTTATTTTGTAAAATTTGTGCAGAATCAGATGGACGTGGAGCAGGATGACTACGAAACGTGGTTAAAGATGCATCAGCCAAATGCAAAAGAGCTGAAAAAACAGCGTAAAACAAAATTTGTGTATGAGCCAAAAATCAGCATCGTTATTCCGCTTTTTAATACGCCGATTCGTTATCTGGACGAACTGCTGGTATCTATCACATCCCAGACGTATGCAAACTGGGAACTCTGTCTGGCAGACGGAAGCACGAAAAAAGAGGTCGGTGACTTTATCCGCCAGAAATACGGAAAAGAAAAACGAATCCGTTACCAGAAGCTGGAAGAGAATAATGGAATTGCCGGAAATACAAATGCGGCGGTTGCTATGGCTACCGGTGACTATGTGATGCTGTGCGACCACGACGACCTGGTTGCAGTCGATGCACTGTACGAGATGGTATCCGTCCTGAACGAGGATTCATCTACCGATATCATTTACACCGACGAGGATAAGGTAAACAGCGACACGACTATGTATTTTTCTCCGAATTTTAAACCTGACTTTAACTTCGACTTCCTTCGTTCGATTAACTATATCTGCCATATATTCACGGTGCGTAAGACGATTCTCGACGAGGTTGGAGGATTCCGCGAAAACTTCGACGGAGCGCAGGATTTCGATTTTATTCTGCGGTGCTGTGAGAAGACAACAAAGATCGCGCATATTCCGAAGATTCTCTATCACTGGAGAAGCCATGAAAACTCCACAGCCGGAAATCCGGACAGCAAGCAGTATGCGATCGATGCCGGAAAGCGTGCGCTCGAAGAGCATTACGCCCGTCTCGGTATTGATGCCGAGGTACGCTATACGGGTATTTTCATCATGTTTGAGTCTGTGTTAAAGGTGAAAGACAATCCGAAGGTATCGATCCTGATCCCGAGCAAGGATCACGTTGAGGATCTGGACAAATGCATTACATCGATCGAGGAGAAATCAACCTGGAAGAATTTTGAGATCATTGTCATTGAAAACAACAGTACCGAACAGGATACCTTCGCCTATTATGACCAGATCCAGCTCCGCTATCCGAATGTACAGGTGGTTTACTGGAAGAAGGGCTTCAACTATTCTGCGATCAATAATTACGGTGCATCGTTTGCAACCGGCGATTACTATGTTCTGATGAACAACGATATCGAAGTGATCACACCGCAGTGGATGGAATATATGCTGGGCTATTGCCAGAGAGAGAATACCGGAATTGTCGGCGCAAAATTGTATTACCCGGACGACACGGTACAACACTGCGGTGTTGTTATCGGTATGGGCGGCTTTGCCGGTCATATCCTGACGAGAACGGAAAGAAAAGACAGCGAGCATTCCGGAAGACTGAAAGCGATCCAGGATATCAGCGCTGTGACGGCTGCCTGCCTGATGATCAAGAAAACTACGTTCGATGCAATTGGAGGACTCGATGAGGAGTTTCAGGTAGCGCTGAACGACGTAGATCTCTGCCTGAAGGTACGAGCACACGGAGAACTGGTGGTAGAGAATCCGATGGTGGAAATGTATCATTACGAGTCAAAATCTCGCGGAATGGAAGACAGCAAAGAGAAACACGAGCGCTTTAAACGGGAGATTGCGAGATTCCGCACAAAATGGGCAGATATTCTGGAAAAAGGAGACCCTTATTATAACCCGAACCTGACCCTGATGTACGATGACTGCAGAGTCCGTGGAAAACACGAGCACTTTGATATTATCGATGAGATTGAAGGAGGACACTGATGGCCGAGGATATTTTTGAGGTAAAAAGAGAACGGTTTGATCTGCTGCGTCCGGAGATTTATTTATTACAGGGAACGTGGCCGGAGGGCTACCGTGTGGAAGCATATCTGAAAAAACAGCAGATCTCCGGTGAGGTAATGCCGTGGGATTATGTGAGTGTACTTGAACGTGCTGTGGCGCATGAGCATGAGGGAACAAAAAGGGTAACGGTAAGCCTTACCATGCCGAAAAAAATCGAGCCGTCCGGAAAACTGGTCATCTATGCAACACGCGGCGGCAAGAAGATCAAGTGGTTTGAGATCGGGGCGAAAGAACTGGCCCGTCGTCAGAACAGCCCGTATTTTTACATCGATGAGCAGAAAACACTCCGGGATGAAGAAATCTGCAGAGTCCGCGGCTGGGTGGTATCGGATCAGCCAGTCAAAATCGCAGTTTACGATGAAAAGAAGAAGAGAATCTTCTGTGAGATCCAGCGGAACAAGCGAATGGATGTTGCGGAGATGATTACGGAGACTGAGGTAGATCCGAAATGTGGTTTCTATATGGAGGTTCCGATCAAGGGGAAAAATGTGATTAATCTTGTGTTCCGTGCCGGTCAAAAACAGGCCGTTTATTCGATTGGTCAGCGACCGGAGATGATCGCAGCCGAGAAGGTGAAAAAATATGTTAAAACAGGCCGCCGTTATCTGCAGAACCATGGCTCGGAGGAGCTGATGGAAAAGGTGCTTCATAAAATTAAGAGCCTGCGTCATGCACCGATCGATTACGCAAAATGGCTTCCGAAGCACCTGCCGGACAAAGTGGAACTGGAACACCAGAGAAAGACAAAATTCGCAAGAGAACCGAAATTCAGCATCATTGTGCCGCTGTACAAGACCCCGGTGAAATATCTGGAGCAGATGGTACAGTCGGTAAAACAGCAGACGTATCCGAACTGGGAGCTGGTGCTCTCGGACGGAAGCGGAAAGGATTCTCCGTTAAAAGGAGTGCTGGCGCGCATAGCAGCTGAGGAGCCGCGTATCCGTGTGGTGGAAAATGAAAAAGCGTTGCAGATTTCCGAGAATACAAATGCAGCGATGAAACAGGCAGCCGGTGATTACTTTGTCTTTATGGATCATGACGATATGCTGACAGAGCATGCACTCTTTGAGTGTGCCGCCGTTATCAATGAGACACCGGAGACGGAGGTGATCTATTCCGATGAGGATAAGATGTCGATGGATGGACATAAGTTCTTCCAGCCGCATTTCAAACCGGATTTCAATCAGGATCTGCTCTGCACAGTCAATTATATCTGCCACCTTTTCGTGGCAAAAAGAGAGCTGGTGGAAAAGGTCGGTATGCTTCGCAGCGAATTTGACGGAGCACAGGATTATGATTTTATCTTCCGATGTACAGAAGAAGCAGAAAAGATCTGTCATATTCCAAAGATTTTATATCACTGGAGATGCCACGAGGATTCCACAGCAGAAAATCCGGAGAGCAAGCAGTATGCGTTTGAAGCCGGAAGAAGAGCGATTGAGGCGCATTATCAGAGAAAAGGAATCCATGCAACGGTGGAGAACGGCGAGTTTCTCGGCCTGTATCGGACGAAATATATTCTCGATGAAAAGCCGCTGATCTCGATTATCATTCCGAACAAAGACCACATCGATGATCTGGACCGCTGCGTACAGTCGATTTTGAAAAAATCCAGTTATCCGAATCTGGAGTTTATTATTGTGGAGAACAACAGTACGGAAGAGAAGACTTTTGCCTATTATGAAAAACTGCAGAAAGAGTGCAGCAAGGTTCAGGTATACTATTACAAAGGAGACTTCAATTATTCCAAAATCAACAATTTCGGTGTCCGGCACGCAAACGGAACGTATCTGCTGCTGTTGAATAATGACACAGAGATGATCAACGATGACTGCATCGAAGAAATGCTCGGCTACTGCAGCCGCAGTGATGTCGGAATTGTCGGTGCGAGACTGTACTACGAGGACGATACGATCCAGCATGCCGGTGTTGTCATCGGCTTTGGTGGAATTGCCGGTCACTGTTTTGTGCAGCAGCCAAGAGGAAACACAGGATACTGCCACCGGATTATCTGTGCACAGGATTACAGCGCGGTAACAGCAGCGTGCATGATGGTAAAACGGAGCGTCTTTGAAGAGGTCGGCGGACTGACCGAGGAGTTGGCGGTAGCATTTAATGATATTGACTTCTGCATGAAGGTACGGCAGAAGGGATATCTTGTTGTGTACAATCCTTATGCAGAGCTGTACCACTATGAATCAAAGTCAAGAGGTCTTGAGGATACACCGGAAAAACAGGAACGTTTCCATAAAGAAATCCGAACTTTTGAGACAAGATGGCCGGAGATTTTGAAAAACGGAGATCCGTATTACAATCCGAATTTATCTCTGGAGACGCAGAATTTCTCTCTGAAACGCCTGTAATACCCGAAAAGGAAAGAAATAGAATGAAACAAAATACAAAGAAACAGGAAAAACGGTTGGAAGCCATTTTCCTTCTGGCGGTTTTCCTTACTATCCTGATGTGGGCGCTGGTGCAGCCCTTTAATGTATCGCCGGATGAAGCCATGCGATATCAGATTGTGGATTACATTATGCGCCACGGAAAACTCCCGGTAGGCTATGATGCGGAGATACGAGATCCGAACTGGGGATTTTCCTATGCTTTTTATCCGATTACGACGTATATTGCAGGAGCGGTCTTTGGAAAAATTGCAATACTGTTTTCAAGTTCCGGAATGGCACCGATTTACGGTGCGCGGCTGGTTAATGTGATTTTCGGAACGATCACCGCAGGGCTGAACCTCAGGATCGGAAAAATGCTGTTCGAGAAACGAATGGCATGGTTTTACACGATTCTGATCTGCTTTCTGCCCGGCACGATTTTCTTTAACTCCTACGTCAATATGGATGCGCTGGGACTGTGCGCTTCCTCATGGATCGTTCTTTGCTGGTGTAAAGTGGTCAAAAACGGCTGGAGCGTGAAGCTTTGTGTGGAGCTGGGAGCAGCGATTTCTCTCTGCGCGCTGTCGTACTTTAATGCCTACGGCTATATTCTGTGCAGTATCCTGTTTTTTGGCGCAACGATTTTGCTTTGCGGAAGAAAAAAATGGGATGTAAAACGGATGATTCAGCTTGGACTTGTCGTGACAGCCGTTGTTGCCGTGCTGGCCGGCTGGTGGTTTATCCGGAATGCGATTCTGTATGACGGAGATTTTATCGGACGGAGCGCCTGCGCAAAATACGGTGCAATGTATGCGGCGCCGGGCTTCACGGAGGATACCAAGATTCTTCCCAAAAATATGGACATGACGATCTGGGATATGTACATGTGGATTCCGGGAAAATGGCAATACAACTGGCTAGTTACGGTACTGGTCAGCTTTATCGGTGTTTTCGGTTATATGAATGTATTCCTGGCCAAAATCTGGTACAAGATCTATATTCTTGGATTCGGAATCGGCATCCTGGCCTCTGTTCCTCTCTGGAAAAAAATGCTGTGGATCAGAAAGAAAGAAGAAACCGTGGTTCGTACAGAGGAAACAGAAGAGGAAACCATCACATATCTGGTGGTGAAAAAAGAAAAACGGTGGAGCCGGGAAGCAATGTTCCATCTTTCCATGGCAATCGCAATGGTGATTCCGTTTATTCTGCTGACCATTTATGCCTATTCTTCTGACTTTCAGGCGCAGGGACGCTACATTTTGCCGATGATTCTTCCGTTTATGTATCTGATTACAAAGGGAATGGATGCACTGCTGAAATGTCTGATCAGGAAAGAAATGATACGGAAATGGATCGTGCGGATCGTGGAAGGACTTTATATTGCCTCCGCATATGCCGTTTATTTCTTTGTTTTCCTGCCATTATATCATTAGAAGAAACGAAAAAAGACAGACTTTTGGAAATGATTTCCGGGGTCTGTCTTTTTTTTGTTAAAGAAAAGCCTGGAAAATGTAAGAAAAATGTAAAAAAATATTGCAATGCAGGGGAAATCTGTGCTATCGTAGAAAAGAACGTGTAAATCGAACAGAAAAACAGAAAGGAAGCGTGAGAATAAGGCAACATGGAAACACAAGAAGAAAAGAAACCGAAGAAAGCGATTCAGGTACTGAAAAAAACGGGAATTGTAGTACAGTATGTCATCGTATTTCTGGCCATCCTGATCACATCCAGTATTCGGTGGATGTTTCGGACGTGGACAAGCCTGAATATGAATGAGCTGATGTTTCACCTGCAGTCACCGGTAGAAGGAACCGACACGGGAATCATCAAAAGCTATATCGTATCCTGCCTGCTGGTTTCGGTTGTACTGACCGCAGTTCTGGTTTTTCTTTACATAAAAATCAAAAACAGACGGCGCATTGTTCTGGGAATCAGCCTGGGCTGTATGATCTGCATTGCAGCTGTTACGATTAGATATATGTGGGAACGTCTTGGAATCACAGCCTATGCAAAAAACCAGACAACAAGTTCCAGATTCATCGAGGATAATTACGTAGATCCCAATTCGGTTTCGCTGACATTTCCGGAGAAAAAGAGAAACCTGATCTATATTTTTCTGGAATCGATGGAAAATACCTATTCCTCGGAGGAATACGGCGGAGCTTTTCCGGAAAATACGATTCCGGAGCTGACAGAGCTTTCCCTCGAAAATGAAAATTTTTCCGGCGATCAGGAAACCTTAAACGGAGGGGTTCCGCTGACGGGAGCAACCTGGACGGTGGGGGCGATGTTTGCGCAGACTTCCGGCCTTCCGTTAAAGATTCCGATTGAAGGAAACTCTATGGATACGCAGAAAGAATTCTTCCCAGGTCTTACGACACTTGGAGATATCCTCGATGATGCCGGATACGACCAGACGCTTCTGATCGGATCCGATGGTACATTCGGCGGAAGAAAGCTGTACTTTGAAGAACATGGAAATTATGACGTAATGGATTATAATTACTGCGAACAAAACGGGCTGATTCCGGAGGGATACCGTGTATTCTGGGGATTTGAGGATAAAAAGCTGTTTGATATTGCAAAAGATACCCTGAAAGAGAAAGCAGCATCCGATGAACCGTTCAACCTCACGATGCTGACGGTCGATACCCATTTTGAGGATGGCTATGTGTGCGACGAGTGTGACGACACATTTGGTGAAAATCAGTATGCAAACGTCATGGCGTGCTCAAGCAGACGCGTGGCAGAGTTTGTGAAGTGGGTGCAGAGCCAGGATTTCTATGAGAATACAACGATCGTAATTTCCGGAGATCATCTGACGATGGACAGTGATTTCTGCGAGGATGTGCCGGATACGTATGAGAGAAAAGTCTTTACGACGTATATCAATGCGCCAGTGCAGCCGACCGACACCACGAAATACCGGGAATATTCTACCTTTGATCAGTTCCCGACAACGCTGGCAGCACTTGGCGTTTCTATCGAGGGAAACCATTTGGGTCTTGGAACCAATCTGTTTTCGAGTGAAATTACGCTGATTGAAAAATATGACAAAAATGTAGTAGATGATGAGCTGGAAAAACAGTCTGACTTTATGGATGAGATGACGAAGAACATCAAACAGGTAAAGAAAGAAGAAACATCGGATAACGATGATACGACAGAGGAAACAGAACAGACAGAACAGACAGAAACGCAGGATCAGCCACTGGCTGAGATTGAGGTAACGCCATACGATTACCACAAGGGCTACTATACCATCACCGTACAGAATATTGTGCCGGATGATGTCCACACCGTGCGGTGTGCCATCTGGCAGGAAGAAGACCAGAGCGATCTGATCTGGTATGAGGCAGAGCACGAGTCAGATAATACGTATGTTGTAAACAGCATGGCGAGAGATTTCGGCTATCGGCCGGGAGAGTATCAGATCCATGTTTACGGTGTTACAGATGAAGGAGATCCTGTTTTGCTGGGAAGCTCGATGGGAGAAATTGTAAAATAAAAAGAGGCGGTCGCTCTTATGATCTGATATGCTCCCTTCCGGGAAGACAAGTAATAGAATAAAAACTTGTTACCCGGGAGGGAGCATATCCATTTTTGACGGCAGAAAAATTTTACCGGCAGAGGAAGTTTGTGCTTTTTTGATGGCCTGTTTGGCAGGAGAGGTTCACATTTTCGGAACGCTTTGTCAGGAACATCTTTCTTTCCGGTAATAGAAGAGGATGAACAAAAGAAAAATCAGAAACAGGATAGCGTCCGAACATGTATAGGCAAGTGCGGTGCCCATCAGTCCCATGCTTTTTACGAGAACCGGGGAGAGTACAGTGGCAAAAAGGCTGGCAAGACCAAAGCCCCAGAGCATAGCATATTGATGACGCATGATGGTAAGAATTACCTGGTCGATCACGGCAAGGGCAAAGAAACCGCCGCCGATCAGAAGTACATCCAGAACGGCAGAATACGAATTCAAATTCACACCGAAAACAAGAGAGAGAACCGGGCAGCCAAGAATTGCGCCACCAAGAAGGATCACAAGAGAGATTCCAAGTGCGGCAAGATGCATCAGAAAACAGTATTTTAAAAAGGCCTGATTTTTTTTCTGTTCCCAGAGAACCGTGAGCTTTACCAGCACCGGCTGAAGAACGAAGCCCACCAGCAGGTTGATGACAAAGCATGGCATGAAAAGATAGGTGTAATATGCCTGCATTGTACTGCTCAGGTACGAGTCAATCGCATATTTCGGTGCATTTCCAAGATAGATCAGCAGAAAAGCGCCGAGGCAGAGCGGGAAGCATTCCACCAGAAGGCGACCGATCGAAGCCATGGAAAAGGAGCGGACGGAAAAAGAAAAGGCATCTTTTGTAAGGAGCAGAAGAAAAACCAGCATCAGCACCGAGACCAGAATGGAAGCGAGGATGGCTGTCATAACATTTCCGGAAATCAGCAAAACGACAAGAAAAGCGGTGCAGTACGCAAAAACACGCAGGAAAAGAAGCTTTCCGCTGATATCAAGACGTCCGTTCCGCTGGAAGAAGCCTCCGTATAAATCATCCACTGCGTCAGTTACCTTCAGAAGGCATAAGAAGACAACAATCAGTGCCTTTTCCGGATAATAGCCCTTGACGATGACAAACAGAATCGAGATGATCATCATGGCAGTGCTTGTCAGAATACGGGAACCCAGATAAGTGCCAAATGCGTATTTGTCTTTGATGTCTGTTGACTGAAAGTTGCGCATGCCGTAGTTTCCGATACAGAGCATCATTTGTGCAGTGGAAAATCCGAGCGAAAAAATACCGGCGTCCTCGGTGCCGGCGATTCTGGTGACAAACAGCAAAAGAATAATGGAGACGACCGAGTTCAGACCGCTGGCCATCAGATTCCAGAAGACAGCAGCTTTTTCCGTCCCGCTTTTCGGGTATAATAGAAATTTTTTCATATGAAAATCTCCTGTGAAGTTGTTTTTGATATCATCTGGCATTTTAACATATCCGGTGTGCAAAGTAAATACAGGAAAGTTGTGATGGAACATTATTGACTACTTTGCATGGGCATGATATGCTAAAAAGCGATTACACGATTAAGGAAAGGAAGGCAGATGAACAGGTGAAGGTTCAAAAAGGAAGGCTGATAAAGGAAATTATTATTGTACTGCTGTGTATGGTTCTTGGAAGTACATTAATAGAACTGGGGGCGAATATCAGATCCATTGGAAAGGGAAAACAAAGTACAGTAATTCCAGATGAAAGTATAACATTAGAAGGCTTTGCCAGCGAGGGCGGTGGATATTATTTACAAAGTGGTGAGGGAGTATTAAGATGCGAGTTAAATGGTGAATATCTTAAAAAGTTCATCTATGATTTCGATAGCAAAGATTTAGTTGATGCTAAGATTACGGTCGGATACGATAATTCGATGGGAAAAGAAGAAACCATAACAATAGAGGACAAAAATCCGATTTTGCTGACCAGATCTGTTGTGAATGTTGGGAAAAAGGCAAAGTGGATTCAGATCTCGTTGTCAAATATTGAAAGCGGATTCTTTATCAGAAATATAGAAGTAAGCAATTCGTTTGAGCTGAATAAATATAGAGTTTTCAGCAGTAATATTCTGATTCTGGGAATTTGTCTGCTCGTTATTTTTAGAAAAAAAATAGGAAAAGAAATAGAGTATGGGTTTGCTATTATAGCATTAGCTCTTGGAATTGTTTTTGTGATTTCTATTCCGACAAATAAAATCGGATGGGATGAAGAAACACATTTCAAACGGGCGTATGAGATGTCTTTATATCCGGGGGAAGAACAGGTTTCAAGCGAAATAGCAGCTCAGTTCCGCGCAGATACCGTTTATAACTATCCATATTTTCAGCCGCAGTCCTATGAGGAAAAGCAGAATCTGAATGGGCTTATGAATTATTATTATCAGGATGGTGATCATGCAGTAACAGTAAAAGGCAAACTGTGTGGAGTATACACGCCGGGACTGGTACTGCAGGCACTGGCAATGAAAATTGCACGGGCGATGGGAATGCCGTTTGACTGTATTTTTCTGGCTGGAAGATTTGCGGAATTGCTGCTTTATGTTTTTGTTATGTTTTTTACGATCAGGATCATTCCAATGGGAAAAAGAGTACTAACTTTTATTTCACTTACTCCAACATCGCTTTTTCTGGCTGTGACTTACACGTATGATACAGTTGTTTTCTGTTTTATTTCGCTGGCGTTTGCAATTATGATGAGGGAATGGCTGGTTGAAAAAGAAAATGTGAATATGAAACGGATGTTTCTTGCGAATGTATTTCTGATCATTGGATGTCTGCCGAAAGCGATTTATGCACCGGTAGCTCTGATCCAGACATTAATTCCGACAAAACGATATGAAAATAAGAAAAAGAGAAATCAGATGATGGTGGTGGCAGGTATTGTGTTCCTGCTTTTACTGGCATCGTTTGTTATCCCGCAGATGTTAAATCCGAGTGCGATGGAAGACGTAAGAGGGGGAGCAAATGTGGATTCCGGCCAGCAGATGAGTCTGATTTTGACGCATCCGTTTGCATATGCAGGGATTGTATTAAAGAACATTTGGACCAGTTTTGCAGATTATGCTTTTGCAGAAGCATGTTACAGACTTCTGGGCCATCTGGAGCCGGCACCGTTTCGGTATCTTATTCCAATTCTGGTGGTCTTTCTGATTGCAACAGACTATACAGAAAAACTGAACAGGAAGATAAACTGGAAACAGAAAACGGGAATCTTAATTTTCATTGGAATGTCAGTGGTTCTTATCTGGACGGCACTGTACGTTGCGTTTACTGCGCTGGGAAGTACCAGTATAGGTGGAGTTCAGGGAAGATACTACAGACCATTACTATGGATGCTGTATCTGGTTTGCAGCAGTAATTTCGTTGAAATAAAGGCATCGAACAGACAGTATAATCGCTTTGTGTTAGGAGCAGGTATGCTGGTCTCGGGAGTTACGATCTGGCGGATTTTTCATATGTTCTGCATTTGAGAGATCATAAATCAGGGGGAGGGGAACAGGTAACCTCCCTCTGTTTATGCTATTTGGAAATATGGGGATTCTTGACAAAATCAGAAAAATACGTTAAAGTATGCAAAGAGTTAATGAAAAAAATAATGTGAGGGTAGTTTTTATGCAGTATAAAGGATCAGATCATACACTTGTTATTTGCGCTTACAAAGAAAGTCCGTTTCTTGAGGAGTGCATCGTGTCCCTGAAAAAACAAAACATACAGTCTCATATCATTCTTGTCACATCGACGCCGAATTCGCTGATACAATCACTGACAGACAAATATGAAATCCCATTTTACATTAACACGAAAGAAAAAGGAATTACACAGGACTGGAACTTTGGTATGGAGTGTGCCAGGACAAGCCTTGTCACAATTGCTCATCAGGATGATACGTATGAGCCGCAGTATGTAGAGACGATGCTACGTGAGGTCAACCGGGCAAAGCAGCCGCTTATTTTTTTCTCTAATTATGGGGAATTGCGTGAAGGAAAAAAGGTAGATGAAAATAAACTTTTGAAAGTAAAGCGTTTGATGCTGAAGCCGCTGGAGGTGTCCGCATTCTGGAACAGCATTTTTGTCCGCAGAAGAATTTTAGCGTTGGGCGCACCGATCTGCTGTCCCTCTGTGACATATGCAAAAAATAATCTGAAGCTCCCGGTATTTCAGGCAGGCTTTCGAAGCTGTGAAGACTGGGAAGCCTGGGAGAAACTTTCCAGAGAAAAGGGTTCGTTTGTGTACAGTAAGGAAATTCTGATGCACCACAGGATTCATGCGGGATCCGAAACATCTATTATTCTCGGGGATTCTGCCCGCAAAGCAGAGGATTATCAGATGTTCTGCAAATTCTGGCCGGAATTTCTGGCGAAAATCCTGGTCAGAATTTATTCCACAAGTGAAAAATCAAACGAATTGGAGAAAAAATGAAAAACCTGATTATTATTCCTGCCTACAATGAGCAGGAGAGCATTGAAAAAACGGTAGAAGACATCAAGGCAAATGCGCCGAGATTTGATTATATTGTGGTCAACGACTGCTCGAAAGACAATACGGGAAAGATTTGCAGAGAAAAGAAATACAATGTTATCAATCTGCCGGTTAATCTTGGAATTGGCGGTGCAGTACAGACCGGATATCGGTATGCCTGGAAGAACGGCTATGAAACAGCTGTGCAGGTGGACGGCGACGGACAGCACGATCCGAAGTTCCTGGAAATGATGCTGACATATCTGGAAAAGGAAAATGCCGATATGGTGATCGGATCCCGCTTTATTACCAAAGAAGGATTTCAGTCATCAGGGCTCCGACGCATGGGAATCCGGTATTTTACCTGGCTGATTCATCTGTTGACAGGAAAAACGATTACAGATCCGACTTCCGGTCTGCGCATGGTAAATCGTTCTGTGATCCAGCAATATGCATCCTGCTATCCGAAAGACTATCCGGAGCCGGAGAGCGTTGTAACAATCCTGAAAGAAGAGAAAAAAGTGAAGGAAGTTCCTGTCATCATGCGGGAGAGAGCCGGAGGTGTTTCATCGATTTCTCCAATGAAATCCATTTATTATATGATTAAAGTTACACTTGCGATTCTGATAGAAAAAATAAGATAAAAAGAAAATACAACGAGGAGGAAACTATGCAAGTTCGATTACAGATTGTATTTGGAGTTGTTCTGTTGCTGTTCATGATTGCGGTTGTGCACATGATTCGAAAAAGATACTTGGAAATTAAATATACACTTTCCTGGTTTATGACATTAGTGTTTTTGATGATTGTGGATGTTTTTCCTGGAATTCTTTCTTTTATAACAGCATGGGTTGGTGTAGAATTGCCATCGAATATGCTTTTTATTTTAGGCTTTTGCTTCTTGATGGGAATTGTATTAAATTTGACGGTGGAATTGTCAAAACTTTCTGTTCAGAATAAGACATTGATACAGGAAATGGGAATTATGGAAAAGAAAATTCGTCAATTGGAAGAAATTTGAAATACTTATATCGGTATGAAAAATCCCGGATTCACAATAGAGTCCGGGATTTTTCAAAGTCAAAAATTTTTATTTTCTGTGGTTTTTCCTGCGTCTGCGTTTCCGTTTCTTTCTGCTGCGCTGAATCACTGCAAAGATCAGAACCAGAATAGCGGCAGCATTCAGACCGAGCAGAATATAAAGCGGGGAAGAAAGGGAACCGGTGGAGGAAGCGTCATCTCTGTTGGCTTCCGGTGTCACGATTCCGGTTGGAGCTGTTTCGGAAGAAGAGGAGGAGCTGTCGGAAGAAGAGGCTTTTTTGGAAGAAACCTCTGCGGTTCCGATCGGATGGCCGTCGTAAAAATACTGACGGGTGAAGCTTTCCAATTCTGCGGCATCATCCGGGTCTGTGTAGGTAGCACTTTTTAGATTGGCATCTTTTGGAAGCGATATCGTTCCGGAAAGCGACTCCTTTTTGGTGTCTTTTAAGGTATGGTGCGTAAAATGCTGGAATCCGTAATCAAACAGAGAACGGGTGTCGGTAATATAATCGAGGTTATCGCACGTTAAAACAACGCAGATTAAAGTAACGTTATTTCTCTTTGCAGCAGTAACCAGGGTATTGTGTGCCTCATCGGTATAACCGGTTTTTCCTGCAAAAGCACCCTGATAGCCATAGGTAGGATCCTCCTGAAACAGCATAACATGATGATTCTGAAGCGGACGCGGAGAAGCGGTCATATTGGTCGGCGGAATCGTATAGGACAGATCGGATTCCACGCGGAGAAAGGTTTCGTTTTTAATTGCTTCCTGCATAATCAGGGCCATGTCGTGTGCTGTGGTATAATGATTCGGATCCGGCAGACCATTTGGATTGGTAAAGTGCGTATTTGTGCAGCCAAGTGCGGCAGCACGCTCATTCATCATGTCGGCAAATGCTTCCACGCTTCCGGCAATATCAATGGCAAGCTGGGTACAGACTTCGTTGGCAGAGGCAAGAAGAATGGCATGAAGCGCATCTTCTACGCTGATCGTTTCTCCAAGCTGAACGTTGATTCGGGCATTTCCCGGAATGGATTCGCTGACGGCCTGTTCTCCAAACGTGACCTGATCGGCAGGCTGTTTGTTTTCGGCGACAAGTAATGCAGTCATGACCTTTGTGATGCTCGCCGGATAGCGCTGCTCGTCCATGTTGGCGCCGAAAAGAATGGCGTTGGTGTCGGCATCCATCAGACAGGCGGCACCGGAATTGATGGCAGGGGCTTCCGGCCAGGCGACGGAAGGCTTCTGATCCGAAGCGGCGAGAAGCGGCTGTGCTGAAAAGACAGTCATAAAAACAAATGTGAGCAGCAGACACAGGAACGTGCGCACTGCATGGGATTTTCTGTACATAATCACTCCTTCTGATCCGGCAGGCCGGAGATTGCGTCCGGCGGCAGATCTTTCTAAAGATATAAGACACACTTTCTTCATTATAACATAAATCGAATAGGGAAGAAATACATAATTTCTTAATATTTTCAGTCGGGATTTGCAAAATGCAGTAAAATAGAGTATAATGCGAACGAGTTCATACGGAAAAAACAAAAAAACTGAAAAACAAAAAACAAAAACCCCAAGGAGTTAAAAAAGTGTCAGATATGAAATGGCTCCGTTTGATACGGAAACTGAAACCATATAACATACAAAAGGGACTGCGTTACTTAAAACATTACGGAGTAAAAGAATTTCTGATCCGTCTTTCGGAGCGGATGGAGCCGGAGGAAGTTCCATACGGGCCGTGGCGGGAGCAGTACTGTGTAAAAGAGGAGGATCTGGTACGTCAGAGAAATCACAGATTTTCCTGCAGTCCTAAAATCAGTGTCGTCGTTCCTGCTTACCGTACGCCGGAAGTTTTTCTCCGCCAGATGATAGAATCACTGGAACGGCAGAGCTATCCGAACTGGGAGCTGGTGATCGGAAATGCCAGCCCGGAGGACGAGACAATGGCGCGTGTGCTGAAAGAGTATACCGAAAAGGATACTCGCGTGAAAAATATTCTGATTCCGGAAAATATCGGTATTGCTGAGAATACGAACGCAGCGCTTGCTGCAGCGACAGGAGAGTTTGTCGGATTTATGGACCATGATGATCTGCTTTCTGCGGATGCGCTCTTTGAGATTGCGATCCGTCTGGAAAAGGATCCGTCCATTGATGTTTTTTATACCGATGAGGACAAGGTACGGACTGATCTTTCCGAATATTTCCAGCCGCATTTCAAACCGGATTTCAATCTGGATCTTTTGCGATCCAACAATTATATCTGTCATTTCTTTGCTGTACGTCGGAAAATTGCAGAAAAAACCGGTGGTCTCCGTCCGGAGTACAACGGTGCGCAGGATTATGATTTTATTTTCCGCTGTACGGAGATGGCGGGAAAGATCGTACACGTTCCGCGGGTACTGTACCACTGGAGAGTCCACAGTGCTTCTACGGCAGACAACCCGGCGAGCAAACTGTACGCGTACGAGGCGGGAAAAAAGGCGATCGAGGGCAATCTCCTTCGCTGTGGCGAGACGGGAACCGTTACACTGCGGTCGGATTACGGCTTTTATGATGTGGAGTATCAACTGCAGGGAACGCCTCTGGTTTCCATTCTGATTCCGAATAAGGATCAGGCCGATACCTTACGCACCTGTATAGAATCCATCCGGAAAAAATGTACGTATCCGACGTTCGAGATTCTTGTCATCGAGAATAACAGCACGGAGGAAGCAACGTTTTCGTATTACAAGGAGCTTGAAGCACAGGGGATCCGCGTTTTACAATATCCGAAACAGGGCTTTAACTATTCTGCGATCAATAATTTCGGCGTCCGGGAGGCGAAGGGAGAGTATCTCCTGTTTCTGAACAATGACATGGAAGTGATCACGCCGGATTTTATGGAAAAAATGGTATCCAATCTGCAGAGACCTCAGATCGGGGCGGTCGGCGCAAAGCTGTATTACCCGGACAATACGGTGCAGCATGCGGGTATCATCCTTGGCATCGGCGGTATCGCAGGTCATGCCTTTTTAGGGCTGGCACGTGGAAGAAGCGGCTATCTGCATAAGGCATCACTCCAGATGAATGTAAGCGCGGTGACGGCAGCATGCATGATGATGAAGAAGGAAGTATTTGAGAAGATCGGCGGCTTTGAGGAAGAACTGTCTGTCGCATTCAATGATGTAGATCTCTGCCTTCGGATCGGAAAAGCGGGCTATAAAATTGTATACAATCCGCACGTGGAGCTCTACCACTATGAATCAAAGTCCAGGGGAGCTGAAGACGATGAAAAAAAGGTACGCCGTTTCCAGTCGGAGATTGAGTTTATGCGCAGCCGCTGGATTGGGCTGTTAAAGGCAGGAGATCCCTGCTACAATCCAAATTTAACACTGGCATCGTGGAACTACGGACTGCGTGCCGACGGCAGGGGAGTAAAACCATGGACAAAGTAGCAGTTGTAATACCAAATTATAATGGGTACCGATATCTGGAGACATGCTTTGCAGCACTTGCAAAACAGACCTTTACCGAATTTACTACCTATTTTGTGGATAACGGTTCACAGGATGAAAGCTGTGCATTTGTGCGGGAGCATTATCCAAAGACAAAAATCATCCGGCTGGATGACAATTACGGCTTCAGCCGTGCGGTCAACGAAGGGATCAGCCGGTCAGAAGAGCCGTATGTGATTCTTCTGAACAATGATACGGAGGTGTTTCCTGATTTTATTGAACGGCTGTATGAGGGTATCAGCAGACGGAAAAATGCATTTGCATGCAGCGCAAAGCTGATTTCCTACCAGGAGCGTGATAAAATCGACGATGCCGGAAATTACTATAATATGCTTGGATGGGCGTTTGCCAGAGGAAAGGGAAAACCGGTCAGCGAGTTTGAAAAAGCAGACCGCATTTTCGCAGCCTGTGCCGGTGCGGCGATCTACCGTCGCGAATTTCTGGAAAAAACAGGACTTTTTGATGAAGAGCATTTTGCGTACCTTGAGGATACCGATATTGGCTACCGCGCGCGGCTCTTCGGATATGAGAACTGGTACGAGCCGGCGGCAAAGGTTTACCACGTTGGAAGCGGAACGAGCGGTTCACGGTATAATCTCTTTAAAATCCGCTATTCGTCCCGAAACAATATTTATCTGATCTATAAAAATATGCCGGTTCTGCAGATTCTGTTTAATCTGCCGGCTTTTGTCCTGGGCTTTACGGCAAAGCTGGTCTTCTTTGCATCGAAGGGATACGGAAAAGAGTATCTGGCAGGAATCAAAAATGGTTTTTCTATCTGCAGAAAACCGGAAAACAAAGCGAAAAAAATCCGTTTTTGCTGGAAACGCCTCGGTACGTATCTGGTGATTGAATGGGAACTGTTTCTCAATGTGTTCCGCAGATTTCTGGACCGTGCGTAAGACAGAACGCGCACGAGAAGGAGAACCAAAGATTACAAAATGGTTAAAAATTTTACAAAAATAATAAAATTGTTAGAAAAACAGGATTGCTCTTTTTTATAACTTATTGTATAGTTAACAATAAGGGAATTTTTAAGTTCCGAAAAAAACAGATAAGGTGAACAAATTTGATCAACGATAATCAGAAATATTTTGACCGGATGCATGTCCTGATCGATGCTGTTGTACTTGCACTTTCCTACGTACTTTCCTGGTACTGTTATGTAAGGCTCGGTGTTATGAATACGCATCCGGAAAGGGGAATTCTGCCGCCGGCGACGTATATGATGGCATTGCTCTATATCGTGCCAGGCTATCTGCTGCTTTACTATGCATTCAATCTCTATGCATCCAAACGTTTACAGGGAAGACGTCTGGAGTTTGCAAATATTTTAAAAGCGAATACGGTTGGATTTCTGGTCTGGCTGGCCATGCTTTACATGGTTCGCCAGGTGCACTTCTCCCGTGGTATGCTCTGCATTTTCTTTGTGTTAAACGTTTCTCTGGAAACGATCGTAAGAAATCTGATCCACTATATCTTAAGCAATATGTGGAAGCACGGCCGCAATCAGAAACAGATTCTGATGGTCGGCTACAGCCGTGCGACCGAGGAATATATTGACAGGATCATTGCCAATCCGGAGTGGGGCTATCTGGTCCGCGGAATTCTCGATGACCACGTGAAAGCCGGAACGATGTACCGCGGAGTTAAGGTACTTGGAAGAATCAATAATCTGTCGGTCATTCTGCCGGAAAACAAACTGGATGAAATTGCCATTACGCTTGGACTGAACGAATACTTCCGCCTGGAAGAAATTGTTGCCATGTGTGAAAAATCCGGTGTGCATACGCAGTTTGTACCGGATTATCACAACATCATTCCGACCAAGCCTTACACAGAGGATCTTCAAGGTCTTCCGGTTGTGAATATCCGTTACGTGCCGCTTTCCAATACATTCAATGCAATGCTGAAACGAATTGTAGATATTTTCGGCGCGTTGGTGGCAATTGTGCTGTTCTCACCGGTGATGCTGTTTTCCTGCATCATGATCAAGCTGACCTCACCGGGCCCGCTGATTTACCGTCAGACGCGCGTCGGCCTGCACAATAAGCCATTTGAAATGTATAAATTCCGTTCTATGGCGGTTCAGACGGAAGAAAAGGAAAAGAAGGCATGGACCGTGAAAAATGACCCACGTGTAACAGGGTTTGGAAAATTTATGCGTCATACCAGTATCGACGAGCTTCCGCAGCTCTTCAACATCTTAAAAGGCGATATGAGCCTGGTCGGACCGCGCCCGGAGCGCCCTTTCTTTGTGGAAAAATTCCGGGAGGAAATCCCGCGTTATATGGTAAAACATCAGGTGCGTCCCGGTCTTACGGGGTGGGCACAGGTGAATGGATACCGGGGAGACACTTCCATCCGAAAGCGTATTGACTGTGACCTGTATTACATTGAAAACTGGACACTGGGACTTGACTTTAAAATCCTGTTCCTGACCTTTTTCAAAGGGTTTGTGAACAAAAACGCTTACTAAAAGATAAGGGGAAAAAAGATGGCGAAGAAGAATTACAAAAAGAGCAGAAGATATAAAAAGATGCGCCGGAGAAAAATTATTTTTGGAATGGAGATCGCTGTACTGCTGATTCTTTCCGGGATTCTTTTTGTTTATGCGTGGATCAACCGTTCTATGGACAAGATGAACCAGGACACGCTGGACACCTCTCAGATTCAGATCAACAGTGAGGTCAAGGCAAATACCGATCTTTCGCAGCTGTCCGGTACACAGGTGATCGCGCTGGTCGGCGTGGACGCCAGAGGTGTGAAAGGGTCCGAGCTGGCAGAAAGCATGAACAGTGACACCATTATCCTCTGCTGTATTGATCACGACAAGCAGGAAATCCGTATGGTGTCGATTATGCGTGACAGCTGGATGAATATGGCGAAGTATACCGACGAATATTATGAGTTTGACAAAGCCAATTCCGCCTATAACCGCGGTGGCCCGGAGAGTATGCTTTCCATGCTGAATACCAATCTGGATCTTGCGCTGACCGATTATGTCACCGTAAACTTCAAGGCACTCGCCGATGCGATTGATGTTCTGGGCGGTCTCGATATTGAAATGTCAAATGCGGAATGTGTGCATGCAAACAATTACAACATGGAAGTATCCGAGGCACAGGGCGTGGAGTATGAAAAGATCCCATATGATGAGGAACTTGGGGATGACTACACGGAAGTTCGCCATGTCAGTGGTGCTCTTGCCACCTCCTACGCACGAATCCGTTACGGTGGCGGTGACGATGCAAAACGTACGAGCCGTCAGCGTATTGTGATTAACCTGATGGTACAGAAGATCAAACAGAATCCGACAAAAATTCCGGAAATTCTGGATAAGGTTATGGGAAATGTCAGCACCAGCCTCACTAAAAACGAAATTCTGGAGCTTGGTATGCATGCTGTCACGTATAAGATGGGAACCTCGTACGCATATCCGTTCCAGCTGTGCTACGGGGAAAACGTGGAAAATGCACTTGGCGTGGACGTTGTTATACCGGTTACGCTGGAGCACAACGTAAAAGAACTGCATGCGTATCTGTATCCGGAGCTTGGATACGATCCTTCGGCAGCCGTAACAGAGTACAGCGATTATATTGCAAGAAAGAGCGGCTATGATGAGACAATGATCGAATATGTGCTGAATCAGGGACCGGGCGCAGCAACAGATTCTGTGGTTGCAGGAGAATAAAACACAGGGAGAAGACGATAAAATGAGTCAATATACCGTTGATGTCATGATACCAACGTATAAACCAGGGCAGGAGTTCGCAGAGCTTCTGCCCCGCCTTTTGGAACAGACTTACCCGATCCGGTCGATCCGGGTTGTAAACACAGGGAAAAAGTTCTGGAACCCGGCGTGGGAGCAGTTATCGGATAAAATTATGGTAGAGCATATCCGGCCAAGCGAATTTGACCACGGCGGAACGAGAAGGGCGATGGCAGAAAGTTCAGATGCGGATCTTCTGCTTTTTATGACCCAGGATGCCATGCCGTACGATAATGCGTGCGTGGAACATCTGGTGGAAAAATTTTCACTGCCGCATGTGAAGGCGGCCTATGCGCGGCAGCTTCCGCGGGATGACTGCCGTACACTGGAACGGTTTACGAGAGGCTTTAACTATCCGGACGAGAGTGATATCAAGGATGCCGGTGATCTGCCAAAACTTGGTGTTAAGACTTTTTTCTGTTCCAATGTCTGTGCAATGTATGACCGCAGGACATATGAAGAGCTGGGTGGATTTGTAGAAAGCACCTTGTTTAACGAAGATATGATCTATGCCGGGCATCTTGTGCAGGCGGGCTATGCGATTGCCTATGCGGCAGATGCGAAGGTGGTACATTCCCACAATTACGGTTGTCTGGCACAGCTTCACCGCAATTTCGACCTCGGTGTATCCCAGGCACAGCATCCGGAGATCTTTGATGCGTATCCGTCTGAGAGTGAGGGAATCCGTATGGTGAAAAAATCGGCATCCTACGTCTGCGAAATTCATAAGCCGTGGCTGCTCGTCACGTTATTCTTTCAAAGCGGATTCAAATATGTGGGCTACTTCCTCGGAAAACGATACAAAAGCCTTCCGGACAGTGTAATCCGCTGGTGTACCTCAAACAAAACATGGTGGGAATATCACGGAAAGATACGAAAAAAACGAAATAGAAGATAAGTGAAAGTAAAAAACAAAAATAAAAAGATCTTGTAAGTAAATACGAAATGCTCCATAAGGTTGACAGAGAACGGAGCAGCGTGGTAAAAAAGTAAAGAACAAGAAATTAGAAGGCGGCATAACCTGAAAACAGAACAAGGGTGCCGCCTTTTACTGTTAGGAGGAAAAAATCTATGTGTGGAATTGTTGGATATATTGGAACCTGCCAGGCTGCCCCGGTGCTGCTGGACGGATTGTCAAAGCTGGAGTACCGCGGATACGATTCGGCCGGAATTGCTGTATACGATGGAAACAAAATTCAGATGCAGAAAGCAATGGGCCGTCTGAAGGTGCTTGAGGAAATGACACAAAATGGAGCGACACTTCCGGGTACCGTAGGAATCGGACATACGAGATGGGCAACGCATGGGGCACCTTCCGATCTGAATGCACATCCGCATTTCAATAAAGACCACTCGATTGTCGTTGTACACAATGGAATTATTGAGAATTATCTGAAATTAAAGAAAAAACTGATGTCCAAAGGATATGAGTTCCTTTCGGAGACAGATACCGAGGTAATTGCCCATATGCTGGATTACTATTATAACGGCGATCCGCTTGCAACGATCACAAAGGTTATGCACCGTATGGAGGGATCGTATGCACTGGGTATCCTGTTCCGCGACCATCCGGATGAGGTGTATGCGGTCCGTAAAGACAGCCCGCTGATCGTTGGTACAAGTAAGAGCGGAAACCTGATTGCATCCGACGTTCCGGCTGTACTGAAATATACAAGAGATGTCTATTTTCTGGAAAATGAGGAGATTGTCAAGCTGACCCGAGACGGCCTTCATTTTTACAATATCGATGAGGAGGAGCTGCAAAAGGAGCCTACGCACATCGAATGGGATATGAATGCCGCAGAGAAAGGCGGCTATGAGCATTTTATGCTGAAAGAGATGCATGAGCAGCCAAAAGCCGTAAAAGATACGCTGACCCCACGCATCAAGAATGGTGACGTAGTGATCGAGGAGCTTGGCATGACGGACGAAGAGATCCGTACAATCAGCAAGATCTTTATCGTTGCCTGCGGTTCCGCATACCACACCGGTGTAACCGCAAAATACATCTTCGAAAAGCTGGCAAGAATCCCGGTTGAGGTAGATCTGGCAAGCGAATTCCGCTACTGTGATCCGATTCTGCCGGAAAATACGCTCGTGGTCATCGTCAGCCAGTCGGGTGAGACGGCCGATACCCTCGCGGCTCTCCGCCTTGCAAAAGAAAAGGGCGTGCGTACCCTTGGCATCGTAAACGTAGTTGGAAGTTCGATTGCAAGAGAGGCAGACAATGTCATGTACACCTGGGCCGGTCCGGAGATCGCTGTTGCGACAACGAAAGCGTACAGCACACAGCTTATCGCGCAGTATCTTCTGGCGATGAAGTTTGCCAAAGTACGCGGAACCGTTTCACAGAATGACTTCGATGCAATGATCCAGAGCCTTGAGCGCCTGCCGGAGCAGATTTCCCTGCTGCTGTCCCACAAGGAGAACGTACAGCGTTTTGCCAACCGTTATCTTGCGGCAGAACACGTCTTTTTCATCGGACGCGGCATCGACTATGCAATCTCGATGGAGGGCTCCCTGAAGCTGAAAGAGATTTCCTACATCCATTCCGAGGCGTATGCAGCCGGTGAGCTGAAACACGGAACCATTTCCCTGATTGAGGACGGACGCCTTGTCGTAGCCGTGCTGACCCAGCCGGAGCTCTACAAGAAAACGATCAGCAATATTCAGGAAGTGAAGACACGAGGCGCGTTTGTCATGGCGGTAACGACCGTTGGCAATACAGAAGTGGAAAAAGTAGCCGACTACGTAGTTTACCTGCCGGAGACAAATCCGATTTTTGCAAACTCCCTGGCGATCATTCCGCTGCAGCTCTTTGGCTACTACGTATCGATCGGCAGAGGCCTCGATGTGGATAAACCGAGAAACTTGGCGAAATCCGTTACGGTAGAATAAAAACCGCAGCATAAAATTCCTCTTTTTTCAAAATTATCACAGTTTCAACACAATTCTAACGTACAATAGGCAGTAGAAAATGAAGAAAGAAATAAGAGCACTGTGTATTGGTGCCTGAGATAGAAAAGAGAAAGAGGGATCAGCCATGAGTGAAGAATTCAAAAAAGAAGAAATAAATGGTGAGGCAGCAGAGGAAACCAAAGCTGCAGAGCATACAGAAGAAGTAAAAGCAGAAACGACAGCAGAGCAGAGTGCGGCAGAGACGGAAAAACCGCAGGAAACCGCAGAAGCGCCGAAGGCGGAAGAAAAGAAAACGACAACCTACAGCTGGGTGAATCCGAAAATCAGCGGAAAGACCGGCGAGGAGAATAACAGCGCTTCCTACACCGGAAAACCGGAGCCGTCGGAGGCAAAGGCAGAGCAGACATCTTCTGCAAAGACAGAACATTATCAGTACCAGTCACAGACACAGAGTGCTCCGAAGCAGGAAAAACCACAGTTTTCTGCCGTTCCGCAGCCGCAGGATCACAAAAAGAAAGCGAAAAAACCAATGTCAGCCGCAAAAAAATGGGGCATGACACTTGCCATGGCAGCGTGCTTCGGACTCGTGGCAGGCGGTGTTTTCATTGGGACTGCAGCAGTCGGTACGAAAGTGATCGGTACAGCAACAGAGCAGAAGCAGGAAGTTACAATTCCGACGACCACCACAACAACGGCAGCAGACAGCAGTGATACCTCCGATACCGTAAAAGCAACCGGCGAGATGTCCGTGAAAGATGTTGCATCGAGTGCGATGCCGTCTCTGGTAGCAATTTCTACGACAACGGTGGAAGAAGTTGAGACATTCTTCGGAACCACAAGCCAGGAAGTTCCTGCAAGCGGAACCGGAGTTATTGTCGGACAGAACGACGATGAGCTCCTGATTGCGACAAACAACCACGTTGTCAGCGGTGCAACGTCTCTTTCCGTCAGCTTTATCGACGATGAGACGGTAGAAGGCCAGATCAAAGGTACCGATGCGGACAATGACCTTGCTGTTGTTGCAGTAAAACTTTCCGACATCAAGGACGAGACAAAGAGCCAGATCAAAATTGCCGTGATGGGAAATTCCGATGACCTTGAGGTCGGTGATCAGGTTGTGGCAATCGGAAATGCACTGGGAACCGGCCAGTCCCTGACGAGCGGATATATCAGTGCAAAAGACCGTACGATCTCCAGTCAGGATGAGAGTACCGGCGAGACGATTACTTCTGAGGGACTGATCCAGACCGATGCAGCCATCAACCCTGGAAACAGCGGCGGCGCCCTTCTAAACATGAACGGTGAGCTGATCGGCATTAACGAAGCAAAATACAGCTCCACACAGGTCGAGGGCATGGGCTTTGCGATCCCGATTTCGAAAGCGGAGCCGATTCTGCAGAACCTGATGAACCTGACAACAAGATACAAAGTCAGCGATGATGAGGCCGCTTATATCGGAATCAACATGGCGGATGTCAGCGCAGATGTTTCCCAGAACTACGGTATTCCGACCGGTGTCTGCATCATGAGCGTTGTGGACGGCAGCCCGGCAGCCGATGCGGGCTTCAAGAAAGGCGATGTTATCACCACGTTTGATGGAAGAAGCATCTCGAACGCCAAAGGCTTAAAAGAGACACTGACCTATTATGCGGCAGGCGAGACTGTAGATGTCACCGTACAGCGCGCGGACAACGGTGAGTACAAAGAAGTAACACTGACGCTGACCCTTGGCTCTGCAGCAGATATGCCGCAGACGAGCGGAAGCAGCAACGGAACCACAAACGACGGAACCGGAAGCTCCGATCAGAATGACCAGGGTATTCAGAATCCGTTTGGCAACAGATAAAAACTCGAAATAACTATTTCCTAAGAGAAAAAAGACGGACAGCACAGGAATATGAACGCCTGGCTGTCCGCCTTTTTCTGCATTTTTTGATATAATTTTTTGAATTTGTAAAATTCTTAAAAAAGTTGGTAATTTTTAAGAAAGTTTTTACTTGTGACCCTATGGCTTTTGGGCTATAATCAAGCTAGACCAAGCGATCTATTACAGAAAGGAATTTGAAAAATCATGTCAGAAGAGAAAGACAGAGTGGACGGTACCGCGGACGAAACGAAGGCGGAAACAAAAAGCTCTGACCATCATACAGAAGATACCTATGAAAAAGTCTGCTTCATGTGCCGCAGACCGGAGAGCAAAGCCGGAAAGATGATTACCCTTCCGGGAAACATCAATATCTGCCCGGACTGCATGCAGAAGAGCTTTGATACCATGAACCAGAACCCGGGCCAGATCAATGAGATGATGAATAATATGAACAACATGCCGAATATCGGCATGTTCGATCTCTCCGGGCTTTCCAACCAGATCCCGAACCGGCAGCGGGTAAAGAAAAAAGAAGAAAAGAAGAAAACAAAAGAATTTTCCATCAAGGACATTCCGCCGCCGCACCGGATCAAGGCGATGCTTGACGAATACGTCATCGGCCAGGAACGTGCAAAGAAAGTCATGTCGGTTGCCGTTTATAACCATTACAAACGTGTCTTTGCACCGCAGGACGGAAATATCGAGATCGAAAAATCCAACATGCTGATGATCGGACCGACCGGTTCCGGAAAAACGTATCTGGTGCAGACACTGGCACGCCTCTTAGATGTGCCGCTTGCCATCACGGACGCCACATCCCTTACCGAAGCGGGTTATATCGGTGATGATATTGAAAGCGTGGTATCTAAGCTTTTAGCGGCCGCAGACAACGATGTGGAGCGCGCGGAGCACGGTATCATCTTCATCGACGAGATCGACAAGATTGCGAAAAAGAAAAATACAAACCAGAGAGATGTCAGCGGAGAAGCTGTACAGCAGGGAATGCTGAAGCTCCTCGAGGGCAGCGACATCGAAGTTCCGGTGGGAGCCAACAGCAAAAATGCGATGGTTCCGCTCGAGACCGTCAATACCAGAAACATTCTCTTTATCTGCGGCGGTGCCTTCCCGGATCTGACGGACATCATCAAGGAGCGTCTGAACAAGACAGCTTCCATTGGCTTCCAGGCGGATCTGAAGGACAAGTATGATGGGGATAAGAACCTGCTGTCACAGGTGACCTTAGAAGACCTTCGGACTTTCGGTATGGTGCCGGAGTTCCTTGGCCGTCTGCCGATCGTATTTACGCTGGAGAGTCTCAATGAGGATATGCTGGTCGAGATCTTAAAAGAACCGAAAAATGCGATCCTGAAGCAGTATAAGAGACTGCTCGAACTCGACGAGGTGAAACTGGAATTTGATGATGATGCACTTCGCTCTATTGCAAGAAAAGCGCTGGAAAAAGATACCGGTGCGAGAGCACTCCGTTCGATCATCGAGGATTTCATGCTGGATATCATGTATGAGATTCCAAAGGACAGCAGCATCGGAGAGGTTATCATCACAAAAGACTATATTGAAAAGACCGGCGGGCCGACGATTCTCCTGCGCGGTCAGGAAGTTCCAAAGTTAGAGCAGAAATAAGGTAACTGGAAAACACAGCGGAGCAGACGTGAAACTGGCGTTTTCTTGAAATAAGAGATAAGAAAGAGAGGGTTTTAACTATGGCAGAGGATTTTTTTGGAAATTTAAGTAAAACACTGAAAAAAACAGTGGATACTGTGGGAAAGAAAACAGATGAATTCGTAGAAATTCAGAAGATCCGCACCCGTCAGCATGCGCTCGAGGATCAGATTGAGAAGAATTACCAGGATATCGGACTGATCATCTACAACCGCTATCTGAACGGCGAAGCATTCGACGAGAATCTTGCCGGCATCTGCAAAGATATCACCGATCTGGAAAAAGAGATTGCAGACTGCAAGGAAGATGTGGCAAACAAGAGAGGCCGCATCGTATGCCCGGCCTGCGGCGCAAGTGTTCCGAAAGATGCAGCTTTCTGCATGCGCTGCGGTGCTGCTATGCCGGAGAAGGAAGATGAGCCGGAGGATGCCGAGTTTGTACACGTAGAACCGGAAGAAAAAGCAGAAGAAACCGAAGCAGCAGCGCCGGAAGAAGAGCCTGAAAAAGAAGCAGAGGTACCGGAAGAGGAATGATCTGGACCCTGCTGCCGGGAGCGGTTTTCCTTGCAGACGGATGCCTGAAAAAGAAGGCAGAAGAGGAGTTAAAGGAAAATGAGCAGATCCCGGTCTGCAAAGGACATATTGTCCTGCGGAAATGTCATAACCGCGGCGTAGCGGGCGGCGGCTTCGCGGACAGCACGAAGAAGGTGGAATTTCTCACCTTCTTTTTGCTGTCCGGACTGTGGGCGCGTCTCGGAGCGCTGGCGGGCAGACGTAAGTGTAAGGCGAAGAAGCTTGGGCTTGCGCTTACGATTGGCGGCGGCATGTCGAACTGGTATGACCGGCATAAGAGAGGTTACGTGACCGACTATGTCAGCTTCCGGTTTGGACCGGAGAAGTTCCGCAGACTTGTGTTCAATGTTTCTGATTTCTGTATTTTCTTCGGACTTGCGCTGCTAACGGCAATTTCCTGCCGGGAGTCCAGGTGATGCAGAATCTCCCGAAAAGCCCTGCGGATGGCGGGCTTTTCGGGGCAAAAAAGAAAATTTGAAATTTTTTGAAAAAATTTGAAAAAAGCTGTTGACAGATTCGAAATCATCTGGTAATATATGTTTTGTTGAGCGGCACATGAGAGCTGCAAGACAAGAAATGCAGGAGTGGCGGAATTGGCAGACGCGCAGGCTTCAGGTGCCTGTGGTCGCAAGATCGTGTGGGTTCAAGTCCCATCTCCTGCATTATTTTTTACCCTGCCTGGAATGATGCAGAAACTTCCCGGCAGGGTCTTTTTATTTCTGTGCGGAGAAGATGTGCAGACGGGGAAAGAAAAACAGACGAATCTCAGACAGTGTAAAATTGTTTAAAATTATCGCTATTATCCATATTTTTCATAAAATCAAAAAAATTAAAATTTTTTCAAAAAAGTGTTGACTTTTCTTTAGAAAGCTGTTATTATCTATCTTGTCAAGCGGACAACCGCTAAGACAACTAAGAAATGCAGGAGTGGCGGAATTGGCAGACGCGCAGGCTTCAGGTGCCTGTGGTCGCAAGATCGTGTGGGTTCAAGTCCCATCTCCTGCATTATTTTTTTGCTTTGCGTATCAAGAATTGGTCCGGTGGACCAATTCGGATTGCCCTGATGGGAAGTGTGGAAACTTTCCGTCAGGGTATTTTTATTTTTCCAGAAAAGAAATTTCCGTAATTCGACAAAAATAGTTGAAATGTTTCCCTGGTTGTGATAGAATCTGAAAGATTAAAGTATGAGATGCATATTTCATACAAACTCAAAACCGAACGAAAAAGAAAGGAAAACGGTGGAATGATGAAAGCTTTTCTAATCTTAGAAGACGGGCATGTCTTTACCGGAACCAGCATTGGTTCACAAAAAGAAGTGATCAGTGAAATCGTATTTAATACATCCATGACTGGATATCTCGAAGTGCTGACCGACCCATCCTATGCGGGACAGGCAGTATGTATGACGTATCCTCTTATTGGAAACTATGGAATTTGTTATGATGATCAGGAGTCCTTAAGACCCTGGCCGGATGGCTATATTGTAAGAGAATTATCCCGTCTCCCCAGCAACTTCCGTTGCCAGGACACCATTCAGAATTTCCTGAAAAAGTTCGATATTCCCGGAATCGCCGGAATCGATACTCGTGCTCTTACCAAAATTCTTCGTGAAAAAGGTACCATGAACGGTATGATCACGACCAACGAAAATTATCACCTCGATGAAATTATTCCAAAATTAAAAGCGTATAATACCGGAAAAGTTGTAGAAAAGGTAACCTGCTCTGAAAAATCAGTTTTAAAAGGAGAAGGCCTTAAAGTTGCACTTCTGGATCTTGGCGCAAAGAACAACATCGCACGTTCCTTAAATGAGCGCGGATGCGAAGTGACCATTTATCCGGCGCTTACTACAGCAGAAGAGATCCTCGCCGCAAATCCGGACGGAATCATGCTGTCCAACGGCCCTGGAGATCCGAAAGAGTGCGTATCCATTATCAAAGAGATTAAAAAACTGTACGATTCCAATGTACCGATCTTTGCAATCTGTCTTGGACATCAGCTGATGGCACTGGCTACCGGCGCAGATACCCACAAGATGAAATACGGCCACCGCGGCGGAAACCACCCGGTCAAGGACCTTGCAACCGGAAGAGTTTACATTTCTTCCCAGAACCACGGCTATGTCGTAGATACCGATACCCTGGATCCGAATGTGGCAGTTCCGGCCTTTGTGAACGTCAACGACGGCACCAACGAGGGACTCAAATACGTCGGCAAAAACATCTTTACCGTACAGTTCCATCCGGAGGCATGCCCTGGCCCGCAGGATTCCGGATACCTGTTTGATCGATTCCTTGAGATGATGGGAGGTAACAAATAATGCCAAAGAATCCGAATATTAAAAAAGTTCTGGTTATCGGTTCCGGTCCGATCGTCATCGGACAGGCAGCAGAGTTCGACTACGCAGGAACACAGGCGTGCCGTTCCCTGAAAGAAGAGGGAATGGAAGTTGTTCTTCTGAACTCCAACCCGGCAACCATCATGACCGATAAAGACATCGCAGACCGCGTTTACATCGAGCCGCTGACCGTAGAAGTGGTAGAGCAGCTCATCCAGAAGGAAAAACCGGACAGCGTTCTTCCGACTCTGGGAGGCCAGGCAGGACTGAACCTTGCGATGGAACTCGAAGAAAAAGGCTTCTTAAAAGAAAACAACGTACGCCTGATCGGTACCACAGCACAGACCATCAAAAAAGCAGAGGACCGTCAGGAATTCAAAGATACTATGGAAAAAATCGGCGAGCCGGTAGCGGCATCCCTGGTTGTCCATGATGTACAGGCTGGTATCGATTTCACCAACAAGATCGGTTATCCGGTTGTACTGCGTCCGGCTTACACCCTCGGCGGAAGCGGCGGCGGTATCGCTTACAACGAAGAAGAGCTGATCGAGATCCTCTCGAACGGACTCCGTCTTTCCCGTGTCGGCGAAGTACTCGTTGAAAGATGTATCGCCGGATGGAAAGAGATCGAGTACGAGGTAATGCGGGACAGCGCAGGAAACTGCATCACCGTCTGCAACATGGAGAACATCGACCCGGTCGGCGTTCACACCGGAGACAGTATTGTCGTAGCACCGTCCCAGACCCTGGGAGATAAAGAGTATCAGATGCTGCGTACTTCCGCACTCAACATCATCACCGAGCTCGGCATCACCGGCGGATGCAACGTACAGTATGCGTTGAATCCGGACAGCTTCGAGTACTGTGTTATCGAGGTAAATCCGCGTGTCAGCCGTTCTTCCGCACTGGCTTCCAAAGCGACCGGTTATCCGATTGCAAAGGTTGCTGCAAAGATCGCACTTGGCTACACTCTGGATGAGATCCCGAACGCCATTACCGGAAAAACCTACGCAAGCTTCGAGCCGATGCTGGATTACTGTGTTGTAAAAATCCCGCGTCTGCCGTTCGATAAGTTTATCAGTGCAAAACGTACCCTGACCACACAGATGAAGGCGACCGGTGAGGTCATGAGTATCTGCAATAATTTTGAAGGTGCGCTGATGAAAGCAATCCGTTCCCTGGAGCAGCACGTAGATTCCCTGATGTCCTATGATTTCAGTCATCTTTCCAAAGATGAGCTGATCGAAGAGCTTCACATCGTAGACGATATGAGAATCTGGAGAATCGCAGAGGCGATCCGTCAGGGCATCTCCTACGACGAGATCCACGAGATCACCAAAATCGATGTATGGTTCATCGATAAGCTGGCTATCCTCGTTGAGATGGAGCAGGCATTACGGGCCAAAGAGCTGGATGAGGATCTGCTGCGCGAAGCAAAACGCCTTGAGTTCCCGGATTACCTGGTGGCAAAACTGGCAGGAAAGACCGAAGAAGAAGTAAAAGCGTTAAGAAAACAGTATGATATCACCGCAGCTTACAAGATGGTAGATACCTGTGCCGCTGAGTTCGCAGCAACCACACCGTATTACTATTCCGTATACGGCGGCGAAAACGAAGCTGTCGAGACAAACGACAGAAAGAAAGTCCTCGTCCTTGGTTCCGGCCCGATCCGTATCGGACAGGGTATCGAGTTTGACTTCTGCTCCGTACATTGTACCTGGGCATTCAAGAAAGAGGGCTATGAGACCATCATCATCAACAACAACCCGGAGACCGTCAGCACCGACTTCGATATCGCAGATAAACTGTATTTCGAGCCGCTGACACCGGAAGATGTAGAAAATATCGTCAACATCGAGCATCCGGACGGAGCCGTTGTACAGTTCGGCGGCCAGACCGCGATCAAGCTGACCGAAGCACTCCTGAAAATGGGTGTGCCGATCCTTGGAACATCTGCAGAGAACGTAGATGCCGCAGAGGACCGTGAGCTGTTCGATGAGATCCTGGAGCAGTGTGAAATCCCGCGTCCGAAGGGACACACCGTATTCACCGCAGAAGAGGCGAAAAAAGCAGCCAACGAGCTCGGCTATCCGGTACTCGTCCGCCCGTCCTACGTCCTTGGAGGACAGGGTATGCAGATCGCCATCAGCGATGAGGACGTCGATGAATTTATCGGCATCATCAACCGGATCGCACAGGAGCATCCGATCCTGGTTGATAAATATCTGCAGGGCAAGGAGATCGAGGTTGATGCAGTCTGCGACGGCACCGATATTCTGATTCCTGGTATCATGGAGCACATCGAGCGCGCCGGCGTTCACTCCGGAGACAGTATCTCCGTTTATCCGGCACAGAGCATCAGCCAGCATGCAAAAGACACTATCGTAGAGTATACGAAACGTCTGGCAAGATCCCTGCATGTCATCGGTATGATCAACATCCAGTTCATCGTATGCGGTGAGGATGTTTACGTCATCGAGGTCAACCCGCGTTCTTCTCGTACCGTGCCATACATCAGCAAGGTAACCGGAATCCCGATCGTGCCGCTGGCAACGAAAGTCATCCTCGGCCACACGATCCGCGAGCTTGGCTACGAGCCGGGACTGCAGAGAGAGGCAGATTACATTGCCATCAAGATGCCGGTATTCTCCTTCGAGAAGATCCGCGGCGCAGATATCGCCCTTGGACCGGAGATGAAATCCACCGGTGAGTGCCTTGGTATTGCAAAGACCTTCAACGAGGCTCTTTACAAAGCATTCCTCGGCGCCGGAATCAACCTGCCGAAATATAAAAACATGATCATCACCGTAAAGGATGAGGATAAAGAGGATATCGTTCCGATCGCACAGAGATTCCAGGCTCTCGGCTACAAGATCTATGCGACGAGAAATACCGCGAAAGCCCTGAACGAGAACGGCGTCAATGCGATCCGCACCAACAAGATCGAGCAGCCGTCCCCGAACCTGATGGACCTGATCCTCGGCCACAAGATCGATCTCGTCATCGATACTCCGTCCCAGGGTGTTGAGCACTCCAAAGACGGATTCGTCATCCGCCGGAACGCGATCGAGACAGGTGTCAACGTACTGACCTCTCTGGATACCGCAACCGCACTCGTAACCAGTCTGGAAAATACAGATGTGAAGAAGCTGACCCTGATCGATATCGCAACGATCGACAAGAGATAAGCATGATAGAAGCATAAAGCAAAGAAAAGCTCTCTGCTGCAGAAACAAAGCGGCAGAGAGCTTTTTTGGCCGAATGTGGGTTTGAATGGATTTTACAAAAAAAGAAAACGTGACGCGCTTGTGTTTTTAGCATAAGTATGATAGATTTTTAATAGAATGCCAGAAAAGGGCATCCAATTCAAAAAGAGAAAGGTACATATCGTATGAACATCATTGAGTGGTTAAAGGTTATCCTGCTGGGTATCGTAGAGGGCATTACCGAGTGGCTTCCAATCAGCAGCACCGGCCACATGATTCTGGTAGATGAGTTTATTAAGCTGAATGTGACAGCTGATTTCAAGAATGTTTTTGAAGTTGTCATCCAGCTCGGTGCAATCCTTGCGGTTGTCGTCATCTATTTCTGGGATCTCTGGCCGTTTCATGGCAAAAGCAAAGCGAAAAGCAAGAGCTATTTTGCCAATCCAAGCGACAACAAGGTCTTTGCAGGTATTCAGAACTTTGTAGACAATTACTGTTATCTGGACAAAATTATCATGTGGTTCAAGATCGTCGTATCGTGTCTGCCGGCAGCCGTGATCGGACTGGCATTCAACGACTGGATCGAGGCCCATCTGATGAATTACGTGATCGTAGCACTGATGCTGATCATCTATGGTGTCCTCTTCATCATCATTGAGAATTACAACAAGACGAGAACACTGTCTGCAACAAAAATCAAAGAGATTACCTGGAAAAATGCGCTGTATATCGGGGTTTTCCAGCTCCTTTCCATCGTACCGGGAACTTCCCGTTCGGGAGCAACCATCATCGGCGGTATCCTGCTGGGATGCTCGAGAGAGCTGGCATCGGAGTACACGTTTTTCCTTGCCGTTCCGGTTATGTTCGGCGCGAGCCTTTTAAAACTGGTAAAACACGGCTTTGCCTTTACCGGTGTTGAGGTGGCGATCATGATCGTCGGCATGCTGGTGGCATTTGCGGTATCGATTTTTGCCATCAAATTCCTGATGCAGTACATCAAGAAGCACGATTTCAAAGCCTTCGGCTGGTACCGTATCGTACTCGGTGTGATTGTGCTGCTGTATTTCGTAATCAAAACCGTAATTTTGAAAGCATAAAATTGAACAATTCCGAAAATTTACCGGGAAAAATAGAAGAAGTATCGTAAAATGAAAAAAATTGTGCGATACTTCTTTTTTTACGCGAAAATTACAAAAAACCCTGTAAAAAGTAACCAAAAGCTGATATAATAAAACATAACAGGGGCACAGACGATACAGTTCACCCGCGCCATTCGCAAAACTGCGCTTTCAGCGCTTTCCGCTGCTGCGCAGCTCCTTTTGCTCATTTCTCGGCGCTCCCTTCGTGTGTTCTTGCAAACAAATTTTCATGCAAGCATGAAATTTGCCCGCCAGAACACACGAGTGAACTGTAAATTAAAAAAAATACCGAAAATTTGCCATATTTTTATTGACTAAAGATATTCTTATGGTAAAATAAATGTGTGCGCCCGAGAATATCTTTCTTTTCGGTGCAATCAGTATAGGGTGAACGTATCATCCAGGGCAATCTGGAAATACTTTACTATAACCTATCAAAATTACAAGTAGGAGGAAAAGTAACAATGGCAAAATGGGTTTACATGTTCACTGAAGGTAATGCAGACATGCGTAACCTTCTCGGTGGAAAAGGCGCAAACCTGGCTGAGATGACAAACCTGGGACTTCCTGTACCACAGGGATTCACGGTAACAACCGAGGCTTGTACACAGTACTATGAGGATGGCAGACAGATCAACGACGAGATCATGGGTCAGATCATGGAAGCAATCGATAAAATGGAAGGAATCACAGGAAAGAAATTCGGAGACGCTAAGAATCCGCTGCTCGTTTCTGTACGTTCCGGAGCAAGAGCTTCCATGCCAGGTATGATGGATACCATCCTGAACCTTGGTCTGAACGAAGAGGTTGTTGAAACTCTGTCACAGGCTTCCGGCAACCCACGTTGGGCTTGGGACTGCTACAGAAGATTCATTCAGATGTTCTCTGACGTAGTTATGGAAGTTGGTAAAAAATACTTCGAAGAGCTGATCGACAAGATGAAAGAGGAGAAAGGCGTAAAACAGGACGTAGATCTTGACGCAGATGACCTCAAAAAACTGGCTGAGCAGTTCAAAGCTGAGTACAAAGCTAAAATCGGTGAGGATTTCCCGACCGATCCTAAGGTACAGCTGATGGAGGCTGTAAAAGCCGTATTCCGTTCCTGGGACAACCCGAGAGCAAACGTTTATCGTCGTGACAACGACATCCCGTATTCCTGGGGTACCGCTGTTAACGTACAGATGATGGCATTCGGAAACATGGGAGATGACTGTGGTACAGGTGTTGCCTTCACCCGTGATCCTGCTACAGGAGAGAACGGACTGTTCGGTGAGTTCCTTACCAACGCACAGGGCGAGGACGTAGTTGCCGGTGTTCGTACACCTATGCACATTTCTGAGATGGAAGAGAAATTCCCGGAAGCTTTCAAACAGTTCAAAGAAGTTTGCAAAACTCTGGAAACACACTACAGAGATATGCAGGACATGGAGTTCACTGTAGAGCACGGTAAACTGTACATGCTGCAGACACGTAATGGTAAGAGAACAGCAAAAGCTGCTCTGAAAATCGCTTGCGACCTTGTAGATGAGGGAATGAGAACAGAGGAAGAGGCAGTTGCAATGATCGATCCTCGTAATCTTGACTCTCTGCTTCATCCGCAGTTCGATGCAAAAGCACTGAAAGAGGCTACTCCAATGGCAAAAGCACTGGGAGCATCTCCGGGAGCTGCTTGCGGTAAAATCGTCTTCACAGCAGATGATGCTGTTGAGTGGGCTGAAAGAGGAGAAAAAGTTGTTCTGGTTCGTCTTGAGACATCCCCAGAAGATATCACAGGTATGAAATCTGCACAGGGTATCCTGACTGTTCGTGGTGGTATGACCTCTCACGCAGCTGTAGTTGCCCGTGGTATGGGAACCTGCTGCGTATCCGGCTGCGGTGATATCGTAATGGACGAGGCAAACAAGAAATTTACACTGGCTGGAAAAGAGTACCACGAGGGAGACTGCATCTCTCTGGATGGTTCTACAGGATGCATCTATGACGGACTGATCCCGACCGTAGACGCTACCATCGCTGGTGAGTTCGGAAGAATCATGGGCTGGGCAGACAAATACAGAACCATGAAAGTTCGTACAAACGCTGATACTCCGGCTGACGCTAAAAAAGCTCGTGAGCTTGGAGCAGAAGGTATTGGTCTTTGCCGTACAGAGCATATGTTCTTCGAAGGCAACAGAATCGATGCATTCCGTGAGATGATCTGCGCTGAGACCGTAGAAGAGAGAGAAGCAGCACTTGCTAAGATCCTTCCGGAGCAGCAGGGAGACTTCGAGAAGCTGTATGAAGCTCTGGAAGGCAACCCGGTTACCATCCGTTTCCTGGATCCGCCGCTTCATGAGTTCGTTCCGACTGAGGAAGAGGACATCAAGAAACTGGCTGACGCTCAGGGCAAAACTGTTGAGCAGATTAAAGCAATCATCGCTAGTCTGCACGAGTTCAACCCGATGATGGGTCATCGTGGATGCCGTCTTGCTGTAACTTATCCGGAAATCGCTAAGATGCAGACAAGCGCAGTTATCCGCGCAGCTATCAACGTGAAGAAAGCTCATCCGGATTGGAATGTAAAACCGGAAATCATGATCCCGCTTGTTGGCGATATCAAAGAGCTGAAATACGTTAAGAAATTCGTAGTAGAGACCGCTGACGCTGAAATCGCAGCAGCAGGCAGCGACCTTGAATACGAAGTTGGTACCATGATCGAGATCCCGAGAGCAGCTCTGACTGCAGATGAGATCGCAAAAGAGGCAGACTTCTTCTGCTTCGGAACCAACGACCTTACTCAGATGACTTACGGATTCTCCCGTGACGATGCTGGTAAATTCCTGAACGCTTACTATGACGCTAAGATCTTCGAGAACGATCCATTCGCAAAACTCGATCAGGACGGCGTTGGCAAGCTGATGAAGATGGCTATCGATCTTGGAAGACCGGTTAACTCTTCTCTGCACGTAGGTATCTGCGGTGAGCACGGTGGAGATCCGAGCTCCGTAGAGTTCTGCAACAAACTGGGTCTGGACTATGTTTCCTGCTCACCGTTCCGTGTGCCGATCGCCCGTCTGGCAGCAGCTCAGGCAGCTATCGCTCAGAAGAACGCTTAATTTAAGCAGAATCTGTCCGAATCAGGATTTTCATGCAGTAGCATGATTTGTGTTCAAACGTAAGGAGACCCCGGCGGTCTGTAGAAATACAGGCGCCGGGGTCTTTTTTATCAATCGTTTAAAATCAAAGTGGGAGGGAAAACGGATGCAGAATGAAACAGCCAAAGAAAACCTGCTGCGGCAGATCCGGGAATACCGTCCGTACAATGAGCAGGAAGAGCGGGATCGGGCGATTCTGCTGAAATGGATGGAGAGCGGATGCGATATTTTGACGCGGGAAAATGAGACCGCACATCTGACTGCCTCCGCCTGGGTCGTAAGCCCGGATCGGAAGCAGGTGCTGATGGCGTATCACAATATTTACCATTCCTGGGCATGGCTCGGCGGCCACGCGGACGGAGATGCGGATCTTTGCAGCGTGGCGGTAAGAGAAGTGAAGGAGGAATCCGGGATTGAAGAGGTGAAGCTCTTATCGGATCAGCCATTCTCGCTCGAAATCCTGTCGGTGGACGGCCATGTGAAGCGCGGAAAGTACGTGACGACACATCTCCATCTGAATGTGACATATCTCATGGAAGCAGACCCGGTACAGGAAATCCGCTGCAAGCCGGATGAAAACAGCGCAGTCGGCTGGATTCCGGTGGAGCAGATCGCAGAAAAATCGACAGAGCCATGGTTTGTGGAGCGTGTGTATGGCAAGCTGTGTGAGAAAGTGAAAAGAGATTTCTGTGAAGTGTAATATGCAATCCGCGTATGAACTGCCATTTAGAATAAGCATTAGACAAATGAGCTGTTAGATGTCTAAAATAGAGACAGAAAGAAAAATGGCAGGAGGGGTTTTATGTTTACAAATCAGGATTTGAAAAAGCTGATTATTCCGCTTTTCCTAGAGCAGCTTCTGGTGGCTCTGGTCGGAATTGCGGACGTGTTTGTTATCGGATTTGTCGGAGAGGCGGCGGTTTCCGGTGTGTCACTGGTCAATGCGTTCAAAAGGTAGACTTAAGCTTCCAGAAAACGATCCTCTTTTTCTGACGACAGAAAAGTTGTTGGGAAAAGGGGATTTTTGGGGTAAAAGGGATTATTTCGGCGCGTTGAAAATCGTGCCGGGGTATGGTAAAATGGACTCCGAAAAACAGCAAAAGGAGGACGTGACAGAAGATGAATGATATGAAGCGTCTGCTCTCGTATGCAGGTCCCTACAAGCGGGATATGATTTTCGGAGCAGTGCTGGTATTGGTAGAAACGTGTTTTGAACTTTTTATTCCGATTCTGATTTCCAATCTGATTGACATCGGCGTTGCGAACGGCGATATCCCTTACATTTACCGCAAGGGAATCCAGATGGGAATCTGCGCGCTCTGTGCGCTTGTGACCGGAATTTTATACGCGCACTTTGCGGCGCGGGCGACGTACGGCTGGGGAGCTGAGATCCGGAAGGCGGAGTATGAGAAAATGCAGCAGTATGCATTTTCCAACCTCGACCACTTTGCGGTATCATCCCTGATCACCCGTATGACGACGGATGTTACCGTCATCCAGAATATGGTAAGCGCCGGCTTCCGCCCGATCACGCGCGGACCGTCGCTTCTGATTATGGGAATCGGCCTTTCATTCTATATGAATCCGCGGCTGGCATTTGTATTCCTTGTATGTACCCCGCTTCTTGGCTTTATTCTCTCCCTGATTGTGCGGAGAGTTGCCCCGATGTACACAAAACTGCAGTCCATGGTGGACCGCCTGAACAACGTTGTCCAGGAGGGGCTGACCGCGATCCGTGCCGTCAAAGCTTTCGTGCGGGATGAGTACGAGGAAGACAAATTCAACGAGGTCAACACCGACCTGACCGCAGCGAGCGAGCAGACGTTCCACTACGCCGTGCTGAATCTGCCGGCATTTCAGGGCGTCATGTATACCGCGATCGTGCTGATTCTGTGGTTCGGCGGAAATATGATTCTGAAAAAACAGCTTGCCGTCGGAAACCTGACCGGATTTTTAAGCTACGTCATGCAGGTCATGAACTCGATGATGATGATTGCAAACGTCTTCCTGCTTCTGACCCGTTCCATGGCGAGCGCACACCGGATTGTCGAGGTGCTCGATGAGAAAATCGTGCTCACCTCGCCGGAAAATGGTGTAACAGAAGTGACAGAGGGCAGCGTGGAGTTTGACAACGTATCGTTTAAATACAAAGAAGAAGCAAAAGAGTACGCACTCTCCGATGTTACGCTGAAGATCAAAGCCGGTCAGACGGTAGGAATCCTCGGAGGAACAGGTTCTTCGAAAACGACGCTGGTGCAGCTCATTCCGCGTCTGTATGACACCAGCCGCGGCACCGTCCGCGTCGGCGGAAGGGATGTGCGCGCGTACGATCTTGCCGCTCTCCGCGATGCAGTCAATATCATTCTGCAGAAAAACGTGCTGTTCTCCGGAACCGTGCGTGAAAACCTGAAATGGGGCAATGCGGATGCATCCGATGGGGAGATCTGGGAAGCATGCCGCGCGGCGTGTGCAGATGAATTTTTGAACCGCATGCCGGACGGCCTCGACACCGTGCTTGAGCAGGGCGCAAGCAACCTCTCCGGAGGCCAGAAGCAGCGTCTCTGCATCGCGCGTGCGCTGATCGGAAAGGCAAAAATCCTGATCTTCGATGATTCGACAAGTGCGGTCGACACGGCAACGGAGAAAAAGATCCGCGAGGCACTGGCGGCGCGGAAGGATGTCACAAAAATTATCATTGCGCAGAGAGTAACATCCGTCATGAATACGGATCAGAGCATCATTCTTGATGACGGAAAAGTACACCGGATCGGCACGCACGCTGAACTGCTGGCGGATGACCCGATTTATCAGGAAATTTACGCCTCACAGATGAAAGGAGGAGACGAAAATGGCAGCGAGAGCTTATAGCGGAAAGAAACCAAAGAACCTGAAACACACGCTGCGCGTCTTCCTGTCTTATCTGGGACGGCACAAAAAAATGCTCGCAGTCGTAGCGGTACTGGTAACAATCAGCGCGGGAGCCAACCTCCTTGGAACGTATATGATCCGCCCGGTTGTCAACGGACTGGCGGACGGAGATGTGCACACACTGCTGCGCGGCGTGCTGATTACGGCACTTATTTTCGGGTGCGGCGCACTCGCAGCATACGGCTACACGCAGACCATGGTAAAAGCAGCACAGCAGGTTGTCTTTGATATCCGCCGCGATCTGTTCGAACACGTCCAGACACTGCCGCTGCAGTTCTTCGACAGCAGACGCCACGGCGATATCATGAGTCTTTTCACGAACGATATCGACACGATGGCAGATGCCCTGAACAACAGTTTTGCGATGGTTATCCAGAGCTTCATCCAGATTGTGGGAACACTGACCTTGCTGTATATCCTAAACTGGCGGCTCTCGCTGATTGTAACGGTGTGCTACGGTATCATGTTCTGGTATATCAAGTTCAGCGGAAAGCGCAGCAAGGGTTATTATACGAAGCAGCAGAACAGCCTCGGAGAACTGAACGGCTATATTGAGGAGCTGATCACCGGACAGAAAGTCGTCAAGGTGTTCCACCACGAAGAAGAGAGCTTTACGGAATTCTGCAAAAAGAATGAGGAGCTCCGGAAAGCGGGAACCGGCGCGCAGGGGTATGCGGCGACGATGGTTCCTGTCGTTGTCAGCATTTCGTATGTCAATTATGCGATTGTGGCAGTGCTCGGCGGCCTTCTCGCCCTGCACGGAAAAGCCGATATCGGAAGCCTGGCAAGCTACCTTGTCTTTGTCCGCCAGGCGGCGCTTCCGATCAACCAGTTCACCCAGCAGAGCAACTTCCTTCTCTCAGCACTCGCTGGTGCGGAGCGTGTCTTCGACGTGATGAGCCTGGAGCCGGAAATCGATGAGGGAAAAGTGGAACTGGTCAACGTAAAAGAAGAGAACGGCGCACTTGCCGTCTGCGAAGAGACAACAGGCCGCTGGGCATGGAAGCGCCCGGACGGAACGATGACGGAATTAAAGGGCGATGTGCGTTTTGAAAACGTGGATTTCGGCTACACGGCAGACCGTCTGATCTTAAAGAACATCAACCTGTATGCCAAACCAGGCCAGAAAATTGCTTTTGTCGGTTCCACAGGAGCCGGAAAAACGACGATCACGAACCTGATCAACCGTTTCTACGACGTCCAGGGCGGCGCGGTTGTCTACGACGGCATTGACGTAAAAGATATCGAAAAAGACGCTCTGCGCCACTCCCTCGGTATCGTTCTGCAGGATACCCATCTGTTCACGGGAACCGTAGCAGAAAATATCCGTTTTGGAAAACTCGATGCCACGCAGGAAGAAATTGAACGTGCGGCCAAAATTGCGAATGCGGATTCCTTCATCCGCCGTCTGCCGAACGGCTACGACACGATGCTGACCTCCGACGGAGCCAACCTCTCCCAGGGCCAGCGCCAGCTTCTCGCGATTGCCCGTGCCGCCGTTGCCGATCCGCCGGTGCTGATTCTTGACGAGGCAACATCCTCCGTTGACACCAGAACCGAGGCGCTGATCGAAAAAGGAATGGACCAGCTCATGGAGGGCAGAACCGTATTTGTCATCGCCCACCGCTTAAGCACCGTGCGAAACGCCAATGCGATCATGGTGCTGGAGCAGGGAAATATCGTAGAGCGCGGCGACCACGACGCACTTCTGACACAGAAAGGAAAATATTATCAGCTCTATCATGGAATGTTTGAGCTGAGTTAAAAAGAAAGGAGTAAAGAGTATGAGAAAATATAACCGTATTTTTCTGATCGTCCTGGATTCTCTCGGAATCGGGGCGATGGCGGATTCGGAGAAGTTTGGGGATGTCGGTGTCAATACCTTCGGCCACATCTGGGAGAGTCAGGGAGGCCTTGAAATCCCGAACCTGCGCCGTCTCGGCATGGGAAATCTCTGCGGTGTGACAGAGGATGAGGCAAAGGGTTACGCCAGAAGACTGAACGAGGCGAGCAACGGAAAAGACACCATGACCGGCCACTGGGAGATGATGGGAATTTACACGACAAAGCCGTTCGTTACGTTCACCGACCACGGATTTCCGAAAGAACTGATCGACGAGCTGGAAAAACGAACCGGCAGAAAGATCATCGGCAATAAGGCGGCGAGCGGAACGGAGATCCTCGATGAGCTGGCAGAGCGCGAGATCGAAAACGGAGAACTGATTGTCTATACCTCGGCGGATTCCGTACTGCAGATCTGCGGCAACGAGGAGACGATGGGACTGGAGACGCTGTATCATTACTGCGAGATTGCCCGTGAGCTGACCATGAAAGACGAGTGGAAAGTCGGCCGTGTCATTGCAAGACCGTACGTCGGAAAGAAAAAAGGAGAGTTCGTCCGCACCGCAAACCGTCACGACTACGCTGTCAAACCGACGGGAAAAACCGTGCTCAACGCGATGCAGGAGGCAGGATATGATGTCATCAGCATCGGAAAAATCAACGATATTTTCTGCGGCGAGGGCATCACGGAGAGTCTGAAATCCAAGAGCAGCGTCCACGGCATGGAGCAGACGATTGAGACGGCAGGAAAAGATTTTACAGGACTGTGCTTTGTCAACCTCGTCGATTTCGATGCACTCTGGGGCCACAGAAGAAACCCGGAAGGCTACGGAAAAGAGATTGAAAAATTCGATGTGAACCTTGGAAAGCTGCTGGAGCAGTTAAAAGACGACGATCTGCTCCTGATCACGGCAGACCACGGCAACGACCCGACTTATACCGGAACGGACCACACCAGAGAACAGGCGCCGCTCCTTGCGTACTCACCGTCTATGAAGGAGAGCGGCCTTCAGGAGACGAAGGACACCTTCGCTGTGATCGGCGCATCCGTTGCAGAGAACTTCGGCGTAAAAATGCCGGAGGGAACGATCGGAACATCGATCCTGGAATCGTGGAAATAAGGAAGCGATGGCGTTTTCAGCTGAGGCGGTAAGAACCTTTCGAAAGTTTCACAAGCTGTCCTTCTTCGAGCAGCTTCTTTAAAACCCGCTGGAGCTGGCGGCGGCTGCAGTGGAGCTGCATGGCCATCTTTTCCACGCCGGAAAACGTCTGATCCGGACAGCGCTCTGAGAGATAAGAGAGGAAGGATTCCTCGAGCGTGGAAAAATTCGACTGGGAGCTGGAATAAAGCATCAGCTTTTCGGTGACAGAGTTTAAAAGATATCGTAAAAAGCGGTTGTCGTTCAGCAGAAGCTCTTTCGTGGAAGCGAGCGGCAGAACAATACAAAGCGCGGTGGTGCGTGCCTCGATCTGGTGCGTATCATCGCGTTTTCCGCAGAATTCCATATCGCCGATGCAGGTAAAGCCGTCGAGATAGCCGATCGGGTAGCTCGTGCCGTCGGCGCGGTTGGCGCTGATCTCGATGGAACCGTCCACGAGGAACGAGAGGTATTCCTCCGGATTCAGCGTGTCGAGCCGTTCGCCCTTTTTAAATTGATACAGAGAAAATGCGAGATCCGGGGTATCGAAAAGAGATGGGATTTCATGTTTCTGAAGATAAAAGTCCAGCAGAGCCGGATCAAAAATTCGTTTCATAGGAAAATCCTTTCACAGAAAAATTTTTTGGAAAACTTTTTCTTTATTGTGACATATGACACAAGAAAAAGCAAGAAAGTCTGCTAAGATAAACCAGAACGAAAAAGAGGAAAGGGGAGTTTTCAAAATGGAAAACGAATTATTTGAGAAAACAAAAGTGTCCAAAGCATATATGACGCTCGCACTTCCGGTCGTGCTCGGCATGGTCGTGTCGCTGATCTATAATATGGTAGATACTTTTTTCATCGCGCGGACCGGAAACACGGCGCTGATTGCCGGCGTATCGCTCGGCACACCGATTTTCACGCTGATGATTGCACTCGGTGACATCTTCGGCGTCGGCGGCAGTTCCGTCATTTCGCGCCTCTTCGGTAAAAAAGAGTACGAGGACGGAAGACGGATCAGCGTATTCTGCTTTTACGCAGCGATTGCTGTCGGCATTGTGGTCAGCATCATCCTGCTTGCCGCCAAACAGCCGATCCTTGGCCTGCTTGGCTGTGATGAGACGACGTGGCAGTATGCGGGGGACTATTACCAGTGGATTGCACTCGGCGCACCGTTTATCATCCTGCAGCTGACGCCGAACAATCTTCTTCGGACCGAGGGCTTCGCAAAAGCCTCGATGATCGGAACAATGCTGGGAGCCGTCGTCAACATCATTCTTGACCCGATCTTTATTTACACGCTCGGCATGGGAGCAGCCGGAGCAGCGATTGCAACGGTGATTGGCAACATCTGCGGTGATATTTTCTATGTTATCTTTATGATAAAGAAATGCCGCTATCTCTCCGTCGATTTCCGAAAACTGAAAGTGACCGGAGCAGAGGTACTTGCCGTTCTTGCCATCGGCATTCCGGCATCCGTCACAAACTTTATGCAGAGCATCGGCGTGACGCTGACGAACCGATTTTTGCAGCCGTATGGAACGGACAAAGTTGCAGCGATGGGAATTGCTTTGAAAATTATTATGATTTCTGTTCTTGTGATGGTCGGTTTCGCTTTTGGCGGACAGCCGCTGGTCGGATACAATTATGGAGCGAAAAATAAAAAACGCCTCAGTGAGACGATCCGCTTTGCCTTCCTCCTGGAAGTGCTGACCGGTGCCGGAATGGCGGTTGTGCTCGGTGCGGCGGCTCCGCTTCTCGTGGGACTATTCTTAAAAGAGGCGGATGTCATTGCAGTGGCCCAGCAGATCCTCCGCGTTCAGCTCATTGGTATGCCGTTTGTTGGTATCGTACTCGCATCGACCTGTATTTTCCAGGCGATCGGAAACGGGGCAGGAGCAATGATTCTTTCGGCAGGACGTCAGGGCGTGATTTTTGCCATTGTAATTTTCTGCGCTTCGAAACTTGCCGGTTTTTCCAGTGTTATTGCCTCCCAGCCGGTTTCTGATTTTCTGACCGCATCGGTGGCTGTGATGATTCTGCTTCAGTGGAAAAAGAAAGAATTTGCAAAATAAGAAAGAACAGCAAAGCGGCTGCGGCACAGCGTTCCGGAACGGGAACCTGCCGCAGCCGCTTTTGGAGTGCGCAAAAAAACAGAATTCCTGCACAGGCGGCTGCCATGTCAAAAACACGTAAAAGTGATGAAAAAACGTCTCTTAATTCGGCAGTATTACGGGATTGCATTCTGAGAAAACAAGATATAAAATGGCATGAGATTCGACAAAAAGGGGAAGCAAAAACATACGACAATAGGGAGGACATCACATGGAAACAAAGAAAAGCGCAGCAAAAGATCTGACCAACGGCAGCCCGGTAAAACTGATTCTGGGGTTTGCGCTGCCGCTGCTGCTCGGCATGCTGTTTCAGCAGTTCTACAGCATGGTCGATACGATTATTGTAGGAAAATTTCTCGGCGCGAAAGCACTCGCGGCCGTTGGAAGCACAGGTTCGATCAACTTTATGATCGTGGGCTTCTGTATGGGAATCTGCAACGGATTTGCCATTCCGGTTGCGCAGATGTTCGGCGCAGGCGACCGGAAGGCTCTGTGCCGGTATGTGGGAAACGGAGCTGTCCTGGCAGGTCTTTTTTCGGTTGTGATGACGGTTCTTGTCTGCATCTGGTGCCGTGATATTCTGGTGCTGATGAAAACGCCGTCTGATATTCTGGACGGTGCATACGCTTATATCTTCGTCATTTTCCTTGGCATCCCGCTGATGGTACTCTATAACCAGACCTCGGCGATCATGCGAAGCCTCGGCGACAGCCGTTCCCCCTTGATTTTTCTTGGTATTTCTTCGGTACTGAATATTGTACTTGACCTTGTGCTGGTCCGCCCGATGGGAGTGGCAGGAACGGCGTGGGCGACGATTATTGCGCAGGGAATCTCCGGGTTCTTATGTCTCTTTTATATGAAGAAAAAATTCACAATTCTCACTTTCCAGAGAGAGGACTGGAAGCTGCACAAGCACTATGTGATCAATCTGTGCAACATGGGAATCCCGATGGGCCTGCAGTATTCGATCACCGCAATCGGAAGCGTTATTTTACAGACTGCCGTCAACGGCCTTGGTTCCACGGCGGTTGCCTCTGTCACGGCAGCCGGCAAAATTTCCATGTTCTGCTGCTGCCCGTTCGATGCGCTCGGCTCCACGATGGCGACGTACGCCGGACAGAACGTCGGAGCGAAAAAGATGGATCGCGTCAACACCGGAATCCTGGCGAGCTCAATCATCGGAAGCGTGTATTCTGTGGTTATTTTAGGTGTCATGTTCCTGTGGTCCCGCCAGATTTCGCTTCTCTTTGTAGATGCATCCGAGACGGTCATCCTCGACCAGGCGCGTCAGATGCTGCTGATCAACATGGTATTTTACATTCCGCTGACCCTTGTCAATGTCGTACGATTTACCGTGCAGGGCATGGGCTTCAGCAAATTTGCAATCCTTGCCGGCGTCTGCGAGATGATCGGCCGTTCGGTGGTAGCCTTTTTCCTTGTTCCGTATTTTGGTTACACCGCAGTCTGCTTCGCAAGCCCGGTGGCATGGATTCTCGCCGATCTGTTTCTCGTTCCGGCGTACCTGTACTGCGCAAAAACGCTTCGTTCTCTTTTTGAGAAAAATGCGCAGATGATGTAAGCCGTGCCGCAAGATGGACAAGCTGTTTCAATTCTGGTATAATGGAGCCTGGATTTTAGGAAAGCTGAAAAAGAATCCCATAGAAGAGAGGAAGATATCCTATGAAACAGTCGGTATTAGAATATAAGAAACTTCTGGAGCAGAAAGGCCTTCTGGTGGAATTTGCAGAGCCGGAAGGAAAAGAAGGAGAGGACAGACCCGTTACCCTCGTAACGTATTTTTCGGGCGGAGCGGATCAGGGAACGCTGTTTCTCTGCAAAGGAGCTGCATTCAAAGAGGCATACTTAAAAGACGCCGTAAACCGCGGTGCTGTTGCCTATGTAAGTGAAAAAAAATACGAAGCGGGAAAAGAAATTCCGGCGCTCATCGTCAACGATGCCAGAAAAGCACAGTTTGTGCTGGGTGAGGCGTTTTACGATTATCCGGCAAAGTCGCTGCATGTCACGGCGCTGACCGGAACAAAAGGAAAGACAACGACAGCCTACTACCTGCAGTCGATGCTCGATGCCTGCCTGAAAAAACAGGGCGGAAACGGATGTGCACTGTTAAGTTCGATTGAATATTACGACGGAAAGACGAGAGAAGCATCAACGCTCACCACGCCGGAATCCCTGGAGCTGTGCCGTCATATGCGCAATGCCGTAGATGCAGGCCTTTCCCATATGGTGATGGAAGTATCCTCCCAGGCGCTCAAATACGAGAGAGTCGGAAACACGCATTTTGATACCGCCATTTTCCTGAACATCTCCAAGGACCACATCAGCCCGACGGAGCACAAGGATTTTGATGATTATTTCCAGTCGAAATTAAAGATCTTCGACCGCTGCACCTGCGCCTGCGTGAACCTGGACAGCGACCATATCGGGGAAATCCTGAAAGCTGCGGCAAAATGTGAGCGCGTCGTTACGTTTGGATCGAAAGAAAATGCTGTAATCCGCGTGAGTGATATCAAGCCGGGCAGAGGAAAATTCTATTTCCATGTGGCAGGACCGGATTTCTCGGAAGATTTTACCCTGCCGGTGCACGGAGCCTTCAATGTGGAGAATGCCGTAGCTGCCATTGCGGCTGCCTGGTCGATGGGAATCCCGGTTTCGCTGATCAAGGAAAGCCTCCTTGGCGTCACCGTTCCGGGAAGGATGGAGACGTATGAGAGCAGCGCGGGCGAGGTCACGGCGATCGTGGATTTCGCGCACAATGGCCTGAGTTTTGAAAAAATGTTTGATACCGTAGCACTCGAATATCCGGGGAGCCGCGTAAGCGTTGTGTTCGGAACCCCGGGCGGAAAAGCATTCAACCGCAGAAAAGATATGGGTGAGATTTCCGGAAAACGGGCGGACCGGATTTTCCTCGTACCGGATGATCCGGGAAACGAAGATCCGCAGGCGATCTGTGAGGAGATCGGCGGGTACATAGCAAAGGAAGGTGCATCCTTCCAGATCCGCATGGACCGCGGAGCAGCAATCCGGGAGGCGATTCTTGGCGCCGTACCGGGAGAGGTTGTTCTGATCCTTGGAAAAGGCGCGGACGTGACGATGCACGTCGGAAACGGAAATGTGCCGTACCGGTCAGATGCCGTCTATGCAAAAGAGGCGCTTGCCGAATATGGAAATGCATTTGCCGAAGCGGCAACGGCTCGTGAAACAGAAGAATAGAAGCAAAAACAGAAAAAACAGAGCAAAAAAGACACGGAACAGAAAAATCCGTGTCTTTTTTGCGTCTGGCGGCAGCAGAAATGAAAATCAGACAGGAAATTTGGCGGATACATCCTACAAAATGTAGAAAAGAAGGACAGAAACTAGCCCGTATGACGAAAAGTTGTTAAAAATATAACGAACGAAAGTTAGACTTGTGAAACTAAACACAGAAAGCAAAAACCCGGGAACCATGCGGAAAAAGACGAATTCTGCGGGATGAAGGACAAAGCTGTAAGTTTTTGGAAAGAATTCTTGTGAAAAAGAACAAAAAATGGTATAATTGTATTGAAATATATCCAGAACACCCCTTCTGGAAGCGTACGGGCTCAGTGAGAAAAAAGATTTCACGAAAATGCTCGAAAAAAACACTTGTTAAATTCTTGTCATAGTGCTATGATAAGGAAAGTGAAAAATTTATCAATCACAAAAACCAACTAGGGGTATTTTAGAAAGGAGTATTTATGAGCAGCAAGATTACCATCATTGGAGCTGGAAGCGTTGGATCTACGATCGCCTATACACTGTCGAACGAAGACATCGCGTCTGAGATTGTTCTCATCGATATTAACAAGAAAAAAGTAGAGGGAGAGGTTATGGATATCGCGCAGGGTACCTGCTTCCGCGATCCGGTCTCCATCATCGCAGGTGAGTATGAGGATGCCAAGGACTCTGATATCGTAATTATTACTTCCGGTATTGCAAGAAAGCCTGGCCAGACCCGTATTGAGCTGACCCAGACCAACGTAAACATCTTAAAATCCATCACACCGGAAATCGTAAAAGCGGCTCCGAATGCCATCTACATCATTGTAAGCAACCCGGTTGATATCATGACCTACGTGTTTACAAAGATCTCCGGACTTCCGGAAAACCAGATCCTTGGTTCTGGTACCATGCTGGATTCCGCGAGACTTCGCTGCGGACTGTCTGAACACCTCAACATTGCCCAGAAAAACATCCACGCTTACGTATTCGGTGAGCACGGCGATACTTCCTTCATTCCGTGGAGCGGCGCTTACGTTTCCGGTGTCAGTCTGGACGAGTACTACGAGACCGTAGAAAAAATGGGCAGGAACGTAACCAAGATCGACAAAGATGCTATGCTGGAGTACGTAAGAACTTCCGGCGGACAGGTTATTGCAAACAAAGGAGCTACTTTCTATGCAGTATCTGTTGCAGTATGCAAACTGGTAGCAACCATTCTTTCTTCTTCCGATTCTGTAGCAACCGTATCTTCCATGATGCACGGTGAGTACGGCATCGAGGATGTATGCTTAAGCACACTGACCCTCGTTGGACCGAAAGGCGTACAGGGCAAGATTCCGATGCGTATGACAAAAGAGGAAGTAGAAAAACTCAAAGCAAGTGCCGACGCATTAAAAGCAGTTATCGCACAGATCGAGCACTAAGAGCGGGCAATAAGCTCAAAACATAAAATTTATGGCAGTGGCAGAAAGTGCGAAAGAGCGGTATCTCCCACTGCCTTAACGTGCGCCTGAAGAAATTTTCCGCCGGGTGTACATAAAAAGAGTACCGGAAACTTTTCCGGTGCCGGACAGAAGATACCGCAGGAAAAATGGAAACCAACAGGAGCAAGTAAGAAAGGAGCAATTCCATGACCTACAGTTATTTTCCGGGCTGTACGCTGAAGAACAAAGCAAAAGATCTGGATCATTATGCCAGAGAGTGCGCAAAAGTTCTGGGATTTGAACTGGAAGAAATTGAAAACTGGCAGTGCTGCGGAGCTGTGTATCCACAGGCATCCGATGAAATCGCCACAAAACTTTCTTCGGTTCGCGCCTTAGCAGACGCCAAAGAAAAAGGACAGGATCTGATCACAGTCTGTTCCGCCTGTCATCACGTGATCAAACGCGTAAACGATGACATGGCGAATGTAGAAGACATTCAGACAAAAGTAAACAACTACATGGCTCTTTCCGAGCCATATCTTGGCGAAACGAAAGTACTTCATTATCTGGAAGTGCTGCGTGACGTCGTTGGATTTGACAAGATCAAAGAGAAAGTGGTAAACCCATTAAAAGGAAGAAAAATCGGCGCATATTACGGCTGTATGCTGCTTCGTCCGAGCACCACAATGCAGTTTGACGATCCGGAAAATCCGACAATCATTGAAGACTTTATCAAGGCCCTTGGCGCGACACCGGTCGTATATCCGATGAGAAATGAGTGCTGCGGCGGCTACATATCCCTCAAAGAAAAGAAAATGGCATCCAACATGGTAGACCAGATCATGGTATCCGCATCCTACAAAGGAGCAGAAGAACTGATCACTGCATGTCCGCTTTGCATGTACAACCTGCGCAATAACGGAACAAAAGAAGGTCTTCCGGTTACCTACTTTACCGAGCTTCTTGCAGAAGCACTCGGCATCAAAGAGGAGGTGCAGGCATGAAAATTGCAACATCCGATGAAATCCGTGCCATCGCCGGTGTGGATACCAGAAAATGTATGAAATGCGGTAAATGTTCCGCATCCTGTCCTGCTTATAACGAAATGGACATCCGTCCGCATCAGTTCGTATCCTATGTACAGAACGGCGATGTGGAAGCACTGATGAACTCCAAGTCCATCTGGAAATGCCTCTCCTGCTTCGCATGCGTAGAGCGCTGTCCAAGAGACGTAAAACCTGCCAAACTGATCGAGGCAGTCCGTCTTTCTGTCATCCGCCAGAAAGGTGAGAATTATCTCTCCCCGGATGAAATTCCGGCACTTCTGGACGATGAGACTCCGCAGCAGCTGCTGATGAGTGCATTCCGTAAATATAGAAAGTAAAAAACAACCCATCCACAGAAAGGTGAGAGAAAAGTGCAAAGAATAGGAGTATTTGTCTGCCACTGCGGTACAAATATTGCGGCTACCGTTGATGTTAAAAAAGTTGTTGATGTCATCAGCAAAGAGCCGGGTGTTGTACATGCAGAGGATTATCAGTATATGTGTTCCGAAACAGGTCAGCAGAAAGTGATCGATGCCATTCAGAACGAGCATCTGACCGGCGTTGTTATCTGTTCCTGCTCTCCTCGTATGCATGAAGGAACGTTCCGCAAAGCAGCAGAAAAAGCGGGTCTGAACCCGTATCAGCTGGAGATTGCAAACATTCGTGAGCAGTGTTCCTGGATTCATAAAGATATGGAAGAGGCTACCGAGAAGGCCGTGATCCTGGCCCGTGCAGCCGTTGCAAAAGTTATGCTGGACACCCCGCTTACCCCGGGCGAGAGCCGCGTTGTAAAACGTGCGCTGGTGATCGGAGGCGGTATCGCAGGTATTCAGACAGCACTGGATATCGCAGATGCAGGCTATGAAGTAGATATCGTAGAGAAGACCCCGAGTATCGGCGGAAGAATGTCCCAGCTCGATAAAACATTCCCAACCCTTGACTGTTCTTCCTGTATCCTGACTCCTCGTATGGGAGAGGTAAACGCCCATGAGAAGATCAATATCTATACCTACAGTGAAGTAGAGAGCGTTGGCGGATTTGTCGGTGATTTCAAAGTAGATATCCGCAAAAAAGCAAGATACGTAGATATGGACAAATGTACCGGATGTGGTCTCTGCCAGGAGAAATGTCCATCTAAGAAAAACTTAAGTGAGTTCAACCGCGGACTGTCCACACGTACTGCAATTTACACACCGTTCGCACAGGCAGTTCCGAATGTACCGGTCATTGATACTGCAAACTGTATCCATTTCAAAACCGGAAAATGCGGTATCTGTTCCAAAGTCTGCGCAGCAGGTGCAGTAAATTACGATCAGAAAGATGAAGTAATTACAAGAGAGTACGGTGCTATCGTTGTTGCAACCGGTTTTGATACCATCAATCTGGATAAGTTTGATGAATATTATTACAACCAGAGCAAAGACGTTATTACCTCTCTTGAAATGGAACGTCTGATGAACGCTGCCGGCCCGACAGGCGGTAAAGTAGTACGTCTTTCCAATGGCGAGCATCCGAAGGATATCGTATTTATCCAGTGCGTTGGCTCCCGTGACGTAACCTGCAGAGGAAAGAGCTATTGCTCCAAGATCTGCTGTATGTACACCGCAAAACAGGCCATGCTGGTGCGTGACCATTATCCGGATGTCAATGTACATGTCTTCTACATTGATGTTCGTACCCCGGGTAAGAACTTCGATGAGTTCTATCGCCGTGCAGTAGAAGAGTTTAGCGTAGATTATATCAAGGGTCAGGTAGGAAAAGTATCTGAGGCTCCGAACGGACGTCTTCTGGTACAGGGATCCGACCTTCTGGACAACCGTCAGATCAAGATGGAAGCAGACCTTGTTGTCCTTGCAACGGCAATCGAGCCGAGTAAAGATGCAAGAAAACTGGCTACCATGCTGACTGCAAGTATGGATACCAACGACTTCTTTACCGAGGCACACGCAAAACTGCGTCCGGTAGAGTCTCCGACCGCAGGAGTTTTCCTCTCCGGTGTATGCCAGGGACCGAAAGATATTCCGGAAACCGTTGCACAGGCCGGAGCAGCTGCTGTCAAAGTAGTCGGACTGCTTGCAAAAGACAAACTGACCACCAACCCGTGTACAGCAGAATCCAATCCGCTGTTCTGTAACGGATGTGCATCCTGTGAAAAAGTCTGCCCATACGGCGCGATTTCTTACGAAGATCGTCAGGTCAACGACCACGGAATCCGCGAAACCAGACATGTGGCAGTCGTTAACGGCGCACTTTGCCATGGATGTGGTGCATGTACCGTTGCATGTCCGTCCGGTGCTATGGACCTGAAAGGATTCTCCAATAGACAAATTCTCGCGGAGGTAGATGCAATATGCCGATAGATAACAACGAAAACAAAGAATTTAAGCCAGTCATCGTGGCATTCTGCTGCAACTGGTGCTCCTACGCAGGAGCAGACCTGGCAGGTTCCAGCCGTCTTTCCTATCCGGCAGACGTAAAGATCATCCGTGTTCCATGTTCCTGCCGTGTTAATCCGCTTTTTATCTTAAGAGCTTTCCAGAAGGGTGCTGACGGAGTCATCCTCTGCGGATGCCATCCGGGAGACTGCCATTACAGCACAGGAAACTATTATGCAAGAAGACGTATGACCCTGCTGTTCTCCATGCTCGACTATCTTGGAGTTGAAAACGGACGTACCCGTGTGGAATGGGTATCCGCCGCAGAAGGTGTGAAATTCTCCCAGACCATGAACGAGTTCATTGAGCAGGTGAGAAGTCTTGGTAAAAATGTCAGATTGGAGGATTTACGATGCAAGAAAAATTAGTATCACGCGCAAAAGAGCTTCTGTCTGACGGTACCGTAGTCCGCGTTCTTGGCTGGAGAAAAGGCGATACAGATTTCAGCGCAGAGCCTGCATTTTTTGAAAGTGCCGAGAGTCTTGACGAATTTACCTATGACGGATTCTGTGGTGCCAACTTAAGCAAATACATGATTAAAGCATCAAAAGAAGAAGGAAAAACACTCGTTTTCTTAAAACCGTGCGATACCTACAGCTTTAATCAGTTAATCAAAGAGCATCGTGTGGACCGCGAGAAAACCTATATCGTTGGTGTAGGATGTGACGGAAAACTCGATATCGAGAAAATCCGTGAAGCAGGCTGCAAGGGTATTACCGCTGTAACAGAGGACGGCGATACCATCAAAGTTGCAACGGTTTATGGTGTCAAAGAGCTGAAAAGAGAGGATGTCATCCTCGAGAGATGTAAGGCCTGCAAGGGTGGAAAACATGTAGCATACGACGAGCTCGCAGAAGGCTGTGACGAGGAAAAACCGGCAAAAGAAGGCCGTTTCGAACTGGTTGAAAAGCTTGAGGCAATGGCTCCGGAAGAACGGTTCGCATTCTGGCAGAATGAGCTTTCCCGCTGTATCCGCTGTAATGCATGCCGCAACGTATGTCCGGCCTGCAGCTGTATCAAATGCGTATTTGACAATGATCGTTACGATACTGCACAGAAAGCAAACACTACGACATTTGAGGAGCAGATGTTCCACATCATCCGTGCATTCCACGTTGCCGGACGCTGCACGGACTGCGGCGAGTGTTCCCGCGTATGTCCGCAGCATATTCCGCTGCACCTTCTGAATCGTAAATTCATCAAAGATATCGATGAGTTCTACGGAGAGTATCAGGCAGGAGAAGACACTGACAGCCGTGCACCGCTCACCAACTTCACACAGGAAGATGTAGAGCCAAGTATCGTCAAGGAAAGGGGTTAAGGGATGTATCAGATTAGCAGAGAAAAAATGCCGGAGCTCCTTGCCGCTGTTGCAAAGGAGATGGATCTTTTCCTTCCGGTACAAAACAATGGAATTACCAATTTCGGTTTCTGGACCGAGGACGCGAAAGTGGATCTCGATACCTTAAAAACCGTAAAATCCCCAAAAGACGCCTTTTTCCCGCAGAGTGAAGTTCTTTACTCCTGCTATCAGAAGGCAAACAAGACCAGCATCGAGCCGGCAGCATTAAAAGATGCGCCGTTCGCTATTTTCGGCGTTCGTCCATGCGATGTCCGCGCTTTCGATGTTCTGGACCGCGTATTCTTAAGCGAGCCGGCTGACGTTTACTATGCAGCAAGAAGAGAGCACGGCATTGTGGTTTCTCTTGCATGTCATGAGCCGGAAGACAGCTGCTTCTGCAAGACCTTCGGTATCGATGCGGCAGAACCGCAGGCTGATGTTGCGATGTGGCAGGTAGCTGACGGTTATGCATGGGAAGCAAAAACCGAAAAGGGTGAGAAGCTGACAGAGCTTGTGAAAGAATACCTTACCGAGCAGGATCTTGCAAAAGAGGTTGAGGCTGAAAAAGAAGCCATCCGTACCCTGATCGACAAGATGCCAAACAGCAATCTCTCCCTCGAGGGATGGGGCGTAGGCAAGACAAAAGAGCGTTTCGATGATCCGAAATGGAAAGAGCTTTCCGATGCCTGCTTAGGCTGCGGAACCTGTACGTTCTCCTGTCCGACCTGCCAGTGCTATGATATCAAGGATTTCAATACAGGAAACGGTGTACAGCGTTACCGTTGCTGGGATTCCTGTATGTACTCTGACTTTACGATGATGGCAGCAGGAAACAACCGTACCACACAGATGCAGCGTTTCCGTCAGCGTTTCATGCACAAGCTGGTTTACTTCCCGGACAACAACGATGGAATGTATTCCTGCGTCGGATGCGGACGCTGCGTAGAGAAATGCCCGCAGTCGCTGAATATCGTAAAAGTCATCAAACGCATGGGAGGTACCAAGTAAATGTGCAATTGTAGTTGTGGAAGCGAAGAAAAGAAAAACGCTTTGCTGCCGCAGGTCGGTATCATCACAGATATCCGCCGCGAAACACCGGACGTAAAGACATTCCGTATCGTTCGTCCGGACGGCACCAAGCTGTTTGAACATATGCCGGGCCAGTGCGCAATGCTCTGCGTGCCGGGCGTTGGAGAGGCGCTGTTTTCCATTACATCCTCCCCGACAAACAAAGAGTACCAGGAGTTCTCCATCAAGGAGTGCGGTACTTTAACAAACTATCTTCATAATATGTCCGTAGGAGATGAAATCCTGGTTCGTGGACCGTACGGAAATCATTTCCCGGTAGAAACTGTATTAAAAGGACAGGACCTGCTGTTCATCGCCGGTGGTATCGGACTTGCTCCGCTGCGTTCCGTGATCAATTACGTACTGGACAATCGTGACAACTACGGTACCGTAGATATCGTTTACGGTTCCCGTTCCAAAGACGATCTGGTACAGTTAAAAGAGATCCAGGAAGTATGGGCGAAAGCAAAAGATGTCAACGTGCATCTGACGATTGACCGTGAGCAGGAAGGCTGGGACGGTCATGTAGGATTCGTTCCGAATTATGTGAAAGAACTGAACATGTCCGTTGACAAAACAGCTCTGATCTGCGGACCGCCGATCATGATCAAATTTGTTCTTCAGGGACTTCAGGAACTGGGCTATGAGAAAACACAGGTTTACACTACTTTGGAGCTTCGTATGAAATGCGGTATCGGAAAATGCGGCCGCTGCAACATCGGAGATAAATACGTCTGCAAGGACGGCCCTGTTTTCCGCTGCGACGAGATTGACGAATTACCGAACGAATATTAAACGGAGGTTGAAGAAAATGCAGGAAATGGTAAATATTTACGTTTACGGCAAAAAGTATTCCGTACCTGGCGATCTGACCATCATGACCGCTATGGAGTACGCCGGATATCAGTTAAAACGCGGATGCGGATGCCGTCACGGATTCTGCGGTGCATGTGCGACCATCTACAGAATCAAAGGAAAAAATGAACTGAAAACCTGTCTGGCATGTCAGACACAGGTAGAAGACGGCATGTATATCGCAAGCCTTCCGTTCTATCCGATCGACAAGAGAACATACGATATCGAAGAGATCAGCGCAGAGCAGAGAGTCATGATGGATCTGTATCCGGAAATCTACAGCTGCGTTGGATGTAATGCATGTACCAAAGGATGTCCGCAGAGCCTGAACGTTATGCAGTATATTGCATACGCACAGAGAGGCGACTTCAAGAAATGTGCAGAAGAGTCCTTCGACTGCATCGGCTGCGGAATCTGTGCATCCCGCTGTCCGGCTGGTATCTCCCATCCGATGGTAGGAGAGCTGGCAAGACGTCTGAACGGAAAATACATTGCTCCGAAGTCTGAACATGTAAAGAACCGTGTAGCAGAGATCAAAGAAGGAAAATTCGATGATCTGATCGAGCAGGTTATGCAGAAACCGATCGAAGAAATGCAGGAACTTTACAACAACCGTGAGATCGAGAAATAAGGAGGGAATTTCTAATGTATACACTGGCCAATATGCAGGACTCTATTAAAAAGGTAGAAGCTACCAGAGCCCAGAGAATGGCAACAGAGCCAAGAAGAATGACAGCGGATGAGAAAGATGCCCTTCTTGCAGCATATCATCCGGACTATAAAGAGGAAGGCTTCATCACCCTGAAAGTCGGCCCGAACAAAGGTGAGAAAGTTCCGACAGAGCTCGGCTATCTGCTGGAGTCCAACAGCCGTATCTTAGGTGTTGACATCGACCTTGACAAAGTAGATTACGACGTAGATGTACTCGTTATCGGTGCCGGCGGAGCAGGTTCTTCTGCAGCGATCGAGGCACATGAGGCAGGCGCTAACGTTATGATCACAACAAAACTCCGTATCGGTGATGCAAACACCATGATGGCTGAGGGTGGTATCCAGGCAGCAGACAAAGAGAATGACTCCCCGGCACAGCATTATCTTGATGCATTCGGCGGCGGACACTTTGCTGCAAGACCGGAACTGCTCCGCAAGCTCGTAATGGAAGCTCCGGATGCAATCTCCTGGCTGGAAAACCTCGGCGTTATGTTCGATAAAGATGAGAACGGCCGTATGGTAACAACACACGGCGGTGGAACATCCAGAAAACGTATGCATGCGTGCCGTGACTACTCCGGAGCAGAGATTATGAGAACTCTGCGTGATGAAGTCATCAACCGTGGTATTCCGGTCGTTGAGTTCTCATCTGCAGTAGAGCTGATCAAAGACGATAAGGGACAGGTTGCCGGTGCTGTTCTCCAGAACATGGAGACCGGAGAGTACCAGGTAGCAAAAGCAAAAACTGTCATCATCGCAACCGGTGGTGCAGGACGCCTTCACTACAACAACTTCCCAACCTCCAATCACTACGGTGCAACCGCTGACGGTCTGATCCTCGGATACCGTGCAGGTGCTCCGCTTCTGTATCAGGATACCATTCAGTACCATCCGACCGGAGCTGCTTACCCGGCTCAGATCTTCGGTGCTCTGGTAACCGAGAAAGTACGTTCTCTTGGTGCAATGCTTGTAAACGTAGACGGCGAAGCTTTCATGCATCCGCTGGAAACCCGTGACGTATCCGCAGCAAGCATTATTCGTGAATGCTCCGACGACCGCAACGAGGGCGTTGAGACTCCGCAGGGCAAGGCTGTATGGCTGGATACCCCGATGATCGATCTGCTTCACGGAGAAGGAACCATCGAGAAGAGAATTCCGGCTATGTTCCGTATGTTCATGCAGTATGGTATCGATATGAGAAAAGAGCCGATTCTGGTTTACCCGACCCTGCATTATCAGAACGGCGGTCTGGAAATCAACGGCGAAGGCTTCACCAATACGGTAAACAACCTGCTTGTAGCAGGCGAGGCTGTCGGAGGAATCCACGGAAGAAACCGTCTGATGGGCAACTCTCTGCTTGACGTTATTGTATTTGGCCGCGATGCAGGAAAAGCTGCTGCAGCAAAAGCAAAAGACGTAACGCTTGGCAAGATGAATCTGGATCACGTTGAGAAATACGCTGAGACCTTAAAAGAGGCAGGTATTGATACCGGTATGGTATCTCCGCAGCTTCTGCCGAATTATGCAGGTAAAAGACACCTGTAAAATGCAGTAACCGCGAAAAAGCGTGTCGGAAGGGGGCGGCGTTTAAAAGCCGCTTCCGGGACACGCTTTCCGTGCTGAAATCCAAAAGGTTTTTCGGTACGATAAATCATAGAAGTAAAGAAAGGTGGAGAACCCCATGCGTGAAATTCAGGCTAGTACCATTACGGATGTGGTAGAGAAACTTTGTATCGAAGCAAACTACCATCTTCCGGAAGACGTAAAATGTGCCATCACAGGCTGCCGTGCCTGCGAGGATGGCGAGATTGCAAAAGGTGTTCTGGACAAAATCGTAGAAAATTATGAGATCGCAGACGCACAGAACGTGCCGATCTGCCAGGATACCGGAATGGCATGTGTTTTCCTGGAAATCGGACAGGATGTGCACATCGCAGGAGGAGATCTTGCAGAGGCAGTCAACGAAGGTGTCAGAAGAGGATATGACAAAGGATACTTAAGAAAATCCGTTGTCAAAGATCCGGTCAGAAGAGGAAACACCGGCGACAATACACCGGCTATGCTCTACACCGAGATCGTTCCTGGCGATCAGATCAAAGTAACCGTAGGCCCGAAAGGCTTCGGAAGCGAAAATATGAGTATGATCCGTATGTTCAAACCGTCCGCAGGTCTTCAGGGAATCAAGGATTTCATCCTGGAAGTTGTTGAGACAGCAGGCCCGAACCCATGCCCGCCTATGGTAGTCGGCGTTGGTATCGGCGGAACCTTCGATAAATGTGCACTGCTTGCGAAAAAAGCACTGATGCGCCCGATCGATTCCGAGAACCCGGATCCGTTCTACGCAGATCTGGAAAAAGAAATGCTGGAGAAAGTCAACAAACTCGGCATCGGACCGCAGGGCTTTGGCGGAAAAACCACAGCCATCGGCCTCAATATCGAGACAATGCCGACTCATATTGCGGGAATGCCGTGTGCAGTCAACATCAACTGCCATGTTACCCGTCATAAAACGGAGGTGATCTGATCATGGAAAAACATATTCAGCTGCCTTTAACAGAAGAACTGGCAAAAACACTGCATGCCGGAGATACCGTATATCTGACCGGAACTATCTATACTTCCCGTGACGCCGGACATAAGAGAATGTGTGAAGCGCTCGCAAGAGGAGAAAAAATCCCGTTTGATCCGACAGACGCTACGATTTACTACGTAGGACCGACCCCTGCAAAACCAGGCCAGGTCATCGGATCTGCAGGTCCTACCACCAGCGGCCGTATGGATGCGTATGCTCCGACCATGATGTCCGTAGGCGCAAGAGGAATGATCGGTAAAGGCGCACGTCTTCCGGAAGTTGTAGAAGCCATGAAGAAATATCATGGCGTATACTTCGGAGCCATCGGCGGAGCCGGCGCACTGCTTGCAAAATGCATCAAAAAAGCAGAGCTGATCGCATACGAAGATCTTGGCGCAGAAGCACTTCGCCGTCTGGAAGTAGAAGACATGCCGCTTTTTGTTATCATCGACTGCGACGGAAATAATCTGTATGAGATGGGAAGAAAAGAATACTTAGAAGCGCATAAAGAAGACTAAAGGTTACATTTGTAACGACGAAATACAAGAGAGACCATAGACCCGTCTGATTATTTCAGACAGGTCTCAAGCTGAAAAGACATCAGGGCATTAACACTTGCAAGCGACTTTCGGCAGAAAAAGAAATGAAAGAGGAAGAAAAACATGACTGTAGAAATGATAAGCCACTTACTGGAAGCACTGATGATCCTGTGCTTTGGCCTGTCCTGGCCGCTGTCCATTTATAAATCCTGGACTTCAAGAACAGCAAAAGGAAAGAGCCTTTACTTTGAGGTGTTCATCTGGATCGGATATATTTTCGGTATTGCTAACAAATTTATCAGCTATATGAACAATCCGGACAAAGACTGGATCTTTTTCCTTGCATGGGCTTTCTATTTCCTGAACATTGCAGAGATCACCGTAGATATGGTGCTGTACTTCCGCAATGTAAAACTGGATAAGAAAAGAGAAGCAGAGAAATAAAGCAGCGGAATACAGTTAAACTTACAGAATCCCCGGCGGTGCGGCATTTGAGGCGGCATCGGCGGGGATTCTTATTTCTATACGATGACTCACACTGCGAAAAGAAAACATTGCGGGAACGCAGAAAGCAGGGTATACTTGTGTATAGAATCTGCTTGACTTAAAGTGCACTTCATAGTTTAAAATAAAGAAAGCTGGAGATTTGCGGTGTCAGAAAAGAGAAGGTTCTGACAAAGCAGAGGTTTCGGCTTTCTTTTTATGTTGTATCGTATTTGGGTGTGAAAAAAAGGAAAAAACGAAAACGAGGTGAATGCTTTGGAGGCAAGAGAGGTATTAGAAAAAGTAAAAAACAACGAAATCTCGATCGAGGAGGCAGAGAAATATTTCAAAAAAGAGCCGTTCGAGGAGATGGGATATGCTAAGCTGGATACGCACCGTGAAATCCGGAGCGGATTTGCGGAGGTCATTTTCTGTGCGCGGAAGGCGGATGAACATCTGCTGAAGATTTTTACGCGTCTGTACGAGCAGGATGGGGAGGTCTTCGGAACGAGAGCCAGTGAGCATCAGTATGAGCTGATCCGCGAAAAGTTTCCGGAAGTGGTGTATGATCCGCTGTCGCATATTTTAAAAATAGAAAAGAAAGACAAGAAGCGGATCGGAAAAATTGCGGTCTGTACGGCTGGAACTGCGGATATTTCCGTTGCCGAGGAGGCGGCGCAGACCGCAGAATACTTCGGTGCAAACGTTGAGCGTATCTACGATGTCGGTGTGAGCGGTATCCACCGCCTGCTGTCGCGTCTCGATACGATTCAGAGCGCCAACTGCGTTGTAGCCGTTGCCGGAATGGAGGGGGCGCTGGCGAGCGTGCTCGGCGGCTTGGTGGACAAGCCGGTGATTGCTGTTCCGACATCCGTTGGCTACGGGGCCAGCATGAACGGTCTTTCGGCGCTGCTTACGATGATCAATTCCTGCGCGAACGGAATTGCCGTCGTGAATATCGACAACGGCTATGGAGCCGGATATATTGCAACACAGATTAACAGAATGGGAGTACATCAAGATGAGTAAAAGTTTATATCTGGAGTGCGGGAGCGGAATCAGCGGAGATATGACCGTTGCAGCGCTGCTCGACCTGGGAGCAGACCGGGAAGTACTGGAGAAATCACTGGAAAGCCTGAAACTGCCGGGATACGAAATTGCGATTACAAGAGTGAAAAAGTCGGGGCTGGATGCCTGCGATTTCAATGTGATTCTGGATGCAGAGCATGAGAACCATGATCACGATATGGCGTATCTGCACGGGGATGGGGCGGAAGTGCATGACCATCCACATGATCACGAGCATCATCATGACCACGAGCATGCGCACAGCCATGACCACGATCACACAGGGGAGCATCATCACCATCATGAGCACCGCGGGCTGCCGGAGATTCTTGCGATTATCCGCAGCGGCGGTCTGACACCGGGAGCAAGAGCGCTGGCGGAGCGGATTTTCCAGATTCTTGCCGAAGCGGAAGCAAAAGCCCATGGCGTTCCGCTTGATCAGGTGCATTTCCATGAGGTGGGAGCTGTCGATTCCATCGTTGATATTGTGGCTGCCGCTGTCTGCCTGGATAACCTGGCGCCGGATGAAGTCATCGTGACGGGTCTCAGCGAGGGAAGCGGCTTTGTCAGATGCCAGCACGGCATGATCCCGGTTCCGGTACCGGCTGTTTTAAATATCGTACAGGCACATGGCCTGACCCTCGTTCCGACCGGAATCCAGGGTGAACTGGTCACACCGACCGGAGCAGCCATTGTTGCGGCAATCCGTACCAAAGAGACACTGCCGGCATCCTTCAAATGTACCAGAACAGGTCTTGGCGCCGGAAAACGGACGTATGAGCGCCCGTCACTGCTGCGTGCAATGATGCTCGAAACAGAAGAAAACGACGAGAAAGATACGATCTGGAAGCTGGAGTGCAACATTGATGACTGCACCGGCGAGGCGCTCGGCTACTGCATGGGAAAACTGCTGCGATCAGGCGCAAGAGATGTCCATTACATCCCGGTCTATATGAAGAAAAACCGCCCGGCTTACCAGCTGGATGTAATCTGTGATGATAAAACGCGGGAGACGTTGGAAAATATCATATTCGCCGAGACCACCACAATCGGCATCCGCCGCTGCCGGATGGAGCGCACCGTGATGAAACGCGAGTTTGCGACAATCGCAACCGAGTACGGCCATGTGACAGTCAAGATCTGCCGCCACGGCGAGATCGAAAAAATTTACCCAGAGTACGAGAGTGCCGCAGTAATTGCAGAAAAAAGCGGCATGCCGGTCGGCGAGGCTGGTGCGTGGATCGTACAGAAATATAAAGAAGGAAACAAAAAAGCATGAGATATTTAAAACCACATTTTTACGACCAGTTTGTATGCACCGCCGGAGACTGCCCGGATACGTGCTGTGCCGGCTGGCAGATCGTGATCGACGAGGATTCCCTGGAGCGGTATGGAAATGAGAAGAGTGAGTTTGGAAAGCGCCTGCGCAATTCGATCGACTGGGAGGAAGAGTGTTTTTACCAGAACAACCGCCGCTGTGCCTTTCTGAATGATGAAAATCTCTGCGATCTTTACAAGGAACTGGGGCCGGATTCCTTATGTGACACCTGCCGCCTTTACCCGCGCCATACGGAGGAGTACGAGGGTCTGCGTGAATTATCCCTGTCCCTTTCCTGCCCGGAAGCTGCACGGATTATCCTGTCCTGCAAAGAGCCGGTGCGTTTTCTGGAGGAGGAGACCGACGAGGAGGATGATTTTGAAGAGTTTGACTTCATGATGTTCTCCCAGCTGGAAGACACGAGAGATGTTTTGTTCCGGATTCTGCAGAACCGCGAACTGCCGCTGCAGGAGCGCATGACGGCGGCAGAGCAGCTCGCAGAACAGTATCAGATCTGTATGGAGGAGCAGCGGGAGTATGATATCGATGACCTGCTTCGGAAGTATGAAAAGCATCTGGAAGAGGGAACCTTAAGCGAGTGCGTGGCGGAGAGCCTTGCGGAAAAAGGTGTGGATGCTGCATCCTTTCATGCATATGACCGCCAGGTGAAGGAACTTGCCGTTCTCCGCGGTCTCGAGCGTCTTCGTCCGGAATGGGATACTGTGCTTGACGGCACAGAAAAAGCGCTGTATCAGAACGGAGAAACCGCTTATCAGGCCATCTGTGAAGAATTCCATCGCACCTGGGGCGCTGCAGGTGAACGCCGTGCAGAGTGGGAAAACATCGGTGAGCAGCTTTTGATGTTTTTCGTCTACACCTATTTCTGCGGCGCCGTCTATGACGATATGGTCTGTTCCAAAATGGAACTCGCGCTGTTCTCTGTCCGTTGGATTCAGGAAATCCTGGTTGCACGGTGGCTGGAAAATGGAAAAACGCTTTCCATGCACGACATCGAGGAGCTTTCCTGGCGCTATGCGCGTGAGGTCGAGCATTCCGATGATAATCTGAATGCGCTTGAGGACTGGCTTTTTGAAACTTATGCACCAGAAGGCTGTGTGCTGGAGGAGGAGTAATCCTGCATCCGATAGACTTACTGCACATTTTCCCTGATGTGTGTTAAGATAGAAGCGTTGTTACAGAAAGAAAAGAGGGAAAATTATGCAGGAAAAACAAAAGAAATGGATTCTGCGCATTGCGCTTTATCTGATTGGAATTATGGTGCTGGCACTCGGTATCACACTGAATACGAAGACGAACCTCGGCGTATCGCCCATCATCTCCATGCCGTACGCCGTGGCACAGATCTTCGGCTATGAAACAGGAACCGCCGTCTTCGTGGCGTATTTGATCTTCATCGTATTACAGATCGTACTGCTGAAAGGAAAATTCCCGCCGTTCCAGCTTCTGCAGGTTGCCGCAAGTTACCTGACGAGCGCCTTTATCACCATCTTCGACCGGATTTTCCCGGCACCTGACCAGATGGGAATGCGGCTTCTCGTTCTTGTCCTTGCCATCATTCTTACGGGAATCGGCGCCGCTGTGACCGTAGACGTCAACATCGTCCCAAACCCGGCCGACGGCCTGGCAAGAGTTCTCGGCGAGCGCTGCGGAAAGAACATGGGTTTCGGAAAAAATCTTTTTGATTTCTCCGCCATCGTCATTTCCCTTGCGATCGGCCTCATCGATGCCGGCCGCCCGGTAGGAATCGGAATCGGCACTGTTATAGCCATGGTCTGCACAGGAAGAGTCATCGCGGCATTCAATCATTTCGCAAAAAAGAAAATAGAAGAAATCACCATCGCCTGAGTGATCCATGCCCCTGTCGAAAAACCTTGAGTTTTCGGTGGGGGTTTGTTATAATAAAAGACAGCGAAAGAAAAATTTTTTGATTTGTCATAAGGCGTTTGTTTGCGTTATGAGAAGTGCGAAGGAGGAAGTGGCAAATGAACTTAGTTATTACGATGAGCCGCCGGTTTGGTACTGGGGCGAGTATTATTGCGAAAGAACTTTCCGAGAGACTGCATATCCCGGTATATGATAAGGACGATGTAGAGCACGGCATGCGTGAAAATGCCTTTGAATCTGAGGCGGATGCGATCCGCGAGCTGGCGAAACAGCCGTGTATTATCATTGGACGGTGTGCTTCGGAGTTTCTGAAAGATAAAAGCAACGTCATCAATATTTATGTCTGCGCGGACAAAGAGGACCGGATCAAACGTATCATGAAGCTGTTTTCCCTGACAAGAGAGGCGGCTGAGGTGATGCTGGAAGAGACAGACAAGCAGCGTGCCGAGTATTATTATAAAAATACCGGAAAGACATGGGGCGATGTCAATAACTACCATATGATCCTGAATACCTCGGATCTTGGCATCGAGAACTGTGCCGATATTCTGATGCGGTATTTTGAAATGAAAGATTATATCTAAGAGATATTTAAAAAGAAATACATAAAAAATCAGGTGCTTCCCGAAAAAGAGAAGCACCTGATTTTTTGTGCGGTTTAGTAAGCCTGATACGTATTGCCATAACTCCGGCTGGAGAAGTAATTCTGTTTCAGAACCAGGAACAGTTCGGCATCGGTTGCATATTTGTACGGATACAGATAGAAAATACCGACAAGATTGCAGGTGATTCCGGAAAGAATATACCATCCGATAAAGGAGAGATCAAGAATAAATGTATTCATCTTTTCACCGTTCATCATTTCACGGCTGATGCGGAATGCTTCTTCGGTCGAAAGTTCCGGGTAGTCGGCGAGAAGATAAGGAACCATGCGGTATTCATAAGCTTTCACAATTCCAGGAATCAGAAGAAGCAGCGACCAGAGGAATATATAAAGATTTTTTAAAAACAGAGTCCACACAGTTTTTCCATAGTAGCCGTTCTGGAATCCGAACAGTATGTTGCCAAGTCCCGCTTTTTCCATCGAGTTTTCAATGAAAAACCTCGAGCCTCCTACCTCAAATGGTGCAAGAACAAAAATACGGATCAGAATAAAGGCAAGACCAATGACAAGAAGTACAATGCCGCTGAAGACAGTAAAAACAAATTTAACCGGTCCAAGCGGGGTGAATTTTTCTGCAAAGGATTCCACATTGAAGTTATCGGAAGAAATCGTAAATCCAGATATACCGACCGAGTTAGTCTGATTGCTGTCATTGTTGGAATTTCCAGAATTAGAAGTACCGCTTCCGACCAGCAGAGTCAGAATCAAGGCGGCTACCACACAGATCCAGTAATTGCGTAAAAATGCGGCTTTTCCGCGGGTTTTCAGTTCCTCTCGAGTCCACATAAAAAAGACCTCCCTCTTAATGTAAGTGTAAACAGCAGACAATTCTGCCAAGTCACGATTATCTTACCATGGGGCAGGTGAAACATCAAGACAGCTTAAGGAAAGTTTAAGAAATTGGCAGAAAGATTAAAGTGGAAATGTGCATTCTTAAATAAAGATTTTACTTGTGAAGCGGGGATGAATGTGCTATAATCTCTCCGGTGCGTCAGAACGCAGCGGGGCCGGGTTTCTCCGGGGTGCGTTCTGAAAAAAAGAAACCTGTACGTTGAATTGACAAAGAGAGCGAGGAATCTACGTGTATCTGACAAAGGACGAGTTTTTGCAGAAATTCGGAATTCTGCCGCAGGAATTTGAGGAAGCAGATATTTCCTGGGAAGAACTGCTGGAAATTGCGGATGATTATGAACGGCGCCGTCCGACGCTGGAAAAGATCCGAAAAGAATTTGTGGCAGAGTTTTTGCAGGACAAGGAAAAAGAGATCGGACTGCAGTCGTACCACAGCCGTCTGAAGGACACCGAACATCTGGTGGAAAAGCTGGTGCGCAAGCGCCTAGAAAATTATGCAAAGTACCGGAAAATGGATTCGACAAGCTATATGCGTTACGTGACAGATCTGATCGGAATCCGGGGACTTTTGCTGTATCGGGAGGACTGGGTAAACTTCCATAAATACATTACGCACTGGTTTAAAAATGATCCGGAGAAATACATCCGTGATTACGGCCGTGACTACGACCAGAACGCATCGGGCTATATGGCAGAGCCGCCGAAAGTCCATACAAGACTTGGCGATTACGCCGACATTTATGTGAACTGGATTCCGGAGGAGAACATTCTGGACCGGAAACATTACCGTGCGGTGCATTACATTGTCGTTTACCGCGGCGTCTACATTGAAATTCAGATTAAGACGCTGTTCGAGGAGGGCTGGGGAGAGATTGACCACAGCATTCTTTACCCGCGGCGCAAGGGAAACGCCATGCTGACAGAGTTTTCCGAGCTGCTGAACCGTCTGGCGGGCATGGGAGATGAGATGGGATCGTTCTACCGCCGTCTCCAGGTTGTGCCGGATGAGAAGTTCCAGAGCAAGGAAACGATCGTGCGCAAGCGTGAATTAAAACCGCAGGTCAAGGCAGCGGTGGAAAAACGCGATCTGAATGAAATTCATACGATGGATGATGCCGTCTGGAGCATACTGAAAGAATAAAACTGCTTTTCAGACATGGGAAAGGATAAAAAATGGATGGAAGAAACACGGGCCGCATGGGCTTCTCTCATGCAGCAGAGGACTCTGCGGAGAATATGATGGCGGCAGTCAAAGCCGGAAAAATCCGAAAACATCTGATGGGAAATACCTCGCCGATCCGCTACGGAACAATGGAAAAACGCGAGATGACCGAATATACCGACTTTGTCCGGACGAAACTCTGCTATGAAATCCTGAATCTGCCCGGGGAGGAAAAATGAATACAATAGAAAAAATATACACAAACTACGACGGACTTCTGGAAGAATTTTCCGAGGAAGTAATCCAGAGCCGTTACGCTGTTTTTTACGAAGAAATCGAGGAATTTGCCAAGAGTCTCGGCATCCGCGAGAAAATCCAGATCAGCGAGTCGCTGTTGAGCCATGCAGTGCTGGACTATTTCACGGATATTTCCCGCCTGAAACATTTTCATCAGGCAAAGCATATCAATTCATTGAAAGTGATCTCCTATGAGACCTACTGGCTGCTGCGGAGAAAACCGATCCAGATCCTGGTGGAGGATGAGACATCGGATGCGATGGCATTTCTGAACGAAAAGTTCGTCTTTTCCCGGATTGCCAAATATCTGATGGGCGACGGAAAACGGGTGATTTTAAGTCCGGAGACGAAAAAAGGCTTTCTGAATTATCTCGATTCGCTGTTTTATTACCTGAAATACCGCAATTACGATGCAGAAATGCTCGAGATGATGCTGATGGGCTTCAAAGCGGGTGTTCTCGTGGCGGATGATTTAAAGGAGCAGGAGTCCTGAAAAACGGGCGGAAGCGGAATACAACAAAATAAGATGAAGATCGAAAGAACCGGACGGGCCGTAAGGCTGCTGTCGGGTTCTTTTTTTGTGCGGTGCTGCATAAAGTGCAGAGAAAACATTGCGATGCATGGACAGAAAACCGTTTAACAATGGAGGGACGGGAACTGCTTTCCTTTGGAACTTTGTACAGGGAGGAATGGATATGACCACGCTTGAAAAAATCAATGCATTTCTAAAAGCGGTGAATGCAGCCGCCTGGGGACCGCCGCTTCTTTTTCTGCTGCTTGGGACAGGCATTTTTCTGACCATCCAGCTTCGCGCGCTACCCATTCGACGGTTGTTCTTTGCGCTTCGTACAGCATTCGGCCGTGAGGCGAGATACAGCGGGGAGAAAACAGAAGCAGGAGTTTCGCCGTTCGCATCGCTGATGACGGAACTTGCGGCGGAAATCGGGACGGGCAATATCGTGGGGGTTGCCTCCGCAATGGCGCTTGGAGGACCAGGAGCACTGGGATGGATGATGCTGGCGGCGGTTGTGGGACTTGCTTTGAAATTTTCTGAGAGTTTTCTCTCGGTGCAGTACCGGATGCAAAGAAAAGACGGAACATACTGCGGCGGTCCGATGGTGACGCTGACCAGAGCATTTCCGGGGGAGCGGCTGGCGAAGATGCTGGCTGTGTTTTTTGCCGGAAGCACCGTGCTGGTATCTCTCGGAATGGGCAATATGACGCAGGCAAACTCGATTGCGCTGGCGATGCAGGATACGTTTGGCGTGGCAAGAGAAAAAAGCGCGTTGGTGCTGACGATTCTTCTTCTGCTCGTGGTGACAGGCGGACTGCGTTCCATTGCAAAAGCGGCGGAGGTGCTGGTACCGGGAATGGCACTCTTTTATCTGGGCGGGGCAGGAATGGTAATCGGTCTGCACGCCGGAGAGCTTCCGCGGACACTGCTTGCGATAGTACGGGACGCGTTTTCTTTCCGGGCGGTATCGGGAGGAGCGGTGGGTGCGGGAATTTCCCTGCTGCCGCCGGCCTTGCGGTATGGAATTTCCCGCGGTGTGTTTTCGAATGAAGCAGGGCTTGGAGCAGGCGGAATCAGTGCTGCGGCGGCACAGACCGACGATCCCGTGCGGCAGGGGTACATCAGCATGACAGGTGTGTTCGTTGATACCATGGTGATCTGTCTTGTGACCGGCCTTGCCGTTGGAGTGACCGGGGCGGCAGAGGGGATACTGGAGGCGGAAAAAGCGGATGGAGCGGCGATGGTAATTCAGGCCTTTGAAAGTGTGTTCGGACCGGCGGGAGGCTATGTTGTCGCGGTCGGGATTCTGCTGTTCGCATTTGCAACGATGGCCGGCTGGGCATACCAGGGGGAGCAGGCGTTTCTCTGGCTGGTGAAAAAGGATAGCTTCGGAATGGTTTACCGTGTTTTCTTCTGTTTTGCAGCGTTTGCCGGGTGCGTCTGCATGGCAGAAACGGTCTGGAATTTTGCGGAGCTTGCCAATGCCTGCATGGCGGTGCCGAACCTGCTCTGTGTGCTGCGGCTCTGGAAGGAAGTAAAAGAGGAGGCATTCCGGTTTGAAAGCAGGATAAAAAAAGCAGAACAAAAGAAAGATAGAAATACATGAGAAACCGTATTTCCGGTCCTCAGGCAGATTTCGATGCGAGCTGATCGAGAGAGCCGAAAGAATATCCCATTTCTTCCCATTTCGTCAGCAGCTCATCGAGAATCTCCGCGTTGGTGGATGAGGTATTATGAAGCAGGACGATGGCACCGGGATGAATGCGTCCGGTCAACTTTTTGAAAGCCTCCTCGTGGGTCGGCTGCTGATCCTGGTACCAGTCTACATAGGCGAGACTCCAGAAAAACGTCTGGTATCCGAGGTCCTTTGCCATCTGCAGGTTCTGTGTGCTGTATTTTCCCTGCGGCGGCCGGTAAAATTTCACCATTTCCTGGCCGGTGGTTTCCTGATAAAGTGTGGAGACTCGGTTCAGTTCTTCTGAGAAGGCTTCCTGCGTGGAGATTTTGGACATATCCGGGTGCGACCAGGTGTGGTTTCCGACGATATGGCCTTCCGCTGCCATACGTTTGACAAGATCCGGCTGGTCGGAGAGAAAATTGCCGACGACAAAGAACGTTGCGGGAGCCTGATGCTTCTGGAGCGCATCAAGAATCGTTGGTGTGTTGCCGTTTTCATAGCCGCAGTCAAACGTCAGATAGATGATGTTTTCTTCCGGTGAAGCGGCAAACCAGGCGTTGTAGGCGGCAAGCTCTTCGGATGTAGCATTGCCGACGGGAGTCTTCCCTTTTTCCGGGAAGGAGAGCCCCCAGTTTTCGGCAGCAGAGGAGAGGACGGGCATCGAAACGGAAGAAACAGGTGTCTCCGGCGCAGCAGAGAGAAAAACTGGGGCTGCCTTTCGGAGCGCACGGCAGGTAAAGTGGGACAGAACAGAGCCAAAAAGAAAAGCGGAGCAGAAAAAAGCGGCGGCGATACCGGCTTTTTTCAGGATCCGGCGGGAAAGGGGTGAAAGAGAACGCATAAAATCCCCCTCCAGGACTTTTTGAGACAATATATGTATGGATGAAAGAAAACATGCGGCACACATCTGTTTGACTTTACCTGCAATCTATGTCACAATGGAGGTAGAGTGGATGGAAAGGGCAGAGAAAAACAAGATGACAAAATATGAGGTTTTAAAAAAGTACTTCGGTTACGATTCCTTCCGGGAGGGGCAGGAGATGCTGGTGGATGCGCTTCTGAACGGACAGGACGTGCTCGGCATCATGCCGACCGGAGCAGGAAAATCGCTGTGTTATCAGATTCCGGCGCTTCTGCTGCCAGGAATTACCCTGGTGGTATCACCGTTGATTTCTCTGATGAAGGATCAGGTATCGACCCTGAACCAGGCGGGGATTCACGCTGCGTTTCTGAACAGCTCCTTAAGTGCGGCGCAGTACCGGAAGGCACTCGGCTTTGCCATGGAGGGCCGGTACAAGATTATTTATGTCGCCCCGGAACGCCTTCTGACACCGGAATTTTTGTGCGCGGTGCAGTCGATGGAAATTTCGATGATTAGTGTTGATGAGGCACACTGTATTTCCCAGTGGGGTCAGGATTTCCGCCCAAGCTACCTGAAAATCACAGAGTTTGTCGAGCAGCTTCCCGCACGGCCGGTGATCGGTGCCTTTACGGCAACGGCAACAAAAGAGGTACGGGATGATATCGAAGCACTACTGTCTTTGCGTGATCCGGTACGTCTGGTCACAGGCTTTGACCGGAAAAATCTGAAATTTACGGTACAGCAGCCGAAAGATAAATTCGCAGCCGTGGAATCATTCCTTGCAGAGCACGAGGCGGACTGCGGAATTATTTACTGTCTGACCAGAAAAAATGTGGAGGAGGTCTGTGAGAAACTCGAGCAGAAAGGATATTCTGTCACAAGATACCATGCGGGTCTCTCTGACCTGGAACGGAAGGAAAACCAGGAAGATTTTATTTATGACCGGAAGCAGATCATGGTAGCGACAAACGCTTTTGGTATGGGAATCGATAAATCGAATGTGCGGTACGTCATCCATTATAATATGCCGAAAAACATGGAAAGCTATTATCAGGAGGCCGGACGAGCAGGCAGGGACGGCCTTCCGGCGGAATGTATTCTGCTGTACGCGGGACAGGACGTCATCACAAACCAGTTTTTTATCGAAAACATGGCGCAGGAGAGTGAGGATCCCGAGACGACAGCGCTGATCCGTCAGCGGGAGGAGGAACGGCTGAAGAAAATGACGTTTTACTGTTTCACCCATGAGTGCCTCAGAGATTATATCCTGAGGTATTTCGGGGAATACGGTTCCAATTACTGTGGAAACTGTTCCAACTGCCTCTCGGAATTTGAAACGGTGGATGTGACAGCGGCGGCAAAGGCAATCCTTGGCTGTGTGCGGGAATGCCGTCAGCGCTACGGCACGACGGTGATTCTCGATACCCTGCACGGTGCGAATACCGCGAAAATCCGCCAGTACCGCATGGATGAAAACTCCCATTACGGGGAACTGGCAAAAGAGCCGGTCTACCGGCTGCGGCAGATCTTAAATGAACTGCAGGTCCGGGAATATCTCTATGTAACGGCCGACACATACAGCATTGTGCGCCTGTTGCCAAAAGCGGCGGAGCTGCTGGATGAGGACGGCACGATGCTGATGAAGATGGCAAAAGAAGAAAAACGGATTCCGAAAGCCGCAAAAGAGAAGACAAAGACAAAAACCTCGGCAGCGGCAAAGGATCTTTCCAACGAGGAGGCCGCGGTATTCGAAAAACTGCGGGCACTCCGGATGGAGCTTGCAAAGGAGCATAAAGTGCCTCCGTATATTATCTTCTCGGATAAAACACTGATCCAGATGGCGATGGAGAAACCGTCCAACAAAGAGGAAATGCTGGCGGTCTCTGGTGTCGGCGAGAGCAAATTTGAAAAGTACGGGGAACCGTTTCTTGCATGTCTTGCAGAAAGATAAAACAAGTCGTGTAAAAAAAACGGGAAAACAACAGGAAAGGAAGAATACGCTTATGAAAAAAGAAAACGCAGTTATTTTTGGAGTGACCGGTGTTGTAGTTGCCGCCGTGCTGATTGGAGGCGGAATCTATATGAAAACGGAACGGGACCGAAATCTGAATGCAGATACAGCAAGTACTGCAGCGGACAGCAATAGGGCAGAAGAAGTACAGAAAGCCGTATTTCTTGCAGAAGATTCCGGGTTATGGTACCTGGGAGATCTGGAACACGGAAACATCTATGTGACACATACACCGTCCGACACACTTTACGATGAAAATGGAAATGCTATTGATCCGTCCGAGATCAAAAAAGGAGATTTTCTTCAAGTGGAGGGCGACGGTATTATGCTGAACTCCTATCCGGGACAATATCCGGGTATCAGCCGTATTATGAGAATCAGCGGCGGTACGGAGGCGGATGCAGAAAAATTCGATGAGGAACTTTCCCAGATTCTGCCGGAAAAGGATCCATCGGAAATTCCGTTTCTGAATCTGTGCTACACACAGCCAAATGCCCAGGTGACAGCTATGGCAACACAGGGAGGTTATACCTGGTCTTATGTTGATGAGGACGGCAATGGTCAGAACGTCGTTGCGGACAGTGCGTTCATTCTGGAATGGACGGAACTGAGTGATCTGCATACAGCAAATGACGAAGGAAAAACCGATCTGGAGCTTGTCTTCTCGGAGGAGCCGGATTCTGTCACAGCAGAAAGATGGCCGGCCGAAGACCGGGGGCAGAACTTTGGCAATGGTTACCCGGAGGGAGAAAGCGTTTCTGTGGAGCATGCGGAGAGCTGGAGCATTCCGGGAGCCGAGGCCGGCTACATCTACGAAGTGGACGCGGTATTCGAAAATGGAACCGTGTCATACGGATTTGAAGTGAAAAAGTAAAAAAAGACTTTCTTTTTCCGTGACATTATGCTATTTTTACTGTGAAAACAGAAAAATGCAATGTGCCATACGGCATAAGCAGCTGACTTTTCAAAAATCAGAATCCGTTTGACCGGAGGATGCGAGGAGGAATTTGTATGAAGTTAATTGTTGCTGTATTACGGAAAGAGGACGAGGCAGACACCATTGCCGAGTTGAACAAAAAAGGCTTTTTTGTGACGGAGCTTGCCACGACCGGCGGTTTCCTGAAGGAGAAGAACACAACACTGCTGATCGGAACCGATGATCATAAGCTCGACGCTGTGCTTGCGATCTTAAAACAGGAAGCAGGGCTTCGGAAAACAGTTACCTATGCGGCCACCCCGATGGAAAGCGGAAACTTCTGCCCGGGCGGAAATTACTCTGTTCCGATTGATACCCAGACAGGAGGCTGTACTGTGTTTGTGCTGAACATGGAACAGCTGGAAAAATTCTAAGACTCTAAAAATTTTTAAATTCCGGCATATGATCCCGGTAGTGGAGCGGCAGATGCGTACGCTGACAGTCGGGATTGGAACGCTCTTTGATGGCAATTGCGGTGAAAAATCCTTTCCAGAGTTCTTCGTAAGGGTCCGAAGTGGATTCCGTGAGGGAAAGGCGTTCTATTTCATCCGGAGAAAGACGGGTCAGATAAAAGGGCCGGTCAGCGGGATGCACGACGGCAAGCTGCCGGTTATCATCGAGAATCATCCAGTTTTCTGAGGGAAGCCGGTCAGAAAAATGGGGAGCGACCAGGGTCAGCACATTGGCTTTCGGGGAAATATGCGAGACCAGGATCGGAAAACCGGAGGAAATATTTGCAAAACGGATAAATTCCCGGAACGAATGCGCTTCATTTGTGACCTGACGGGAAACTTCAAAAGCGTGGAATACCGCCGGTTCCTGCAGCATATGCAGGGTATCCTTTCCATAGGAAAAGCCGTAGAGCAGAAAACGATAAATGATGTCGGGAGCGTCGCTTCTCTCGGACATTGCACAGAGATAGACGAGCCGCCAGGCTGCTGCGCCGATCTTCTTTTGAATGGATCGCGTGACGCTGGCGGCTTTTTCTGTGTCCGGCTCAACATGGCAGTAATCGCAGAACAGCTCCAGATTGCCGACTGGTTCCGTCATCAGCCGTACATTGCGGTAGCCGAGACGGGAATTCCAGGCTTCATAGATGCAGGTCAGGATCGACGCAAGATCCGGGCTGCAGGTGTAAACAGTCATAATAAAATCCTTTCTGAAATCAATTGATACAGACAACAGCCTTCTGCAAAAAGCGCAGATACAGCAAAAAGGCTTTTCCGTGAGAAGAACGCCCGGGATTATATATGCCCAGGTACGGCAGCATCAAACAGAGAAAGCTGCTGATACTGTTCCGGATGGGAAACCTCCCAGTTGGAGGCGGCTTCCTCTCCCGTGAGCTGCCGGGTCAGAAACTGCTGTTCCAGCCGCATGTGATACATCATTTTTCCCTCGCAGGTGATAAAATATTTGGCGCGTTTCAGCACCACACCGATCTTTTTCAGATGATCAAATGAAAGATGGGAGCTTCTGCGGCTCTTTACAATCCGCATGGCCGATTTCGGCCCGATGCCGGGAACGCGCAGAAGGTCGGCATACTCAGCCGTGTTGATCTCCACCGGAAACAGCTCCATATGGCGCAGCGCCCAGTCGCATTTCGGGTCGAGCTGTGCATGAAAGTTCGGGTGGGCTTCATCGAGCAGTTCATCCGCCTGAAAACCGTAGAAGCGGAGCAGCCAGTCTGCCTGATAAAGGCGGTGTTCCCGAAGAAGCGGCGGCTTGGTTTCACGTGAGGGCAGGGCGGAATCCTCGTTGACCGGAATGTAGGCGGAGTAAAAGACGCGCTTCAGGTCATACTGCTGGTAGAGAAGCTGTGAGGTGGAGAGAAGCTGGTAATCGTTTTCCTTTGTCGCACCGATGATCATCTGCGTGCTCTGGCCGGCAGGAACGAAGGGAGCAGAGCGTTCCTTTTCCGGCAGTGACCGCGCGGAGGAGGAAGAGATCCAGCCCAGATCGGCAGCGGAGGCGGAAATCTGCTTTCGTGTATCGAAAATGGAGTGGGAGAGATAGCGGTTTCCCGAGGAACGCTCTAAAAAAGCGCTTTTCCCTGCGGTCAGCCGGTAATCTACAATACCGGACTGGATCTGGCGCATGGGTTTTAAAATCGCTTTCTGTGTCTTCTGCGGGGCCAGTTTCTGCAGCCCTTCTCCGGTCGGGAGTTCCAGATTGACGCTCATGCGGTCGGCGAGATAGCCGGTCTTTTCGATCAGCTCGGCGGGTGCGCCCGGGATAGCTTTGACGTGGATGTAGCCGTTAAAGCGGTAACGATTACGTAAAAGATGCAGAGTGCGGTACATGAGCTCCATCGTATGGGCAGGATTTTTGCAGACGGCGGAACTTAAAAAGAGTCCCTCAATATAGTTTCGGCGATAAAATTCCGTGACGAGTGTACAGACCTCCTCCGGTGTAAACGTGGCGCGCTGCCGGTCATTCCCGGCGCGGTTGACGCAGTATTTACAGTCGTAGATACAGTCGTTGCTCTGCAGAATTTTCAACAGAGAGATACAGCGTCCGTCGGAAGAAAAGCTGTGGCAGATACCGCAGGAGACCGAATTGCCGAGATGTCCCTGTTTTCCGGCACGGTTCACACCGCTGGAAGTGCACGCAACGTCGTATTTGGCCGCGTCAGCGAGAAGATTCAGCTTCTCGGAGAGAGAAAGTGTTTGTGATGATAACTGCATGGCAGAAAAATTCCTTTCTATGTCCAAATGAATACGAATAAAAGTAAAACAATAAGATAACAGGTATTTTATAAAAAGAACAACTGTTCGATAAAAGAAGTGTAACACAAATCGAACGAATGTTCAAGAGGAAAAATGAAAATAGTACAAGAAAATACTGGAAGAAAAGAAACAGAATTCGATCCGGAAAAACGTGAACAGGAAACAGCAGGGAAAATTTCTGTTAGAAAAAAGTTATACAAAAACAGCCGCACAGATCGGAAAAACAAATCTGTGCGGCTGTAAGCCAAATTTTATGGAATTGAAACGGAAGCAGAGCCGTTTACGCCAAAAGCGCCCCAATTGCCCCGAATACGCCGGAACTTGCAAGCAGCATGATGACGCTTGCAAGGAGAACACCGCCCATGATGGCGAGAACGCTGGTCTTAAAGTCCATATCGAGGATACTTGCGGCCAGTGTGCCGGTCCATGCGCCGGTTCCCGGGAGCGGAATGCCGACGAAGAGCAGCAGGGCGAGCGGAAGTCCGCGGCCGGCTTTTGCTTTCAGTTTTTCCCCGCCTTTTTCGCCTTTTTCCAGACACCAGGTGAAGAATTTTCCGATATACTTTTTATCACATCCCCAGACAAGAACCTTTCGAGCGAACAGGAAAATAACCGGAACCGGAAGCATATTTCCGATGACGGCGATCAGATAGGCCGGAAGCGTCGGAATATGGAAAGCTACCGCGTACGGAATCGCACCACGCAGCTCGATGAGCGGAACCATGGAAATCAAAAATACAATCAGATATTTGGTAATCATATACACCTCTCGTTTTTCACAAAATGTTATCGTTTCTTAGTGCAACGCTCTTATTGTAGCGTGATGCCCGCCATTTGTCCAGTATAAAAAGAAAGAAAGGAGCGGGAGTAAAAGAAATCTTAAGAATTTCTGCATTTTTGTATAATTTTATAACCTTCAAAATTTGAATTTTAGAAAACGGTATGTTAGAATGAAGTGTACTGTTTGCAAAAGAACAGCAGAGATGCCCCCAATGACAGGGGGCGTGGACTGAAATAACAAACGAGGAGGACCCACCTATGATTGCACTGATCGACTATGATGCCGGAAATATAAAAAGCGTGGAAAAAGTCTTTCAAAGCCTTGGAAAAGAGGTTGTACTGACCAGGGATCCAGACGTGTTAAAACGCGCAGATCACGTCGTTCTGCCGGGTGTCGGCAGCTTTGGAGATGCGATGGAAAATCTGAACCGCTATCATCTGGTACCGGTTATTCATGAAATCGTAGAAAAAGGGACTCCGTTTCTTGGAATCTGCCTCGGACTTCAGATCCTGTTTGAACGCAGCGAAGAGAGCCCGGGCGTTGCAGGCCTTGGCCTGTTAAAAGGAGAAATTCTCCGGATTCCGGACAAAGAGGGCTTAAAGATTCCGCACATGGGCTGGAATTCCATCCATCTGCAGAACGGTGGACGCTTATTCAAAGGCATCCCGCAGAAATCGTATGTTTACTTTGTCCACTCCTACTATCTGAAAGCAGAAGAGGAGGAAATTGTAAAAGCAACGACAGAGTACAGTACACACATCCATGCATCTGTGGAAAAAGGAAATCTGTTCGCCTGCCAGTTCCACCCGGAAAAGAGCTCAGATCTTGGGCTTGCCATTCTGAAAAACTTTGCGGAAATTGGAGAGGAGGACTGACGGATGTTTACAAAACGAATTATCCCATGCCTGGATGTAAAAAACGGAAGAGTCGTAAAAGGTGTTAATTTCGTCGATTTAAAAGATGCCGGCGACCCGGTGGAGATCGCAAAAGCGTACGACAAGGCAGGAGCCGATGAGGTTGTTTTTCTTGATATCACGGCCTCCTCCGATCAGAGAGGAACTGTTGTTGATATGGTGCGCAAAGTAGCAGCAAACGTTTTTATCCCGTTCACCGTCGGCGGCGGAATCCGTACCGTGGATGATTTCAAGATGCTGCTCCGCGAAGGAGCCGATAAAATCTCGATCAACTCCTCTGCCATCAACAATCCGCAGCTCATCCACGACGCGGCACAGAAATTCGGCAGCCAGTGCGTGGTCGTTGCGATCGACGCCAAGAAAAGAGCGGACGGAAGCGGCTGGAATATCTATAAAAACGGCGGCCGCATCGATGTCGGCATCGATGCCGTTGCGTGGGCAAAAAAAGCAGAAAGCCTTGGCGCCGGAGAAATCCTGCTCACCAGCATGGACTGCGACGGAACAAAGGCGGGATACGATATCGAGCTGACAAGAACGATCGCAGAGAGCGTCGGCATCCCGGTCATCGCATCCGGCGGCGCAGGAACGCTGGAGCATTTTTATGATGCCTTAACCGAAGGAAAAGCCGATGCTGCACTTGCCGCATCTCTGTTCCACTACAAAGAACTGGAAATTCGTGAAGTCAAAGAATATCTGGCAGGCCGCAATGTGCCGGTCCGCCTGTAAAAGGAAGGGAGAAAACGATATGCCGCCTCTTAGCGGAAGCTGGGCCAATGCCCTGAAAGGAGAATTCTCCAAAGATTATTATAAAAAACTGTTTCAGACGGTGGGAGCGGAGTACAAAACCCACACGATTTACCCGCCGGCTGATGATATTTTCAATGCGTTCCACTTTACCCCACTTGAGCAGGTAAAAGTAGTCATCTTAGGCCAGGACCCGTACCACGAGCCGGGACAGGCACACGGACTCTGCTTTTCTGTAAAACCGGAAGTAGACATTCCGCCGTCCCTGGTCAACATTTATAAGGAACTCGAAGACGATCTGGGATGCTACATCCCGAACAACGGCTATCTCGAAAAATGGGCACGGCAGGGTGTTCTGATGCTGAACACGGTGCTGACTGTGCGTGCGCATCAGGCAAATTCCCACAAGGAAATCGGCTGGGAGCAGTTCACGGACGCGGCAATCAAAGTGCTCGCCGGGCAGGACCGCCCGATGGTCTTCATCCTCTGGGGACGTCCCGCACAGCGCAAAAAAGAGATGATCCACAATCCAAAACATCTGGTGCTGATGTCCGCTCATCCGAGCCCGCTCTCTGCATACCGCGGATTTTTCGGCAGCCATCCGTTTTCCAGAACGAACGAATATCTGGAAGAAAACGGTCTTGCGCCGATTGACTGGCAGATCGAAAATGTAATCCGGGGAGCGAAAGAATGAGTAAAAAGAAAAATACGTTACTGAGAAATACTTCTATCTTGATGGCTGCAACGATTATCTCGCGTGTGATCGGTCTTTTATACCGGTCGCCGCTCGGCGAAACCATTGGAAATGAGGGACTTGGTTATTACAGTACAGCGAGCAATCTGTATACGATCCTGCTGCTGATCTCGTCCTACAGTATTCCGATGGCAGTATCGAAAATCGTATCCGAACGCCTGGCATTAAAAGAGTACCGGAACGCACACCGCGTTTTCCGCGGAGCCCTCCTTTATGCCGTAATCGTGGGAGGAATCGCTGCACTGGTGGCGTTTTTCGGCGGAAAATTCCTTCTGCCATATAACCAGCAGAATGCCATCCTGGCCCTGCGCGTACTGGCACCGACCATCTTCTTCTCGGCGATTCTCGGCGTCCTGCGCGGCTATTTCCAGGCCCACAGCACGATGATGCCGACTTCGATTTCACAGATCATCGAGCAGATATTCAACGCTGCTTTCAGTATCGGTGCAGCCTGGTTCTTTATCCAGCAGTTTGCGACAAATGACACCGAGCGTGCGAAATTCGGTGCTGCCGGCGGAACCCTCGGAACGGGAGCCGGTGTGCTGGCAGGCCTTTGCTTTATGCTGCTCGTTTACGGGGTAAACCGGAAAAGCATTCTGCGAAAAGCAGCCAAAGACACACGCCACCGCGAAGAATCCTACCGCGAAATCTTTCAGGTACTCTTTCTGATGGTAACACCGGTCATCTTCACGACCTTTATTTATAACTGTAACGCTTACCTGGACAACTATCTGTTCTTTACCATTCTCGGATGGCACGGCGAAAACCAGAAAGCGCTGAACGCTGCATACGGCGAGTTTTCCAACTATTACGTTACGCTGATTAACGTCCCGCTTGCCATGGCAAGCGCATCCGCATCTGCGATGATGCCGGAGGTGTCTTCCTGCTACGCAACCGGTGACCTCGACGAGGCAAACGACAAAATTCTGGAAACGATCCGCCTGACCATGTTTATTTCCATTCCGGCTGCCGTCGGCCTTGGAGTCCTGGCATTCCCGATTACAGGCGTTTTGTTCCCGTCAAGTTCGAGCCTTTCCGGCAAACTGCTGATGATGGGTGCCGTATCGGTTGTCTTTTCTGCACTGTCTACCATTACCAACAGTGTCCTGCAGTCGATCGGGCAGCAGAAGAAAGCCTTGCACAATGCAGCAATTTCCCTTGGAATGGATCTCGTCGTCCTGGCGCTGATCCTTGCAGTTTTCCCAAAGACAAACATTTATGCCGTTGTCTTTGCAGGAATCCTGTTCTCCCTTAGCATGTGCGTATTGAATAACCTTTCGATCCGCAAACACCTGAATTTCCGCAATGAGTTCAAAAATACCTATGTAAAACCATTGATCGCAGCAGCTATTATGGGTGTTGTAACCTGGATTGTTTATTATGGTCTGTTCGCCATTACGAAGCGTCCATCGATCAGTATGCTGGCCGCAATTCTGATCGCAATCGTCGTATATCTGATTGCTTTTGTGGTTGTAACCGGTACGACGGAAGCAGAAATGCGCCGTATGCCGATGGGAACGAAGCTGGTAAAGGTTCTCCGCATCCTGCGGATTTACCGCTGAAAACAGAAGAGAAAATCCTGCTTTGCGGGATTCTCCGCCTGCGGCGGGCCGCTTTAGCGATAGAATTCCCCGCCGCCGCAGTGCGATCCTGCCCGGAGGGCTTATAACGGGGAATGTCAACGAAATTTCCTGTTATGTAAAAAAAGCTCCTGTCCGGAAAACAGAAAAAACTGTTTTCCGGACAGGAGCTTTTTTAAATATCGGAATAGAAAAATCAGTATGTAACTTCTTATGCGTCTTTCTCTCCGCCAGATTCCTGTTTCAGATTCTTATTTGCGGTAGAAAGCATCAGCTTAATACGGTTCAGCTGGTTAACCTCCGAAGCGCCTGGATCGTAGTCGACTGCCACGATATTTGCCTTCGGATACTCCTTGCGAATGGCTTTAATAACACCTTTACCGACAATATGATTCGGCAGGCACGCAAACGGCTGGATGCAGACGATATTGTAAACGTCGCTGTGGATCAGCTCCATCATCTCGCCTGTCAGGAACCATCCCTCACCTGTCTGGTTACCGCAGGAAACAATCGGAGAAGCATACTTCGCCAGATCCCGTACATCAGCCGGCGGATCAAAGTGTTCGCTCTTCTTGAACTCTGCAACTGCCGCGCTCCGCAGCCAGTTGATCAGCTTAATGCCCGTATTTCCGAGCATCGAAGAGCTCTTCTTGAATCCAAGGTGCTCTACCTTGAAATTCGTATTGTAGAAGCAATAGCAGAAGAAATCGATCAGATCCGGCACAACCGGCTCGGCGCCTTCGCTTTCGAGAAGCTCCGCCAGATGGTTATTGGCCGCCGGAAGGAACTTAACCAGAATCTCGCCGACAATACCGACACGCGGTTTTTTCTCGTCCGTAATCGGAATGTGGTCAAAGTCGCGGATCATCGTGCGGCAGATCTGTTTAAAACGGGTATGACTCAGGTGTTTGGAAGAAATGAAATCAATACAGATTTTCTCCCATTTCCTGTGAATCCGGTCTGTCGTGCCCTTTTTCTGCTCATAAGGACGCATCCGGTAGATACATTTCATCATGATATCACCGAACTCCGCCGCATAGCAGAGACGGATTGCAAGATCCGGTGTAATCTTGAAGCCCGGATTTTCTTCGAGACCGCTCAAGTTAATCGAGATGACCGGAATCTGCGTCATATCGGCCTTCTCCAGTGCACGGCGAATAAATCCGATATAGTTGGAAGCACGGCAGCCGCCGCCGGTCTGGCTCATGATGACGGCTACTTTATTCAGGTCATACTTGCCGGAGAGCAGCGCCTGCATAATCTGTCCGACTACCATCAGAGACGGATAGCAGGCATCGTTGTTTACGTATTTCAGGCCGACGTCGACCGCCTCTTTGTTGTCATTTGGAAGCACTTCCAGATGGTATCCGGCAGCATTGAATGCAGGCTGCAGAATCGAGAAGTGGATCGGTGACATCTGCGGGCAGAGGATCGTGTAATCTTTGCGCATCTCTTTTGTGAAGACCGGCTTCTGGATCGAGGATGGAACAATTTCACGTACCGCCTGTTTGCGGTCATGTGCACGCAGAGCGGCGAGCAGAGAGCGGACACGGATTCTGGCAGCGCCGAGGTTGTTGACCTCATCGATCTTCAGGCAGGTATAAATTTTACCGCTTCTGGTCAGAATCTCATAAACCTCATCGGTGGTAACGGCGTCGAGACCGCAGCCGAACGAGTTCAGCTGGATCAGGTCAAGATCATCGCGTGTCTTTACGTAGTTTGCAGCCGCATACAGACGGGTGTGATACATCCACTGGTCATTGACACGAAGCGGGCGCTCGAGCGGTGCAAGATGGGAAACAGAGTCCTCTGTTAAAACGCACAGACCGTAGGAGTTAATCATATCCGGAATACCGTGATGAATTTCCGGATCGATGTGGTACGGTCTTCCGGCAAGTACGATACCTCTGCGGCCGGTTTCTTTCATATACTGCAGCGTCTCTTCACCTTTTTTCTGCATATCACGTCTTGCAGCGGCGAGCTCCTCCCATCCGGCATGGACAGCGGCGCGGACCTCATCCTCCGGCAGGCCGGAAAATTCTTTTGCCAGGCCGTCGGCGAGAACCTTTTCACTCGTAAATGCGAGGAACGGATTGCGGAATGTGATGGAGTCGTCCTGGAGCTCATCCACGTTGTTTTTGATGTTCTCCGCGTAGGAAGTAACGATCGGGCAGTTGTAGTGGTTGATGGCCTCCGGGAACTCGGTACGCTCGTACGGGATACACGGATAGAAGATGAATTTTACGCCGTGGCGTAAGAGCCAGGTCACATGGCCGTGGGCCAGTTTCGCCGGGTAACACTCGGATTCACTCGGGATCGATTCGATGCCGAGCTCATAAATCTTGCGGCTTGAAGTCGGGGAGAGTACCACGCGGTATTTCAGCTGCGTGAAGAAGGTGTACCAGAACGGATAGTTCTCGAACATATTGAGGACTCTCGGAATGCCGACCTCTCCGCGGATTGCTTCATCCTGCGGCAGCGGCTGGTAGCCGAAGATTCGTTTGTATTTGTATTCGAACAGGTTCGGAATATGATCCTTGTTTTTCTCTTTTCCGATTCCGCGCTCACAGCGGTTTCCGCTGATGTACTGACGGCCGCCGGAGAATTTGTTGATGGTCAGACGGCAGCTGTTCGTACAGCCTTTGCAGTTTGCCATCGTGGTCGAGTATTTCAGCTCATTGATCTTTTCGATGGAGAGCATCGTAGTCTCCTGATCTGCCGAATAGCGCTCTCTTGCGATCAGCGCCGCACCGAACGCACCCATAATGCCGGCGATGTCCGGGCGGATGGCTTCGCAGTTGGCGATCCGCTCAAAGCTTCGAAGAACGGCATCGTTGTAGAATGTACCGCCCTGTACGACGATGTGGCGTCCCAGCTCGGTGGCATCGGAAACTTTAATTACCTTATACAATGCGTTTTTGATGACGGAGCAGGCAAGTCCGGCAGAAATATCAGCAACGGATGCGCCTTCTTTCTGCGCCTGTTTTACCTTGGAATTCATAAATACGGTACAGCGGGTACCAAGATCGATCGGGTGTTTTGCGAACAGTGCTTCGTGTGCAAAATCCTGTACACTGTAGTTCAGGGACTGCGCGAAGGTTTCGATAAAGGAACCGCAGCCGGAGGAACATGCTTCATTGAGCTGTACGCTGTCTACAGTGCCGTTTTTGATCTTGATACATTTCATATCCTGACCGCCGATGTCGAGAATACAGTCGACTTCCGGATCGAAGAATGCTGCGGCATAGTAATGAGAAATCGTTTCAACCTCACCCTCGTCCAGCATCAGCGCAGCTTTGATGAGTGCTTCGCCGTAACCGGTGGAACAGGACCAGGCGATCTGTGCGGAATCCGGCAGTTTGGAGTAGATTTCCTGGATCGCGCGGATCGAGGTGCCGAGCGGATTTCCGTGGTTGTTGCTGTAGAAGGAATACAGAAGAGCGCCATCCTCACCAACGAGCGCGGCTTTTGTGGTTGTGGAACCGGCATCGATTCCGAGATAGCAGTTTCCTTCGTAAGTGGAAAGATCAGCCGTTACAACATTGTTGACGCTCTGGCGGGCCAGGAATGCATCGTACTCCTCCTTGTCTTTAAACAGCGGTTCGAGACGGGCAACCTCAAAATCGATGGCTACTTTTTCTTCGAGCCGTTTTTTCAGCGCGAGAAGAGAAACCTCGGTCTTTCCCTCTGCATTCATTGCAGAACCGATGGCTGCAAACAGATGAGAGTTGTCCGGCACGATCGCGTGCTCGTCATCCAGTTTTAAGGTGCGGACGAACGCTGTCTTTAATTCCGAGAGGAAGTGCAGCGGGCCGCCAAGGAAGGCAACGTGGCCGCGGATTGGTTTACCGCAGGCAAGACCGGAAATGGTCTGGTTGACGACTGCCTGGAAAATAGAAGCGGCAAGATCCTCTTTTGTTGCACCGTCGTTGATGAGCGGCTGGATATCCGTTTTTGCGAATACACCGCAGCGGGCAGCGATCGGGTAGATGGCCTGGTAATGTTTCGCGTACTCATTCAGGCCGGTTGCATCGGTCTGCAGAAGAGAAGCCATCTGGTCGATGAACGAACCGGTACCGCCGGCGCAGATACCGTTCATACGCTGTTCGACATTGCCGCCTTCAAAATAGATGATTTTGGCATCCTCGCCGCCGAGCTCGATGGCAACGTCGGTCTGCGGAGCCAGTGCTTTTAACGATGTGGAAACTGCGATAACCTCCTGCGTGAACGGAATGCCAAGATGGTTGGCAAGCGCGAGTCCGCCGGAACCGGTGATGACGGGCTGCAGGGTCAGTTCGCCCAGTTTTTCGTGGGCTTCCCCGAGCAGATGGGCAAGTGTTTCCTGGATGTTTGCAAAATGGCGCTCGTAATCGGCAAAGAGAAGCTGGTTCTCTTCGTTGAGGATCGCAATTTTAACAGTAGTGGAACCGATGTCGATTCCAAGAGTATATTTTTTATCAGTCATGAATCAAACTCCTTTTATAATAAGAAACAATCTCAACACATTATACGACAAAAAATAAGGAAATACAATTGGAAAAAAGGCGATGTCTTATGAAAAAAGTATAAAGTCCTTGTGAAAAATGGAGAAAGCGGGAAAGAAAAAAGAGAGAAAAAAGAAAATTCAGGCATTGTCAAAAACAGATTTTGCCTGTATACTAAAAATAGTATGCCCTGCATGAAAACAGGAGGCAGGGATCATTGAGAAAGGATGAAAAGCGTTATGTATAAAATTCTGAAAATGGAAGGAAGAGCGAAGCGCGCCCATATGGAAACCGTGCACGGCAATATCGAAACGCCGGTATTCATGAATGTCGGAACTGCAGCAGCAATCAAGGGAGCTGTTTCCACCGAAGATCTCCAGCAGATCGGCACGCAGGTAGAACTTTCCAATACGTATCACCTCCATGTGCGCCCGGGAGATGAAGTCGTAAAGAAGATGGGCGGACTCCACAAATTCATGGTCTGGGACAAACCGATCCTGACCGATTCCGGCGGATTCCAGGTGTTTTCTCTGGCAGGCCTTCGGAAAATCAAGGAGGAGGGTGTCTATTTCCACTCGCACGTAGATGGAAGAAAGATCTTTATGGGACCGGAGGAGAGTATGCAGATCCAGTCCAACCTGGCTTCAACCATCGCGATGGCTTTCGACGAGTGCCCGTCGAGTGTGGCAGAGCGCCGTTATGTGCAGAATTCTGTCGACCGCACGGCGAGATGGCTGCAGCGATGCAAAAATAAGATGCAGGAGCTGAACCAGCGGGAAGACACGATCAACAAACATCAGCTTCTGTTCGGAATCAACCAGGGTGCGATTTATGAGGATATCCGCATTGACCATGCAAAACGGATTTCCGAGATGAATCTCGATGGCTATGCAGTCGGCGGTCTGGCAGTAGGAGAGAGCCACGAGGAGATGTACCATATTCTCGACGAAGTCGTTCCGTACCTGCCGAAAGACAAACCGACGTATCTGATGGGCGTTGGAACGCCGGCAAACATTCTGGAAGGCGTAGAGCGCGGCATCGATTTCTTCGACTGCGTATATCCGAGCCGGAACGGACGCCACGGCCACGTTTACACAAACCATGGAAAAATGAACCTGTTCAATCAGAAATACGAGCTGGATCCGCGTCCGATCGAGGAAGGCTGCCAGTGCCCGGCGTGCCGTCACTACAGCAGAGCCTACATCCGTCATCTGCTGAAAGCAAAAGAGATGCTCGGCATGCGGCTCTGTGTTCTGCACAACCTGTATTTCTATAACAATATGATGACAGAAATCCGGACCGCGCTGGACGAGGGCAATTTTGCTTCCTACAAACGGGCAAAACTCGCAGGATTTGAGGAATACGACAAAAAGTAATCGGGAAAGTATGAAATCTTTGGAAAATATCCGAAAAAGACTTGCCCATCGGTTCCGGATTGTGTATTATGATAGGTGTGTCTAAAGAACGGGATGTACTCTCGAATAACAGGAGGAAAGAAAATGTTTTTAGCAACAACAACAGCAGCAAACAGCGGTGTGATGAGCACTGGTATGTTAATTATGTGGCTGGTCATCATGTTCGGTATGATGTATTTCTTAATGATCCGCCCGCAGAAGAAAGAGCAGAAAAAACTGCAGGCAATGCTGAATGACCTCGCAGTCGGCGATGCAGTCATCACAACAAGCGGTTTCTACGGCGTAGTCATCGATATCACAGACGACGATGTCATCGTAGAGTTCGGAAACAACAAAAACTGCCGTATCCCGATGCGCAAAACAGCCATCACAGAGGTTGAAAAACCGGAGACAGCAGTCGTTGAAGAGAAAACAGAAAAGAAAAAATAATTTCACACGGCGAAAAGCCAGGAAAAACGCAGGTATTCAAAAAGAACGAATGCCTGCGTTTTTTTCGCCCCCGAAACTTCTTCGGCGGAACACGGCGAAAACGGGGAAAAATGCCGCGTATTTTTCTTTTAAATGGCAAAAAAGCAAAAAGATTATTGCGTTTCGTCCGATGCAAAGAAATTTCGTGTTGAAATTACCGGAAAAATGGCGTATAATTTAGAAATGCTATAGACGCAGAGAAAATAGAACGGTTTTTCAGCCGGAAGAAAAGAGGGAGAAAAATATGGAATACCGTATTGGATTAATTCACGGTGACGGAATCGGACCGGAAATTGTAAAGGAAGCAAAAAAAGTTCTGGACGCTGTCTGCGAGAAATATGGACATAAGTTTGAATATACCAACCTTCTGCTGGGCGGAGCCTCCATTGATGTGCACGGCGTGCCGCTGACAGATGAAACCATAGAAGAAGCAAAGAAATGCGACGCTGTCCTGATGGGCTCCATCGGAGGAGATGCAAAAACATCCCCATGGTACAAATTAAGCCCGGACAAGCGCCCGGAGGCAGGACTCTTAAAAATCCGGAAATCGTTAGGCCTGTTTGCAAACCTGCGTCCGGCTTACCTGTATCAGGAATTGAAAGATGCCTGCCCGTTAAAAGAAGAGATCATCGGCGAGGGCTTCGACATGCTGATTATGCGTGAACTGACCGGCGGCCTGTACTTTGGAGAGCGCAGCACTGTAGAAGAAAACGGCATCCGGAAAGCAACCGATACGCTGACCTACAGCGAGACCGAAATCCGCCGCATTGCAATCCGTGCATTCGACATCGCCATGAAGAGAAAGAAAAAAGTAACGAGCGTAGATAAAGCAAACGTTCTCGATTCCTCCCGTCTGTGGAGATCCGTGGTAGAGGATGTTGCAAAAGATTACCCGGAAGTTACCTTAGAGCATATGCTGGTCGACAACTGTGCGATGCAGATCGTCCACAATCCGTGCCAGTTTGACGTCGTTCTGACCGAGAACATGTTCGGAGATATTCTTTCCGATGAGGCAAGTATGGTAGCAGGCTCGATCGGAATGCTTTCTTCCGCCAGCCTGAAAGAGACAAAATTTGGTCTGTACGAGCCAAGCCACGGCTCTGCACCGGACATCGCAGGAAAGAACATCGCAAACCCGATTGCAACGGTTCTGTCCGCAGCCATGATGCTCCGCTATTCCCTGGATCTCGATCAGGAGGCAGAGGCAGTCGAAAATGCTGTACAGAAAATTTTAAAAGACGGATACCGGACCGTAGACATTATGTCTGAGGGATGTACCCAGGTATCTACATCCGAAATGGGAGATCTGCTGGTAAAAGCACTGGCATAAAACTGTAAGATAAGAAAAGAGGAAAAAATCATGAGAAGTGATGCTGTAAAAAAAGGAATCGCACAGGCACCACAGCGTTCTCTGATGCGTGCGCTGGGTCTGACCGAAGAAGAAATGAAAAAACCGCTCGTAGGAATCGTAAGCTCCTACAATGAGATTGTACCGGGCCACATGAACCTGGATAAAATTACAGAGGCTGTAAAAATGGGCGTTGCCATGGCAGGCGGAACACCAATCGTATTCCCGGCCATTGCAGTCTGTGACGGTATCGCCATGGGACACATCGGAATGAAATATTCCCTCGTTACCCGTGACCTGATCGCCGATTCCACCGAGTGTATGGCAATGGCACATCAGTTTGATGCCCTGGTATGTATCCCGAACTGTGATAAAAACGTACCTGGTCTTCTGATGGCAGCAGCAAGAGTCAATGTTCCGACCGTATTTGTCAGCGGCGGCCCGATGCTTGCCGGCCACGTAAAAGGCGAGAAGAGAAGTCTTTCGAGCATGTTCGAGGCAGTCGGCTCCTACGCTGCCGGAACCATGACAGAGGAAGACGTCTATGATTTCGAGTGCAATGCGTGCCCGACCTGCGGTTCCTGCTCCGGTATGTACACCGCAAACAGCATGAACTGCCTGACCGAGGTTCTCGGTATGGGCTTAAAAGGCAACGGAACGATTCCGGCGGTATACTCCGAGCGTCTGCGCCTGGCAAAGAGAGCCGGTATGCAGGTTATGGAGCTGTTAAAACAGGATATCCGTCCAAGAGACATCATGACAAAAGAAGCGTTCCTGAACGCTTTGACGGTTGATATGGCACTTGGATGCTCCACCAACAGTATGCTTCACCTTCCGGCGATTGCGCATGAGGCGGGCGTAGAACTGAATCCGGAAATGGCAAATGCCATCAGTGAGAAGACTCCGAACCTCTGTCATCTGGCTCCGGCAGGATACCACTATATCGAGGAGCTGAACGAGGCAGGCGGTGTTTATGCCGTTATGAATGAGCTGAACAAGCTGAATCTGCTGCACACAGAGTGTATGACAGTAACCGGAAAGACCGTAGGAGAGAACATCAAAGGATGTGTCAATAAAAATCCTGAGATCATCCGCCCGGTTGAGAATCCATACAGCAAGACAGGCGGTATCGCCGTTCTGAAAGGAAACCTGGCACCGGATACCGCAGTTGTCAAACGTTCTGCTGTTGTTCCGGAGATGCAGGTTCACGAAGGTCCGGCCAGAGTCTTCGACTGTGAGGAGGATGCCATCGAGGCAATCCGCGGCGGCAAGATCGTGGCAGGTGATGTTGTTGTGATCCGCTATGAGGGACCAAAGGGTGGTCCTGGTATGCGTGAAATGCTGAATCCGACTTCTGCCATTGCAGGTATGGGACTTGGTTCTTCCGTAGCCCTGATCACAGATGGCCGTTTTTCCGGCGCATCCCGCGGTGCATCCATCGGTCATGTCAGCCCGGAGGCAGCAGAAGGCGGTCCGATCGCGCTCGTTGAGGAAGGCGATCTCATCCGTATCAATATTCCGGAGCATAAGCTGGAAGTTGTCGTATCGGACGAAGAGCTGGCACGCAGAAAAGCTGCATGGACTCCGAGAGAGCCGAAAGTAACCACAGGTTATCTGAAACGCTACGCCAAGATGGTTTCCAGTGCAAATAAGGGAGCTATTCTGGAGTTCTAATTCAGAAAAACTATGAGAAACACGCTCTGCGAGTTTCTCATAGTTATCGCGGCAGTCGCCAAGGTCTCGTGCAAGCACGGACTTTGGCTCGTTGCCCGCGTAAATCATAAAATCATATCAGCCGTCCGAACGCGCTTTTTCTCGGATGGCTGATTTCATAAACAGATTTCATACACAAAGCGAAAAACATAAGGAAGGAATCATACAGACATGGAATTAACTGGATCACAGATTGTTATCGAGTGCCTGAAGGAGCAGGGTGTGGATACCGTGTTCGGCTATCCGGGCGGAACCATTTTAAATATCTATGATGAACTTTACCGTCATCCGGAAATCCACCATATCCTGACCTCACACGAACAGGGTGCTGCGCATGCGGCAGACGGATATGCGCGTGCTACCGGAAAAACAGGCGTCTGCATGGCTACAAGCGGCCCGGGCGCAACGAATCTTGTCACCGGAATTGCAACCGCCTACATGGATTCTACACCGATGGTAGCGATTACCTGCAACGTAGGAAAGGCACTGCTTGGAAAAGACAGCTTTCAGGAGATTGACATTGCGGGTGTCGCAATGCCGATCACAAAATACAGTGTGATTGTAAAAGATATCACCGTTCTTGCAGATACGCTGCGCCGTGCGTTTACGATCGCAAAGAGCGGAAGACCGGGCCCGGTTCTGGTCGATATTACAAAAGATGTCACAGCGGCAACGTATGAGTATGAGCCGAAGACTCCGGAAAAAATTGAACCGTTTACTGAGAGAATTACAGAAGAAGGCCTGGATCACGTCGTATCCCTGATTCAGGAGTCGAAACGCCCGTATATTTTCGTGGGCGGCGGCAGTATCATCTCCGGCTCGTCCGAGGAAGTGCGCGAACTGGCACACCGCATCCAGGCACCGGTCTGCGACACCCTGATGGGAAAAGGTGCGTTCCCGGGAACGGATGAGCTGTACACCGGCATGCTCGGTATGCACGGAACGAAAACATCGAACTACGGCGTGACAAAGTGCGATCTGCTGATCGTGCTCGGCGCAAGATTCTCCGACCGCGTCACCGGAAATGCCGCAAAATTTGCCAATAACGCAAAAATCGTTCAGATCGATGTGGATGCGGCAGAAATCAACAAGAATGTTGTTGTCGAGTCGAGCATCATCGGAGACGTCAAAGAGGTCTTAAAACGGCTGAATGCGAAGCTGGAGCCGATGCACCATGATGAGTGGATTGCAAAGATCAGGGAAATGAAAGAAAAATACCCGTTAAAGCATGAAGAGGGGCTTACCGGACCGTATGTGATCGAGGAGATCTATAAGGCAACGGACGGACAGGCAATTATCACAACGGATGTCGGCCAGCACCAGATGTGGGCGGCACAGTATTACCGCTATACGAAGCCGAGAACGCTTCTGACATCAGGCGGTCTTGGAACGATGGGCTTTGGTCTTGGAGCAGCGATGGGTGCAAAAATGGGACGCCCGGACAAGGTTGTCATCAACATCGCAGGAGACGGCTGCTTCCGTATGAACATGAACGAGCTGGCAACCCTTTCCAGACATAACATTCCGGTCATTGAGGTTGTTGTCAATAACCACGTGCTCGGTATGGTGCGCCAGTGGCAGACTCTGTTCTACGGAAAGCGGTATTCCAACACGGTTCTGCAGGATCAGGCAGACTTTGTGAAGGTTGCCGAGGCGCTCGGTGTAAAGGGAATCCGTGTGACAAAAAAAGAGGAGATGGGTCCGGCGATCCGTGCAGCAATCGAGAGCGGAAAACCGGCGCTGATCGATGTGTGGATTGACTGTGATGAGAAGGTATTCCCGATGGTTCCGGCCGGAGCACCGATCGAGGATGTTTTCGATGCGGAGGATCTGGCAAAAAAGGAGCAAGAAAAGGATTGACAGATTTCTGACAAAGGGGTATCATAGTTTCAACGTGGTAAAGCAATACCGTATTACCATATGAATTGCAGACTTGTAAGAAAAGATGTAAAGGAAATACATAAGATTACAATGGAAACCACCGGTATAGAAACGGTGGTTTCCAAGTAATATAAAGCAGTAAGAGAAACAGGAGGACAAAAAAATGAGCAGAGTCTATAATTTTTCCGCAGGACCGGCGGTTCTGCCAGAGGAAGTGTTGAAAGAAGCCCAGGAGGAAATGCTGGATTACCGTGGATGCGGCATGTCCGTCATGGAGATGAGCCACCGTTCCAAAGTATTCCAGAACATCATCGATGAGGCAGAAGCAGATCTTCGTGACCTGATGGGAATCCCGTCAAATTACAAAGTTCTGTTTCTTCAGGGCGGTGCCTCCCTGCAGTTTTCCATGATTCCGATGAACCTGATGAAAAACGGTGTCGCTGATTACATCGTAACGGGCCAGTGGGCAAAGAAAGCATACGCAGAAGCACAGAAATACGGAAAGGCAAACAAAATTGCCTCCTCTGAGGATAAAACATTTTCCTACATCCCGGACTGCAGCGATCTTCCGATCAGCCCGGATGCCGATTATGTTTATATCTGTGAAAACAACACCATTTACGGAACCAAATACAAAAAACTGCCGAATACCAAGGGCAAAACCCTGGTGGCAGATGTCTCCTCCTGTTTCCTCTCCGAACCTGTTAATGTCTCCGATTACGGCATCATCTACGGCGGTGTCCAGAAAAACATCGGACCTGCCGGAATGGTCATCTCCATTGTCCGTGACGATCTGATTACCGACAATGTCCTGCCGGGAGCACCGACCATGATGAAATTCAAAACGCATGCAGACGCAGGCTCTCTGTATAACACGCCGAACTGCTACTGCATCTACATGTGCGGCAAAGTGTTCAAATGGCTGAAGAAAATGGGCGGACTGGAAGTCATGAAACAGCGCAACGAAGAAAAAGCAAAACTGCTGTATGATTTCCTGGATCAGAGCAAGCTCTTCAAAGGAACCGTTGTACCGGAAGACCGTTCTCTAATGAACGTTCCGTTTATCACCGGAAATGCAGATCTGGATGCCAAATTCGTCAAAGAGTCCAAAGAAGCCGGACTTGAGAACCTGAAAGGTCACCGTACCGTCGGCGGTATGCGTGCAAGTATCTACAATGCAATGCCGAAAGAAGGTGTAGAAGCACTCGTAGCCTTCATGAAAAAGTTCGAGGAGGAAAATCTCTAATGTTTCAGTATCATTGCTTAAATCCGATTGCAGGCGTAGGCCTTGTAAATTTTAATGAAAACTATCAGCAGAGTGAAAGCCTGGAGGGAGCCGATGCGGTTCTCGTCAGAAGTGCAGCCATGCACGGTATGGAGCTGCCGAAAAGTCTTCTTGCCGTAGCAAGAGCAGGAGCCGGTGTCAACAACATTCCGCTTGCCGACTGCGCAGAGCAGGGTATCGTTGTATTCAACACACCGGGAGCCAATGCAAATGGCGTCAAAGAGCTGGTGCTTGCCGGCATGCTGCTTGCATCCCGCGATATCGCAGGCGGTATTGAGTGGGTGAAGAGCGACAAAGAAGACGGCGACATTGCAAAGACAGCAGAAAAACAGAAAAAGAAATTTGCCGGCTGTGAGATCAGCGGAAAGAAGCTCGGTATCATCGGACTTGGCGCGATCGGTCAGCTTGTAGCAAATGCAGCAACCCATCTTGGCATGGAAGTATACGGATACGATCCGTACATTTCTGTCGATGCGGCATGGAATCTGTCCCGTGACATCCATCACATCCAGAATGTAGAAGATATCTACCGTACCTGCGATTATATCACCATCCATGTTCCGCTGATGGACAGCACAAAAGGTATGATTAACAAGGCAGCGATCGATGAGATGAAAGACGGCGTGGTTCTTCTGAACTATGCAAGAGACCTCCTGGTTGATGAGGATGCTGTTCTGGAAGCATTAAAGGCCGGAAAAATGAAAAAATATGTGACTGACTTTGCAAACCCGAAGGTAGTCGGCGCAGAGGGAACCATCGTTACTCCGCATCTTGGAGCATCGACCAAAGAATCCGAAGATAACTGTGCTGTCATGGCGGTTAAAGAAATCCGTGATTTCCTGGAGAACGGAAACATCAAAAACTCCGTCAACTTCCCGAACTGTGATATGGGTGTATGCACAGGAGCAGGCCGTGTGACCATCTGCCATAAGAATATTCCTGGTATGCTGGGTGCATTTACCACCGTTATGGGTAACGCCGGTGTCAACATCAGCGACATGACAAACAAAGGTAAAGGCGATTACGCTTACACAATGATGGATCTGGAAAGCGAAGCAACAGAAGAGATCGTAAAAGCGCTGGAAGCAGTAGACGGCGTATTAAGGGTTCGTATTATTAAATAAAGAAACAGCCATCCGAAAGAAACAAAAAAGGCGGTATCCGGAAAATGGATGCCGTCTTTTTTTCGATGCCATGCATCCGAAGGAAGCCGCAAGCAGCAGGTGAAAAAGCATAAAAAAGAGAACTGCCGCATCAGAGCAGTTCTCTTTGGAAGAAGTTTAATAGAAAGTGCAGCCGCGTTTTCACAGGTAATATACTGGTCGGTTGTTGCTTTCAGCACATGAAATTCCCTGTTTCCTTCGTAGGAAATGAAGAAGAAAATCAGAGTTCCTCTTTCGTGCAGATCAGATCCGTTTCCAGACGGCTCCGCCGCGTACATCAGCAACTTCAATGCCCTGGGCTTTCAGGTCATCGCGGATTTTATCTGCTTCTGCAAAGTTTTTGGCTTTTTTTGCCTCATATCGTTTCAGAACGAGCGCATCAATTTCCGGATCTCCTTCACCGGTAATCTGATAGCCGGACGCGGTGGAAGCAGAAGTTGTCTTTGCAGCCTCCTTTCTCTTCGCATCTGCATGAGCGAGAAGGGAAAGACCGAGTACCTGATCGAAACTGTCGAGAAGCGCCAGCTTTGCAACATCATGCATGTCTGCTTTTAACACATCGTACAGCGTTGTGATGGCAAGCGAGGTGTTGAGGTCGGCATCGAGCGCTTTCTGGAATTTCTCTTTTAAAGCAGTCATAGAAGCTTCCTCGGCCGGTCCGTCTTTCGGGTCTAAAGCGGCGATGCGGGCGATCAGCTTGTCGTAGGCAATTTTGGCGTTGTCCAGGTTTTCCCAGGTGAAGACAAGCGCCTTACGGTAATGGGACTGGAGGCAGAAGAAACGGTAGACGAGAGGATCATAACCTTTTTCCTCAAGAAGAGAAACGGTTAAAAACTCACCTTTCGATTTCGACATCTTTCCAGTCGATGTATTCAGGTGATGCACATGGAACCACTGCGGGCACCAGGCGTGGCCAAGGTAGCTTTCGGACTGTGCGATCTCGTTTGTGTGGTGCGGGAATGCATTGTCTACGCCGCCGCAGTGCAGGTCAAGGTATTCGCCATTGTATTTCATGGAGATACCGGAGCACTCGATGTGCCATCCCGGATAACCGACGCCCCACGGGGAATCCCATTTCAAGGCCTGGTTCTCAAATTTGGATTTCGTAAACCAGAGAACGAAATCATTTTTGTTGCGTTTGTTTGTATCTTCCTCTACGCCCTCACGCACACCGACCGCGAGGTCATCCTCGTCGTGATCGTTGAATACGTAGTAGTGGTCGAGACGGCTGGTGTCAAAGTAAACATTTCCGCCGGCAAAGTAAGCGTAGCCGGTGTCCATCAGTTTTTCAATGATTTTGATATATTCGTCAATGCATCCCGTTGCCGGCTGTACGACATCCGGGCGCTTGATGTTCAGCTTTTTGCAATCCGCAAAGAATGCATCGGTGTAATACTGTGCGATTTCCATGACTGTTTTGTGCTCGCGCTTTGCACCTTTGACCATCTTGTCCTCGCCGGTGTCCGCATCGGAGCTTAAATGGCCGACATCGGTGATGTTCATGACACGGTTGACGTCGTAGCCTTCATAGCGGAGTGCCTTTTCCAGGACATCCTCCATAATATAACTGCGCAGGTTTCCGATGTGCGCAAAATGATAAACGGTAGGTCCGCAGGTGTACATTTCTACACGGCCCGGTGTGTGTGTCAGGAATTCAGCTTTTTTATGGGTTGCAGAATTATAAAGATACATAAAAGAAGTCTCCTTTTTTCTTTTCGTGCGGATACGGATGCAGAAGTGATGATACACAAGAAAGCAAAAAAGCGTCTGCTGTATCCGACAAGGATATCAGAGACGCCGCGTGCGGTGCCTGTTTTCCGTGTACTGCACTGGTTCCTTATTAAAATTAATATTAGCAGGATTTTTTTTTGCTGTCAATAGTCCGGAGACTGTCGAAGACAAAAAGTAAGAAAGTGTTACTGTTCACACGCTACTATCCCGCGAGGCGTTTTGGCATGAATATGCCAAAATCCCGAGACATACAGCGCGAATTTATGCGGTTAGCATAAATTCTGTGCATCGCGAAGCGTGTTACTGAGAACGGAGTGAACAGTAACAAGAAAGTGATTTCGGTGTGAGCGGTCTTCATGGAAGGCTTTGCTTTGTAAAAGAAGGAAACGAAAGTAAAAAACGAAAGTAAAAAACGAAAGTAAAAAACAGTATGACGCTCTTAAATAAGAAGAAATGTGATTTTCAGAAGTCTGTTTTTGCGTCCGGCAGGATTCTTTCCCGGAGCAAAATCTGAAACAAATACAAAAAGACAGTGCTGCAGAACGCAAATGGAAAGAAACAATTATTTGTGTAATCTTTTTTTATTCTAAAACCGAAGAATACAGGAAAATAGAAAAACAGCATCAGAACAATACCCAAAAAGAGGAAAATAGAGGATTTTGATGACTTTAAATGCAGTTTATACACTTTTCTCCTGCATCGGATATTGACAAACAGAGAGAGTTCTGGTTATAATGAACCCAGTTGTTTTTGGACAAACGGACAAATGTACGGGCATGAGGGATGAAGAAAACAAATCTTGTTGGACGCATCTCCTTTTTGTACTATTCGTTTTGATGTGGTAAAGTGCCAAAATGAAAAACGGTGGAATGGCGAAGCCGTTCCGGTAAATGTCCGGATGATGCAAAAACAACGCGAATCCATGAAAGGAGTTAGGAAGAAATTATGAAAAGAAAAATTGTAAGCGCATTACTTGTTATGAGTATGACTGCAAGCCTGGTTGCCTGTGGAAATTCCGGCAGCGGAAGTTCTGATCCGGCGGATGAGAGTGTAAGCGTAAGCAGCAGCGCATCTTCCGAAAGCAATGCAAGCGCATCTGCAAGCAGTGAGAGCGAAGCCGAGGCAGAGGAGTCCGAAATGCCGGAAGGATACGACGAGACCAGCACAGAGCTCTATAACGAGGCACTGGGCGATTTCAACGATGCACTTGCTACTGCAAAGGAAGCAGAAACGGTGGATGAGAGATATGCCCTGATGGCAGTTGCCGAGGGAAAACTGATGGAGTCCGCCATGATGTACCCGCTCACCTCAAGAGGTGGTACGTACGCGATGTACAGAATGGCTCCGCGCACCAAGGACTATACCCTTTGGGGAAGCGATAAGGACCGTTATCATCAGTATGTTGTAACAACTGACTTTATCAAGGCAGAAGATTACAACGAGATGAGAGCAAAATGGGATGAGCTTAAAGGAACAGGAACCTATGAGAGCTGGGTAAAAGAATATCTGGCAGGAAAAGGTTACACCTTAAAAGACAGCTTCTCCATGCCGTATGCGAGCGATCCGGTAACATGGGACGGACTTGCAACTTCCCGTGCGGCAGATACCGATGCGATCATCAATACCTATGACGGACTGATGGAGTACGATGTAGAGGGAACTCTGCAGCCGGCACTGGCAGAATCCTATGAAGTATCTGATGACGGACTGACCTATACCTTCCACCTTCGTAAAGATGTAAAATGGACCGATTCCCAGGGACGTGAAGTGGATACTGTAAAAGCAGATGACTTCGTGGCCGGAATGCAGCATATGTGTGATGCACAGGGCGGTCTGGAATACCTGGTACAGGGCGTGATCAAAAACGTATCCCAGTACATCAGCCGTGAAGTTACCGATTTCGACGAGGTTGGTGTAAAAGCTGTTGATGACTATACCGTAGAGTACACACTGGAAGAGCCATGCAGCTACTTCATGACCATGCTTGGCTACACCATCTTCATGCCGATGAGCAGAAGCTACTATCAGTCCCAGGGCGGTAAATTTGGTGCTGAGTACGATTCCTCCGCAGCAGATTATCAGTACGGAAAAGATTCCAACTCGATCGCATACTGCGGACCGTACCTGGTAACCAACGCTACAGCGAAAAATACCATCGTATTTAAACTGAGCGATTCTTACTGGAACAAAGACAACGTAAACATTAAAACCCTGACCTGGCTGTTCAATGACCAGTCTGATGTTACCAAAATGTACACAGATGCAAAAGCAGGTACCGTTGACTATGTAAACCTGAACACCTCCACTATGGAGACAGCAAAATCCGAAGGTCTGTACGACCAGTACGCAGTAGTTTCAGATACCGATGCTACTTCTTTCATGGCATTCTACAATATCAACCGTACTGCGACTGCAAATGCCAACGACGGAACAACAGCAAAGAGTACAAAGTCTGACGAAGAAATCCAGAGAACGAACAAAGCACTGCAGAACGTTCACTTCAGAAGAGCGATCAGCTTTGCAGCAGATCGTGGCGCTTACAATGCACAGCAGGTTGGCGAGGATCTGAAGTATACTTCCCTTAGAAATACCTTTACCCCGGGATATTTCGTAAGCCTGTCAAAAGACACTACCATTCAGATCAACGGAACCGACACAACCTTCCCGGCAGGCACCTACTATGGTGAAATCGTACAGAAACAGATCGACGCCGACGGCGTGAAGATCAAAGTATGGGATGCCGAAAACAAGACCAGCGATGGCTTTGATGGATGGTACAATCCGGAAAACGCAGTAGAAGAACTGAATACCGCAATCGAGGAGCTCGCAGAAGAGGGCATCACCATCGATGAGAGCAACCCGATCCAGATGGAATATCCATATCCGTCTGCAGTAGAAGTTTACACCAACAAAGCAAACTCCTACAAGAAATCAGTAGAGGCTGCCCTTGGCGGAAAAGTTGTGATCAATCTGGTTGATGCCGTAGACCTGGATGGATGGTACTATGCAGGATACTATGCAAACTATGGTTATGAAGCAAACTACGACGTATACGATGTCTCCGGATGGGGTCCGGACTTTGGTGATCCGTGCTCTTACCTGGATACCATGCTTCCGGACTACGAAGGATACATGACCAAATGTTTCGGTATCTTCTAATTTTGGAAAAGGTAAAATTGGAAAGATCAGAACAGTTGAAAGCCAATGAATAAACCGGCAGGGGGATGGGAACAAAAAAAGCCATTCCCCTGTCATATTGTGTTAAGGAATGAGAGAATATGACAAAATATCTTTTTAAGCGTTTGTTGCATGGCCTTGTTTCCGTAGTAATCGTTGTTGGATGCGTTATGACTATGATTTATTCTCTGATGGACCGAAATCTGATTTTCGCACAGGACGCCACCTATTCCCATCAGAGCAATAACCAGAAAAAGGTGTACAAATATCAGAAGTGGGAGACATACGGATATCTTGATTATGTAACCTATGCAGATTATTTGAACGCTCTCAAAGCAAAAGGCGAAATTGACGAGGATACGAGATCCAAAGCAGTAGCATTCGGAAGAACGAAAGACCAGGATTCAGAACTGGTATCTGAATATGTAAAAAAATTTACAGCTTATTATAAAGCAAAAGGTTACACCGTAAGAAGATACGATGCGATCATGATGGGTAAGAAAAAATATGCCAACGGCGGACAGCAGCAGCTGTTTGCATACAGGGATATTCCGCTTGCAACGCGTCTCGGAAAATATTTTTCCGGTTTGATTGACATCGACAGCATTCACGATGCTGCAAAGGTAGAAGGTAAGAGGGGGATTACATTTACCTTACACGATCCGGTATATGGGGGAAAGAAATTTTCACCGGCCATCATGGGAAATGGCACAACACACAAGTACTTGATGTACTTTGACTCAAAATTCCCATACTTCCATCAGAATATAATCACCATAAATTTAGGAAAGTCCTATTCCGTAAATGAGGGTGTGGATGTAGCACTGACCATGACCCGCGCGCAGGGATCCTACGTAAAATCGGAGATTACCTACCCAAGCGGTCTGGTGGAATACAGTGCAGACGATCTGCACAGCGCAACGTATATGAGCGAATCTCAGGATGCAAGCGCTGTTCATTCCGATCGGTTCACAGATGACTATACCAACGTGGATACAGTTAAGAGTGGTAAATCAAAAATCGGCTATTCCTTTGTAATCGGTATCATTGCCGTAATTCTTTCCTATCTCATCGCAGTGCCGCTTGGCATTCTGATGGCGAGAAAGAAAGACAAACTGGTTGACCAGCTTGGAACCATCTATATTGTATTCATTATAGCAGTACCTTCACTGGCCTATATTTTCCTGTTTAAGGCAATCGGAGGAAAAATGGGTCTGCCGACCACCTTTGACATGGATTCGAAGAGCAAGCTGATGTATATTCTGCCGATCGTTTCCCTGGCACTGCCGCAGGTGGCAAACCTGATGAAATGGCTGCGTCGATACATGATCGACCAGATGAACTCCGATTACGTAAAATTCGCAAGATCCGGTGGACTGACAGAGGGAGAAATCTTTACGAAACACATTTTGAAGAACGCAGCGATTCCGATCGTGCAGGGTGTTCCGGCGAGCGTACTGTTCGCACTGACCGGCGCCATCATCACCGAGCGTGTGTACGTAGTACCAGGTGCCGGTAATCTGCTGACCGAAGCAATCAGCAAATATGATAATGGTGTTATCGTAGGTGTTACACTGTTCTACGCAGTGCTCTCCGTGATTTCCATCATCCTGGGCGACGTTTTGATGTCCATGGTGGATCCGCGAATCTCATTCTCAACGAAAGACAGGTAGGGACTTATGAATTATGATTTAGATAAATTCGGTCTGTCTGAGGAAGAACTGTTTTCTCCTGTAGATAACAGCTCTCTGGAGTCTGAGAAAATTACGGCTCCGAGATATTCCTACTGGCATTCCGTGTTCCGCGTATTTTTTAAGAAAAAAATCAATATTGCCGTACTTTGCCTCCTGGGTGTGATTCTGCTGATGACGTATGTGTATCCGCTCTTTGTGGAGTACGACCGTTTCGCCAATCTGATGAACGGCGCGACAAAACATCTGTCTCCAGGCAAAGCATTGCAGCAGCTTGGATTCAATATTCACTGGATTTTAGGATCCGGTGCTTCCGGACAGTCGACATTTGACGCTGTCTGGTTTGGTTCCAGAATTTCAGTTTCCCTGGCGTTTATCTGTGCGCTCATCAACCTTTCGATTGGTGTGATTGTCGGATCTGTCTGGGGATTTTCGAAGAAGGTTGATGTCTTCATGATGGAGGTTTACAACATCATCGGAAATATTCCGTATGTACTTCTGATCTCCGTCCTGGTGCTTATTTTTTCTCCGAGCTTCTGGACCATGGTATTTGCACTGACCGTTACCGGATGGCTTGCCATCGCGTACTTTATCCGTACGCAGGTCGTTATCATCCGTGACAGAGAGTATAATCTGGCATCAAAATGTCTTGGAACTTCGATTTTCCGCATTGCGATGAAGAATATTCTCCCGTTTATGACATCTGTCATTGTTACTCTGGCGGCAACTGAGATTCCGTCCTACATCTCTTACGAGGTGTTCCTGGCTTACATCGGTATGGGACTTTCTGACATGTCTCTGGGAAGACTGATCTATGAGGCTGAGGGCGCCATGCTGACACCGGGATGGGGATTCGAATTCTGGAGTCCGGTTGTTGTCGCTTCAATCATCACCGTAGTATTATATGTAGTTGGACAGAACCTTGGAGATGCGTCCGACCCGAGAACACATATGTAGGAAGGAAAGCCGCATGGAAGATAAAAAAGTATTATTATCGATTAAGGACTTACAGGTAAAATTCCGTGTCCGCGGCCGTATCCTGACGGCAATCCGGGGCGTAACGCTGGATATTTACGAGAATGAGTCCATTGCTATCGTAGGAGAATCCGGTGCCGGTAAATCCGTATTCACGAAAGCGTTTGCGGGTATGCTGGACAGCAACGGTTTCATCGATCAGGGAGATATCATTTTCAATGATGACGAACTGAGTGATACGGTTGTTCCGCTGAATTCTTATGCGAAAAAGACCATCGCTTCTACCCTGGAAAAACTGAACGAGTATTCCAAACTGGAATATGGTTCAGAAGTATTTCTGAAAATGAAGGCGCTGGAGCAGGAAAAAGAAGAAAAAATGACGCTGAGCGAGGAAGAGCGCGAGAAAGCAGAGGCTGAAATCAAGGAACTTGTAATAAAGAGAACCGAACTTTTCAACTATAAGCAGACACTCGATACTTCCAAAGAAAAAGCGAAAGTCAAAGAGACATCCGCGGAGATTTCCAGACTGGATGGAGAGATTAAGGCTCTGCAGAAAGCAAAAGAGGAAAAAATCAAGGCTCACAAACAGGCTGCCATGAACGATACGGCATACAATCAGGCGTATGAGGCAAAAATGGCAGAGTACAAAAAAGAGTACGCCGGCCTGACAGCAAAAGAAATTACGGACGAGACGAGAAAGAGAAACGAGATTCTTGCCAAAGAGATCTATCTTTCTGTCGGACGTTATAAACTGCGTAAAAAGGTTCGCATGATCAAGAAGCTGCACGAGGCATTCAAAGCTGCGATGGAACGCGGTGTGGATCTGAATGACGAGCAGAAACGGAACAGCGTTTTCGACCAGGCAACTTTCCGTGTACGCTATCTGGATGAGACACCGGAGCGGCTTCATGGAACCTGTATCATTAACCTGGCAAAAATCCAGGATCCGAATGACTGGGGCCAGATCCGCGGTAAGAAAATTGCAACCGTATTCCAGGATCCGATGACTTCCCTGAACCCGATCATCACAATCGGAAAACAGATTACGTCTGTTATCATGAAGCATCAGAATGTCAGCGAGGTGGAAGCAAGAGCACAGGCGCTTGAGCTGATGGAAAAGGTTGGTATTCCGAACGCAGAGCAGCGTTTCGATGATTATCCGTTCCAGTATTCCGGCGGTATGAGACAGCGTATCGTTATTGCGATTGCACTTTCCTGCCGTCCGAAGATCCTCATCTGCGATGAGCCGACAACTGCGCTGGACGTTACGATTCAGGCACAGATCCTGAAGCTGATCAAGGATCTTCAGAAAGAGTACAACTACACCATCGTGTTTATTACCCACGACCTTGGTGTCGTAGCGAATATCGCAGACCGTGTTGCCGTTCTGTACGCAGGACAGATCATCGAGTTTGCGAACGTAGAAGAGCTGTTCTACGATCCGCGCCATCCGTACACCTGGGCGCTGCTTTCTTCCCTGCCGCAGCTTGCGGAGCGGAATACAAAGCTGTTTTCCATTACCGGTACGCCGCCGTCTCTGTACAATAAGATTATCGGAGACCCGTTTGCACCGCGTAACCAGTACTGTCTGAAGATTGATACTCTGGAGGAGCCGCCGATGTTCAAGGTAACGGATACCCACTATGCCAAGACATGGCTGCTGGATCCGAGAGCGCCGAAGACAGAAAAACCGGAAGCTATTCAGAATATTCACGAAAAACTGTTAAAAGCATATAACTTATAGGAGAGTTTGAAAGTGTCTACAAAGCAGGAAAGCAAGACCACTGTTTCGCATCTGCCGGAGCATGGTCCGATTGACGAAAATGGAAGAGAAATCTTACTGCAGGTAAAAAATGTAGATATCACTTTCGGCAAGGGCGATGACGCAGTCAAAGCGGTAAAAAATGCTTCTTTTGACATCTACAAGGGAGAGACCTTCTCCCTCGTAGGCGAGTCCGGTTCCGGAAAGACAACGATCGGCCGTGCGGTCATTCGTGTCAACCCGTGTTCCGCAGGAGAGATCCTGTATAAGGGCGTTAAAATTTCCGGTAAGATTCCGCATTCCCTGGACCGGGAGGTTATCCGAAACATTCAGATGGTATTCCAGGATCCGGCCGCATCGTTAAATGAGCGTGCGACGGTCGATTATATCGTATCCGAGGGTCTTTACAACTTCCATCTGTACGAGAACGAGGCAGACCGTGTGAAAAAGGTAGAGAACATGATCAACGAGGTTGGTCTTCTGCCAGAGCACCTGACCCGTTACCCACATGAGTTCTCCGGCGGACAGCGCCAGCGTATCGGTCTGGCCCGTGCCATGGTTATGGAGCCGGAGCTGGTTGTAGCCGATGAGCCGATCTCCGCACTGGACGTATCGATCCGTGCCCAGGTCCTCAATCTGCTGAAGAAATTCCAGAGAGAAAAACAGGTTACTTATCTGTTTATCGCCCATGACCTTTCCATCGTACGGTTCATTTCCGACCGTATCGGTGTTATCTACAAAGGAAATATCGTAGAGGTTGCGGACGCAGAGGAGCTGTTCAACTTCCCGCTGCATCCATACACCCATTCCCTGATCTCTGCGATCCCGATTCCGGATCCGCAGCTCGAGAAGAATAAGGTGCTGTACACCTATGACCCGTCCATTCACGATTATTCCGTGGACAAACCGGAATTCGTGGACATCGGACACAATCATTTTGTATATGGAAATAAAAAAGAGATCGAAGAGTATAAGGCACTCCGTGAGAAGGGAGAGCCGCTGCAGCCGATCACCATCCGAAAGCCTGGCGAGGAAGTAAAAGAGGAGAACCACGAGGTTCATCTTTCCAAGGCAGAAGATGAATTCCTGAAAACTCCGGTTCACGATACCGGAAGCGTCTGGTACAAAGTGCTGTCGTTCTTCTTCCCGATCATCGGTATCATCGCAGCGATGGTATACAAAAAGAAACAATACTATCACAACTACAAAGCATGCAAGCAGGGCGCGCTGTACGGATTTGCTGTACTTGCCGTGATTCTCCTGATCTTTATCATTGCATTGATTTTAGTTGCCCTATAGTGGACAGGAAAGAAAAAGTGGCCCGGAACCAGAAAAAAGGTTCCGGTGCCGCTTTTTTTGATTTACGCGAGCAACGAGCCAAAGTCCGTGCTTGCACGAGACCTTGGCGACTGCCGCGATAACTTGAGAAACTCGCGGAGCGTGTTTCTCATAGTTTACAGGAAACTTCGTTGAAATTTTCTGTAAATTAAAAAAGTTGTGGCTTCCGGAACGAAGTGCGAGATGAATTCCGTTCCGATTTTACTTGACGGGCGATGTGTTTTTTGGGACAATAAATCACAGCGGAAAAGGAAAATTAGAATGAAAGAGGAGCAAAAAAATGGGAAGAACAGTAAAAGATCCGAACAGACGGCTGCCAAAGCCGGTACAGAAGGTCTGGCTTTCCGAAAAAAATGTCGGACGGCGCATCCTGCTTGTAGTACTGCTTCTGGCGATTGGATCCGGTTTTCTGGTGTATGGTTTTATGAACTTTCTGCATGGAGATTCCGGCTGGCGTGAGATCAGTGTAAAGGCAGGCGCGGATTTGAACTGCGGTGAGGATTTTACCTTGAAATATAACGTTGGCGCAAGCGGGGTTTCTGCAGGCGGGGAGGCAAAGGCGCTTTCGCTGCTTTACACAGATGCGGCAGTGAAAGGCTACCGGCTTTTCAATATAGATGAGAGCTTTGAGGATGTGACAAACCTGTATGATATCAACCAGCATCCAAATGAAGTGCTGACGGTAGATCCGGTTTTATACGATGCACTGAAAAAAGTATCCGATGCCAATTGCCGGGAAATTTATCTGGGACCGCTGTATGCGTCCCTGGAAAATCTCTGCGCCAGCAATGATGATGCGGCTGCAGCGCAGTTTGATCCGAACCGGAACGATGCGGCAGCAGAAGAAACGGCAGCAGTTGCTGCCTTTACACAGAACCCGGATGATATTTCACTGGAGCTGTCAGGGGAAAACCAGGTCTGTCTGCATGTGTCAGACGCGTATCAGGCGTATGCCGCAGAGATGGGCTATACCGCATATCTCGACTTTTTCTGGATGAAAAATGCTTTTTTGATTGATTATCTGGCGGATACGATTCGTGGCGAGGGCTATCAGCTCGGCATTATTTCCAGTAAGGACGGTTTCGTGCGCTGTCTCGATGAGACGGGAGAAAAAGAGTACCGGTATCCGCTGTATCATCTTTCCGGGAACGAAATCCAGTCATACGGAACAATGACGTATGAAGGACCGAAAAGCATCGTGTTTTTCCACGCTTACCAGGCGGGCAGCCCGGATGCGTACCGCTATTACCAGTATCAGGACGGAACGATGCGCACGCCGTATCTTAGCGCGGCAGACGGAAAAGACCACACAGCAGCCTCCGAACTGATCGTCTATTCCGGTGAATATGGCTGTGCCAATACGCTGCTTGCAGCATTTTCTGATTATCAGGCCGAATCGCTTTCCAGGGAGTCCCTGGAAACACTGACTTCACAGAACATTTACAGTATCTGGTTTGAGAACGATGAGATGCAGACGACAGATGAAGATCTTGCCGTAATCGTAGGAAATGAATAAAAAACAAACCAGATTTGCATTGTACAATCGCAGTTAGGATGGTAGAATAAAAACAGAATTTGAAAAATCATTTCCACAATCTGCAAGCCCCACTTCGCGATCTGTTTTGACCTTATCCGGTTGCTGCAGACCGTTTGGGCTGAAAATGGGACTCGCAGCTCACGAAAAGCTTTTTTCAAACACGCTCTGGCATGAATGAGTGCTTTTTTATGCGATTTTGTATGGGGGAAGCAGCAGCGAGAGCACGTAAAATAAAAAAGGAGGGGTTATAATTTTGAAAATGGAAGAAAAATTATACGATTATATGGATTGGGCGGAAATAGAAGCCGTGGTCTATTCTGAGGAAAATCATCCAAGAGACATCTTGGGACCGCGCGTAACGGAGGATGGTATTTTGATTCAGGCGTTTTTCCCGGGTGCAACCCGTGCAGCCGTACATACGATCCGCGACGGAAAACAGACCGAGATGGTTTGCGAGGATGAGGCGGGATTTTTCGCTGTGCTGCTTCCGGGAAAGAAAATTCCGTCCTATACGCTGATCTACTGGGACGGCGACGGAAACCAGATGGAGCATTACGATCCGTATGCCTATCCGATGCAGTTCACCGAGCAGGAACAGAAACAGTTTGAAAACGGCATCTGCTATTCCATCTATGAGAAGCTGGGTGCACACCCGGTAAAGATCGATGGTATCAGTGGTGTTTACTTCGCTGTCTGGGCACCGAATGCGATCCGTGTCAGCGTTGTCGGGGATTTCAATAACTGGGACGGAAGAGCATATCAGATGAATCTTCTGGAGTCCGGGATCTATGAACTCTTTATCCCCGGTGTTCGCGCGGGCGACATCTATAAATATGAAATTAAGGCAAAGGGCGGTCTGACGTATCTGAAATCGGATCCATACGCGAATGCAGCACAGCTGCGTCCGAACAATGCGAGTGTTGTGGTTGATCTTGGAAAATATGCCTGGCAGGATGAGAACTGGATGAAGAAGCGTGGTGTCACACAGGGCGACAAAGCGCCGATTTCTGTTTATGAAGTGCATCTTGGCTCCTGGAAAAAACCGGACGATGGCCGTGAATTTTATAACTACCGTGAGATCGCTCCGATGCTGGCTTCTTACGTCAAAGAGCTCGGCTACACCCATGTAGAACTGATGCCAGTGATGGAGCATCCTCTTGACGAGTCCTGGGGGTATCAGGTAACGGGCTATTACGCACCGACAGCACGATACGGAACGCCGGATGACTTCCGCTATTTTATGGATACGATGCACCAGAACGACATTGGTGTTATTCTCGACTGGGTACCGGCACACTTCCCGCGCGATACCTTCGGACTTTCTGCGTTTGATGGAACGTGTCTGTACGAGCATTTTGACCCGAGACAGGGATCCCATCCACACTGGGGCACGCTGATTTACAATTACGGCAGACCGGAAGTAAAGAACTTCCTGATCGCCAATGCGCTTTTCTGGGCAAAAGAGTACCATGCCGACGGAATCCGTATGGATGCGGTTGCATCGATGCTGTATCTTGATTATGGCAAGCAGGACGGGGAGTGGGTCGCAAATATCTACGGCGGAAATGAGAACCTTGAGGCAATCGAATTTTTAAAACATCTGAACTCCATCTTCAAAAAAGAGTTCCCGGATGCGCTTCTTATCGCAGAGGAATCGACCGCATGGCCGAAGGTGACGGGAGAACTCGACGATGAAGGACTTGGCTTCGACTACAAGTGGAACATGGGCTGGATGAATGATTTTACGGAATATATGAAAAACGATCCGGTATACCGCGGGGCACATCACGATCAGCTGACTTTTTCTATGGTATATGCATACTCGGAGAAATTCATGCTGAGTCTGTCGCACGATGAAGTGGTTCACCTGAAAGGGTCTATGTATACCAAAATGCCGGGTACACCGGAGCAGAAAATGGCAAATCTTCGTCTGGCGTACGCTTATCAGATGGTGCATCCCGGAAAGAAGCTTCTGTTTATGGGACAGGAATTTGGACAGGAAAAAGAGTGGAATGAGAAACAGTCCCTGTCCTGGGAGCTTCTTGAGGACAAGGAACATCTGCAGTTAAAGAACTATATGGCAGCACTGCATGCGTTTTACAAGGCAAATCCGGCACTGTATCAGCTTGACGAAAAGCCGGAGGGCTTTGAGTGGATCAATGGCATGGAGTGGGAAAAGAATCTTCTGATCTTCCTTCGCAGAACAAGGAAGAAAGAAGATACGCTGCTTGTCGTATGCAACTTCTCGAATGTCGAGTACGATGATTTCCGCATTGGTGTGCCGTATCCAGGAAAGTACAAAGAGATGTTCAACAGCGATGCGGAAAGCTATGGCGGAACAGGCGTCGGAAATCCACGCGTGAAAATGTCGAAAAAAACAGAGTGCGACGAGCGGAAAAACTCGATTACCGTAAAACTCGCACCGCTTTCTGTTCAGGTATTTTCTTATACGAAGCCGGAGACGGGCGCTGCAAGCAATAAGAGCGCAAAGGCAAAAACTGCAGCGAAAGCGGCAGCAGAGAAGAAAACCGGAAAGAAGGGAAAACCGGCTGGAAAAACGGAAGAAGCAGTAAAAGCAGTAAAAGCAAAGAAAACAACAAAGACTGCCCAAAAAGCAGAGAAAAAGGTATCGGAAAAAACGGTGAAAACCGCAGAGAAAAAGCAGGGAACTACGACTGCGACAGAGAAGGTGGAGAAAGCCGTAAAGCAGGCGATCGACAGCAAACCGGTGAAAACGGTAGAGCAGACGGTGGACAAGCTGGTGAAAGCCGGAAAATCTGCAGCGGCAGAGGCAGCAAAAGCTGTGGAAAAATACCGCGCAGCCGCCGATCCGGAAAAGAAGCCGGCTACAAAGCCGGAAACAAAGCCGGAAACAAAATCAGAGGCAAAACCAGAGACAAAAACGAAAAAAAGCACAGGCATGAGTGAACTCGGCGAGGAGCTGCAGAGAAAATTCGAGACAGAGGAGAGATAACACATGGTGAATCTGACAGCGGCGGAACGCGTCTATGAATACTGGATCGACAAGGCCTCTTCGGCTGCCGATCTGGTGCTGAAGATCGTGTTTGCAGTAATTCTGTTTCTGGTTGCACGCAAACTGATCCTGTGGCTCTGTGGTCTGATCCGGAAAAACATGCGGCGTTTTCACACGGAGGAGGCGGTGGTCAGTTTCACCGTTTCCATGGTGAAATACAGTCTGAACACGCTGCTGGTGCTGACCATTATCGTTCAGCTCGGTATCGTATCCGAAGCGTCGATCGCAGCAGCTATCGCCTCCGCCGGCGTTGCCGTATCCCTGGCATTGCAGGGCGGTCTCTCGAACTTTGCAGGCGGGGTGATGATTCTGCTGCTGAAGCCATTTAAGGTCGGTGACTACATCATTTTTCCGGGCGAAGGTCAGGAGGGAACGGTTAAGAAGATTGAGATGTATTATACGACAATCAACAGCATCGACAACCGTACCATCATGATCCCGAACGCTAATCTGACGAACCACACCATCATCAACGTGACGGCGATGGACCGGAGAAAGCTGGAGATCAAAGTCGGCATTTCTTATGAGTCCGATATCAAAAAAGCGAAGGACATCCTGCGCCGCCTCGTTGAGGAGGAACCGCATTTTCAGTCGGAGGAACAGCAGTTTTTCGTAGATGAGCTGGGCGAGAGCGCGATTACGGTCGGTCTCCGCGCCTGGGTCGCAACGGAAAATTACTGGCCGGTCAAATGGAAAATGAATGAGCGCATCAAAGAAGAGTTTGACGCGGCGGGAATTTCCATCCCGTATAACCAGCTCGATGTCCACATCTGCCCGGAACCGGCGAACAAAAAAGCCGGAAAAGGCGATAAATAAAGGATATTTTGAAAATTAACCCTTGCAATTGCACGGAAAAGGTGCTATAGTAAAGTTGTTAATAAGTGACTGTTAAGGAGTGGACGATTTCGTCCACTCTTTCTTGTGTACAGGGAAATGAAAGAATTTTTCGAAAGTTTCCCTGAATCAAAAAGGTGGTGAGGATTTGAGCAGAAGAGAAGAATACGAACAGAAGGCAGAAGAACTGATCACTCCGATTGTAGAAGCCAATGGTTTTGAACTGGTGGATGTGGAGTATGTCAAAGAGGGCGGTACCTGGTACCTGCGTGCTTACATCGACAAAGAAGGCGGAATTACCGTGGATGACTGCGAAATCGTCAGCCGTGCATTTTCTGACCGGCTGGACGCAGAGGACTTTATCGATGACGCCTATATCATGGAGGTCAGCTCCCCGGGCCTTGGACGTCCGCTGAAAAAAGAGAAAGACTATAAGAGAAGCATGGGAAAAGAGCTGGAAATCCGGACATACCGTGCGATCGAGAGAAACCGGGAATTTTACGGAATACTCACCGCATATGATGATAACAGTGTGACCATTTTGGAGGAGGACGGAACAGAGCGCGTCTTCCAGAAAAGCGATATTGCATTGATCCGTTTAGCATTTGATTTCTAAACAGACGCAGATACAGGAGGAAAAGAGAAAAATGAATACAGAATTAATGGAGGCCCTTGAAGTTCTTGAGAAAGAGAAGAATATCAGCAAAGATACCCTGCTTGAGGCAATTGAGCAGTCGCTGATCCAGGCCTGTAAAAACCATTTTGGCAAAGCAGATAATGTAAAGGTAAGCATTAACGCCCAGACTGGTGATTTCAAAGTCGTAGCAGAGAAAACCGTTGTTGATCTGGTACAGGATCCGATCATGGAGATCGCCCTTTCCGATGCAAAACGTGCAGACTCCCGCTATGAACTCGGCGATATCGTTCCGGTAGAAATCAAATCCAAAGAGTTCGGCCGTATTGCAACCCAGAATGCCAAAAACGTCATTCTTCAGAAGATCCGTGAGGAAGAGCGTAAAGTTCTGTTTGATCAGTACTTCGAGAAAGAGCACGATGTGGTTACCGGTGTGGTACAGCGCTATGTGGGACGCAACGTCAGCATCAACCTCGGTAAAGTAGACGCTCTGCTGACCGAGAACGAGCAGGTCAAAGGCGAGAAATTTGAGCCGACCCAGCGTGTGAAAGTATACGTTCTGGAAGTAAAGAATACAACCAAGGGACCGAAGGTTATGGTATCCCGTACCCATCCGGAACTCGTAAAACGTCTCTTTGAGTCTGAGGTTTCCGAGGTTGCGGAAGGCATCGTAGAGATCAAGAGCATTGCCCGTGAGGCGGGAAGCCGTACGAAAATGGCAGTATGGTCCAACGATCCGAATGTCGATGCAGTCGGCGCATGCGTCGGTATGAACGGAAGCCGTGTCAACGCGGTTGTCAACGAGCTGAACGGCGAGAAGATCGACATCATCACATGGGATGAGAACCCGGCACTCCTGATCGAGAACGCACTGAGCCCGGCAAAAGTTATCTCCGTTATGGCAGACCCGGAGGAGAAGACCGCAAAAGTAATCGTTCCGGATTACCAGCTTTCCCTTGCCATCGGTAAAGAGGGACAGAACGCAAGACTTGCCGCACGTCTGACCGGATTCAAGATCGACATTAAGAGCGAGACCCAGGCACGCGAGGCAGGAGACTTCGACTACGTAGAAGAGGAATACGAGGAAGAGGACAATTACGATGAGTCCGCAGCAGAGGAGGAAACCATCTCTGCAGAAGAAAACTTCGACGAGAATGATGTAGAAACAGCAGAGAAAGCCGGAGACGAAGAGTAATTAAAATAAAAACAAAGGCGGGATGAGCATTTGAGTACAGTTCGTAAAGTGCCGCTGCGTAAATGCATTGGCTGCAATGAAATGAAAAACAAAAAAGAAATGATCCGCGTGGTGAAAACCACCGAAGGAACGATTGTTCCGGACACAACCGGAAGAATGAACGGACGCGGTGCTTATGTCTGCTCTCTGGAATGTCTTGGGAAAGCAATGAAAAACAAAGGACTTTCCCGTTCTCTGAAGGCAGAAATTCCATCAGAGGTTTATGAGCAGTTAAAGGAGGCATTTGCGAAGATTGAACAGTCAAAGTAAAGGATTATCCATGCTGGGCCTTGCCATGAAGGCGGGTAAGGTATCGAGCGGCGAATTTGCGACCGAGCAGGCCGTAAAGAGCGGCAGCGCATACCTTGTCATTCTGGCGGAAACGGCGTCGGCCAATACACAGAAGAAATTTCGCAATATGTGTGCATACTATAAAGTGCCATGCATTCTTTTTGGGGACAAAGAGCAGCTTGGAAGAGCCATCGGAAGAGAATACCGTTCTTCCCTTGCCGTATGTGAAGCGCATTTTGCAGAAAAAATAGCAGCATTGTTGGCAGAAGCGTAAGGCGTAAGGCCGGAAAGGTCGGTGGATGGATGCAGGAAACACGAAAACCGCAGAAAGAGGAGAAAAGATCATTGGAAAAGAAAGATACAGAAAATATGGAAATGAAGAAACCGGAAGAGCAGGCAAAACCGAAGAAAAAGAAAATTATTTCCGTTGTGCGTCCGCAGAACGCAACAAGTAAAGAAGCAAAAGAGTTCACAAAGAACCAGGGACAGAAAAAAGACCGTCCGTCCCGCGGAAACGGCCGTCCGGAAGGAAACCGCAATGGAAACGGAAGAAGCGAGGACCGTCCGAACCGTGGAAACGGAAACGGCGGAAATGGAGATCGTCCGAACCGCAATGGAGACCGTCCGCAGGGAGAGCGCCGTTTCAACAATAACGGAGACCGTCCGAACCGCAATGGAGACCGTCCGCAGGGAGAGCGCCGCTTCAACAATAACGGAGACCGCCCGAACCGCAGCGGAGACCGTCCGCAGGGAGAACGCCGCTTCGGCGGAAACAATGGAGACCGCCCGAACCGCAGCGGAGACCGTCCGGGAGGAGACCGCAATAACGGCGGAAGAAGTGGAAACGGTGAGAGAAGCGGAAGACCATTCGGTGAGCGTTCCGCACGTCCAAACGGAGGCAGACCGGGAAATAATGGCGGAAGACCGTTCGCAGGAAAGGATGATGATTCCCAGAATCAGAACCGCCGTCCGGGAGGAGACCGCCGCAGAACCGAGCATAAGAGCTCTGCAGGCGATACAATGAGCCTTGGCATCAAGAAGCCAGGCCGTGATACAGGAAGAAAAGAAAAAGACAAAAACAAAGATTCTTTAAGAGAAAATAAATTCAGTGAAGACAGAGGAAGAGGCGGAAACCGTCCGAACCAGGGACATCATCAGCAGTCCAGACTCCCGAAAGCGCTCCAGAAACCAGTCAACAAACCGAAACAGGAAGCTCCGAAGGACGAGGTAAAGGAGATTACCCTGCCGGAGAAAATGACCATCCGCGAGCTGGCTGAGAAGATGAAAATGCAGCCGGCAGTCATCGTAAAGAAACTGTTCATGGAAGGAACGATGGTTACCGTAAACCATGAGATCGATTTCGAAAAAGCACAGGAAATCGCGCTTGATTATAACATCATCGCTGAGCCGGAAGAGAAAGTCGATGTGATCGAAGAGCTCTTAAAAGAGGACGAAGAGGATGAAAAAGACATGGTTCCGCGTCCGCCGGTAGTCTGCGTTATGGGACACGTTGACCACGGTAAAACATCTCTTCTGGACTGCATCCGGAACACCCATGTCACCGACCGCGAGGCTGGCGGTATTACCCAGCACATCGGTGCATACACCGTTTCGATCAACAAACAGAAGATTACGTTCCTCGATACCCCGGGACATGAGGCATTCACCGCTATGCGTATGCGTGGAGCCAATGCAACGGATATCGCCATTCTCGTTGTCGCAGCAGACGACGGTGTGATGCCGCAGACCGTTGAGGCAATCAACCATGCAAAAGCAGCCGGCGTTGAGATCATCGTTGCGATCAATAAGATCGATAAACCAGGCGCAAACGTAGAGCGTGTAAAACAGGAGCTCTCCGAGTACGAACTGATTCCGGAGGACTGGGGCGGAAGCACCGTATTCGTTCCGGTATCTGCAAAGAACAACGAAGGTATCGACGATCTGCTTGAGATGATCCTTCTGACTTCCGAAGTGCTCGAGCTGAAAGCAAACCCGAACCGGAAAGCAAGAGGTCTTGTCATCGAGGCTGAGCTGGATAAAGGAAAAGGACCGGTTGCTACCATTCTGGTACAGAAAGGTACCCTGCATGTCGGCGATTACATCGCAGCAGGCGCATGCTCCGGTAAAGTCCGTGCGATGATGGATGATAAGGGACGCCGCGTCAAAGAGGCAGGCCCGTCTACTCCGGTTGAGATTCTCGGACTTTCCGATGTTCCGAACGCAGGAGAGATCCTCGTTCAGACCGATAACGATAAAGAAGCAAAGAACTTCGCAGCAACCTTCGTGGCAGAGAACAAGAAGAACCTGCTTGAGGAGACAAAAGCGAAGATGTCCCTGGATGATCTGTTCAACCAGATTCAGGAGGGTAACTTAAAAGAACTGGCACTTGTTGTCAAAGCCGATGTACAGGGATCTGTCGAGGCAGTAAAACAGAGTCTTGTCAAACTCTCCAACGAGGAAGTTGCCGTACGCGTCATCCACGGCGGTGTCGGTGCGATCAACGAGTCCGACGTTATGCTGGCAACCGCATCTTCCGCCATCATTATCGGATTTAACGTACGCCCGGATGCGAACGCAAAATCCATGGCAGAGCAGAACGGCGTAGACATCCGTCTGTACCGTGTCATCTACCAGGCAATTGAGGATGTTGAGGCAGCCATGAAGGGTATGCTTGAGCCGGTTTACGAAGAGAAAGTTATCGGCCATGCCGAGGTACGTCAGCTCTTCAAGGCATCCGGTGTCGGAACGATCGCCGGAAGCTATGTACTGGACGGAACGTTCCAGAGAGGCTGCAAAGTTCGAATCAGCCGCGAAGGAAACCAGATCTTCGAAGGAAATCTGGCATCCCTCAAACGTTTCAAAGACGATGTCAAAGAAGTGCGCTCCGGCTATGAGTGCGGTCTTGTATTTGAAGGATTCAACGATCTTCAGGAGTTCGATCAGGTCGAGGCTTATATCATGGTAGAAGTGCCGAGATAGAAATGAGGAATTAAGTTGAGAAAAAACAGTATTAAAAACACCAGGATCAACGGGGAAGTACAGAAAGAGCTTTCCAACATCATCCGGAACGAGATCAAGGATCCGCGCATCGGAATGATGACCTCTGTCACAGCGGCAGAGGTAGCGCCGGATCTGAAGACGTGTAAAGTATATATCAGTGTGTTTGGCGATGATGAGGCGAAGAAAGAAACCATCCGCGGCTTAAAGAGCGCGGAGGGCTTCATCCGCCGTATGCTGGCCAAGACCATTAACCTCCGCAATACACCGGAGCTGACCTTTGTCCTGGATGAGTCGATTGAATATGGCGTTACGATGTCGAAACTGATTGATGAAGTAACACACAAAGAAGACAAAAAGGATGAGGAAAATGAAGAAAATTGATGAAATTCTAAACGGAGTCTCCTGCATGGCCATCGCCGGACACGTTCGTCCGGACGGTGACTGCATCGGTTCCTGCCTGGGATTATACCAGTATCTTCGCGACAATCGGCCGGAGATTCAGGCAGATGTCTATCTTGAGGATCCACGGCCGGAATTTTCCTATCTTCCGGGCTTTTCTGAGGTAAAGACAAGCTGTGAAGAGAAAGCGTACGACCTTGTGGTCCTTCTGGATGTATCCAGCGAGGAGCGCATCGGCGTTGCCGCACCGCTTCTTGCAAAAGCGGGAAAGACGATCTGCATCGATCACCATGTGACGAATACAGAATATTGCGAAATCAATCACGTAGAGCCGGATGCAAGCTCTGCCTGCGAGGTGCTGTTCGGGCTTCTGGAGGAAGAAAAGATCTCCGAGCCGTGCGCCGAGGCGCTGTACACCGGTATTGTGACCGATTCCGGCGTATTCCAGTACAGCAGCACCTCTCCGCACACGATGCGGGTTGCGGCCGCTCTGATGGAAAAGGGAGTTCCGTTTACCAGAATCATCGAGGATGCATTCTTCAAGAAAACATACGTACAGAACCAGATTATGGGACGCACGCTGACAGAGAGCATCATGCTTCTCGACAAGCAGTGTATTGTCGGTATCGTGCGGAAGAAGGTCATGGACTTCTATGGCCTGACAACGGGAGATATGGACGGCATTGTCAGCCAGTTAAAAAATACAGAAGGCGTTCACGTAGCGATCTTCCTGTATGAGCTGGAGCCGCAGGTCTTCAAAGTAAGCCTCCGCTCCGACGAGCTGGTTGATGTGAGCAAAATCGCAGCCGTATTCGGCGGCGGCGGCCATATCCGTGCGGCTGGCTGCACGATGTCAGGTTCTCCGTATGATGTAATCAACAATCTGACTCTGTATATCGAAAAACAGCTTCTTGCAGAAGAGGAAGAAGAGACGACAGAGGAAGAAGCATAAACAGGAAACAGCCGGGCGCAGAAAATATATCCACGCCCGGTTTTCTTGTGAAAAAGAGGGAGACAAAACAACATGATAAACGGAGTTCTGAACGTATGGAAAGAGGCGGGATTTACGTCGCATGACGTGGTTGGGAAGCTGCGCGGCATCCTGCACCAGAAAAAAATCGGCCACACCGGAACCCTAGACCCGGATGCGACGGGCGTGCTTCCGGTCTGCATTGGAAAGGGAACGCGTCTCTGCGATATGCTGACCGATGAAACGAAGACGTATGAAGCGCTGCTTCACCTTGGAATCGCAACGGATACGCAGGACATGAGCGGAACCGTGACAGCAGAAGCGCCGGTGACCGTGACGGAAGAAGAGGTGCGGGACTGCATCGCCTCGTTTGTCGGGGAGCAGCAGCAGGTGCCGCCGATGTATTCCGCGCTGAAGGTTAATGGAAAGAAACTCTACGAGCTGGCGCGGGAAGGCATCGAGATCGAGAGGAAGGCCCGCACGGTGCACTTTTACGAGATCAGCATTCTGGAAGTGAAGCTTCCGCTGGTGCGCATGGAGGTAACGTGTTCGAAGGGAACGTATATCCGCACCCTGTGCCACGATATCGGCGAAAAACTGGGCTGCCACGGATGTATGGAGCAGCTGATCCGCACGAGAGTCGGCCAGTTTGACCGAAACGGAGCGCACACGCTTGACGAGATCGCAGCGATTGTCGGTGAGGGCCGCCTTTCGGAGATCCTCGTGCCGGTCGATGAAATGTTTGCCGCGCTGCGCAGCTTTGCGACAGCGGACGATCATGCGAAAAAGCTTGCGGAAAACGGAAATCCGCTGAAACCGGCGCAGATCCGCGAAATCGGGGAAACTGCTTCCGGCGGGGACTTCGCAGAAGACGAGGAGTTCCGCCTTTATCTCGATGGCGGAACGTTTGTCGGTATTTATCAATACAGACCATCACAAAACTTAACCAGACCGGTCAAGTTATTTCTGGAGAGAACATGAGATATCTAACAAAAACACTGGATTTTGACAGCAGAGGGGACAGCGTTGTAACCCTGGGAAAATTTGACGGCCTCCACCGGGGGCATATGCTTCTGATCCGCCGTGTCCTTGCAATCGGCAGAACGGAAGGACTGGAAACGGTTGTGTTTACGTTTGACGTGCCGCCGCAGTCGAAAGTGCAGCATGTCAAGCCGCATCAGCTGCTGACGAATGAGGAGAGAAGAGCCCGCCTCGAACAGCTTGGCATGGACTGCCTTGTGGAATGCCCGTTTGTGGATGAAGTGATGCACATGACGCCGGAAGCCTTTATCAAAGAGATTCTGGTGGATAAGCTGCACGCGAAAAAAGTTGTTGTGGGAAAGGATTTCGGTTTTGGCTACAAGAGAAGCGGCACAGCCGAAATGCTGAAAGAAATGGGCCCGTCCCTTGGTTTTGAAACCGAGATCATCGAAAAAGCAGAGGAAAACGGCCGCGAGATCAGCAGCACCTGGGCACGGGAAGAGCTGGAACAGGGCAATATGGAAGCCGTGAGCGGTCTGCTCGGCTACGATTACGCGGTTCACGGCGAGATTGTCCACGGTCATGCACTCGGCAGAACGATCGGCGTGCCGACCATCAATCAGATCCCGCCGGCAGAAAAGCTGCTTCCGCCGTTCGGCGTCTACGTTTCCGAGGTGAAAATCGAAGGAAAAATTTATTACGGTATCACAAACATCGGTGTTAAGCCGACGGTACAGGAAAAATTTACCGGCGTGGAGACGAATCTTTTTGACTGCAGCGAGGATCTCTATGGAAAACAGGCGGAGGTTTCTCTGTTAAAATTTCTGCGCCCGGAGCAGAAATTTGTTTCGATCGACGCGCTGAAAAACCAGCTCGATCATGATGTTGCGGCAGGAAAAAAATATGTAGAAAAAAAGTTCGCTCAGCAGTGAAACACTCGCTGTTTCGCTGCGTAAGAAAGTGATTCAGGTGTGAGCAGCTCTCCTTTTGCGAAGCAAAACTTAAAATGAGAGCTGCGAAAGTTACAGTTCGGAGAACTGTAACTACGTGAAAATTCATCGCGAAAACATCTGATTTTAGTATTTACAATTCGAAAAGCGTATGCTATACTAATCGAGTATGTGGGACAAAAAAGATCCCCGGACCCTGATTCAGAGGCAGGACACTCCGACCACTTCTTAGTCAGCGGTGCAATCAAAATAATAGGAGGAATTTAAAATGATTTCGAAAGAAAAAAAACAGGCAATCATCAAAGAGTATGCAAGAACTGAGGGAGATACAGGATCACCGGAAGTACAGGTAGCTGTTCTTACCGCAAGAATCGAGGAGCTCACTGAGCATCTGAAAGTTCACCACAAAGATCATCACTCCAGAAGAGGTCTTCTGAAAATGGTTGGTCAGAGACGTGGTCTGCTTGACTACTTAAAGAAAACTGATATTGAAAGATACCGTGCTTTAATCGAGAAGTTAGGAATCAGAAAATAATCAGCTTGGAACAACGGGCGGGATACATTTTCCGCCCGTTTCTTTGCTTGTAAGATCAAAGACAGCAAACGACATGGAGCCATTCTGGGCGCAGGAATTTTATCCGAGACCACTGAAAAACACATTGAAAGCTGCATCTTGTCCGTATTCCGGTGTGCTTTTCAGTTGTTTCGGAAATTCTGCTCAGAAGAAAAAAAGGAGATTATTTATGTACAAGAGTTTTTCTATGGAACTGGCAGGCAGAACCCTGACCGTAGACGTAGGCCGTGTAGCAAAACAGGCAAACGGCGCAGCATTTATGCATTATGGCGATACTGTAGTTCTTTCTACAGCAACCGCATCTGAGAAACCGCGTGATGGCATCGACTTCTTCCCATTAAGCGTTGAGTACGAAGAGAAGATGTACGCCGTTGGAAAAATCCCGGGCGGATTCAACAAAAGAGAAGGAAAAGCAAGCGAGCACGCAATTCTGACCAGCCGTGTCATTGACCGTCCGATGCGTCCGCTGTTCCCAAAAGATTACCGCAACGATGTTACCTTAAACAACATGGTAATGTCCGTAGATCCGGAGTGTGATCCGGAAGTAGTCGCAATGCTGGGTTCCGCAATCGCAACCTGCATTTCCGACATCCCGTTTGACGGTCCGTGTGCCATGACTCAGATCGGTATGATCGACGGCGAGTTCATCGTAAACCCGACTCTCGCACAGAAAGCAGTATCCGACCTGAAACTGACCGTAGCTTCCACCAGAGAGAAAGTCATCATGATCGAAGCCGGAGCAAAAGAGATTCCGGAAGCAAAAATGATCGACGCCATCTACAAAGCACACGAAGTAAACCAGGAAATCATCAAATTCATCGACAGCATCGTAGCAGAGGTTGGAAAACCGAAACACGCTTATGAGAGCTGCGCTATTCCGGAAGAGCTGTTTGCAGCGATCAAAGAGATCGTTCCTCCGGCCGAGATGGAAGAGGCTGTTTTCAGCGATGACAAACAGACAAGAGAAGAAAACATCCGTGTCATCACCGAGAAACTCGAGGAGGCATTTGCCGACAACGAAGAGTGGCTGGCAGTATTAGGCGAGGCTGTTTACCAGTATCAGAAAAAGACTGTTCGTAAGATGATCTTAAAAGACCACAAACGTCCGGACGGCCGTGCGATCACAGAAATCCGTCCTCTGGCAGCAGAGGTTGACATTATCCCGCGTGTTCATGGTTCCGCTATGTTCACCCGTGGACAGACTCAGATCTGCAACGTAACAACACTGGCTCCGCTTTCCGAAGCACAGAAACTGGACGGACTGGATGAGTTCGAGACCTCCAAACGTTACATGCATCAGTACAACTTCCCGTCCTACTCTGTAGGTGAGACAAAACCGTCCCGCGGACCGGGACGCCGTGAGATCGGCCATGGTGCTCTGGCAGAACGTGCCCTGGTTCCGGTACTTCCGACCGAGGAAGAGTTCCCGTACGCAATCCGTACCGTATCCGAGACCTTCGAGTCCAACGGTTCTACTTCCCAGGCAAGTATCTGTGCATCCACCATGTCTCTGATGGCTGCCGGTGTACCGATCAAAAAACCGGTTGCAGGTATCTCCTGCGGTCTGGTAACAGGCGAGACCGATGATGATTACCTCGTACTGACCGATATCCAGGGTCTCGAAGACTTCTTCGGCGACATGGACTTTAAGGTAGCTGGTACCCACGACGGAATCACTGCAATCCAGATGGATATCAAGATCCATGGACTGACCCGTCAGATCGTAGAAGAGGCGATTGCCAGAACGAAACAGGCAAGAGAGTACATCCTGACCGAGGTTATGGAGAAAGCGATCGCAGAGCCGCGTAAGACGGTCGGCGAGTTCGCTCCGAAGATCATCCAGATGATGATCGACCCGCAGAAGATCGGTGAAGTTGTCGGCCAGAGAGGAAAGACCATCAACGCCATCATCGATGAGACCGGCGTAAAGATCGACATCACAGATGACGGTGCAGTTTCCATCTGCGGAACCGAGCAGGCTATGATGGATCAGGCAAAGAAATATATCGAGATCATCGCAAGCGACTTTACCGAGGGACAGATCCTGACCGGAAAAGTTGTCAGCATCAAAGACTTCGGTGCTTTCCTTGAGTTCGCACCTGGAAAAGAAGGTCTGGTACACATCTCCAAGCTCGCCAAACAGCGTGTTGAGAAAGTAGAAGACGTTGTCAGCCTTGGCGATGTTGTAAAAGTAGTCTGCATGGGCAAAGATAAGATGGGCCGTGTAAGCTTCAGTATCAAGGATGTTCCGGCAGACGCGAAATAAATAGATCTGCCAGACGATAAAGAGCGGGGAACACAGAAAAAGGGATCTGCAAAACGGTTCGTTTTTCTGTGTTTTCTTATGTCCAATAGGAGTGAAAGCTATGAGATACCATAATATAACGAAAGACGATATGCTGAACGGAGACGGCCTGCGCGTCGTGCTCTGGGTCGCCGGATGCGGTCATCACTGCAAGGGATGTCAGAATCCGATTACCTGGGATCCAAATGGCGGCATCCCGTTTGATGACGCGGCAAAGGCAGAAATTTTTGAACAGCTGGACAAGGACTACATTTCCGGCATCACCTTTTCCGGCGGAGATCCGCTGCATGAGGCAAACCGGGCGGATGTGACGGCTCTGGCAAAAGAGATCAAGGAAAGATATCCGAAAAAAGATATCTGGGTTTACACCGGATATGAGTGGGAATCCGTCTGTGATCTGGAACTGATGGATTACACGGACGTGGTTGTGGACGGCCGCTTTATTCTTGCCCAGAGGGACGTTACCTTGGAATGGAAGGGCAGCCCGAATCAGAGAGTCATTGATGTGAAAAAGACGAGAGCACGCGGCGAAGTCGTACTGTTCGGCGAAAAGTAGTCACGCAAAAAGAAAAGGAGACGCTTTATGGAAACCATTAAAATTCAGTATTTAAACGATGAAATTGAGCGCCTGCGCTATATCGACGGAAAGTCCGACTGGATCGACCTGCGCGCGGCAGAAGAAGTAGAGTTAAAGGCCGGAGAATTCAAGCTGATCCACCTCGGCGTTGCCATGCAGCTGCCGGAGGGCTACGAGGCGCATATTGTGCCGAGAAGCAGCACCTTCAAGAACTTCGGTATTATCCAGACGAACCACTGCGGTATCATCGATGAGAGCTACTGCGGACCGAACGACTGGTTCTACATGCCGGCGTATGCCCTGCGCGACACCGTGATTCATGTGAATGACCGCATCTGCCAGTTCCGCATCGAGAAACACCAGCCGACCATCGGCTTTGAAGAAGTTGACCACTTAAACGGCGAGGACCGCGGCGGAATTGGAAGTACAGGAAAAAGATAACAACAGACGAAATAAAAAGAGCCTCCGGGTGTCAGAAAATCTGACATTTCCGGGGGCTTTTTGTTGCGGGCACACCAAACATGTACATGGTATATCAAGCACGATCCGGATCCGGCGAATCTGGTTTATGTTTTAAATGCTATTGTTTCATCTGTACCGTATTGTTTGTGATTTTGAATTTTTTGAAACTGTTGATAAAACTTGAAATCCTGCTATATCCATACTGCTTCACATCGAAGCCCGGGAAACGGTTCCGCAGGGCATCGTGAATAATGCTGAGGTTGTCGATATGGCCTCCGTTGGAGCAGATCAGATCCGTGATACATTTTTCAATCTGCTGGCGCGATACGGTGTTCTGGCGTTCCTTTACGAGGTAATTATGACCGGTTTTCAGCACTTCGATATCGTTCATGCTTTCTAGAAACGTGGAAAGTTTGGAATAACCGTAATTTCGAACGTCAAACTCTGAGAATTTCTTCTGCAGGATACTGCCGATCTCACTAAGTGTCGTATTTTTTCCGTGATCATTGTTCTCTGTCAGTACACGGGAAACCGTCCGCTCGATTTCTGCCTTGCTTGTAATGGAAGGGGGTTCGTCCTGAGAAGTGCCGTAGCGCGCCGGATTTTCCGAGACAGCGGTAATCGCAGGGGAGATATCGTCCTCGTTCTGGGAAATGATTTCGAGAATTTTAAAGGCATCGCACGCAACGCGGAAGGAAGAAGGGGTTTTCTGCTCGCCCATGCCGAGCACAAACATGCCGGATTCACGCAGACGCTGCGCCAGCTTGGTAAAATCAGAGTCCGAAGAAACCAGGCAGAAGCCCTCCACATTTCCGGAGTAGAGGATGTCCATGGCATCGATGATCATCGCGGAGTCAGTTGAATTTTTTCCGTTCGTATTGCTGTACTGCTGGATCGGATTGATCGAGTAGCGCAAAAGCTGCTCTTTCCAGCTCTTTTTCGAGATATCGGTCCAGTCCCCGTAGATCCGTTTGTACGTGGCAACACCCTGGTCGGAAACCTCGTCCAGGATATATTTGATGTATTTCGGGGAAACATTGTCCGCATCGATCAATACGGCAAACCGGCTGTCTTTCTGTTCCATAGATTCTGTCCTTTCTGCGGCTTGAATAGTTACGAAAATAGATATCTCTAGTTTAGTACATTTCGGCCTACAAATCAACCGGGAGTTTAACCGAATCAAGTAAGTCCCCTGCTTCCATTGCGAATATCTGCTTGACAATGACAAAAAAACTTGTCAAAACTATTGACAAATAAAGTTGTCAATAGTAGAGTAGTAGATGACAAGAAAAGTTGTCAAATAGAGAGCTCATCTAAAAATAAAGTGAAAGGAGATACTGCGATGCCGCTGTACAATCAGTTAAAAGAGTACCGTTCGAAGCTTGGCATCAACCAAACCGACCTTGGAAAAATGGCGGGAGTATCGAGACAGACCATCAGCCTGATTGAGCGGGGAGACTATTCACCGTCGGTGACACTGGCATTAAAACTTGCAAAAATCTGTGAAGTAAAAGTAGAAGATATTTTTCAATATGAGGAGGATGAACCATGAAAGAAAAACAGGGGAACAAACCAAATTCCTACGGAAAGCTGACGAAGCGGATGCTGATTTATCTGGGAATCGGCGGAGTCTGCGGTTTTTTTGTCGGAATTTTTATGACGTTCGGTGTGAAAAATGGCATGAGTGATCTGAGCGATCTGGTCCGCCCGCTGGCACTGCCGATCATTGCGGTAATTTTCGTTGTAAGCATTGTCCTGATGGAATTTTACAGCCGGAAATTAAAGGATACGATGAAGCATCTCGAAGAAGCAGAGGATGAACAGTACGAAGTCTTAAGCTATGAAGAAGAGAAATACGGCGCGATGCTGATGAACTGCAATGTGATTTCGCAGGTCTGCGATATCATCGTGCTGACATTTACCTTTTCCCGTTCTTGGCTGGAAGAAGCATCGGGAAAAGAGCTCGCCGGATTCCTGGCAACCTGTGCTCTGTTTTGTATCAACTTCTTTCTCTATGGCTATTATCAGATGCGTTATGTAAAAATGGTTCAGGCAGCTCACCCGGAGAAGAGAGGCGATATGAACTCAAAAAACTTCCAGAAAGACTGGATGGCAAGTTGCGATGAGGCAGAAAAAGAGATGGTATATCAGAGTGCCTATAAGGCCTATATGGCGCTGGGCAAGATGATTCAGATCCTGCTGTGTGCGACGATGATCCTGCATCTGGTGTTCCATACCGGTATTCTCGCAGTCATTGTCGTGGGCGTCATTTATCTGACGATGACACTCACATATCATCGTTCCTGTGTAAGTCTGCAGAAAGCAAAACTGAATCTGTAATCCTGTAAATACAAAAAACTGCGTGGAATGCATTTCAGAATCGTGCATTCCGCGCAGTTTTGCGTTTGGTATGAAAAATGTCAGCTGATCGGAGCCGTCGGTATCTTTGAATTATACTTTTTGTCGATATCCTTCATGACAAACAGATACGAAACACCGGTAAAGACAGCTGCCGTCACCCAGGCTGCCGGGTCACAGAAGCAGGCGAGCGGATAGCTGATGACTTTTATGGCAATCACAGCTACAATAAGGCGCGCAAAGAGTTCAGAAACACCGCCCATCATAGGTAGAAAGCCGTAGCCGCAACCCTGCATTGCATTTCGGAAAATAAAGATGGTGCAGAGCGGTACATAAAAAAGAGCACACATATAGGAATAAGTCTTTGCCCATGGCATCATGGCGGCCATATCGACATCACCCGAGAAGAAGAGGGAAAGACATGGCTTCAGAAGAAGGAAGACGAGAACAGCGGCTGCGATCGAATATGTGATGGAAGTCAGAAGTGCAGCGCGAACTCCCTTTTTAATCCGTGGAATATCGCCCTTTCCGAAATTTTGCCCGCTGTAGGTTGCCATCGTCTGTCCCATTGCGGAAAAGCCCTGTGTGACCAGATTCTGCAGCTTACAGGCCGCCGTAAAAGCGGCAACTGCCTCCGAGCCGAACAGGTTAATGGCAGCCTGCATAATCATTGTACCGGATGCGGTGATGGCAAACTGGAGTGCCATCGGAATGCCCATCGAGAGCTGATGGCGGGAATCTGCCGCATGAAGCTTCCAGTGGTGTTTTTCCGGCCACATATCCGGCATGGAGCGATAAATATAAAAAAGACAGAGCACAGCAGAAATTCCCTGGGAGAAAACGGTTGCATATCCGGCTCCCGCAACGCCCATTTTAAAACGAATGATGAGAAGCAGATCCAGAAGAACATTTAATACAGCCGAAAAAATCAGGAACATCAGCGGAGTCTGGCTGTTTCCTACTGCACGCAGATAGGAGGAAAGCAGATTGTAAAAAATCGTAGCGATCAGGCCACCGCAGATAATCATAATATAGGTATAAGCGTCCTGAAAAATATTTTCCGGTGTGTTCATGAGATGCAGCAATGGCCGCATGGAGATCATGCTGAAGAATGTCAGGACAACTGTGAAAAGGAGAGCCAGTAGAATGCCGTTTGCCACACTTCGCTTTACTCCGCGCGTATCCTTTGCACCGAACCGTTGCGATGTCAGAACCGTAAAGCCTGCTGTGATGCCCTGCGCAAATCCAAGCACCAGGAACATAATCGTTCCCGTAGAACCAACTGCAGCCAGTGCATCCGCTCCGACATATCGGCCAACGATAATCGTGTCTGCCATGTTGTAGAGCTGCTGGAAAATATTTCCGATAATCAGCGGCAGCGTAAACTGCAGAATGACCGGAAGCGGACTTCCCTTTGTCATGTCTTTTTCCATGAGAAAACCTCCTCGAAATGATGGTAAAATAAGTTTTATCTTCGCTTAAAACGAAAGTTATTTTATCACATTCTGAAGAGGTTGTCATATCCTTATTTTGACATTTTTTCTGCGAAATTTGACGAAGGGAAAAGTGAACGACTTGAATAGACAGTTATAAAAATTTGTCATATGCAGACTTTATTTTTTCCGCCATTTGCTGCAGCCTTTGCGCGCGTAGACCGAAAATACGAACTGCAAGATCACCGCAGGAAAGTATAGTTGCGCCGCCGTCAATTTTCGGATCGGAGGCAAGAAATTCCCGGATTTCATCCAGAAGGGTATCTGCGTGCTCCGATCGTGAGAGAAAGAGATTTACGTCTCGAGTCCCTGCGAGTGTGAATACGTACCGATTGGAAATAAAGCATCGTTGATCTGAAGAAGATAAAAATTAAGTTCGGACATAAAAAGTCTCCTGAAAATCATAAGATACGGAATGAGCCTGCCCGCGAAAAGAGGTCGGCCCATTCTTCCGAAGGTACGGACAAAAACCGCATCAGTGATGATGGTTGTGGATGGATGCGGAAATCCGCTGGTCAAAATCGAGCTTTTTCACCTCTTTTTCTTCACCGGGCTCAAAACGGACCGAAGTTCCGGAGGGAAGAATCACCGGACTTATCGGAAAAAACGGAGCAGGAAAGAGCACGGCGATCCGCCTGATGCTCGGCCTTGTAAAAGCGGAGAGCGGAACGATCGAACTCTTTGGAAAACCGATCACAGAGATCACACTGCAGGACCTGCAGAAAATCGGTGTATCGCTGGCAGAGTCGGGCTTCAACGGGCAGTTTACGATCGCGGAGCTGCTTGGCACCATCACGGGAAACGTTCCTGGACAGGCGGGAATTTTTGCGGTAAGCATCGCAGTTGTGCTGATTTCGTATGGGATCAGTGTAAGATTTATGGAGAAACGGGAGATTTAGAGAAATTCAAAGACGCCGGATTTCATGTTTGTATGTGAAATCCGGCGTTTTTGACGTGAGGAAAAACAATACGGAAACTTGAAAAAACTGCCGTGATATGGTATTCTCATAGAGTCGTTGACTCGAAAATAATAGAAGAAACAAGAGGAAAAACATGAAGAAATTATTTGCACAGATTGTGAAATTCGGTATCGTCGGCGTTATCAGCTTCGGCATCGACTACGTGACCGGTCTTATTGTCCTGAATCTTGTGATGGCGCTGACTTCCAGCTCTTACTTTGAAGCGGCATCCCTCATCGGTTCCGTTGCCGGATTTACCGTATCGGTCATTGCAAATTACATTTTAAGCTTCAAATTTGTCTTTGAGCGGAAAGAAGAAATGAACAAAAAAGTCGAGTTCATCACCTTTGTCGTCCTTTCCCTGATCGGCATGCTGCTCAACAGTTTCCTGATCTGGATCGTCGTAGGCCCGATCTACGGCGGTAATGTTGCACTGCAGCAGAACATAGGCCATAACCTGATCTACACAATCGCGAAAGTATTCGCGACGGCGATTGTTATGGTATACAATTTTGTGACCAGAAAAATATTTCTGGAGAAAAAGTAATTTTGAAAAGAGTTTGAAAAAGGCAGCGCAGAAAAACGCTGCCTTTTTTGAAAAAAGAAAGGCTGGTGCGTAAAAAATGGAACATTCGATCTTACAGACAGTATTGTGGAGTTACCTGATTTGTATTAATATCATTACCATAGCAGTCTATGGAATCGACAAACGAAGTGCGGTGCGGGGAAAATGGAGAATCCGCGTTTCCACCTTGCTTGGACTTGCGGCAGCCGGCGGCTCGGTGGGAGCCTTGCTGGGCATGCACCTGTTTCATCACAAGACAAGAAAAAAGAAATTCACGATTGGAGTCCCGCTGATGCTGGCGGCGCAGATCCTTCTTCTTTTCTTTCTGGCAAAAGCAGGTCTGCTGTTTTTTGCATAGAGAGCAGCAGAATTTGAAAGAGGGTTAAAAAAATGAGAGAAGAACAAACGAAGGCGACAACAGAACGCCTGATTTTTCACGTAGATGTCAACAGCGCCTTTTTATCCTGGGAGTCGGTGCGGCGGATCAAAGAGGGACTGCCGGATCTGCGGGACATTCCTGCCTGTATCGGCGGCGATCCGACGAAGCGGACAGGAATCGTTGTGGCAAAGTCGATCCCGGCGAAAAAATGCGGTGTCCAGACCGGTGAACCTGTGGCAATGGCACTGCGGAAATGTCCGAACATGGTCATTGTCCCGAGTGATTTCGACCTCTACGTCAGGTGTTCCCGTGCCTTCAAGAAAATCTGCGCCGCCTACACCCCGGTCATGGAATCCTTTTCGATCGATGAGGTATTCCTCGATATGACGGGAACTTCCCTTCTGTATCCGGACCCGATTGCGGCGGCGCACGAAATCAAGGACCGGATTTACGAGGAGCTTGGATTTACCGTCAATATTGGAATCTCCACAAATAAACTCCTGGCCAAAATGGCATCTGATTTCGAAAAACCAAACAAAGTACACACTCTGTTCCCAGAAGAAATCCCCGAAAAAATGTGGCCGCTTCCGGTACGCGAGCTGTTGTTCCTCGGAAAAGCATCCGAAAAGAAACTGATCGAGGCCGGAATCCGCACAATCGGAGACTTGGCGCATGCGCGCGAAGCGGATATCCAGACGCTGATCGGCAAGAAAAACGGCCATCAGCTCTACCAGTACGCCCGCGGCATCGATGATTCCCCTGTAAAAGCGCAGCCCGATGAGGCCAAAGGCTTCAGCGCCGAGACGACCTTCAACGAGGACATCATCTCCATCGAACAGGTGAATCCGATCCTTCTCGCCCAGTGCGACATCGTAGCCGCCCGCATGCGTCGGAAAAAGAAAAAATGCACCTCCGTTTCCGTAACGTTTCGCACTCTCGAGTTTCGAAACCGTTCACACCAGACCAAACTCCCCAATGCGACAGATGTGACAGATGAAATCTACCGCTGCGCCAAACAGCTCTTCCGCGAATCCTGGAAAGGCGAGCCCCTCCGCCTGATCGGCGTCGCCGTGACCGGTCTTACCGAAGACGATTTCGAACAGCTCTCCCTCTTCGAAGATCCCGAAAAGAAGGAGAAAAGCCGTAAACTCGATGCCGCCCTCGACGCGATCCGCCAGAAATACGGCAACGACAAAGTCACCCGCGCGAGCATCCTGAACGGCACACAGGGGATTGCGAGAAAAGCGAAGGCAGAGATGAAAAATGATGCGGAAAGCTGCGAGCTGAGAAATCAGCATAGTTGATTTCCCCTGGTGAGTGGAAGAAATTCTGCGAACCTTGGAAAGCTGATAATCATCTGTGCGAGGTATCTATCCCCAACCGGGAGATTGCTGCAGGAAGGGGTTACGGAAGTCATCAAACTTGGAATCGCCTTTTCTGGAAAAAATGTAAAAATTTGGACGGTATAAAAACAGGAGAAGACAAAACAGGGGGAAGCAAAATGAAAAAATTAACAACGGTAAAGATATGGCAGTTCGCAGCAGGCCAGTTTGGATGGGCGCTGCTGTCTGGTATCATATCGAACTGGCTGGTGTACTTTTATCAGCCGGATGAAACCGCAATCAGCCAGGGACAGACGGTATTCATACCGCAGGGTCTGGTGATTTTCGGGGTTTTTACCATCATTGGAGGGATCACAGCCTTCGGAAGAATTTTTGATGCATTCACTGATCCGATGATTGCGTCCTGGTCAGATCGGTGCACTTCAAAAAACGGACGGCGGATCCCGTTCTTAAAAGGCGCGTCCCTGCCGCTGGCACTTTCCACCGTGCTGGTGTTCTGGTCACCGGTGAATGAAAACAGCTGGATCAATGCGGCATTCTTGTTTGGTATGATTCTGGCATATTACCTTTCGATCACGGCATACTGTACTCCGTACAATGCCCTGATTCCGGAACTGGGCCATACACAGCAGGAACGCCTGAATATATCCACCATCATTTCTTTCACCTTTATTGCAGGAACCGCTGTGGCCTATCTGGCACCGGCGATCTGGGGTACGCTGATTCCTTCCTTCGGAAGAGTAAATGCAATCAGGATCACTTTCACAGCCATGGCAGCGGCAGCATTCGTATGCATGCTTGTGCCGGTATTCTGCATCCGGGAAAAAGATTACGTAGATACCGTTCCCTCGAAGGATTCGGCTTTTCGTTCCCTTACAGCAACCTTTCGGAATGGAGAATTCCGGAAATTTGTAGGATCTGATATCTTTTACTGGATCGCCCTCACCATGTTCCAGACGGGCCTTCCGTTTTTCGTTACCAGTCTGCTGAAACTCCCGGAGACAATGACAACACTGTATTTTGTGGGAATGACCGCACTGTCGCTTGTCTTTTACGTTCCGGTCAACAAGCTGACACCGAAACTGGGCAAGAAAAAGATGATTCTGTTTGCATTTGCTGTTTTCAGCCTTGCATATTTTTACACAGGTTTTATGGGAAACATCCCATTCATCCCGGAAACCGTACAGGGTCTGATTCTGACAGTCGTGGCAGCACTTCCCATGGCGATTTTCGGTATTCTGCCGCAGGCAGTTGTCGCGGATATCGCACAGAGCGATGCAGTTACCTCAGGAAGCAGCCGAGAGGGAATGTTCTACGCAGCCCGGACCTTCGCTTTCAAGCTGGGCCAGAGCCTTTCCATGCTGATTTTTACCGCAGTCTCCACCATCGGAGCGGGAACTGGAACCGGCTACCGGATTGCCGCATTCGGTGCAGCTGTATTCTGCGGCGCAGGCGGACTGATACTGATGTTTTACGATGAGAAAAAGATTAACTGCGTGATCAACGGAAAAGCATAGGTCAGTACTCAGCACGGCGGCCTTTTTTATGTGTAGAAGCTATTCGGCATAAAGGAGAAAGGATCACAGGTGATACAGACCAGATGCTGCGGCAGCTGCAGTTTCACATTATCTCGAAATCAGCTCCTCCGCATGCTTTAACGCATCCGAAATATTCGAACAGAAATTTTCTTCCCCGACAAGATCCACAAAGCCGGATTTTTTCATCACCTTCATCGGCTGCTCATTCACATGAGAGAAGACGAGGGTGATCCCTTTCGATTCGCAGAGCTTCGTCAGATTCTGTAGTGCATTCATGGCTGTACTGTCGATCGCCGGTACGCTCCGCATCCGGAGAACGAGACATTTTGTGAAATCCTTTACCACGATGTGCTCAATCGCATCCGCCGCGCCAAAGAAGAGCGGTCCTGTGATCTCGTATACACGGACTTCCAGCGGCAGCTTCTGCAGATGTTCATCCACCGCCGGGGAATCATCGTCCACATAGACCCAGCTGTCGGCGTGCGTCCGCCGTTTTTGATATTTGCCGCCGTTCTGGCAATCACTCCCGTAGCCGGAATACCGCCGAAAAGCGCAGAAGCAATATTTCCGGCACCCTGTGCAATCAGCTCTGTATCCGAACGATGCTTGCTGTTGATCATGCCGTCCGCAACAACACAGGAGAGAAGCGACTCAATCGCCGCAAGCACCGCGATCGTAAACGCATTTGGAATCGCCGACTGAATCAGTTTCATGTCAAAAACCGGCAGATGAAGCGCCGGAAGCAAGAACCTTTCAAGTATAGCATAAGAGACGGGAAGCAGGAAACCTTAAAAGGAATTGTTTACCTTTCTATACAATCATGTTATGCATGACATTGCACACAGCCGGCAGAAAAATCCGAATGGAAAATTTTTCTGTCACTTTTTTGATTTTTTCAGTGACTTTCCTCTATGATCTATGGTACACTAATCCAAGCGCGTTAAAAACGAGAATAGAATATCAAATGGAGGAAATCTCAAAATATGAGCAAAAAGAAAGGCGAAGGCCTGAAATCATTCAACAGGGGATTTAACGTGCCGGATACCTACATTATCATCTTTTTTGTGGTGGTTATCGCGGCCGTCATGACCTTCCTCGTCCCGAAAGGCTATTACGAGACGGAGGATGTCACGTACCTGATGAACGGGGTAGAAAAGACCCGTACCGTCATCAAAGACGGAAGCTTCCAGTATCTGACCGATGCTGCCGGAAAACCGGTCACAGAAGGCGTTGCACTGTTCAGCGGCGACGGCGGAACCGGATTTTTCAATTACATGTATAACGGAATTATCAGCAGCTCCGCTATCGAAATCATCGCATTTCTGATGGTAGTCGGCGGTGCTTTCGGCATCATGATCCGCACCGGAGCCGTTGAAGCCGGTCTGATCGGCCTGATCCGTAAAGCAAAAGGAGCCGAAAAACTGCTGATCCCGGTCCTTTTCGTCCTGTTTTCCCTCGGCGGAGCCGTGTTCGGAATGGGAGAAGAGGCCCTTCCGTTCACCATGATCCTCTGCCCGCTGTTCGTCGCTGTCGGATACGACACGGTCATTGCCGTGCTTGTCACGTACGTCGCAACACAGATCGGCTTCGGATCCTCCTGGATGAACCCGTTCTCTGTCGGAATCGCACAGGGAATCGCCGGCGTTGACGTCTTCTCCGGCGCAGGTTTCCGTATGGTGATGTGGGTGGTGTTCACCGCTCTTGGCTGCGGCATGACCATGTTCTATGCAGCAAAAGTAAAAAAGACCCCGGAAATCTCCGTTGCTTACGAAAGTGACCAGTATTTCCGTGATCAGAACGAAAAAACAGGCATCGACGAGGGCCATTCCTTCGGCATCGGCCATATCCTAGTTCTGGTGACACTGGCTGTTACCGTTGTCTGGGTTATCTGGGGCGTTATGGCAAAAGGTTATTACATGGCCGAAATCGCAACCCAGTTCTTCATCATGGGAATTGTGGCAGGTGTGATCGGTGTCATTTTCCATCTGAATGACATGAAAGTGAACGACATTGCCGTTTCCTTCAAAGACGGCGCAAAAGACCTGATCGGCGCAGCACTCGTTGTTGCGATGGCACAGGGCATCATGCAGGTGCTCGGCGGTTCCGATCCGACCACACCGACCGTTATCAACACCATTATGTACGGCATCTCACAGGCACTGGCCGGTCTTTCCGGTGCAGCCGCAGCCGTGCTGATGTACGTGTTCCAGTCGGTCTTCAACTTTTTCGTCGTGTCCGGCTCCGGCCAGGCGGCGATCACCATGCCGATCATGGCACCGCTCGCGGACCTTCTCGGCGTATCCCGCCAGACATCCGTCCTTGCGTTCCAGCTCGGTGATGCTTTCACAAACCTGATCGTCCCGACCTCCGGCTGCCTGATCGGCTCCCTGGCGATTGCAAAAATCGAGTGGTCGAACTGGATCAAATTCATGTGGAAATTCTTAGGGATACTGATGATTGGAGCAGTCATTACGATTCTGATTGCGGTTGCCATTGGATTTTAAGAGGAGTGAGAGAAAATGATATTATTTCAGAACATAGACGTCTATGCGCCGGAATACCTCGGAAGAAAAGACGTTCTTACTGTGTATGATAAAATTGTCAAGATCGCAGATGCCGGCACGATAACGGCAGACGGCCTGCTCTTTGGCGCGGAGACCGTAGACGGAACCGGACTTGTCCTGACACCTGGCTTTGTCGACTGCCATGTTCACGTGCTCGGCGGAGGCGGCGAGGGCGGCTTTGCCAACCGCACCCCGGAGGCGACGATGGAAGGCCTGAACAAGTTCGGTGTGACAACCGTTGTCGGCTGCCTCGGAACTGACGGCATTGGCCGTGACATGTGCGCGCTCGTGGCAAAAACAAAAGGCCTCCGGGAGCAGGGCATGTCCGCCTGGTGCTACACCGGCAGCTATCAGGTTCCGGTGCGTACACTGACGGATGGAATTACGAAAGATATCATGATGATCGAAGAAATCATCGGAACCGGCGAAATCGCCATCTCGGACCACCGATCCTCACAGCCGACCTTCGAAGAATTCGCCCGACTGGCAGCAGACACGCGCCTCGGCGGTGTTCTTTCCGGGAAAGCGGGAGTGATCAATGTCCACCTTGGCGACGGTGCAAGATGTATGGAGCTGATCGAACGCGTCATCAGCGAAACCGAAATCCCGGCCAGCCAGTTCCTCCCGACCCATGTCAACCGGAATGAGAAGCTGTTCCAGAAGGCAATTGAATACGCCGTAAAGGGCGGTGCGGTCGATTTCACCGGAAATGAAGAGATCGATTACTGGGAAACTGTCTGTGATGAAGTCCGCGTGTGCAAAGGAATCCGCCGCATGCTGGATGCAGGCGTGAATCCGAAACACATCACCATCTCATCCGACGGTCAGGGCAGTCTGCCGATCTTTAATGAGAAGGGAGAATTCCTGCGGATGGGCATGGGCCAGTCGAGCTGTTTGCTGAAAGAAGTAAAAGAATGCGTGGAGAAAGCGGGAATTCCGCTGGAAACCGCAATTTCGACGATTACGGCAAACCCGGCAGAGATCCTGTCACTGAAAGGAAAAGGAAAAATCCAGGAAGGGTTTGATGCAGATCTTTGCGTACTGGATCAGGGACTGGAGATTCAGGAAGTCGTTGCACGGGGGAAGACGGTGTATCGGAAATAGCATATTGGTAATATTGGGAAAAGGTCACAGCTTTGCGGAGCTGCGGCCTTTTTTGATGGGAATGCCTGCGGAAAGAATGTTTTACAATAGTATTTTGTAAGAAGGTACGATATAATGAACATATATCTTGCGACAGGGAAGGAGAAACTGCAGTGTCGGAAATAAAACTTTTTGAGGTCGGAACGGTTGTGAAAGAGCGCACCTCTTCCACGGTAGTATTGGAGAAACAACTGCAAACAACGATAGAGCAGAACATGGAGACATTTTTCGGCGTTCGTTTTCTGAAAAGTGAATATATGATCACATCCGGAAGAATGGACAGCATCGGAATTGATGAAAATAATAGCCCAGTGATTTTTGAGTATAAGAGAAGCTCGAGCGAGAACGTAATTAATCAGGGATTATTCTATCTGGATTGGCTTTTGGATCACAAAGCGGATTTCAAACTGCTTGTGATTGAAAAACTGGGTATGGAAGTAGCAGACCAGATTGATTGGTCGGTGCCTTGTGTGATTTGTATTGCAAGTGATTTTACGAAATACGACGTGCATGCAGTGAATCAGATGCAGAGGAATATCAAGTTGGTGAAATATCGGAAATATGGGGAAGATCTGTTGCTGTTTGAACATCTGAACACACCGGTGGCAAAGCCAGTAACGGAAACATCAACCATTTCAACAACAAGTAGTACATACACACAGAAAACACATTTAGAGAAGCTGTCATCAGCAAGCAGCCATTTCAAAACATTATATACGGCGCTTTGTGACTACATCGAATCGCTAGGAGACGATCTTGTTCCAAACCAATTGAAGCTGTATTTGGCCTATAAGAAAGTGCAGAACATTTTCTGCATTGAAATTTATAACAAACAGATCCTGCTCCGAATGAAACTCGACCCGGACACTGTTGAACTGGAAGAAGGATTCACAAGAGATACCCGCGGGATTGGACATTACGGAACGGGGGAGCTGGAAGTGTCAATCAAGACGGCAGAAGACTTTCAGAAGGCAAAGAAGCTGATTGATCGGGCGTATCAGGAGACGTTATAAAGCATGGTAAAAACTGGAAAATGATGAAAAAATTTGAATTGTAAAGTCAAATACGTTACAATTTAAAGTTAGAACAGAGAGGATGAAACGGTGAAAGAAGAAATAATACAAAACATAAATCAAGGGTTGGAAGCAGCCTATATCAATGGAAATCTTGCTTCAAATCTGGAATATAAACCGAGTTTTATATCAAACAATCCAGAAGAGGGTAAAAAAGTTATTTCTTCTATTGAAGAAGAGCTACTTCGCTGTGAACAATTCCAGATTAGTGTGGCATTTATCACAATGGGAGGAATTACGCCCCTCCTGCAGACGTTAAAAGAACTCGAGCGAAAGAGAATCCCGGGGCAAATTCTTACAACGAACTACTTAGATTTTAGTGAGCCAAGAGCGTTGGCAAAACTGAATGAATTGAATGAAAAGTCTAATCCCCCAGCTATGCTGGGGAGAATAGAGTAGTCGGAAGTGGTGAGGATAACAAAATAAAGCCTCCTGTGATAGAATGAGAATGGTGTCGCAAGCCAAACTCAAAATCAAAGGAGGCGGTCCAAATGGACAATAAAAGTTTATCACATACTCGTTGGAAATGCCAGTATCACATTGTGTTTATTCCTAAAATACCGAAAGAAGGTATTGTATGGGAGA